>CAVETY010000005.1:0-164147 GCA_963618945.1 Bacteroidaceae bacterium
CACACGAGTGTGGGAGAGTAGGTTGCCGCCCCTTAAAACAGTCCGCCCCCTGGAGACATCTCCGGGGGGCGGATTTTTTTTGTGTATACACACTCCTCACCGCCAACTAACTTTCCCAGCTCTATTCCATCTCAGTCACTTCACCGCTTTCCCCATCACCTTCACAAAAGTCACAGAACTGCTTTTATGCAGCCCAAAATCAACCCTCTAAAATCACGCAAACCAGCACCCCGGCGCAATTCCTCATTCCTCACTCCTAATTCCTCATTCTCCACTCCTCACTCCTCATTCCTAATTGTTTTAATTGTTTCAAAAATTGGCACACCAAAAATTTCCCATAAAAACATCTGCTGTGTCAAGAATTGAAACAGCTATGCGGTTATCTTTGCATTGTCGGAACGATAGAGGCTTAGCTTAATCTCAAATCGTTCGGGCGGTAAAGTAAAGACGACGTTTAATATAAACACGACAACATATCATGGCAGACAGCTCTGAAGATATCAAGGCGAAAAAACTGGCGGCTCTTAAGCTGACCATGGATAAGATTGACAAGACCTATGGCAAGGGTACCATCATGCGCATGGGCGACCGTCAGGTTGAGAAGGTGCCTGTCATCCCGACAGGTTCTCTCGGCCTCGACATGGCACTCGGCGTGGGTGGCTATCCGCGTGGGCGTATCATTGAGATCTTTGGCCCTGAGTCGTCAGGTAAGACGACGCTCGCCATCCATGCCATTGCCGAGGCTCAGAAGTCGGGCGGTATCGCCGCTTTTATTGACGCAGAGCATGCGTTCGACCCCACCTACGCCGAAAAGCTCGGTGTCGACATGAACGCTCTCTACATGAGCCAGCCGGACAATGGTGAGCAGGCTCTTGAGGTGGCTGAGCAACTCATCCGCTCTTCTGCGATTGACATAATTGTCATTGACTCTGTTGCGGCTCTTACCCCTAAGGCTGAGATTGAGGGCGAGATGGGCGAGGCCAAGATGGGTCTGCACGCCCGCCTTATGAGTCAGGCACTCCGTAAGCTCACGGGCGCTTTGGCCAAGACTAACACCACTTGCATCTTCATCAATCAGCTCCGTGAGAAGATTGGCATTATGTTTGGCAACCCGGAGACGACCACTGGCGGCAACGCCCTCAAGTTCTACGCCTCCATCCGTATCGATGTCCGCAAGGTCAGCCCCATCAAGAATGGTGATGAGGTGTTGGGCAACATCACCCGCGCCAAGGTTGTGAAGAATAAGGTTGCGCCCCCATTCCGCAAGACGGAGTTCGAGATCCGTTTTGGTGAGGGCATCTCAAAGGTCGGTGAGATTCTTGACCAGGCCACGGCCTTGGATATAGTCAAGAAATCCGGCTCTTGGTTCTCATACGCTGGCTCTAAGTTGGCTCAGGGGCGTGAGGCCGCCCTCCGCATCCTTAAGGATAATATTGAGCTTCAGGAGGAGATTGAGGCCAAGGTGCGCGCCGCTTTCAGCCAAGGTCAGGAGCCCGAGGGTTCTATTGGTGAGCCGGAGACTGATCCTGAGGAGGACATCGAGCCGACGGAGGAGGCTTAGCCTGCTGCCATTTCTCTTCTACTTGCAATCTGGGCTTCCTGTTAATTCAGTTGGCGCGGCTTGCTGAGAAGACGTACTGCATTTTTGCGACACATAATCTATATCCCCGAGGCGCGGTCATCTGCAGCCTTGGGGATTTTTGTTTGCTGAGGCTGCCTATTTGGCCCGATTCGCTACAAAGTCGTTATCCTATGCCCCTCATGTCAATTCGTGTCTTTTAAAGGCATATAAGGTGGTTGGGAAGCGTGTCAAACGGGACTGTGTGATATTGCCAACTGTGAACTGTTTAGTAACTTTGCCCATGAATGGTCAAGGGCTGTCAACGTGCCGCATCCCAATATATTAAGGCTTGTGCCGTACACCCTCCCCTTGCTTTTCTCTACAGAAAATGCCCAAAGAGACAGAAGAAACAACAGTTATTACTCTCGCCAATGGCATCAAGGTGTGCACGCTTTGGGCTCCAGGCCCTGTGGCTCGCTGCGCCTTGGTGATTAACGCGGGAAGCCGCGATGAGGCTGATGACGAGTTCGGACTCGCCCATTTCGTGGAGCACACGGTGTTCAAAGGGACACAAAAACGGCGCGCTTGCCACATTTTGAGCCGATTGGATGAGGTTGGCGGTGAGCTGAACGCCTATACCACTAAGGATGAGACCGCCATTCACGCGGCTTTCCTTGAGGACGACTTGGCGCGTGCCGCCGAGCTGATTGCCGACATGGCTTTCAATTCTGTTTTCCCGGTCAAGGAGCTTGACAAGGAGCGCGAGGTTATTATTGACGAGATAACGAGCTACGAGGATACGCCTTCTGAACTTGTTTTTGATGAGTGGGAGCAGAGGGCTTTTGCCGACACTCCGCTCGGGCATAATATTCTCGGCACTCCGGAGACTGTGTCTCGTTTCTCGGGCGATGACGCGCGTCGTTTCATTGGCCGCACTCATGTCACGGACCGTATGGCTTTTGTCTATATAGGCCCCACGGAGCGCAAGAAGGTGCTAAAGGTGGCTGAGAAGTATTTCGGCACTGTCAGCGCCCGTTTGGGCAGGCCTGAGCGCGCTAAGGTCGACTCTTTTGCCATATTTGACGAGCGTGTGGACAAAGGCACGAGCCAGGCGCATGTCGTCATGGGTTGCAAGGCCCCGGATTGTTTCGCCGATGACAGGCTTGAAATGAATGTGCTCTCTAATATATTGGGCGGCCCAAGCATGAATTCAAGGCTCTCTGTGGCTCTGCGTGAGCGGAACGGCATAGCCTATAATGTCGAGACCAACTATACGAGTTTTGATGACACGGGTCTCTTCAGCATATATTTTGGCACGGACTCTCAGAATATTGACCGGAGCATGAAGATTGTGGGGCGTGAGATTGACAAGCTGTGCCAGTCTGCTCTCTCTCCCTCTGCTTTCCATAAGATTATAAACCAATATGTGTGTCAGACTCTCATGGCTGCGGATGACGCCGAGAGCCTGATGCTTGCGGCGGGGCGTGCTGCCATCCTCTACGGGCGTTACTTGACTGTATATGAGATTGCCGGCATTATTCGTGACCGTGTCTCGCCCGAGTCGCTCCTCCGTGTCGCACAAAGTGTTTTAGGCGCGTCGCCTATGTCTCGACTCATTTTCGCATGACACCTGAAATAGAGCAATATATCTTTGACCACTCTGACGCTGAGCCGGCTCTGCTGCATGAGCTGGAGCGTCAGACCCACCTGCGGACCATTCAGCCGCGAATGTGCTCGGGCCTGTTGCAAGGCTCGCTGCTTAAGACTTTTGTGCAGATGCTCCAGCCTGAGCTGACGCTCGAAATAGGCACTTTCACGGGCTACTCCGCCCTCTCGATGGCGCAAGGCCTCACTAATCCCGACGCGCGTATTCATACGGTTGAGGTTAATGATGAGCTTGAGGATCTGATAATGAGTTTTTTCTCACGCTCGGTGCATGCCCACCAGCTTGTGCTGCACATCGGCTCTCTTGACAAGGCTTTGGCGGAGATAGAGGCTGAGACGGGTGGAAAGCTTTTCGACCTTGTCTTTATCGATGCCGACAAGAGGGAGTATCTTGATTATTATGAGGCGGTGCTGCCCCGTGTCAGGAAAGGCGGGTTTATCTTGGCGGACAATGTCTTGTGGGATGGTCATGTGGTTGATCCTGTCGTCAAGCCTTCTGACCGCCATACGGCCGCTGTCAAGGCTTTTAACGACCATGTGGCGGCTGATAACCGCGTTGAGAAGTTTATTCTCCCCATCCGCGATGGCATGACCATCATTCGTAAGCTCTAAGGCGCGAAGTCTGTGCGTCGGGTGTCTTATTCCCCTTCTTCGCCCGTTTTAATTGCTTTTTTGATTTGTTCGGCCTCGTGTTCCCATGTCAATCGAGGGGCGAGTTTTTCCATGTTCTTTCGCCATTGTGCCGTGCGGTCGGGGTTGGAAATGACGCTTTTTATGGCCTCGGCAAGCTCCTCGGCTTTCATTGTGTCAACGCACATGCCGACGGGCATAGGTGTGCCGTCCTGATCTTGCTGTTTTTCCACAATGGCCTCTATCTCTGGCAGGCGGCTGCCGATTATGGGTAACCCGGCCGAGACGAAGTCAAAAACCCTGTTAGGAAGCGCGTAGAAGTAGTTGAGTGAGATGTTTTTGAGCAGAACGAGACCTACGTCGGCTTTTGCCATGTAAGGCGCGAGGTCTTTAAACGGTACTCGGCCAACGAACTCCACCCTGTCGCTAACGTTCATCTCGGCGGCGAGATTTTTGGCTTTGTCAAGCACGTCGCCATCGCCTACCACGATAAAGCGGCAGTTTGGCAATTGGGGCATTGCGCTAATCATCTCCTCCACGCCTCGGCCAACGTTGACCGCGCCCTGATAGAGTATGGTGAAAGTTCGCTCATCGGTATCTTGTCTCACATTTCTGACCTCGGTCAGTCGCGATGCCAAAGGTGCGTTGCGAACCACGAGGAACTCGCGCCCGTATCTCTCAAGAAATATGTCGGCTATTGATTTGCAGACGGTCACCGCTATGTCCGTCTTGCGTAGTCGCGGCACGCAATGGTTCTGTATGGCCCACCAGATTTTTTTTACCATGGGCTTGTTGGCTATCTCGGGCACCTCGGGGAAAAGCTCGTGGCTGTCCCACATGAGGCGTGTGCCGTGGATGCGTGCCGCAGCCTGACAACCGGCCAATGTGTCAAGGTCTATTGAGACTATGAGGTCCCACGACTTGCCGAAGAGCAGCCGCAGAAAAAGCCGCAGGTTGAGCTCGGCATAAAAAAGTGGCCCGTGCCAAAAGAAATGGCGCATATATTCCACCTTTTCGGCTGGCGTTCGCCCGTCTGTCGGATGGCTGCGCCCCAAGAGGGTGACGTCATAGCCCAACGACGTGAGGGTCTGGCGCATCTTCTCCACACGATAGTCTGTGGCAAAGTTGCTTTGCGAGCAGATGACCGCCCTGAGTCCCTTTTTCGGGTTTACAGCCTCCATGACTTGAAGCCCTCTATGTTCCTGAAAATGCCGTATATGTCGGTCAAGACTCCACCTTTTCGCAGGTGGTTGTCAAAGAAGTCTTGCCCGAGGCTCTTGAAGCAGTTGTGCGATGTCGCCACGACTATGGCGTCGTATACGCCATCCGGCTCATCTTTTGGCGCAAATCCGTAAAGAGCCTCCGCGTCTCTCTTCGAGGCTACGGGGTCCATCACGTCAATGTGGTTGATGCCAAAGTTTTTCAACTCGCTGAGTATGTCAATCGAGCGAGTGTTACGAACGTCCTGCACATCCTCCTTATATGTCAAGCCCATTATCAGCACTCGAGCTTTGGTGGGGTTAGAAGAGAGGCCGGTCAACATGCGTTTGACGGTCTCTGAGGCCACATATCGCCCCATGGAGTCGTTGACTGAGCGCCCATGGTTGATTATCTGAGTGTGGTAGCCTATGCTTCGAGCCTTATAGTCAAGATAATACGGGTCCACGCCAATGCAATGCCCGCCCACAAGCCCTGGGTGGAAGGGCAGGAAGTTCCATTTGGTGGAGGCGGCTTGCAGTACGTCGTCGGTCTCAATGCCCATGCGGTTGAATATGATGGCCAACTCGTTCATGAGGGCTATGTTGACGTCGCGCTGAGTGTTCTCAATGACCTTGGCGGCCTCTGCCACGCGTATGCTCGATGCGCGGAACACCTTTGCGCTAATGACTGACTGATAAGCCTCGGCCACAAGGTCGAGACCCTCTGGAGTGCCGGCTGACACTATTTTGCGCACCGTGGTGAATGTGTGATTCTTATCACCCGGGTTGATGCGCTCGGGGCTGTAGCCTATGTTGAAATCCGCGCCCGCCTTGAGTCCCGATCTCTCCTCCAAGATTGGCAGGCAATCCTCTTCCACGCATCCGGGGTAGACGGTGCTCTCAATGACCACTGTGTCTCCTTTTTTCAGCGTTCCGCCCAAGGTCTCCATGGCCATCTTGAGCAGCGTTATGTCTGGCGTGCGGCTCTCGTCAACGGGGGTCGGCACCGCCACGATGTGGAAGTTGGCGAGGCGGGTATCAGCTGCGTCGCTCGTGAAGGTTATGTGGAGACCGTCAAATTGCTCGGGTGAGACTGCTCCGCTCGGATCCTCATGGCGGCGCAGCATGTCGATGCGCTCCTTTGAGTGGTCGAAGCCGATGACGTGATATTTTGTGGCGAAAGCGAGGGCGGCGGGCAGACCCACGTAGCCCAGTCCCGTGACTGAGATGGTCAACCCCGCGAGTTTGTCTTGGATTGTCATGGCTGGTAGGATAGTGGGATGCGAGACGTGAAGTCCTCTTTGCGAAGTGAGTATACTCTGTCTATGACGCTCACGACTGCCATTCCGTCTTCAATGGCAGCTGTGGGTTCGCAGCCGCGCAGAAGCACGTCGGCCACGTTGCTGAAAACGTAGCAGTGGTTGGCAGCTGAGCCTTTGTAGGCTCCGTAGTCGTTGGGCGGGTTGGGGGGCGGCAACTGAGGCATCACGTAGCCGGGTATTTTGCACAGGGCGACGTCGCTCATGTATTGGCCCGCCACTTTGACGCTGCCCTTTGTGCCGATGAGTGTGATGGATGTCTCTAAGTTTTCGCCCGGCACCGCGGTGGTGTAGCTGAATGAGCCCATCGCGCCACTCTTTTTTGTCTTGAAGAGAAATGCGCCTGTGTCCTCAAAATCGGTTGTCTCTTTGTGGCTGAAGTCTGCGAATGTGGCTGAGAGAATTTCAATATCGCCCACGAGCCACAGCATTATGTCCACAAAGTGGGAGAACTGGGTGAAGAGAGTGCCGCCGTCAAGTTTTGCCGTGCCATGCCAAGAGCCGGGTTTATAGTAACGCTCGTCACGGTTCCATTGGCAGCCGACAATGACGGAGGTCAAATCACCAAGTGTGCCGTCCTCCACAATGCCTTTGAGCCACTGCGATGTCGGGGTATATCTGTTCTGGAAGACGCAGAAGACCCGGCCCTCAGACTCTTTTTCTGCTTCGGCTATGCGCTCGGCCTCCGCTATGCTCAGTGCGAGAGGCTTCTCCATCAGGACGTTAGCACCGCTTTTGAGTATCTTGATGGCCATGTCGGCATGGAGACCGTTTGGCGTGCACACGCTCACCATGTCGAGTCTGCCCTCCGATGCGAGCAGGTCGTCAATGTTACTGTAAAATTGGACGCCGCTCGGGGCATCGCATTTTTCCGGTTGGCGAATATCCGCCACGGCGACGAGTTCCATCTCGGGGGTGGCGTCGATCATGGCAATGTGCCGATGACCTATGTAGCCGCAGCCCACGACCGCCATTCGCAGCGTTCTATTATTTTGTGTTGACATTTTCTTTCAGTGTTCTTGTGTGTCAGCCGCTTGGGTTATGGGCTCTACGTGTTTGCGCCCTTTGCCGTCCTCTGTGAGTCGGTATCTCTCACCAGTCTCGGGGCATGTGGCCGTCCCGTCCGCGTCAAACGCCAGTTTGTGGCCGGCTCGTGACACCCATCCGCTTTGCCGCGCGGGGTTGCCCATCATCAGTGCGTAGGGCAGCACGTCCCTCGTCACTACGCTCCCTGCGCCAATGAGTGCGAACTCGCCTATCTCGTGTCCGCACACAATGGTGGCGTTGGCCCCTATTGATGCGCCATGGCGGACTAAGGTTGGTTGGTATTCACTTTTGCGTGAGATGAAAGCGCGAGGATTGATGACGTTGGTGAAGACGGCCGAGGGGCCTACGAACACGTCACTCTCAAGCGTCACGCCATCATAGACCGACACGTTGTTCTGAATTCGGCAGCCGTCCCCCACGACGGCCGTGGACATGACGACCACATTCTGGCCGATGGAGCAACGTGAGCCTATGTGGCAGCCCGACACGAGGTGGACGAAGTGCCACACGCGGGTGTCTTCGCCTATTGTGACGTTGTCGTCTATTACGGCTGTTGGGTGAATGAACATAAAAATGGGGTGGGGTGGACTAATGCCCCCTGTGGGCGCCGATGTGGAATGAGTTTACCGCCTCGGCTACCTTGTTTATCGTCTCATCCGTCAGCTCGGAGTGCATGGGCAGTGAGAGTACGCACTTTGCGGCCTCGTCCGCCATGGGCAGGTTGTCCGTTGTCCCGAAAACGGGCTGACGATGAATAGGCTCGGGGAAATAAATCATGGTGGAGACGCCTTTCTGGGTCAGGAACTCGCGCAGGTCGTCGCGGCAGCCATAGTTGACGTGGAGCGTGAACTGGTTGAACGTGTGGCCGTCTGCCATGGCAGGGCATACCACGAAGTCGTTAGCCTCAAGCGCTTTGCGATATTTGAGGGCGGCTGACCGTCTCCTGCTCAGGCACTCGTCAATGCGTCTCAGCTTGATGCGCAGAATGGCTGCCTGAATCTCATCGAGTCGGCTGTTTATGCCCACCATCTCCGAGTGGTATTTCTTCTTCGCCCCGTGAGATGCTATGGCTGCCATGCGGACGGCCAAGTCCTCGTCGTTGGTGAAGACTGCGCCACCGTCGCCCATGCAACCAAGGTTTTTGGTGGGGAAGAACGAGGTGCAACCAATCACGCCTACCGAGCAAGCCTTGACCCTCTTGCCAAAGACGGTCTGCTCTGCGCCAAAGGCCTGCGCCGCGTCCTCAATCACGAACAGGTTGTGCCTGCGGGCGATGTCCAACAGAGGCTCCATGGGCGCCATCTGTCCGAAGAGGTGCACGGGGATAATGGCCCGTGTGCGCGGGGTGACAAGCCGCTCGACGCTCTTCGGGTCTATATTGAAAGTCTTGGGGTCGATGTCGGCGAATACTACGCTTAGGCCCAACAGCTTACAGGCTTCGGCGGCCGCAATGAAAGAGAAGGTGGAGGTTATCACCTCATCGCCTGGTTTGAGGTCTAAGGCCATCAGGGCTATCTGAATAGCCTCTGTTCCATTGGCGCAAGTGCGGCAGAACGATGTGCCGGCATATCGCGCCAGCTCATCCTCAAGTGTGGAGACTTCGCGTCCGCGTATGTAACAGCCGCTCTCCACGACGCGGTTTATCGCTTCTGTGAGTGCCGGTTCCATCCGTTTATGGAGTGCCGGCAGGTCCTGCATCTCTATTTTGTCATGCACAGGCTTGTAGGTTTTTTTTTTCGGGGGTAATGTTTTGCAAAAATATGTAAAATATCTCTTTGTTGCTCAAACGTGTGTCTCTTTTATCTCTTGGCCGCAAACGGGGGGCTATGCAAATCCATTTAAGTTCAGCTCTTTGCGAGGCAATAGCCGCGAAAGTAGGTGCGCATATATCCGTATGTTTTATTGGCTGTCGTTCCCACTGGCGATGTCTGTCCCGATTAAGCGGACGGGCCCTTATTGTAAACGTTTGTATTACTCGGAGCTCCTGCTTGCAAAGCTGATGTTCATTCAATTACGTGGTTTGACAGCTCAAAAAGAGAGTTCGTTTATTCCGTTTGTTGCCTCATTTTGCACAGTTTTGACAAATATCCCGAGGTCTTGTCTGTTCGGCTATCGCTAATGGCTGATGTAATCCGAGTTCTCGGTTTAAATATGTATTTGCATTTGGTGTAATTTTTTATTCTGTTCGTCTTTTGGTTTGTTAAATGCCGATGCGGGGTTTGTTATACGTAGTTTTGTGTTAGCTAATGAGTTATTGCGGGTGCCTGTCTTTGTTTATTTCTTTCGTTTGCACTCTTTGTTTATTCGAGTGAAAAACAATCTTAAAATATGTGTTGCAAGTCTCAAATTTTTTTTAGTACTTTGCAACGTTTGCTAACAAGGACAAACGATGGCACAACATGAGATTATTGCAGAAATGCCCATAATCAACATAAGCCTTTGCAGCCCTTGTTGCTCCTTTCCCTTCATAACTGAAGAAAAATCTCTCTCTGTTATTAACAAAAAACAACCACTAATGCACTACAAAAGCATCCGCAGGCTCGCAGCGAGCCTAATGATGGCCCTCGTGGCGGTCGTGGCGATGGCGCAGGACATCACAGTGTCCGGTGTCGTCAAGGACAACACGGGTCAGCCCGTTCCTGGCGCCGCCGTCGTCGTGGCGGGAACTACGGTCGGTACGGTAACCGACTTTGATGGTAACTATACTCTTTCCGCTCCAACTAACAGCACACTCCAGGTCTCTTTCATTGGCTACGCCACTGTCACTGAGGCTCTCAATGGCCGCACCTCGGTCAACTTCACGCTTCATGATGACGCTCAGGAGATTCAGGAGGTCGTGGCTGTCGGCTACGGCACAATGAAGAAGAGCGACCTCACCGGCTCTATCTCTTCTGTCTCTACTGAGAAGTTGGCATCTAAGGGCGCCACCTCTGTCATGGAGAACCTCCAGGGCGCTGTCGCTGGTGTCTCCATCACCCAGAGCACCGGCCGTACCAATGGCGGCTTCGACATTGAGATCCGTGGTAAGAGCTCCATCAGCTCAGACACCAAGCCTATCTATGTCATTGACGGTGTCGTCTGCTCAGACATGGACTTCCTTAACCCTCAGGATATTGAGCGTCTCGATGTCCTCAAGGACGCGTCTTCTACCGCCATCTACGGCTCTCGCGCTACCGCCGGTGTCATCATGATCACCACCAAGGGCGGCGCAGGAGTCAAGAAGCAGCAGAACAGCGAGTGCGCACAGAAGTTCAATGTTACCTACGACGGCTACTATGGCTTCAGCAAGGTTACCCGCGAGGCTGACTTCATGAGCCCTGAGCAGTTCGCCCAGTGGCGTTTCGTCCAGTACCTCAGCACCCTCTCTAACGCATCCAACGCTTCGCACCCCATGTACTACATGAGTGCGGCCAACTACACCCCCGCGGTCCTCTCTGATACTGAGGATGGCACTTCGCTCCTCGCCACCAAGATTGCCAATGGCGACGTAGTTGACTGGGTTGACCTCGTCACCCAGGATGGCCAGAAGCAGAACCACTACGTAGCTTTCTCTGGCTCAACCTCCGACATCTCTTACCACCTCGGCGTAGGTGTCACCGATGAGCGCGGCGTCTACAAGGGCGACCATATGCGCCGCTTCAACTTCAAGGGCAGCCTCGACAGCAACCTCAACCAGTACGCTTCTGTCGGCTTCAACATCAACGCCGCTGTCACCACCAACGAGTACGCCAACGATGACGCAGTCCAGGAGGGTTTCCGTATGAATCCTTTCATCAACCCCTACGACTCTGAGGGTAACCTGATTGCAATGCCTGGCCACAAGACGGCTCTCGGCACCACCACCAACCAGTTCACCTCTTCTATCAATCCTCTGCTCTACATGCAGATCCAGGAGAAGGAGAAGATCACCTACCGCCTCCTCGGCGCCGCCTACATTGAGATTAAGCCCATCGAGGGCCTCTCAATCAAGAGCACCTACGCCCCCAGCTTCACCTACTATCGCGACTCTCAGTTCGATGACAAGGGTACTTATGTAGACGTGACAACCGGCACCAGCAAGGACCTCAACGCTGACGCTACCGCGCAGTACGCCACCAGCCAGAACTTCGGTTTCACCTGGACCAACACTGCCACCTACGCCAAGACTTTCAATCAGGATCACAGCCTGAACCTGATGTTCATGAACGAGTGGAACCACAGCAAGACTGAGAAGCTCGGCCTCCAGTACACCAACCCTCAGGACGGCTCTCTCTGGTACAAGCTCAGCTCAGGTACCTATGACGCTACCAATTCAGACGGCACCTCTTACACCGAGAACTCAATGCTCTCATTCGCATTCCGTGCCAACTACTCTTTCCTTGGCCGCTATATGCTCACTGGCACTGTCCGTTGGGACGGCTCCTCTAAGTTCGCCGAGGGCAATGAGTGGGGCGTCTTCCCCTCTGTAGCAGCAGCTTGGCGCATCAGCGAGGAGAGCTTCATGGAAAACACCAAGGATGTCCTCTCTAACCTCAAGCTCCGCCTCTCTTACGGTGTCACCGGTAACAACGCCGGCGCTGGCAACTACGCTACTCAGCAGACTGTCACCGGTCCTTACTATCAGGCCTTTAACAATGCCACCTCTACCGGCTTCGCGCCCTCTTCAATCGTCAACAAGGATCTCTCTTGGGAGAAGAGTGACGAGGTTAACATAGGTCTCGACTTCGGTTTCCTCTCTAACCGCATCTCTGGTACTTTTGATATCTATCAGAAGCAGAGCCGCGACCTTCTCTACTCTGTCCAGCTCCCTCTTGAGAGCGGCGGCGTCAAGATGACCACCAACATCGGTAAGGTTCGCAACCGTGGTGTTGAGGTCGGCCTCACCGGCACCATCATTGACAACGACTTCCTCACTTGGGAGATGAGTGTCAACTGGGCTAAGAACGTCAACGAACTCAAGGAGATTGACGGCACCGGCAACGACCAGCCTAACAATAACCTCTTCATCGGCGAGACTCTTAATAACATCTACGGCTATGTATGGGACGGCCTCGTAACCGACCTCGACATTGTTGTTCCTGACACCGAGATTGCGCGCTCTAAGGGCTTCACCCCTGGCTCAAAGGTCAAGAGCTATGACTACTACTACGCATGCTACGGCTGGACCGAGGGTATGCCCGTCATTCAGGATATGAACGGTGATGGCAAGTTCGACGAGAACGACAAGAAGGTCTACAGCTCAGATCCTAAATGGACCGGCTCTCTCTCCACAACGCTCTCTGCTTTCGGCTTCGACCTCTCGGCCTCTCTCTACACCAAGCAGGGCTACACGGTCTACTCTAACCTCTACGAGCGCTACGCCGACTACTCTGACCGCGGCCGTAACCGCCTCAACATGGATTACTACATCCCCGCTGGTACCCTCATCGGCTGCGACGGTGTTAATTCAGATGGCACCTACATCAACCCCCGCTACCAGCAGTCAACCCACTACGGCAAGTACCCCGCTGTCAACCGCGGCGCAACCGGCAATGGCTCAGGCAGCTACTTCACCAAGGGTGTTGGCGACTATGTTGACGCATCTTTCGTCAAGATTAAGAACATAACCCTCGGCTACTCGCTCCCCAAGAACGTGCTTGAGGCAATCCACCTCCAGAAGGCGCGCATCTACTGCACCGTCACCAACCCGTTCTGCTGGTCTAAGGACGACTTCATGGGTTGGGATCCTGAGTGGGCCGGCGCTTCTCTCAAGGAGGATGGTCCTGCCACCGTCACTTGCGAGTTCGGTCTGAACCTCAAGTTTTAAGTAACTAAATTCTCTCAAGATCTTTAGTCAAATGAAACGACACATCAAGATATACGCCCTTGCGGCCCTCGTGTCCGTCTGCGCTCCGGCTCTCACGTCGTGCGACGACTTCCTTGTGGCCGACAATAAGAGCGAGGGTGGCAAGACCGCCGACGACTATTACAACACGCCCGAAGGCCTGGCGTCGTTCCGCACCTACGCTTTCTCGCTCGCCAAGCCCCTTGTCGATGAGACCTACATCTGCATGACGGATGATGGCACCGACCTCTATTGGAACGCCCGCGGCAAGAGTTCGTCCGATGCCGACTTCGGCACCTATACGCTCGTGGCTGAGAACTCAACCTGCAAAGAGTTCTACTCAGCCTGCTACAAGCTCATCAACGCCTGCAACGGTGTCATCTACTATGGTGGCGACACCTACGGCTCCGAGATGAAGTTCCTCCGCAGCTACGCCTACTATATCCTCTCTCAGCAGTTCGGTGGCGTGCCTTTCGTCACCAACTACATCAACTCGGCTGAGACATCTTATCCCAAGACGCAGCTCAAGGATCTCTATGACGGCATCCTCGCCGACCTCGACGCTGTTGTGGCTGACGCCGCAATCCCCGAGATGTCCGCTCATGACGGCTCTGTCTCTAAGCAGGCCGCCAACGCTCTCGCCGCCAAGGTGGCTCTCGCTGCCGGCTGGGATCTCGGCACCACCCTCACTGATGACAAGGCTGGCACTTACACCGTAGGTGACAAGACCTATTTCAACCGCGCCGCCTCTTATGCCGATAAGGCTATCGCCGGCGTCTCCCTCATCTCTGACTTCGCTGAGAAGTGGGATTTCGACAATGAGGACAACCAGGAGGAGATCTTCTCCATCGACTATGACCGCGCAAGCTATCCCGGCGCAGCCTCTGAGTGTGGCCACAGCCTCCAGAACCAGTTCGCCAACTACTATGGCGAGATGAATGTGGACGGCTGCAAGCAAGGTTCTTCTTGCAACGGCACCTCGCTCAAGAGCCTCTACCTCTTCGAGGAGGGCGACTCTCGCTATGCCGCCACTTTCGCCGTCACCCACTACAACTACGCAAGCAACTGGGACAACTCGGGCTACTACGCCATGTATAAGGTCAGCAACACCGAGAACCTCCCCATCGCCTACTACTACGCTCCCTCTTACACCTCAAAGAGCGACTTCCTCGCCTATCTGAACGAGCATCAGGCTCAGTTCACCCAGGGCGAGTGCACCACCGCTCCCAAGGCTGTGCTCCTCGGCAAGACCTCTACCGTTGCCACTTTCAATGCTGATGGCACCTACACCACAAAGGACTACACCTTTGTCTCTGGTACCACCCCTGGCACCAATGGTAGCGACTTTGCCAACCTCGTAGCCTCAATGGACTGCGTCCGCAAGTGGGATGACCCCAACACTCTCCAGGCCGCCAAGAAGACTCAGAGCTGCCGCGACATCCTTATCCTCGATGTTGCTGGTGCTAAGCTCGATAAGGCCGAGGCTCTCCTCTTGGCTGGTGACGATGCAGGCTCTCTTGCCGTCCTCAATGAGCTCCGCGACCGTGCCAATGCGGGTGCCATCACCTCATTCGCCTCTTACGACCCCACCTATGCGAGCCAGGTCTCTGGCTTCACGCCCACCAGCATCGACGTCGTTCTTGACGAGCGCGCACGCGAGACCTATGGCCAGCCCGGCCGTTGGTACGACCTCCGCCGCACACGTCAGCTCTTCCGCTACGTCTTCGCTTTCGGCTGCAACATGACCTACTCAACGCAGATCCCTACCCCCGCAGGCGTCTACAAGTGGTACCGCCCAATCCCATTCGAGGAGATCTCCGGCAACACTGGCATGACTCAGGAGGATCAGAACCCGGGCTACTAATCTGCTAAGTTTAAACTTAAAATGAGCAATATCATGAAACGCAAAATATTGGCATCTCTCCTCTGCGCCCTCGCCCTCGGCTTCACCGCCTGCGATGACGACGACGATGACGCCATCATTTCTACTAACCCTGGGCAGGCAATCGCTGGCAAGTCCTTCGACGGCAAGTTTCAGGTGGTTAACACTAAGACGAGCGACACGACCTATGTTGACGGCTCTCTCTCTTTCTCCGCAAGCGAGAGCGAGTATGCGTGCTTGGTCTCTGTAGTCTGCGCAAACCCGGCGATAGATCAGTCTTATGTGGCTAATGTGGTCCAGACTTCCAATGGCTTCTCGTTCAGCAACTATCCTTCTGAAATAGACTCGAACAATCTGCCGATTGGTAACACTGGCTTCTTCGGCTGGTTGAATAACGATGGGTCAGCCTCTATCTATTTCGAGAGGTTTACTGGTCAAGGTCGAAAGGCTGTGACTTCGAAGTTCACATTCTCCAATGTAGATTGGAATAATAAGTAAAAGATATGATTAAAGAGGGCCGCCGTGCGGCATGGTCGCAGTGGCGGTCTCTCTTTATTCTCTTTGATGAATTTTATCTAAATAATTAATTAACCATGAAGAAACAACTACTTCTTCTTTCGGCGCTCGCTATGGGTGGTGCTGCTTTTGCACAGACCGAGAGCGCATTCGTTGATGCTGAGGGTTTGCTTGGAGCTGGTGCGGCAAAAGATGCTGTAGAGGTAAGCGCCGGCACAGTTGTGTGCGAGTCGAAGAATGTCACGATGTCTGTAGCATACAAAGACACGTACAAAATTGTCGCAATGAGTGCGGATGGTGACGCTGTCAACCAGATTAAAATCGATGGTGTTGTCTATGATGCTCCCAAAGGCATTCAGGGACAATCAAATCCTGGAACAAACTCAATCACCGCACCGCAGACTACAGGTGCTGTTTTCCGCTTCACCACTAAGACCAACGGCATGCTTTACGTCTTCAGCAAGTTGGCGAATAACAAGAACTACTATGTTTGGGAGGCAGCTGATGAAGACTTTGGTCCCGCTTCTTCTGTCATGCCCTACACTCTCTGCGCTTTTGACGCAAAGACTGCCGATGAGTATAAGTATACTCTGCCTTATAATGATGAAGGTTACTATGAAAAAGGCACCCCTAAATGCGAGGAGATCTCTTGGTCTCGTACCTATATCTACTATGCATATAGCACTAAAACAGACATAACACCTAAGGCATATCAGAAACTCAAGATTACTTGGGAGGATTATGAGAATAACCTTGACAAGTGGAACAAAGGCGATGGTAAAGGTGTTGCTGACTCTATTAACGCTCTCGTAGATACTAAAGATTTGACCCTTTGTGCGAAGAATGCTGATGGATCTGATGGAAATCTCTGCTCTGCGATTAAGAACAATGGTTCAACCCTCTTGCAGGCGGCTGCAATGGTTGCCTCATTGTCAGGTCAGGAATGCGCATGGTCCAAGACTGGCAACAATGGCTTGGGTGTTATCGCATTCCCGGTTTACGAAGGCGCTTACTACAATGTAAACGCATGCGGTTCTAAGATTACTTGCGATGGATTCGTATTCGTCCCAGGTGCAGAAGAAGACCCACTCGCAACTATAGCCGCAACCAAGGATGAGTCAACCGCCATCAAGAACATCGCAATTGACGAACTCGACACCAACGCTCCCATCTACAACCTCCAGGGTCAGCGTGTAGGCGAGGGCTACAAGGGCATCTGCATCCAGAACGGCAAGAAGTTCATCGTGAAGTAAACTCTTTTAGCTGATTGCTACTCCTCTTTTTTACAGGAGGATGTAAATTATAAACCTCAGGATTGGGAATCCTGAGGTTTTTTTTGTGTCTATGGGGATTGCTGATTTACTATTTTGTAATAAATATCATCGAGGCAAGAAATATTTTTTAACTTTGCAATCGTTTGGATGAGGCCTGGTGGGCTTGACACGCGAATGAATACTTTTACCTGTTAATTTATAAAGTTCACTATATGAAGAAAACCCTTACTCTCTTTGCCGCCGCCATCTCTTGCGGCATCGCCTCGGCACAGGTCGAGTCTGCTTTTGTGAAAGAATCTGACTTCGAGTCTGCCGGCACTGCTGTTACTGCTGGAACTGTTTTATGCAAGTCTGAAAACGTCTCTATGAAGGCCGCTTTCGATGAGACCTATAAACCTCAGGGCCTTATCGCTGAAGAAGACGCATATAACGCCTTTACTATTGGCGATGAGTCTTTTTATCTCTCAAAGGGCATCCAGGGAGCGGCGAACGCTAAAGAAGTGAATCTTAAAGAGCTGCCCAAAAAGGGATCTGTTTTTCAGTTTGACATTGCTGAGAGCGGTGTTCTCTATGCCTTCGCTAAGCTGAACTCGGAGAAACAGTATTATGTGATGAATGCGAAAGACGGTGGCGAATTCGCTGTTGTAGGTTACTCTATCTCTGCTTTCTCTGCGGATGGTGCGACTAATTACGCATTTACGATGCCAGACGCAGAAGACCCTGGCTTCAATAACTATACTGCTTCTGCTTCAGGTAAAAAGTTTAATAGTTTAGCTTCTTGCTATCAAGAGGCGACTGGCAATCCTGTATTTTCTGGCGATGTCAAGGGAGTAATCGCATTCCCAGTCTCCGCCGGCACGTACTACGTCTTCGCTGGTGGTTCTAAGATTGTTTCCGACGGCTTCGTCTTTGTGAAGGGCGCAACCGCGGTGGCAACCGTCACGACTGCGACTGTTGCTGAGCCCGATCCAGAACCAGAGACTCCCGCAACTGCCGTCAAGAACGTGACCATCAGCAGCCTCGACTCTAACGCTCCCATCTATAACCTCCTCGGTCAGCGTGTGCAGAATGGCTACAAGGGCATCTGCATCCAGAATGGCAAGAAGTTCATGGTGAAATAAGCGTCCCCCTCTGTGAGGCCCGCTGCTTCACGAAAAGGATAGCGACCACTTGACAATTTAGGCCGGCTCGCCCGATTGGGCGGGTCGGCTTTTGCTGTTTCACCTGTCGGTTTTGTCCATGAAAAGGTCCCGGAAATGGGGATTGCGAGTGGGGAGAACCTGGAAATCGTTGCCATGTTTGGCACGTGAAAAATGCTCGTTTCTCTTAAATTTAACAGAACAGGAGGCTCGATACAAACGTTTGTTTACAATTAGGGGTGCCGATTGCACACCCTATGCGCCATTGGAGCATATACCGCCTTACGCAAAACCGCATACTGACGCGCTAATTTTTGGCAGAGCCAAGTCCTTTTAACATTTAATCCCCGAGATAGCCGCCGCTGCTTAAACGCTTGAATTAGCGCAAAATAAGGAAGATAGGCATAACAGTGTTATTTCTGTTCGCTCTAAATATTGCATTTACACTACAAAAAAAGAACAAAAAACGCAAGACGAATTAAGTTTTCTTTCTAATTTAGCGGCTGTTTGCAACGTTGGCAAACGATGGCACGGCATCGGGACCGTCCGCCAAGGCAGTTTGGCCACTCCAATGGCCTCCAATCCTCAGCGCAGCCCCGATGCCGAGTCTGAGAAAAACTGACACGAGCAGACACGAGCGTTCACTCGGAAAACACATCCACCTACCTAACAAAAAACAGCAATAACCAATGCGTAAAACTTCTCTACGAAGGTTTGTGGCATCTCTGATCTCTTGCTTCGTGGCCATCGCGGCCATGGCGCAGCAGCTCACTGTCACAGGCAACATCAAGGACAACACGGGTTATCCCGTGCCCGGAGCCGCAGTCATCGTGGCAGGCACCACGCAAGGAACTGTCACCGACTTCGACGGCAACTACACCCTCGCCGGCGTTCCCGCCAAGGGCCAGCTGACCGTCTCCTTTGTCGGCTACGCCTCGCAGACTGTTGATGTCAATGGCCAGACCACCATCAACTTCACCCTGCAGGATGACGCCCAGGAACTCCAGGAGGTCGTGGCCATCGGCTACGGCACCGTCAACAAGCGTGACCTGACCGGCTCTGTAGCCTCTGTCAAGGCTAAGGATATTCAGGCTATCCCTGTCTCCAGCGCCTCTGAGGCTCTCACCGGCAAGATGGCCGGCGTCAACGTCTCCTCAACCGAGGGCTCACCTGACGCCGACGTCAAGATCCGCGTACGTGGTGGCGGCTCCCTCTCGCAGGACAACTCGCCTCTCTACATCGTGGACGGCTTCCCCGCCAGCTCTATCAGCGACATCGCTCCCTCTGAGATTGAGAGCATCGACGTCCTCAAGGACGCTTCCTCTACCGCCATCTATGGTGCGCGCGGCGCTAACGGCGTCATCATCGTCACCACCAAGAGTGGCAAGGAGGGCAAGACCCAGGTAAGCCTCAACGCCTCTTGGGGCGCCAAGAAGGCAACCAAGCTCGTCAAGACTCTCAGCCCCTACGAGTACGCACTCTACCAGTATGAGATTGAGAGCGCGTCTCAGTCTACCACCAGCAGCTCATACGGCGAATACTCTGACCTCCACCTCTGGAAGGGTCAGGAGGGCACCGACTACGAGGACGAGATCTTCGGCCGCTGGGGCAACCAGATCCAGTACAATGCCAACGTCTCTGGCGGTACCAAGGATTTCAAGTACAACCTCTCTTTCGCTCACAACCAGGAGAAGAGCATCATGCTCAGCTCAGGTTTCAACAAGGACAACGTAAACCTCAAGATCAACACCAACCTCAACAAGTGGCTCTCTCTTGATTTCCAGGGTCGTATGTCTAACCAGAAGATCACGGGCCTCAGCGGTGGCGCTGACACCAACGAGAGCAACGCGGCCAACTCTATCGTGGCTCGTGCCGTCATCTTCCGCCCTATCTCTCCCCTCACCGAGAGTGGTGACGACGACGATGAGAACTCTACCACCTCACAGTACAGCCCTCTCGAGCGTCTCAATGACACCTATAAGAGCCAGGTTCGTTTCCGTCAGGATTACAACGCCGGCCTCAACTGGAAGCCTTTCTCAGGTTGGACCCTCCGCACTGAGTTCGGCTACAACTGGCGCAAGAACAAGACCGACCAGGTTTGGGCTACCAAGGCTACCCAGAACTCTAAGTTCGGCTACTCAGGTCAGCCTCAGGCTTACTTCGAGACTGTCGAGTACAAGAACTGGCGCAACGCCAACACCATCACCTATGACAACAAGAAGCTCTTCGGCAAGCGCGACCACATCAATGTCATGATTGGTCAGGAGTGGAGCTCTACCAGCCAGGTGACCCGCAGCAGCACTGCTGTCAACTATCCGACCACTTTCACCATCGACGAGGTCCTCGCTAACACTGGCGCAGGCACCGCTCTCCCTAACAGCTCTGACATCGAGGCTGATGAGAACATGCTCTCGTTCTTCGGTCGTGTCAACTACACGCTCATGGACAAGTACCTCATCACCGCCACCGTCCGTGCCGACGGTTCCAGCAAGTTCGCCGATGGCAACCGTTGGGGCGTCTTCCCCTCAGCCGCTATCGCTTGGCGTCTCTCTGACGAGGAGTTCATGGCTGGCACCCGCGACGTGCTCCAGAACCTCAAGGTCCGCCTCAGCTTCGGTACCGCTGGTAACAACCGTATCAACTCAGGCTTGACCCAGACCACCTACGAGATGGACTCTAACACGAGCAAGGCTCCTTATTTCGATGAGCAGCGCGCCTCGCAGCTCGTCAAGGGCTCTTCTCTCTACAACCCCGACCTCAAGTGGGAGACCACCATCACCCGTAACCTCGGTTTCGACTGGGGCTTCATTGACGGCCGCCTCTCTGGTACTCTCGACTTCTACTGGAACACCACCAGAGATCTTCTCATGAAGGTCACCATCCCCTCTGGCTCTGGCTACTCTACTCAGTATCAGAACTTCGGCGAGACCAGCAACAAGGGTGTCGAGGTCGCCATCAACTACGCCATTCTTGACAATGACGAGTGGAAGGTCAACTTCAACTTCAACATCGGCTACAACGCCAGCAAGATTGAGAAGCTCAACTCTGACAACCCATACCAGACGTCTAACTTCGCAGGCTCTACCATCAACTACGGCAGCGGTGACTTCCGCGTAGCCGAGGGCGGTAAGCTCGGTGAGGTCTGGGGTTACAAGTACATCGGCTATTACACTCCAGTTGACGGCAACGGCAATGGCAATGTATCTCTTGGAACCAATGGCACTTGGAGCCTCGCCAACGACTGCAACAACAAGAGCTACACCCTCACCGGTGGTCTCTACGCAGGTTCGCCTATGTTTGAGTGCGATGAGGAGGGCAACCCCATCTTCCAGAAGATCGGCAACACCGTCGCTCCTATCAGTGGTGGCTTCGGCATTGACGCTACATTCCGTGGCTTCGACTTCGCCGCTTTCTTCAACTACTCTCTCGGCGGAGATATTGTTAACGGCACCAAGCTCTGCTCAAGCTTCCAGTCTGGCTCACGCAAGGGCTACAACATTGTCGATGACATGCGCCTCAGCGAGCGTTTCGCATGGGTTGACCCCGAGACTGGTCTCAACCTCGGTCGCCCAAGCTCAAGCACCATCGCCTCTATGGGTGGTGTGGATGCTGTCATGAGCCGACTCAACGCCATCAACCAGGGCAAGGGCCAGTTCAACCCCTCTGGCACCACCAACATGGTCATGAACAGCTCTGCCATCGAGGACGGCTCGTTCCTCCGCATCAACAACGTGACCCTCGGCTACACCCTCAAGAAGGAGCTCACCCAGAAGTGGTTCCTCGAGAAGGTCCGCTTCTACGTCACTGGCTACAACCTCTACTGCTTCACCAAATATTCTGGTGCTGATCCTGAGGTCGATACCAACAAGAACGCCATGTGCCCTGGCATCGACTACGCAGCCTATCCTAAGAGCCGCTCTGTAGTCGGCGGTGTCAACATCACATTCTAACAACATCACGACACAATAATGAACAAGATATATCCTATAGCCGCCCTCGCACTCGGCCTCGCCGGCCTCACGGGTTGCGACGACTTTTTGGAGCAGAATTCGAAGTCGGAGATGAATGACGAGACTGTCTTCAACTCGGTATATTACACCGGACTTCGAGTCAATAAGGTCTATGGCCTTATGGGTCAGGACCAGACCTATTCGCAGGTCATCCCCATCGTCTCCTCTACCAACTCTGACTGTGAGCTTGTTGACGGTCTCGGCTCAAACGCCACCGCTGCATCTGAGCGCGGCGTGATGAACTACAACGCCACCTCCAGCAGCTGGGAGAAGGGCCAGGGCCGCGTCTGGAGCGGTCTCTATGGCATCATCGAGGATTGCAACCTCAACATCGAGGGCATCCGCGCCAGCAGCCTCGTCAACGCGGGCGGCAGCCAGCAGAGGACCATGCGCCGTTACCTCGGTGAGTGCCTCACCGTCCGCGCCATGGCATATCTCGACCTCATCCGTCTCTATGGCGACGTCAGCCTCAAGCTCGAGTCTACCAAGTCGGACCTCTCTAACGCCTACCTCGGCAAGACTGACCGCGACGTCATCCTTGACACCCTCATGCTCAACCTTGAGGAGGCAATCCAGATTCTTCCTTGGGCAGGTGATGTCTCTGACTACACCACCGAGCGCGTCACCCGCGGCTTCGCCGACGCTCTCTATGCTCAGGTCGCTCTCACCCGCGCAGGCTATGCCATCCGCGAGACCGCTAAGGCTGGTTATGAGACCGAGGCTGAGTACTCTGACGCTCAGTATCCCACCCAGCGCCCTGACGCTGAGACCCGCAACGCCCTCTATCAGAAGGCTGTCGAGAAGCTCGCCGACATCATCACGAGCGGCAAGCACGCTCTCAACCCCTCTTTCGAGAATGAGTGGTACCTCGTTAACCAGCGCACTCTCGACAAGAGCTACCAGGAGAACATTTTCGAGATCCCTATGGGTCTCTCTGTCACTGGCGAGCTCGGCTACACCATCGGCGTCCGCGTCAATGGCGTGACAAGCACCTATGGCCCCAAGGGCAATTCGTCTGGTAAGCAGCGCACCACCGCCATGCTCCTCTACTCTTATGACCAGCATGACTCACGTCGCGACATCACCTGCATCCCCTATCAGATCAAGGAGGATGGCGGCGTCACCAAGGAGGTCGCTCTCGGCAACACTCCGTTCGAGCTCTACATCGGTAAGTGGGATGTCCGCAACATGAACGAGGAGTGGCGTCAGGCTGCTCTCGCTTCGGCCGACAAGGTCATGACGGGCATCAACTGCATCCGCATGCGCTACTCTCAGGTCCTCCTTCTCTATGCTGAGGCTCTCAATGAGCTCGCTGGCCCGACCGGCCACGTCTCTGGCGACGCCGGCATCACCGCCAAGGAGGCTCTCGCCCAGGTTCACAGCCGCGCCTTCGCTGAGGCTGACAAGAGCTACGCTGAGAGCTACATCGCCTCTCTCCCAACCGACAAGGACGGCTTCTTTGACGCCATTGTCGACGAGAACGCATGGGAGCTCACTGGTGAGGGTGTCCGCAAGTTCGACCTTATCCGTTGGGGCCTCCTCGTCAAGAAGACCAATGAGATGAAGGAGAAGTACATGAACGAGATCATCAATGTCGTTCCTGAGACTGTCTACTTCAACTACACCGACGCCACGAAGACCAAGATCGACAAGAGCAGCTTCACCTGGTACTCAACCCCGAGCAACACCTCTTCCTATGACGCTTCCATCGCCGGCTACGGCAAGGACGACCTCAAGGACGGCGCAAGCAAGAACCGTACTAACCTCGCCAGCATCAGCTGCGGCCTTGGTGGCGTAACCACCGAGATTGACGGCTTCAACGCTCCCGCTGTCGGTACTGTCATCAACCGTAACCTCATGCCACTCTACTCAACCACCGTGGCTGACTCTAACGGCAATCTTTACAACTCTTACGGTTGGCAGTAGGCCGGCCATTAGCACAAAGCCCGCACATCCCCGCCCGCATTGGGCGGGGAGTGTAGTGGCCTAACAAGCACAAAAGAGACAAACAAAATGAAAAACATAACCAAGATACTGGCCGGCATAGCCCTCGTTGGCTCAATGGCGGCCTGCACCGACGGCAACGACTGGGATGTTGACGGCTCGGAGACCGGCCTCTTCCGCCCCATCTCGCCCAAGGCTGAGCAGACGGCCAAGGGTGAGACCACCATCAACTACACTTTCACCGGCGTCCCCGGTGCCACCGGCTACCAGATTGAGGCAACCACCGACTCCGCCACTTTCGTGGCTTCTGACGAGGTCAGCTCTGACAACATCCTCATCGAGGCTTCTAAGAGCCCCGTCGAGTATGATGGCTTCAACGTTGGCAAAACCTACTACTCTCGTATCCGCGCCATCAGCGCAAACGGCAAGTCCTCTTGGGTTGGCATCAGCAAGGTCAAGATGGAGGAGGTTAACCTCTTTACGGATGCTGATGCGACCAGCGGATCCATCACATT
This sequence comes from Bacteroidaceae bacterium, assembly GCA_963618945.1. Lineage (GTDB taxonomy): Bacteria > Bacteroidota > Bacteroidia > Bacteroidales > Marinilabiliaceae > W3P20-009. The sequence continues at coordinate 24,505 of CAVETY010000005.1, forward strand.
CTACTGGACTGTTTCGACTAAGGTAACAAAGCTCATCCTTATGAGTGCCGATAGTGTAGTTGTTGAGTCTGTAGAACTCAATGAGGCAGCAATCTCTGAGGGCTCTTACGAGTTCGATGGCCTTTCTCCTGTCACTTCTTATATCGCGGAGCTTTATGCGGGTGACAACCGATGTGGCTCCAAGACCGTTTCAACTTTGGCAAAATCAGGTCCGGCCTCTGACTATGAGTTCCGTTTCGATGCGGCAAAGACGATGCAGGAACAACTTGATGCTTACACAGAGAAAGTTGCTGAGGGTGGTTCTGTCTCTGTGACTGTCATTATACCATCAGGTGTTGCTGGACTTGCATGTGGATATGACGCCTCTACTGGCGAGACAACGTCGCTTACCATTCCTAATGGCCTCTCTGTTAATTTCTATGGAGAGCGTGGTGACGCAAAGGATGAGTTGACCATTTACAAGCAACTCAATTTCGGTGGAAATCATGCAAAAGTCTCATTCCAGAATTTGACTGTCAAGGGTGAGGGTTATGTTCTTAATAACCAAAATGACATTAAGATTGACAGTCTTATCTTCAAAGATTGCAAGGTGAACGGTTTCATGGGAAGTACATTCCTCCGCCCCCGTGCAGGCGTTATTGAGAACCTTACCATTGATAACTGCGTGGTCGGTAATTGCGGTAATGCCTATGCGTTCCTTTATATGGATGGCGGTATCATTAATAATATTGACATCGAAAAGAGTACGTTCTTTGACATTTGTGTCGCAGGTAAGAATTTCTTGTTAAGCAATAAGACTGCTAACATCAATTCGCTTAAGATTAAGGATGTGACTTTCTATAATTTCTGCGGAAACGGCAACTACTTTATTGACTTCAAAGATCCTTCTGTTGGACCTGCCACATCAGAGTTTACTAACATTATCTTTGGTAAGACGGCGTCGAACGAAGTCAACAAGAATATGCGTGGCACTTGCGACAGCAAAGAATACTTCACCAATTGTTATGGCGCAAGTGATTGCTACAAGATTATGAACAGGATTACAATGTCAGACAAGACCTCTGCCGAGATATTTGCAGACCCGGAGAACGGTGATTTCACTCTCCAAGCTGGTTGTGGCATTGAGAAGTGCGGCGACCCTCGCTGGTACACCTCTGCCGAGTAAGCTAAAGCAGCCTATTCGCTTAACAGCATGATATGGCCGCGGCCCCATCTGATGGGGTCGCGGCTTTTTGTTGTGTATCATATTATGGGTTAAATGACTATATTTGCCAAACTGCATAAGAAAACTGTCATGTCCAAGTATATTAACCCGTTCACCGACGTCGGTTTCAAAATGATCTTCGGCCAGGAGGTGAACAAAGACCTCTTGATAGACTTTCTCAATCAGCTGCTGAAAGGCAAATATGAGATTGAGGATGTCACCTTCCTCGACAAGGAGGACAAGGGCGAGGACATTTTTAGCCGGACGTGCATATTCGACATCCATTGCCTCACCTCAAAGGGCGAGCATATCATTGTCGAGATGCAGAACGGCGCGCAGATCTTCTTTCGGGACCGCGCGCTCTATTACATGAGCAGGGTCATATCCGCGCAAGGCCGTCCAGGCTCAGGTTGGAGCTACGGCGAACTGAAAGCCGTCGTGGGTGTGTTCATCCTCGACTTTGTCATGCGAGACGGAATGTGCGACGCATTGTCGGTAGGCGGCGAAAAGGCGGAAGCCCCGAAATTCAAGACCGAGGTCATGCTAACCGACTGCGAGAATGGCTCCGTCTTCTCAGACAAGATGCTGATGGTCTTCCTGCAGCTGCCAGTCTTCGCGATAAATAATCCCGAGGACTGCCAAAATGATTTTGAACGTTGGATTTATCTATTGAAGAACATGGAGACTTTTGAGAGAATGCCTTTCATGGCTCAGAAATCCGTCTTTGAGCGTCTCGCCAAGGTGTGCGAGGTCGCCAAGATGAATATGGATCAGAAACGCGACTACGACGCCTCCCTCATGGCCTATCTTGACGCCAAGGCCCAGCTCTATTATTATGAGAATGGCGCCAGGCTCGCGGCTGAGGAGGCTATGGAGAAGGGAATGGAGAAAGGCCTTGAAAAAGGCATCGAAGAGACCACGCGAAAATTTGTGCTGGCCTGCGGCGCGAAAGGTCTCTCTTTGCCCGACATAGCAAGCCTGACTAACTTGACCGAGGCAGAGGTCGAGAATATTCTAAGAAAATCGAAGTAGGCACTGCGATGTTTCTTTAAAGAGCGGCGACCCTCGCTGGTACACCTCTGCCGAGTAAGCTAAAGCAGCCTATTCGCTTAACAGCATGATATGGCCGCGGCCCCATCTGATGGGGTCGCGGCTTTTTGTTGTGTATCATATTATGGGTTAAATGACTATATTTGCCAAACTGCATAAGAAAACTGTCATGTCCAAGTATATTAACCCGTTCACCGACGTCGGTTTCAAAATGATCTTCGGCCAGGAGGTGAACAAAGACCTCTTGATAGACTTTCTCAATCAGCTGCTGAAAGGCAAATATGAGATTGAGGATGTCACCTTCCTCGACAAGGAGGACAAGGGCGAGGACATTTTTAGCCGGACGTGCATATTCGACATCCATTGCCTCACCTCAAAGGGCGAGCATATCATTGTCGAGATGCAGAACGGCGCGCAGATCTTCTTTCGGGACCGTGCGCTCTATTACATGAGCAGGGTCATATCTGCGCAAGGCCGTCCCGGCTCAGGTTGGAGCTACGGCGAGCTGAAAGCCGTCGTGGGTGTGTTCATCCTCGACTTTGTCATGCGGGACGGAATGTGTGACGCTCTGTCGGTAAGCGGCGAAAAGGCGGAAGCCCCGAAATTCAAGACCGAGGTCATGCTAACTGACTGCGAGAGCGGATCCGTCTTCTCTGACAAGATGCTTATGGTCTTCCTGCAGCTGCCAGTCTTCGCGATAAATAATCCCGAGGACTGCCAAAATGATTTTGAACGTTGGATTTATCTATTGAAGAACATGGAGACTTTTGAGAGAATGCCTTTCATGGCTCAGAAATCCGTCTTTGAGCGTCTCGCCAAGGTGTGCGAGGTCGCCAAGATGAATATGGATCAGAAACGCGACTACGACGCCTCCCTCATGGCCTATCTTGACGCCAAGGCCCAGCTCTATTATTATGAGAATGGCGCCAGGCTTGCGGCTGAGGAGGCTATGGAGAAAGGTTTAGAGAGGGGCATGGAGAAAGGCCTCGAAAAAGGCATTGAGGAGACTACTCGAAAATTTGTGCTGGCCTGCGGCGCGAAAGGTCTCTCTTTGCCCGATATCGCAAGTCTCACTAACTTGACTGAGGCTGAGGTCGAGAATATTCTAAGAAAATCGAGGTAGCCGCTTCGCTGTTTCTTTAAAGTGTGGTGACCCTCGCTGGTACACCTCTGCCGAATAAGATTAGGCTGCCTATTCGCTTAGCAGCATGATATGGCCGCACAGATATGAACTCAGTTCTGTCTATTGAAGAACATGGAGACTTTTGAGAGAATGCCTTTCATGGCTCAGAAATCCGTCTTTGAGCGTCTCGCCAAGGTGTGCGAGGTCGCCAAGATGAATATGGATCAGAAACGCGACTACGACGCCTCCCTCATGGCCTATCTTGACGCCAAGGCCCAGCTCTATTATTATGAGAATGGCGCCAGGCTTGCGGCTGAGGAGGCTATGGAGAAGGGCATCGAGGAGACTACTCGAAAATTTGTGCTGGCCTGCGGTGCGAAAGGTCTCTCTTTGCCCGACATAGCAAGCCTGACTAACTTGACCGAGGCTGAGGTCGAGAATATTTTGGGGCAGTCGAAGTAGCCGCTTCGTTGTCTCTTTAAAACCTTATTTAACAGCCTGCATTGCTCTGTAAAAATTTGAATTGAGTACTTTTGCCCCCGATATTGACCGAATATTTTTAAGTTTCAAGATATAAATGTCTGCAGATAACAGCGCAAAGATCAGGAACGTGGCCATAATAGCCCACGTCGACCACGGCAAGACGACCCTCGTGGACAAGATGCTCAAGGCCGCCAAGACCTTCCGTGAGAACCAGCAGGTGGGAGACTTGCTGATGGACAATAATGAGCTGGAGCGAGAGCGCGGCATCACGATCCTGGCTAAGAACTGCGCAGTCAAATGGGGCGACACGAAAATCAACATCATTGACACCCCGGGCCACTCCGATTTCGGTGGCGAGGTGGAGCGCGTCCTCAACATGGCCGACGGCTGCCTCCTGCTCGTCGACGCTTTCGAGGGCCCTATGCCTCAGACTCGTTTCGTGCTTGAAAAGGCCATCCAGATCGGCCTCAAGCCCATTGTCGTCATCAACAAGGTCGACAAGCCCAACTGCCGCCCTGAGGAGGTGAACGAGGCTGTCTTCGACCTCATGTTCAGCCTCGGCGCAACTGAGGATCAGCTTGATTTCAAGACAATCTATGGCTCGGCCAAGGAGAATTGGATGAGCACGGACTGGAAGGTCAAGACTGACAACATCAATGCAGTTTTCGAGACCATCATCAATGTAATCCCTGCTCCTAAGAAGAATGAGGGCTCTATTCAGCTGCTCGTCACCTCAATGGAGTACTCTTCTTACACTGGTCGTATCGCCGTAGGCCGCGTCCACCGTGGCGAGCTCAAGGCTGGCATGGATGTAGCCCTCTGCAAGCGCGATGGCAAGATTGTCAAGCAGCGCATCAAGGAGTTGTATGTCTATGACGGTATGGGCAAGCAGAAAGTCGACTCGGTCGGCTGTGGCGACATCTGCGCCATTGTAGGTTTCGACAGCTTCGATATTGGTGACACTGTCGCTGATGTCCTTGAGCCGGAGCCTCTGCCAACCATTGCCATCGACGAGCCGACCATGTCGATGCTCTTCACCATCAACAACTCGCCTTTCTTCGGCAAGGACGGCAAGTTCGTCACCAGCCGCCACATCAAGGATCGCCTCATGAAGGAGCTCGAGAAGAACCTCGCTCTCCGTGTCGAGGAGACTGACAGGGCGGACGCGTGGAATGTCTACGGCCGTGGCGTGCTTCACCTCTCTGTCCTCATCGAGACCATGCGCCGCGAGGGCTATGAGCTTCAGGTCGGTCAGCCTCAGGTTATCATCAAGGAGATTGACGGCAAGAAGTGCGAGCCTATCGAGGAGCTCACCATTGACCTTCCTGAGGATTACTCGGGCAAGAGCATCGAGATGGTGACCCAGCGCAAGGGTGAGCTTGTCAACATGGAGCGTCATGGCGACCGCATCCATCAGGATTTCAAGATCCCCAGCCGCGGCATCATCGGCCTCCGCACCAACCTCATGACCGCAACCGCTGGTGAGGCCGTCATGGCACACCGTCTGCTCGGTTTCGAGCCTTGGAAGGGTAACATTGACAAGCGCACCAACGGTAGCCTTATCGCACTTGAGGCAGGCACCGCCTACGCTTACTCACTCGATAAGCTTCAGGATCACGGCAAGTTCTTCATCAGCCCGCAGGATGAGGTCTACGCAGGTCAGGTCGTTGGCGAGAACACTCGCGAGGGTGATATCGTCATCAACGTCTGCAAGAGCAAGAAACTCACGAACATGCGTTCAAAGAGCTCTGATGACGCCGTGCATCTCGCACCTCCCACCATCTTCAGCCTTGAGGAGGCACTTGAGTACATCCAGGCCGATGAGTATGTCGAGGTAACTCCTCACTCAATGCGCCTGCGTAAGATCCTGCTCAACGAGGCCGATCGCAAGAGGGCTGGCAAGTCCTCTCCCGTAGCTGAGTAAGTCTCGGCAACGGACGAATAGGAAATACAACACGGAGACCCGTCCATTGACAGATAGTCATTGGGCGGGTCTCTGTATATTCATGTATGGTTGCCCCGTTTTGTGAATAAACATTGCTTATATATCAATCCGTGCGCCTATTCATAACAGGCAGTCCCCTCTTTATGCGTATTTTTTAGCTAATTTTGGGAATTGAGCGGTGAGACGTGTATCTCTCTGCGAAGCCAAGTACGATTTTTAACAAGACAACACAAGAGATGAAGAAATTAATCGCTATCGCGGTGCTGATCGTGTGCACGGCGGTAAGTGTGTTCGCGCAGGTGACCGGCAAAATCACCGATGCGCAGGGTGAGCCTCTTCCGTTCGCCAACGCCATTGTCTATAAGGGCGAGTCGCTGGTCAAAGGAACGGTGACGGACATGGACGGATCGTTCTCCATTGCCAATGTCAAGGCTGGAGACTATAAGCTCACTCTCTCGATGATGGGATATGAGACTAAACAGTTGAATATCTCGGTCAAGGCGAATGGCAAACTCAGCTTAGGCAACCTGGCGCTCAATGAGGAGAGCCATAAGGTGGATGAGGTGTCCGTCGTCGCGCAAAAGCAGACCATGAAGTTGGAGATTGACAAGAAGGTCTTTGATGTCAGTCAGGACATCTCTTCAACCGGCGGATCTGCGAGTGACGTGCTTGAGAACATCCCAAGCGTGGAGGTCGACTCTGAGGGCAATGTGTCGCTCCGCGGCTCTTCATCTGTCACTATATGGATTAACGGCAAGGCGCAGGGCATGACCTCAGACAACCGTGCGGACATCCTCCAGCAGCTTCCAAGTGAGAGCATTGACCATATTGAGGTCATCACAAACCCCTCCTCTAAATATTCAGCCGAGGGTTCTGCCGGCATCATCAATATTGTACTTAAGAAGGATCGCAAGGCTGGCTATTATGGCGGCGTTCAGCTGAATGTGAACACTAACGGCGGTGGCCGATTGGGTGGCAATATCAATTACAGCAGCCCCAAGGTTGACGCCTATCTCAACATCGGATATGGCAGGCGCGTCCACAAGAACGGCGGATGGTCCAACCGCGATTTCCTTTCGGCCGATGGCACGCCGACCGGCTATCTCAATTCAGTAAGCTCAGGCAAAGGCACGGGCAACCACTTCTTCGGCAGGGCCGGTGTCACATATCATTTCTCAGACAAGGACGAGGTTACGCTCGGCTATATGGGTATGTTTGGCAATGGCGACCGCAAGACTAACTATGACTACACGTCGGGCAACTACACGGGCTTCAACCTCATCAACGACTTCACCCGCGACCGCGTCTCTGACAATGGCGATGACATGCAGATGCACAATGTCGACCTGTCATACCGCCACACTTGGAAGACCGGCCATTTCATTGAGGCCTCGCTCAACGCCAACAAGTGGAACATGGACGGCGACACGTACTATGACCAGAATACCCATTACGCCGCGTCGGATGACGAATCCGTCTCTCCTGACGACTATAACAGCTACCAGCGGCAGAAGAACACCATAGCCAACAAATATTATGAGGCCAAGCTTGACTATGAGCAGCCAATCTCCGACTTCGCCAACCTTGAGGCCGGATATAATGGCGAGTTCTCGCGCGAGAACAGCCCCACGGAGACTTTCTCTGACGAGGCATGCACCCAAAGCATCAAGAGCCTCTTCAACAGGTTCAAGTACGACCTCGACATCCATGCCCTCTATGCCAACTGGAAGCACAAGGTGACCCCCGTCTTCGGTTATCAGGTTGGTCTGCGCGGCGAATGGTGGACTGTCAACACCACAAGCTACTCCTACGATCAGGAGTATAATGGCCAGGCGCCTGATAAATTCAAGAAGAACTATTCGGCCGTCTTCCCAACTGGTTACCTGAGCTTTAAGTTGACTGAGACTCAGGAGTTGCAGCTCAATTACACCCGCCGTCTGATGCGCCCTTGGGGTGGGCAGATGAACTCGTTCAAGAATATCTCCGACTCCACCAGCATCTCCTACGGCAATCCGCTCCTGACCCCTGAGTATTCGCACAGCCTTGAGCTCAACTACATTAAGAACTGGGACGACCATACGCTTTCTGTTTCGGCCTACTACCGTCCGTCGTCTGATGTCATTCAGCAGATAGCCTACCTCGACCCGTCAACGGGTGTCCGCTACTCGACCAGCGAGAACATAGCCAACAGCCTCTCTTCAGGCCTTGAGCTTGTGGGCAAGAACAGGCTTTGGAAGAGGCTCGACCTCACGTCGACTGTCAATGTCTACTACTATAACCTTGATGGCGGCGACTTCACCATGACCACTGATGATGGCACGCCCGTCGGCATAACTGTTGATGACGACAGCGATTTCTCTTGGAATCTCCGCGAGATGGCCTCTCTCATGCTCCCGCTCGATTTCACATATCAGGCGACTTTCAGATATGAGGCGCCGACTGTCATCACCCAGGGCAAGAGGCACTCTTCGCATACTCTGGACATGGGTCTGCGCAAGAGTTTCGCCAACCGCACTTTCACGGCCTCGGTCAACTGCCGCGACCTGCTTGACAGCCGCGCTTGGCACACGGAGACCTCAGGCGCCGGTTTCAGTCAGGAGAGCTACAACTGGTTCGGTGGCCGACGCTTCATCTTCCAGCTCGCATGGAGCTTCGGCAATATGAACGCTAAGCCCTCTAAGCAAGTTGAGGCTCACCAAAGTGGTTACGATACTGGTGGCGGAGAGGACTAAACGGAGGAAAGTCAGCGTGATGCGACTCTCGCATACCGAAATTTTCCCTTTTTAGTGTTCGTGTTGGTTAATTACCTAATTAGCTAAAAATTAAGCCCGGGGCTTTTGCCTCGGGCTTAATTTTTTCATCCTTTTGTTGCTTTGTGTTGACTCTTTTGCCTATCTTTGGTTCTGATACCTCCTTTGCGCATGTTCATTCTCTCACGGGCATTTAACCTGTTTAAGGTTCAGGCGGACACGGACCTCTCAGAGGCCTCGGCGTTCAAGTCGGCGTTTTCCAACGTCGTCAATCTTCTCATGCTCGTGCAAAGTCTTATCTTGGGACTTCACACCCTCATAAGCGAAGATTCGGTGCTCTCTTACGTGAACCTTGTCTTCTCACTCTTTTTCGTCACCTATTTCGTTGTGACGTATATTGTGAGGCTTGACAAGTTTGTCAACACGATTGACCGCATCGCCATATTCCTCTATTTCATTGTGGTGTACATTACTTGCGCCAAATACGCCATTGTGGGTGTCACCATCTCCATCTACCCGTTCATCGCCATTATTCTTCATGGTCGCCACGTCGGCGCCATTCTATCTTTCATCCAAAGCGGCATTGTTTTAGCCTACTATTTCTTTGCGACCAGTTTCCTGTCACCGGAAGCGACTCGCGTCTATTCGCTTGAGGGCACGTTGACCATCTTCTTCCTGCAGATAATCAGTGTCTTCATCTACTATGTGGCTGTGCGTTGGCTCTCCGGCCTCGTCTATGACAAGAACCGCGAGGTGGCCATACTCAATGAGGAGCTGAGAAATCAGCGCGACCTGACAGACCGTCTGGCCCAATGTGTTGACAAGCCCCTCCGCGACATTTCCGAGGCCTCGGCCATAATGGTGGGCGAGAGGCTCAACCCTATGCAGACGGAGCTGAGCTCAATCATCCGCTCCTCCTCGCTCAACGCCATCAACAACGTCAACTCGGTTCGCAAGTCCACACAGCTCTCCATCCCCATTGTTCCTGCCGAGTTTGTCAAGTTCAACATCTACTCCATGCTCGGCGGCATGCTGAAACTCTATCGTCCGCAAGACCCTCAGTATGTCCATAATTTCGCGCTGGGCCATGGTGTCCCCGAGGTTATCAAGGGCAACAGCATCTTGACGCGCCAGATTTTCCTGAATATATTCGACGCCATTGACAGCCGCATGGGGCTTACCAAGTGCGACATGAAGATTTCTGTCAGCCGTGAGGATGCCTTGGTCAATGACGTCGTGCTGCGTTTCTCCATCCAATTTGGCAGGTCTATCGAGATTGACCGTCGCGAGGTGGTCAATGGTGAGAGCTTTGTCGTTGACGCCGTGGGACTTGGCGTGACAAAGCGTATTGTCGAGTCAGAGGGCGGTTCTATGACTGTGACTGTCGAGGATAAGAAATTGAGGGTGGAGTTCACCATCAAGTATTATCCGGTGACGGAAGATGATGAGGTTGACTCCGAGGTGCTTCGTGCCGCCCGTGCGTCTCTCAACGCCTCCCTCCCCATGAGGTTGGCCACGCTGATGGTTGTCACTGCCGACGATAATCTTTGGAAGACGGTCAATAGTGGGCTGAGCCCCTATTTCGCCCAAGTCAAGAGAGCCGACACTGTCGAGCACGCCGTGCGTGTTTTCTCTAACAACCTCATTGACGTCGTGTTGGCGGACAAGGCGGTTGAAGGCATCCGCAATGGCCTCATTGTCGAGACTCTGCGCGACGCGGAGAGCGGCCTTGTGCGCAAGGTGCCAATCATCGGACTTGTCTCTCCACAGTCGCCCGAGCAGATGGCCGCGTTCTCACTCTCGGGCTTCGATTCGTGCGTGCTTCTGCCATTTGACAGTGTCGAGGCGTGCGGCGTCATCCACTCCTATTTCGACTGAGTCTCCACCTGCCGACAACTTGCGCAAGCCGGACCCTCTGCGCCTTGGCATTAAATGGCGTTCGCTGCGCGCCATGAGGCCTTTTTTTCACTAAATTCGCGACACTATGGAAAACAACTTCAAGATATATAACACCCTTTCGCGCCGAAAGGAGGTCTTCACCCCCATTCATGAGGGCCATGTCGGCATGTACGTGTGCGGCCCAACGGTCTATGGCCCTGCGCATCTTGGCCACGCCCGTCCCGCCATCACTTTCGACGTCCTCTTCCGCTATCTCCGCCACCTCGGCTATAAGGTCCGCTATGTGCGGAATATCACTGATGTAGGCCATCTGGAGCATGACGCTGACGACGGTGAGGACAAGATCGCTAAGAAGGCGCGTCTTGAGCAGTTGGAACCCATGGAGGTCGTCCAGCACTTCCTCACCCTCTATCATGATGACATGAGGGCGCTTAATGTCCTGCCGCCATCCATAGAGCCCCACGCCTCGGGGCATATCATTGAGCAAATTGAGTACGTCAAGAAGATTCTTGACTCAGGCTTCGCTTATATATCCGACGGCTCGGTCTATTTCGACGTCGAGAAGTATAACCACAAATACCACTACGGCAAACTCTCAGGCCGCGACCTTGAGAACACGCTCGAGAACACCCGTTCACTTGACGGACAGAGCGAGAAGCACAACCCGTTCGACTTCGCCATCTGGAAAAAGGCTCAGCCCGAGCATATCATGCACTGGCCCAGCCCCTGGAGCGAGGGTTTCCCCGGCTGGCACCTTGAGTGCTCTACCATGGGCACCAAATATCTCGGCGAGGAGTTCGACATCCACGGCGGTGGTATGGATCTCATCTTCCCGCACCATGAGTGCGAGATTGCACAGAGCACTGCCGCCCTTGGCCATGAGACTGTGCACTATTGGATGCACAACAACATGATCACCATCAATGGCCAGAAGATGGGCAAGAGCCTCGGCAACTTCATCACGCTCGAGGAGTTCTTCAAGGGCAGCCACAAGAATGCCAATGGTGAGGAGATGCTCAGTCAGGCCTATGCGCCCATGACCATCCGCTTCTTCATTCTCCAGGCGCACTACAGGTCAACTGTCGACTTCAGCAACGAGGCTCTGCAGGCCGCCGAGAAGGGTCTGGCGCGTATGCGCGAGGCGATGGCTCGTCTCATGAAGATTCAGCCCTCTGACAAGACCACTGTCGACGTGGCCGGTCTCCGCCAGCGTTGCGAGGACGCCATGAATGACGACATGAACACCCCGATTGTCATCAGCCACCTCTTCGACGCGTCAAAGGCTATCAACACGGTGTCCGACGGCAAGGGTTCTATCTCTGCTGCCGATCTCGAGGAACTCCGTAGCGTCTTCCACACTTTCGGTGAGGATATTCTCGGTCTGACTCTCACTGAGAATAGCGGTGACAACACTAAGGCTTTCGCCGGCGCCATGGATCTTTTGCTCCAGCTCCGCGCTCAGGCTAAGAAGAACAAGGATTGGGCTACGTCTGACCAGATTCGCGACTCTCTCGCGGCTCTCGGTTTCTCCATCAAGGATACTAAGGACGGCGCCGAGTGGAGCCTCAACTAAGCTCCATTTGGACTTCCCTGTTCCCCTCTCCTTTTTACTCTCAACGACTCACTATTCCTGAAATCATAAAAACCTCAATATTGTGCTGACATCTGCCATCATCCAACTGCTCTATAGGAGCGACTGCGTCATCGTGCCTGGGCTGGGAGCTTTCCTGACCCGCAGGGTGGCCTCGTGCTTCGATGAACAGCGAGGACTGATGCTCCCTCCGCGCAAAGAGGTGGCTTTCAATCCCGACCTCCGGCACACTGACGGTGTCTTGGCCGATTTCCTTGTCTCGTGTGGCGAGGCGAGCGACTATGAGGCTGCGCAAAGTCAGATTGAGGAGTTCACAAGTGGCATTAACCGCAAGCTCATGTCGGGCAATGTGGTGATGCTCCCAGAACTCGGCTCTCTCAGCATAACGGACGGCCGCATTACTTTTGAGCCAGCTGCCGGTTTCAACGCGCTTGTTGACAGCTATGGCCTCGCCCCCGTGGCGGCTGAGCGTGTCAAGCCGAGTGTGATGGATACGTTTGGCAGGGTTGACATCCGAAAGGCCGTGGCATCAGCGGCGGCTGTGGCAGCTTTCCTGCTCGTCTCTCCCCAAACAGCCGACACCGACCTCAACCGGGCGGATTTGACGCAGCCATTCCTCAACTCGCTCACGCAGTCCGTAGAGGCTCAGCAGCCCGCAGAGCAGCCCGAGGCCACCATTGAGCCCGATGAGATGATGGAGCCTGACACTAAGGTTGATTCTTACTGCATTGTTGTGGCGTCCTTCATCAGCCGTCAGGAGGCGCAAGACTACATTGCCTCCATGCGCGCCCGTGGTGTCTCTGGTCTCTCCATTCTTGAGTATGGAGACCGAGCGCGTGTCATCGCGGCCCAGTTCACGGGTCATGACGAGGCTGTGAGCGCAAACCACGACATCCGCGCCTTGCAAGGCTTCGAGAAGGCTTGGGTGCTCCACGTGACGCAATAACAAAATGTCCCGTGCATCGCTTCCGAGTATATCAGATAAGAGTTCTTTATAATCAAATAGCCATGAAGTTGTCATCTTCTGTCCATTTCGCCCTCATAGCTGCTGCTTGTGTCGGCGTAGGCTCGCAACTTACAGGTTGCTCAGCCTCTGGGTCGCTCAGCTCTGCGCTCAACACGGCCAAGTCGGTCTCCTCGACCCTGTCGCAGACCGAGATATCATCAGGGCTCAAAGAGGCCTTGAATATCGGTATCAACACTGGCATCAAGGTTCTTAGCGCGAAGAATGGATATTACAATGACGTGGCCACGCGTATCGGCTTGCCATCTGAAGCTGCCGTGATCACAAAGAACATAGCCAAACTGCCAGGTGGTCAGGCTCTTGTGACCAAGGTTGTCAAGAGTATCAACTCCGCTGCGTCTGACGCTGCTACCGAGGCAGTGCCCATCTTCGCGTCGGCTCTGACAAGCATGACCATCACTGACGCTACGAATATTCTCAAGTCGAAAGGTCAGGCTGCGACAGACTATTTCAAGACCAAGACCAAGTCCCCCCTCAAGACTCTCTTTGGCAAGTATATCGGCACTTCGGTCAACAAGAAGATTCTTGGCGACTATTCAGCGCAAAGCACTTGGGATGACCTTACATCTTCTTGGAATGAGGTGGCCACGACTGTTGTAGGTCGTGCCGCGGGCCTCACCACGGTCAAGACTGACCTCACGGACTACCTTACAGACAAGGCTGTTGACGGCATCTACTACAAGGTCGGTGAGCAGGAGAAGAAAATCCGCACCGATGTCAATGAGCGAACAACGGCTCTTCTGAAGAAGGTGTTCGCCCATCAGTAGGCGGCGGTGCATGCCGCAAGTGTCGTCCTCACGCCACAGCAAGGCGGTTCTCAGCCTTGAACTTATAAGCCAATATAGTTACACCTTTCTCTTCAAGTGACTGATAGGCACATATTGACCATAGCAACAGCGGCGCTCGTCTCAGCAGGCGCCGCGGCGCAGGCCGACGGAGTCTTTAACGACGCCGTCGGCTCGTGTCGTTTTACGGTGGAGCGGAACACGGGTCTCTGGGCTCCCAATGCGAGCGCCGACGCTGTTTTTTTCTTCAAGAACAACGAGTATTTTGCTGACGAGGTTGAGGGCTATACTCTCATCGGCTATCAGCTTCGCCCTACGCTGTCGTGGGGAACACCTCGTCTGACCATAACAGGCGGCCTTCAGGCCCTGCAATACGGTGGCTCGGACAAAATGGCGTACGTGAGGCCTTTCTTCTGTGGACGTTGGCAAGCCAATGACTGGCTCTCTGTCCACATGGGTTCGCTCCCCGGCCCCGCAAGTCACCAGCTCCACGAGGCTGTGCAGGACACAGAGCTGCAGCTGACTGAGAAGCCCGAGGTCGGTGTCCAGTTGGACATCAGGCGTCCGCATCTTGATGGTGTCGTGTGGCTTAATTGGCGGCAATTCATCTCCCGAGGGGACACTATACCTGAGCGTTTCACGGCTGGCCTGAAGCTCGATTTCCACCCGGGGCGAGAGGGTGGGGCGGGGGCCTCGTTCCGCATGCCGGCAAGTCTCGTCTTTGAGCATATAGGCGGTCAGGTGAGCGACTTCGAGGAGCCTATGCAGAGCCTTGCCAATGTGACATTATCCCCGACGCTTGTCTTGAGGACCGATTCGGGCCGTTTTGTGCATGACGTGTCGGTCTCTTTGAGCCTCTTCGGCTTTCACACCATGGCAGGCGATGATGTGCGCCCGTTCACCGATGGTTGGGCAGTGAGCCCCGAAGTGAAGTTGCGAGCTAAGCATCTCAACGCCAACATCGGGTGGTTTCATGGACACGACTTTTTCGCCATGTGCGGCAACCCGCTCTTCTGGAGCATCTCGAATTATAAATCGGATTTCTATGAGTCCAACCGCGACATATTGACCTTTGGAGCATCCTTTGTCACTACGATTGCCGACTGGGCCCGCTTCGCTGTCGATTTCCGCGGTTATCATGACCTGCCTGCGGCCCGACTTGATTATTACTATGGGGCGACGATGGTGCTGACGCCAGCCATTAACAGGCGGCACAACCGTTAACGCCTTGTGGCGATGCCCTTTCATAGGAATATTTGCACTAACTTAGCAAACTAAAGGGGCGGACAAAAAGCCCCGCAAACAATTAAATAAACATTCTAACTCATTCGATGAATTTTGTTGAAGAGCTGAAATGGCGCGGCATGGTGCACTCCATGATGCCGGGCACTGAAGAACAACTTCAGAAAGAGATGACGACGGCCTACGTGGGCATCGACCCCACCGCCGACTCGCTCCACATTGGTCACCTTGTCAGCATCATGCTGCTCAAGCATCTTCAGGCTGCGGGCCACAAGCCCATCGCCCTCGTCGGCGGAGCCACCGGCATGATTGGCGACCCCTCCATGAAGAGTGCGGAGCGCAACCTGCTCGATGAGGAGACTCTCAACCACAACGTGGCTTGCATCAAGAGCCAGCTCGAGCGTTTCCTTGACTTCGACTCTAAGGAGGCTAACGCCGCTCTCCTTGTCAACAACTATGACTGGATGAAGAACTATTCGTTCATCAACTTCATCCGCGACATTGGTAAGCACATAACTGTCAACTATATGATGGCTAAGGACTCCGTCAAGAAGCGTCTTAGCCAGGAGAGCCGCGAGGGTATGTCTTTCACCGAGTTCAGCTACCAGCTGATGCAGGGCTATGACTTCCTCTACCTCAATCAGCACTATAATTGCAAACTCCAGCTTGGCGGCTCTGACCAGTGGGGTAACATCACGACGGGTGCCGAGCTCATCCGCCGCACTACCGATGGCGAGGCCTTCGCACTTGTATGCCCTCTCATCACTAAGGCTGATGGCGGCAAGTTCGGCAAGACTGAGAGCGGCAACATCTGGCTCGACGCCAACAAGACAAGCCCATATAAGTTCTACCAGTTCTGGCTGAACACCTCCGATGCCGACGCCGAGCGCTACATCAAGATCTTCACCATGCTCAGGCCCGAGGAGATTGAGGCTCTCGTGGCTCAGCAGGCTTCAGATCCCGCGCTGCGTCCTCTCCAGAAGAGGTTGGCCGAGGAGATGACCATCATGGTCCATGGCCGTGAGGCTCTTGACACTGCCATTGAGGCGTCACAGATCCTCTTCGGCAAAGGTTCTACCGAGACTCTTCGCAAGATGGATGAGCAGACTTTCCTCTCGGTCTTCGAGGGTGTCCCCACTTTCGAGGTCTCTCGTGAGCTTATCACCAATGGCGTGGCTGTGGCTGACTTGCTCACTACCCATGCTGCTGTCTTCCCCTCTAAGAGTGAGCTGCGTCGCAATGTGGCCGGCCTCCAGATTAACAAGGAGAAGGTCAACGCCCCCGAGGATGTGGTCAACGAGTCCGCTCTTCTCGACGGCAAGTATATCCTCATCCAGAAGGGCAAGAAGAATTTCTTCATCATCAACGTGAAGTAATCCTAACTTACAACCCTCTCTTTCCGCTTAGTCGCGCAGTTGACTATCCTATTATTGCAAGGCTAAGCAAAGAGGCTAAATAACAGCAGACCCGCGACAGGGGATATCCTGTCGCGGGTCTGTCGTTTTATGTGCAGTAAGGTCGCCTTTAGGGCTTTTTTAGGGGCTTCCCCTTAATGCTCTACTATTCCTCGTTACGCTCCGCCTCCTGCTCTTCTGCGGTCTGGTAGAGGAAGTCGTTGTAGGGGAAGCGTTGAGTGTGGATTCGGCGCACCTCGGAGTAGACCGTCTGGCGAAGCTCGTCGAAGTTGGTCTTTTCGCGCGCTGATATGAAGATGCACTTGCGGTCCTTGGCCATCCATGTCTTCTTCAGGTCGTCGAGTGATATGTTCTCGCGCGTGGCCGGAGTCAGGTCGTCATCATCTTTCTTGGTGTAGGTGAACGCGTCTACTTTGTTGAAGATGATAATCGCGGGCTTTTCAGAGCAATTGAGGTCTTTGAGTGTGTTGTCCACCACCTCAATCTGCTGCTCAAATGCCGGGTGAGATATGTCCACCACGTGGAGGAGCAGGTCGGCCTCGCGGACCTCGTCAAGTGTCGATTTGAAGCTCTCTACGAGGTTGGTCGGCAATTTTCGGATGAAGCCTACAGTGTCCGCCATAAGGAATGGCAAGTTGTCAATGACCACTTTGCGCACTGTGGTGTCCAAGGTGGCGAAAAGTTTGTTCTCGGCGAAGACGTTGCTCTTGGAGAGTGCGTTCATCAGTGTGCTCTTGCCCACATTGGTGTATCCCACGAGAGCAACGCGCACCAGTTTGCCGCGGTTTTGCCGCTGTGTGCTCATCTGGCGGTCTATGTGGCGCAACTCCTCTTTGAGCAGCGATATGCGGTCCAAGATGATGCGACGGTCGGTCTCAATCTGTTTCTCGCCAGGGCCGCGCATACCAATGCCGCCTTTCTGCCTCTCAAGGTGTGTCCAAAGCCTTGTGAGTCGCGGCAGGAGATATTGATACTGCGCAAGCTCCACTTGCGTCTTGGCGTGCGATGTGCGAGCGCGGCTGGCGAAGATGTCCAAGATGAGGCTTGTGCGGTCCATGACGCGTATTCCGAAGCCGTTCTCAAGGTTTTTCTGCTGCGACGGGCTGAGCTCGTCATCACAGATGGCCATGTCTATGTCGTTCTCGTCAATGAATGTCTTGAGCTCGATAATCTTACCTGTGCCAAGGTAAGAACGCGAGTCGGGCATCTGGAGGTTCTGCGTAAATCGTGCGATGGTGTCGGCACCTGCCGTCTCGGCCAAGAAGGCCAGCTCATCAAGGTAATCCTCCACCTGCTGCTGTGGGGTCATGGGTGTGCGGACTGAGAAGAGTATTACGCGCTCCCTCTCCGCTGCTTTTGCTGCTATTTCAATCATAATAACGTATTCGAGTGTAGAGTGGCGTTCTGGCTGTGGTATGTTAATCTAACTACCCCAAAACCGCCGCTTTTTCTGTCGGCCGCAAAAATCCTGCGCCCGATAATCTGGTTAATCTTAATGCGCCTGAAGCCAATTATCTCCAACGCCCACTTCCGCGGTGAGAGGCACGGACAAATGGGCCGCATTCTCCATCTGCTCCTTGACGAGGGCGGACAGAGTCTCCACTTCGTCGTCCGGCACCTCAAAGACAAGTTCGTCATGCACTTGGAGAATCATTTTGGCGCGAAGCCCCCGCTCTTTGATGGCGCGGCTGACGTTGATCATGGCTATTTTGATGATGTCGGCCGCTGTGCCTTGAATGGGAGCGTTGATGGCGTTCCTCTCTGCAACTCCGCGCACAGTCTGGTTGCGCGAGTTGATGTCTGGCAATTCGCGCCGTCTGCCATAAAGGGTCTTGACGACGCTATTCTGTCGGGCATCGGCAATGCATTTGTCCATATAGGCTTTCACGCCGGGGAAGCTGGTGAAGTAGTCGTCAATGAGTTCTTTAGCCTCCTTGCGGGGAATGTCTAACCGCTCGGAAAGACCGAAAGCGGAGATGCCGTATATGATGCCGAAGTTGGCTGTCTTTGCTCGCCTGCGTTGCTCCGTGGTGACTTCTGTGATTGGCACTCCGAAGACTTTGGCCGCTGTGGCTGAATGGATGTCTTCGCCTTGGCGGAAGGCCTTGAGCAGATGCTCATCTTGGCTGAAATGGGCCATGATACGCAGCTCCACTTGCGAGTAGTCGGCCGAGACTATTTTGCAGCCTGGTGAGGCCACGAAACATTCACGAACCCTCTTGCCGTCCTCGTCTCTCACCGGGATGTTCTGCAGGTTCGGCCCCGAGCTTGACAGGCGGCCGGTCACTACGACAGTCTGGTTGAACGAGGTGTGAATGCGTCCCGTCCGTGGGCTGACAAGCTTAGGCAGGGCGTCGGCATAGGTGCCCAGCAACTTGGTGAGGCCGCGGAAGGTAAGGATGTCGGCCACTATGGGGTTTGCGTGGGCGAGTTTTTGGAGGGTCTCCTCGTTGGTGACATATCCGCCAGTCTTTGTCTTTTTTGCCGACGGGTCTATTTTCATCTTCTCGAAGAGTATGTCGCCCACCTGTTTGGGGCTCGCCACGTTAAATGTCTCTCCTGCCGCCTCGTAGATCTTTTTCTCCACCTCGCCTATCCGCTCGCGGAGGAATGCGGCGTAGTTGTCAAGCGCCTTGGTGTCCAATGCCACGCCGGCCATCTCCATCTCAGCCAAGACGGGTACCATGGGCATCTCTATGTCATGGAACAACTTGCGGATGTCCTCATCTGCCTCAATCTGTGGGGCAAGGGCCTCGTAGAGGCGGAGTGTCACCTCGGCATCCTCGGCAGCGTATTCCAAAATTGCGTCGTCGGCCACATCCGCCATCTGCCTCTGCTTTGCACCTGAGCCAATGAGGTTCTCTATCGGCACAGGTCGGTAGGCGAGGATGTCTTCTGCCATGGCGTCCATATTGTGGCGTCGTGACGGTTGCAGGAGGAAATGGGCGATCATGGTGTCGAACCAAGGTCCGCGCACCTCTATGCCGTACCTCTTCAGCACCATGACGTCAAATTTCATGTTCTGGCCAATCTTGAGGCTCTTCTCCGACTCGAATGCAGGGGCTATATGGCTCAGTAATTGGCGAGCGTCCTCTTCGTCGCGAGGAGTGCGCACAAACCAAGCCTCGCCCGGTTTGATGGCGACGGAGAAACCTACTATCTCTGCCGAAGATGACGCCTCGACTGATGTAGTCTCTGTGTCAAAGCAAAATGCGTCAGCCGCAAGGAGTTTTTGGCATAGGTCGTCCACTTCGTCGGCTGTCTTCAGAAGTGTGAATGTGTGCGGATAGTCGGCTATAGTAGTGTATGTCTCGGGCAATGCGGTAGTCTCCTGCGTTGCGTCGCCCGATGTGTTCTCTTGGCTCGCCGCAAAGTCGAATAGGGTGGGCTGGTCGTTTTTCTTTTGGCTCTTCGCAGCGGGAACGGGTGCCATGCCGAGGGCTGTCTTGATTCTGTCGCTAAGTCCTCTGACCTCCAACTCGCGGAAGAGTTCGTCAAGTGCCGCCCAGTTCGGCTCGCGTGACTTTATGTCGTCCAACTTCAGGTCTATTGGGGCGTCGGTCACAATAGTGGCGAGTTTGCGGCTCAGCAACACGAGCTCTTTGTTCTCAGCGAACTTATCTTTCATCTTGCCCTTCAGCTCGTCAAGATGCTCGTATATCCCGTCAATGGAGTCATAGGCCGCGATAAGTTCCTTGGCTCTCTTCTCGCCCACGCCCGGGCAACCGGGGATGTTGTCTGACGAGTCGCCCCAAAGGCCCAGCATGTCGATGACCTGATCCGGTCGTTTGATGCCAAAGTATTCGCACACGCCATTCTCGTCGAGCGTCAGAGGCTCACCTCCTGTCTGCGGACGGAGCATAGATACGCCTTGCCTGACCAACTGGGCGTAGTCCTTATCGGGCGTGACCATGACCACCTGTCGGCCCTCACCCGCAAATCGGGTCGCGAGTGTGCCAACCACGTCATCAGCCTCATACTTCTCGCATTGGGCCTCGGTGATGTTCATGGCCTGTATGAACCTGTGGATGAATGGTATGGCCTTGCTTATGTCTTCGGGTTGCGCTTCGCGGTTGGCTTTGTAGGCCGGGTAAAGCTCATGGCGGAATGTGGGGCCATGAAGGTCGAACGCCACGGCGACATAGTCAGGCCTGCGCTTGAGCACAAGGTCTGTGAATGATGATATGAAGCCGTAGATTGGTGATGTGTTGATGCCGTTTGAGTTGATCTTGGGCGCGCGCAGAAATGCGAAGTATGCGCGGTAGATCATGGCGTAGGCGTCTATCAGATAGATGCTTGTCAAGGTCTTGTCTCCTTTGATGTTAGGTGTGTCGGGCAGTGGAATGAGGCCCTTGTGGTTGGCCGTCGGGATGCTCTTGGCAAGGCCCGTCGGGTGTCTGTGACTAAATTAACGAAAAGGCCGCAAATGAGGGGAAAAATGTTGGAGAAAAATGATTTTGCCGAAACATTGAGGAGTGCGAAGGCGTATTAAAGGATAGAAACAGATATGAAATAGTTTTTCGTTGATTAGTTGATAAGTGTGTTTGGTGATTAATTTCACGGGTGCGGGGTGTCGTGACGACACTCCGCACTTTTTGTTTTCTATAGCACCATAAAAACACATTCAGCCATGCAACGCATTCGGTTTGTGGCATTATGCGAAATCGCACCTCCGCATGGCATCATCTAATCATGAAATAACCGAGGATATGAAAGACTCAGCCCGGCGTCGCACTTTTTTTGAAATCGTGTGACGCCGGGCTGAGCCTGTTTTGTCTATCCTTAGGGGCTATTTTTTAGTGACGAGGTCGCTGACCGACTTACCGTCGGAGTAGATGGCTCGGCGCACCGAGATGCCCTTTTGAGGCTCAGAGAGTCGTTTGCCGTCGAGGGTGTAGTACTCGAAGGCGATTATCTCGGCCTCGTTGGCTGTGATGTCGCCTATGGCTGTTTGCGATTTCAGCGTGGGATAATATTCGTCAATTGAGTTTTCGGCGTCTGCGTTTTGCGCACGGACGATGCTCTCGACGATGCTGTTGATGTAGACCTCGATGTTGGTGTACCACTTTTTCGGGTCGAGGGTGTAGGTCTTGGCATCTGACGCGTCATTGGGGTTGAGGCCGTAGGCTTTCTCCCACTCATCTGGCATTCCGTCGCCATCGGTGTCATAGCCGCTGGGGCGAGAGGCAGAAGTGAACTCGGGGAAACTTGGAAGTGAGCTGTCCTGCGTCGTGCTGGACGGGTCGTTAACTTTGTCCAATATGCCCTCGCCCGTGTCGCCTGTATAGGTGGCTGTGCCTGTGCGCGCCTCCTCGGCATGGCGGGCGTCTACGTCGTCGCGGTAGAGGCAAGCGCCAACGTAAGTGAGGACTTTGTCGTAGGCCTCGGTGGCTGAGTGGGTTGTAGTTGTGGCATCAAGCACGTCGGCATCTACTTCAGTGTCTAATTTGATTGACACGGTCGCGCTATCTGTGCCATAATATCCTGCAGCGTCAGTAAAATAGAGCTTCTTGTTTTCACTTGATACTCCGTCCCAGTCGTAATTTTCAGGAGTGGAGGCTGCCGTGACGTAGTTGCCGTTTATGTAGAAGAGACCCATAGTGCCTTTCTCGATTTTGTTTTTTCCGTCATCAACAGAGGCTTGGAATACGCGGGTCTTATTCTTTGTTGCGGGGCCTGCCTTGTAATAGTTATTGATGATGTTGAGGTATCCGCCCATGTTGCCGTATGCTCCATTGCCTTCACCCCAGTTGTAAATCACGCAGTTGCGAAGGTCTACATGCTCCGCTACGACGGTGTTGGCGTATTTAGTCTTGTCATATCCGTCCCAAGCATACCTTGCGCTGTTAATTCGCGGAGTGCGGTTGTTGTGGTGGGCGATGAGGTTGTGGTGGAAAGATGCGCATTTGCCGCCCCATATGCCGCCATATCCGTGTGCGCCTTTGCCATGGCCGGCGTTGTTGAGGCTCTCGGAGACTGAGCACCACTGCATGGTGAAGTCGCGGTTGTCATAGTATGACGCCGTCTCGTCTATGCTCCAGCTGAAAGAGCAGTGGTCGAGTATGATGCCGGTTTGTTGGCGTCCCCATGTGGCGTCGGCGTCCTCACTTACGCTTTTCACTTGGCTTCGGCGTATGCGGATGAAGCGCATGATGACGTTGTCCGCCTGATTAACAACGGTATAGTATCGCAGTGTGATGCCGGGGGCGGGGGCGGTTTGGCCAGCAATGGTCACATCGCCTTCCTTTATCTTGAGGTCGGATTTCAGGTCAATGTATCCAGCCACGTCAAAAACGATGATTCTTGCGCCTGAAGTGTTGAGTGCTGCGCGAAGAGAACCCGTGCCGGAGTCGTTGAGGTTGGTCACGTGGATTATTTTGCCGTCTCTGCCGCCTGTGACGGCGTAGCGCGCATAGCCCTCAGCGCCGGGAAAGGCGGGAGCTTGAGCCATGGCTTGGCTGCCCCAGATGAGGGCGGCCGACAGGCTGGCGATTACTGAGAAAAATTTTTTCATTAGTTGATTTTGTGGTGTTAGTAAGATGATAACATGGCATGGCGAGCGTCACAGCGCCATGTCGGAATATAGGTTTTGAGAGGAGTGGGGCGGCAATGTCTACCCGCCATAAAAGAATTTAGCCTGACCACTTAGAGCAAGTGATCAGGCTGCATGTTGCTTTCAACTGTGGTACCACCAGGAATCGAACCGGGGACACACGGATTTTCAGTCCGTTGCTCTACCAACTGAGCTATGGTACCATTTGTTTCGTGATTGCGAGTGCAAAGTTAGTGAGATTATTTTAATTTGCAAGAGAAGCGGCGGCTTTTTTCTGCGCGTTCTTTCGCACCCCACAAAAAGAAAGCCCTTGGTTGACGGGCTTTGTGCTTGTCAACCAAGGGCTTAAGATGAGCTGTTACCTATTTGCAGATGTGTGTGAATGCTTGTGGCGCAGGGTTATTGAACCTCAATGTTCTGCCACTTCTCCTCCTCTTTCTTCACTTCTCTCTTCGGGAGGTTGATTGTGAGGACTCCGTCTTTGACTTCGGCGCGCACGCCTTTTTGGTCAACCTCTTCGGGCATGCTGAAGCTCTGCTCGAACTTGGAGTATGAAAACTCCTTGCGCAGATAGCGGCGCTTCTTGCCGTCCTCTTCGAGCTGCTGCTGCTTCTCGACCGAGATGGTCATGACGTCGTCGTTGAGGCGGATCTTGCAATCCTCTTTGCGGATGCCAGGCACGGCTACCTCAATGGTGTAGGCCTTGTCGGACTCGGTCACGTTGTAGGCCGGGGTTGCCTTCTGGCTTGTGGTCAGCCAATTCCAGTCATGACCAAAGAAGTCATCGAAGATGTCAGGAAGCCAATTGCTGTTTGCGCGATGGTTGTTGTAGTTGTTGTAATTGTTGTTTGCAGGTACCATAGTAGTCACCTCCATTTTTATTTTTTGTTCTTGGGAATGTTGATGTTTTTGAGCGTCGCTCGCGTCCTCGGGTGTCGCCCCTCGGCCTCTTGCGCCGTTCGACTATGGTATTTGCAACGGCTGTGCCAGATTGGGTAGCAAATGCGGGATGTTTGTTGTCTTTTCCTTTCTAAAACCCTGTCATGTAAACAGATAAACCTCCCAGATTAGAACGTTTTCTAATCTGGGAGGTTTATGGTGTTCTGTCATAATGACAGATGATAATTTTTAGTGTCGGAAATTATGTCAGAAGAATTCTTCCTTTTTGCCTGTCTCAATGAAGACCTTTCGCATCTTCGTATATCTGTGGATGAATGACAGCTCGATGAGTGTGAAGGCTATCGATATGATGGTGTAATAGGTGTCAGGAAGTTCAGGCGATTTTGAGAGTGTCGCGGCTACATCTTCCGACTGGCTGAGCATAATGACCACCAGCAAGTTGTTGGTGAAGTGGAAGGCGGTCGATGCCCAGATGTTCTTTGTCAGGACAAAGATGACGCCAAGGATGAGGCCGAGCACTGTGCGGGCCAAGAAGGCCGAAGCGTCAAGATGTATGGCTGAAAAGACTACTGCCGAAATGACAACTGCTGCAGTCCAACTGCCTGTGGACCTCTTGATAAGTGGCAAAAGCGCGCCACGGAAAAAGAGTTCCTCCGAGATAGCTGGGAGTGCGGCGATGACGAGGATTGACAGGAACCAGTGCCACACATTGTCAAAGAGCATGCACTGCGCCATTATCTGGTTGCTGACTGAGCTGAGTGTCCACGATGCGATGCCAAGTTTCTCGACAATGATTGAGTCCATAAAGTTGGCCCACTCCACAAAAGGCTGCGAAAGTAGTGCGGTGAACGCCGCAAGCAGGACGATGTATGGTGTGGCGTATCCGCGGCTGTTGGCAATCTTGCGTCCCACCGCATACCGTCTGCCAATGAGTCCGGCCGCCGCCCATATGCCCACTGAGCTCAACGCCATGACGGATATGAGACCGGCATAGGTGGGGAGCAGGAACATCAGTGCTGCCCCTAAGGCGTTGCATGCCAAGTAGCATAAAATGAAGCTGCCGAAGAGGATGACGAATGCTTTGGCTACTGGCGATGGGCGGTCGGTGCGTGTGTTCATTGTGGGCTGTGGTGTTGGTTGAGGGACTTATTTCTGCTTGGCGGAGGAGCGTTTGTCTCCCGCATGACTTGACACGGTGCCGTTCAGAAGACCCTTCACTTTGGCGTCGTCAGAGAGGAGTTTCACGGTCTCTGCCAATTCGTTGTCATATTGGAGGTTGTGAGCCAAACCTGCACGACGCAACTGTGTGGAGCGGATGGTCTCATCTTCCATGAGTGGGCGAATCTCGTCCTTGGCCAAGAGCATGTCGCGCTTGAGGTCGGCCTGGCAGGTCTCCTTGAGAGCCTCAAATTCTTTGGCCTTTGAGTCGTAGACGCCGTCGGCTTTGGCGGCTGCCACCAGTTTGTCGTATGCGTCTTGCGAGACGGTGCGGTATTTGAAGTTGTCTCTCGTGCCCACGTAAGTGATGAAGTCGTTGTAGTCGGCGTCTGAGATGTGGCCATCGGCGTCAAGTGTCAACGGGTCGCCTTTGCGGATTCGGCTGATGACGTAAGAGAAAATCTGGTCGGTGTAGACGAGTGCTACGGTGACGTTGCGATAGGTTTGCGCAGTGGTGACCACGTCGGGCGATATGCCGCCGCCGTCATAGACTGAGCGTCCGTTGCGTGTCTTGTACTCGCTTATCAGGCTGTCGGCCACGAGTCCGACGGCTCCGTCAGCGTCGCGGTTGGAGTAGTCGATGGCCTGTATGCATCGGCCGGACGGGGTGTAGTATTTTGCCGTGGTGAGCTTGAGGTAGCCGTCATAGGCCACTTCGCGGGTAGCTTGCACGAGGCCCTTGCCAAATGAGCGTTGGCCGACAATAACAGCTCGGTCCAAGTCTTGCAATGCGCCGGAGACAATCTCGGATGCCGAGGCGGATCCGCGGTTGATCATCACTGCCATGGGCATCATTGTGTCAACGGGCTGGCGGAGAGCCTTATATGTGCGGTCCATGGCGCTGCGGCGTCCGCGTGTCTGGAGCAGCTCGGAACCGGAGGGGACAAAGAGGTTGACAATGTCCAAGCTCTCGTCAAGCAGTCCGCCTGTGTTGCCGCGCAGGTCGAGGATGAGTCTCTTTGCCCCCTGCTTGTCGCGCAGGTCGAGGAGCGCCTCCTTGATTGCCTTGGCGCAGTCTTTCTCGAAACTGCGGAGCTGTATGTAGCCGGTTTCGGAGTCTACCATGCCGTAGTACTCAACGGCCGGGAGCTTGACCACGTCGCGTGTTATGTCTATGGTCAGTTTCTTGGGCGTGCCGGGGCGCTCAATCTCAGTCTTGATGGTGACGCCAGCCTTGCCGCGCAGTTTGGAGCGGACGTACTCCACGTTGCGACCGCGCATGCTCTCGCCATCTATGGACAGGATTCGGTCACCTGCCTTGAGGCCAGCCTTATTGGAAGGCGTGCCGGCATAAATCTCTCGGACCTGAATGAGGTCTGTGTCTGATTTCTGGATTATCGCGCCGACGCCGCCATATTCGCCGTCTATGGCCATCTGATACTCGTCCTTGTCTTTCTCGGGGATGTATGTGGTGTAAGGGTCGAGCTCGGCCAGCATCTCGTTGATGGCGGCAGGGACTATGCGATCGGGGTCGGGGTCCTCAACATAGTAGAGGTTCAGCTCTTTGACGATGGAGAAGAAGATGTCGAGGTTTTTGCTGATCTTGAACTCTCGGTCGTCTCGACTCATCGAGATGAGGCCTATGGCGGCGGCGAGTATGATGGCCGCCGGCAGGATGATGCGCTTTTTCATGTTTTCTGTGTGTGGGGTAGGGAAGTCGCTTATTCCTGTTTGGGTAAAAATGAGAAAACCCCGACTACTTTGAAGGTAGTCGAGGTTTTTTAAGCTTTTGTGTGGTACCACCAGGAATCGAACCGGGGACACACGGATTTTCAGTCCGTTGCTCTACCAACTGAGCTATGGTACCTTCGCTTGTTTGCGAGTGCAAAGGTAGGCTAAATTTTCAATTTGGCAAACTTTTGGACCGCAAAACGCGATATTTTTCTTCGGCTATTCCTGCTTATCCACATTCTCAGCCAGTTCCACAATGTCCGCCAAGCAGTTTTTTATGTCGCCTATGGTCTCCGCTCGCAGCAACCTTATGCGTTTCTCTTTGACTCCGGGGATGCCTTTGAACGAGAGGGCCATGTGGCGGCGGACGTGAAGGATGGCTTTTTTCTCGTCGCCAATCCATGCCATCGTGTCGTCCAACTGCTTCAGGAGTCGCTCTGCGGCTTGAGCCGTCGTGGCCTCAGGGAGCAGCTCGCCTGTGGTCAGGTAGTGCTTAACTTCTTGAAAAATCCATGGTTTGCCAATTGACGCGCGCCCTATCATGATGGCGTCTACGCCATAGCGGTCGAACATCTCCTTGGCTTTGACGGGTGAGTCTACGTCGCCGTTGCCTATGACGGGTATGGTCATGCGCGGGTTGTTTTTTACCTGGCCAATGAGTGTCCAGTCGGCCTCGCCCGTGTACATCTGAGCCCTCGTGCGGCCGTGGATGGTAATGGCGGAGATGCCAACGTCCTGCAGCCTCTCGGCAGTATCAACCACGAATTTTGAGTTGTCGTCCCATCCAAGCCTCGTCTTGACGGTCACGGGTGTGTGGTCCACGGCCTTGACAATCTGGCGGGTCATCTCCACGAGTTTGGGGATGTCGCGCAACATTCCGGCCCCGGCGCCTTTGCCTGCCACTTTTTTGACTGGGCATCCGAAGTTGATGTCAATGATGTCGGGGTTGCTCTGCTCCACAATCTTGGCGGCCTCTACCATGGGCTCAATCTCTCGGCCGTAAATCTGGATGCCGACGGGACGCTCGGCCGGGTCGATGTCCAGCTTTTTCATTGAGCTCTTGATGTCGCGTATTATTGCGTCGGCCGAGACGAACTCGGTGTACATGAGGTCGGCGCCGTAGCCCTTGCAGAGGCGGCGGAAAGGGAGGTCTGTGACGTCCTCCATCGGGGCGAGGAGGACGGGCTGGTTGCCAAGGTCGAGTTTGCCTATTTGCACTTGGAGTGTGGTGTTTTGTTCGGTTGCGCCGAGGCCTGCGCCACGGCGGCACGCGAATTTACTACAAAAAGCGGGCGCGCGCAGCGGTTCCTTCCGAAATCCGTTGCGCGCGCCTGCGGGGCAGTAACCTTATTTTCAGGTCTTCTTCTCTATTCTTTTTTTAGAAGCCGAAGTTGACGCCCAAGGTGTAGAGTCCGCCAATCTCGTCAGCGTAGACGAACTCGCGCTTCTTGTTGTTCAAGAGATTGTGAGCGTTGACGTACACCTCGACTTTCTCGGTTGGCTTGTAGCCTACCTTGAGGTTGAGCGTGAAACGCTGGCAGAGGTCCTCGCCGTTCTCGTCATATGAGGTGAGAGCCTTGACAATCTCGGGTGGGAGGTCGACGTAGTTGGTGTTGTACTTGGTGATGAGTGAGCGTTTGCCAATGTAGTTGCCGAACGCCGAGATGTTGAGCTGCTGGATGGGCTTGTAGATGAGGCCGATCATGCCATAGAAGTTAGGCGTGGCCTTATGCTCGAAGCCGTTGACTTCAGGGAACACGTTCTCCTCGGCAGTCTTCTTGGCCATGTTGTAGTAGCCTGTGGTGGCATCGTAGGTGCCAACGCTGCTGTTGGCTGACTCGCTTCCGTTTGCGATGAGCTTGCTCAGGTGAGCCTGATACTCCTCTTGGGTGATGAGGCCTGCCGCATATTGCTCTTTGAGGGGTGCGATTGCCGCAAGGGTCTGGGTGATGAGCGAAGAGAGCTCAGTGCCTGAGACTTGCAGCATGTTCTTGATGCTGTTGGCCTGGCTGTAGGGGTAGTAGTGATCCAAGAGGGTCTTCTGGTAGTTGAGGTTGAGCTTTGCCACCAGTTTGGTCGAGATAATGTAGTCGAGGTTGAGCGAGATGCCGAATTGGCGGGCCTCGTAGGGCAGGTTGTCATATTTGACGGTGGCGTGGGTCACGAGTTTAGACTCGATTGCGGTCGGGTCAACACCGATGGCATCGCCCATGAGGCCCTGGAATACAGAGCCCGGGATGGAAATGTAGGCCGACTCGGCCATGAGGGCGCCATAGTTACGGCTCTTGCTCATGTAGGCCTCAGCGTCGAGGAGAATGCGGTTGGTAGGCTGCCAACGGTAACCAATCTCGAAGTTGTCGATGCTTACGAGGTCAGACTCCTTGTTGCTGATGAAGTTAAGCTCGTTGGGGTCGACCAGCTCGGTGCGGGTCCAGGCGAAGTTGGCGTTGGTGTTCAGCATGGTGGCTGAGCGGTTGGCTCGGCCGTAGACGAAGCGGACGAAGTTGCGCTCGTTAATCTTATAGCTGGCTGAGAACTGCCATGAGTGGTTCCACTTGTCGGGGATGTTGGTCTTGTCTGAACGGAATGCGCCGACAAGTCGGAGGTTGCCCAGTTTGGCGTCGACGCGCACGCTCGGAGCAATGGCTGTCATCTTGGCGTCGCTGTTGAAGAAGCCAGAGAGACCGCTCTCCTTGCCAAGCTTCTTGAAGTCGTCCAACCTGTAATATTTCCAGTCATAACCGGTTGACGCGTCAATGTAGTCGGGCACATAGTCCTCGTAGTAGATGTATTGGTAGGAGACGCCCGGACGGATGTTGACAGGGCCGACTGGGATGTCATATTCGGCCGATGCGTTGAACGCGTTGGTGAAGACCTTCATGCCCGGGGTGCCGTAGCTGTAGTCGCGTGGGCCGCCCGAGTAGTTGGCCAAGATGGTCAGGTTCTTTATGTCGGCAGCGAGTGCCACATAGCCGGTCTTACTCTCGCGGCCGTTGAGGGCGAAAATCTCCTCACCCATGGGTGTGGTATTGACGAAGCTCTGCTGATAGCCGCCCGTGAGGTCGAAGCGGATGCCCTCGGCGGGTTTGAAGGTTATGTAGCCGTTGAAGTTAAGGTTGCGGCGAGCCAAAGACGGGTCTTTGAACATCCTTGTGATGGGGGTCTGCGGCTCGGTGCAGCGGTAGATTTTGTATGAGGCGCTCTCGTCGCCTCCCACCCCTGCGTTGGGCTCACCGCCGCCAGCACCCGGCTCACTGCCTCCGTCAGGTGCGCTTTCACCGCCATTCTGGGTGGCCTGCATGCGGAGTTCGCGGAGGTTGCCAACGCTCTCGGCTGCCAAATAGCCGCCGGCAAAGCTCGTCAGGACACCCTGCTCCTGATACTCGCGCACTTGGTCGTTGGTCAATGTCGTGCCAGACTCAATGTCGCCATTGAGGAGGAAGAGGTTGGCCTGCGGGATGACGTAGAGGTCTGATGTCGGGCGGTTACGCGTCTGGAAGCTGGCCGTGAAGCCTGCCGACCACTTGTCGTTGATGGTCTTGCGGAGGGCGAGGCTGGCAATGTGGGTTGAGTTGTTGCCCATCTGCAGAGAGCCTGAGACCATGTTCTGCGCCGCATCGGGCTTCTCGGTGATGAAGTTGATGACGCCCTGCACAGCGTTGGCGCCGTAGAGTGCAGAAGTCGCGCCGCGTACCACCTCGATGCGCTCGACATCCTCGATGGAGATCGGCATCATGTCAAATGTTATGGCGCCCATGGAGTAGTCATGAACGGGGCGGCCGTCAATCATGACGAGGGTGTTGGAGTTCTCGGCGTAGAGCAACATGTTGTTGTTCGGGATGTTGTTCAGGCCGCGCATCTGGACGTCATAGACGCCGTTGGTCTTCTCTGACACGATCATGCCGGGGACGAGGCGCAGGGCCTCCTCGAGGGTCGACACGCCATATGTGCGCATCTCCTCGCGGGTGATGACGGTGCTTGAGAGGGGTGAGGTGAATGTGCTCTCCTCCTCTTTTGACGCGGAGGATACATTCTTGTTCATGATGAGGGCGAACAGCTCGTCGACAGATGACACGCCAAGAGTCTCAACGGCGGCCATGAGGTCTTCAAGGGGGAGTTCCGACAGCTCGTCGGTGCTCATCGCCAAAATCTGCTCGCGGGTAAGCTTGTCTTGCGCCATGCCTGTTGCGGATGAGGCGGCTAAGGCAAGCAAAAGTGCCCAAATTGTCTTTTTCATTAAGGTAGAGTATCTATTTGTTGGGGGAGTAAGTTTTACTGGTTAACGAGCGCCGCGTTTTCTCGCTTTGCTGAGGAGGATTTTGTCTTTTTCTTCCTCAGGCTTCGCTTCTGCGTGGCTTCATGGTAGTTTTACAGTTGATTGCGTCGTTGTGAGTCTGATGGTTGGGACACATGAAAGCCCTTCCCTCCGAACCTGGCATGGCTGGCGGGTGCTTTGTCTGCAAATGAAAACCTGTGTGTGGAGTAAAAGGAGAGGATGTGTGTGAAAAGAGTGGGAAGCCCGGCTGTGTTTGAAAACCCTTATGAATAAGCCGGGCTTCCCTCTTATATCCTGAGGCTCCAAGCCTGCCTTCGCGGCGACTTAGAACACCTGGCGGCCGAGGGTGACGAGCTTAGGCGCCACCTTGAGACCGTTTTTGGCAATGTTGCCCTCGTGTATCTCGAATTGGAGTTTGCCCCCGTCTGGCACAAACGATATGCCTGCGCCCTGAGCGCACTGGCCTTTGGTGCCGGAGACGATAAGAACCTTGTTGTTGGCCTGGGCTGAGACGAGTGACGTGATTTGTGACGCCTTGCTCTCGCCTAAGTAGATGATGTCGCTCTTGGTCAGACCTGATGCGGTGGCTGACTCGACGACCTTGACCGGGCGGTCGCCCACCTTCTTGTTGTTGACGACTGTGCGGAGCTCAGAGGCAAGCGCGTTGTCGCCTATGACTGCGATTACGAAGGGCTTACCCGCATCCTCCTGTGGCCAAGACGTGTTCTTGGCAAACTGGAAGAGGTAGAGCGCCTGGAACTTTGACATCTGCGCTGAGGCAAACGAGCAAACTGCCATGGCGAACACTAAGAGTATAAGCTTTCTCATTTAATTTGTGTTTTTGTGCGAAGGTCGGTTGGCGACTTTCTTTCTTGGGAGTTGATGTGACGTTCTGTTTCTTGTTATTTTCTGATGTGTCAAACGGCAAAAGTTGCGTAATGTTTCAAGATTGGGTTTAAATACTTGATTTTAGCGGTATTTTAACTATTCTGCTCTGCTTGCCGGTGTCGCGTCTCTCCCGCGGTCTGTCGCTAACCGCGCCGTCATTGTTTTAAGTTGTTGTTTCTTCGGGTGATATGGGTTCTTTTGTGAATTGGATGCAATAATTGAGCCAAAAATTGATTGGCTCAGCGCATCGCTGATTTTTGTTTTTGTGGCTGTTCGGACGTCTTTTAGTGCAAAAGTAACTACAATATCAGAGCTAAAATATCTACTAACGCAAAAAAACGTTTCAATCGGTGTCCACTTTTTATGATTGCCTCTGATTGCTTTCTCTTTTGAAAATCAGAATGATAACTTTTGTATATATCCACATTTGTTTAACAATACCGTAGATAATATGTAATTAATTAACAACTTTGCAAACAAACCTAAAAGAACGCAAAAATAGCAGGTGCGGCAAGATGCGTCCGCTTCTATTGGCGTTCGGCAGGTCTGACCTTGATTACGTTAACCAAACATATTATCGAGACATGAAAATACGCAAGTTATTGTTAGTGGCGTTTCTCGCGTCGATGGCCGCCTCTTCGGCCTGGGCGCAGAGCGTCAACATAAGCGGCCGCGTGGTGGATAGCGCGGGCGCTCCGCTTCCTGGCGTCAATATCATTGTGGAGGGCACATCGACGGGAACCATTTCTGACATCGATGGCAATTATACTCTCGCGGCTCCGCAGGGCGCCAACCTCGTCTACTCGTTCATAGGCTTTGACATCTCCAAGGTTCAAGTGGTCGGAGGCCAGACTAATTATGACGTCACTCTCAATGAGGAGGCGTCTGATCTCGCCGAGGTCGTCGTCGTCGGTTATGGCGTGCAGAAAAAGAGCGTCGTGACGGCCTCTATCGCCAAGGTGGGTGCTGACGATCTTAACGGCACAACCCCTTTGCGCGTGGACAATGCGCTCAAGGGCATGGCGTCGGGCGTGACAGTGACCTCGGCAAGCGGTCAGCCTGGCGCGGCGGCGCAAATCAGAATCCGCGGCATCGGCACCATCAACAACTCGGACCCTCTCTATATTGTGGACGGCATGCCCATCGAGGGTGGCATTGACTACCTGAACCCCTCTGATATTGAGAGCATTGAGGTGCTTAAGGACGCGGCCTCGGGCGCTATCTATGGCACTCGTGCGGCCAACGGTGTCATCATGGTCACGACCAAGGGCGGCTCGAAAGGGAGTGTCAAGGTCAACTACTCTTTCACGGGCGGCATTTCCAACCCGTGGAAGCACCGCGATGTGCTCAACGCTACCGAGTATGCCGTCATGATGAATGAGGGACTTGTCAATTCGGGTCAGGCAGTCCTCTATGAGGATCCGTACTCTTTTGGCGAGGGCACCGATTGGCAGGATGAGCTTTTCAACTCCAACGCTCCCAGCCAAAGTCACGAGCTGAGTCTCAGCGGGGCGACCGACAAGGTCAACTATTACGTCTCGCTCGGCTATAACCATCAGGAGGGCATTGTGGGTGGAGACCGCGACAGGTCCAACTACAGGCGACTGACCCTGAGAAGCAACACCACCTACACGCTCTTTGACCATACGCAGGCGCGTGAGTGGCTCAACAAGATGACTCTGGGTGCGAACATATCCTACGCCCGCATCCACAGCAAGAGCATCGACGCCAACTCGCAGTGGGGGTCGGCTCTCGGATCGGCTCTCTACCTTTCGCCAATCCTCACCCCCACGGTGTCGGGCGCTGAGGCTCAGGCGCAGATTGACAAATACGGGGCTGAGTATATGCTCTATGACGACGAGGGGCGGATGTATACCATCCCCGGCTCCAGCTATCAGGAGATGAACAACCCGCTCGCCATGCTCAGCCTGCCCGGCGATGACAATTGGAGCCATAAGTTTGTGGCCAATTTCTCGGCGGACTTGGCTATCGGCTGGGGTGTGAAGTACCGTTTCTCTTATGGTGCCGACATGTCATTCTACGGGGCTGACGGCTACACGCCGCTCTACTACCTCTCTGGCAATAACCGCTCAACCATTACCAGCGCGCACCAGAGCAGTGACCGCGGAACCGTATGGCAGGTGGAGAATGTCCTGACGTGGGACAAGCAGTTCGGGGCTAACTCAATCAACTTGGTGGTTGGTCAGAGCGCCATGCAGAACACGGGCAAGACGCTCTACGGTAACGTCCAAAACCTCAAGGATATCAATAAGCCCTACATGAACAACAGCACGGCCGACCAGAGCCGTGGCGAGATGAGCGCAAGCGGCGGCCCAGCTAATGAGCACACCCTCAGCTCTTATTTCTTCCGTGCCTCATACAATTACGATGAGCGCTACATGGCTCAGTTCACAGTCAGGCGTGACGGCAGTTCGCGTTTCGGCTCAAACAACCGCTACGCCACCTTCCCCTCTTTCTCACTCGGCTGGAATGTGCTCAACGAGCCTTATGTCGAAGCGCCCGAATGGCTGACTAATGTCAAGGTGCGCGGCAGCTGGGGTAAGAATGGTAATGACAACATCGGCGATTTCACCTATGCGGCGTGGACGGCCTCTCCCTATAACAGCATCTGGGGGTCTGATGAGACTGTTGTCAATGGTGTCCAGGCCGGCGCTCTCGCCAACCCCGACCTCAAGTGGGAGGAGAGTATCCAAACTGACCTCGGCCTTGACCTTGGTTTCTTCGGCAATGCTCTGACTTTCAGCTTCGACTGGTACAAGAAGAAGACCTCGGGCATGATTATCTCTATGCCCATAGCTAATTATGTCGGCGCTGAGGCTCCCCTCGGCAATGTGGGCGACATGGAGAACACGGGCGTGGAGCTTGAGCTTGGCTACAAATGGTCGGCCGGCCCCGTCAAGATGCACGTCAAGGGCAACGCCTCTTTCCTGAAGAACACCCTTACCAACCTTGGCAACTCGGCCGGTTACCTTGAGTTGGACAATATGCAGAACACGGGCACAATCACCCGCGCGTCAAATGGCGAGCCTTTCCCCTATTTCTACGGCTACAAGACTGACGGCATCTTCCAAAATGTTGCCGAAGTGAACTCCTACGTCAATGCTAAGGGTGAGAAAATCCAGCCTAACGCCGTCCCTGGTGATGTGCGTTTCGTGGATGTTGACGGCGATGGCGCCATCACGGCTGCCGACCGCACTAAGATTGGCAAGGGCATGCCCGACTGGACCTACGGCCTCACTTTCGGCGCTGAGTGGAATGGCGTCGATTTCATGGTCCTCTTCCAAGGCACGGCCGGCAATGACATATATGACGCCACTCGTCGTACGGATGTCCGCCCCGCCAACCTACCGAGCTATATGCTCAACCGCTGGACCGGCGAGGGAACTTCTAACAAATATCCCCGCTATGTGGTGGGCGACGCCACCAACTGGCAGAGCTCTGACCTCTATGTCACTGACGGCAGCTATTTCCGCCTGAAGAATATTCAGCTCGGCTACACTCTGCCGCAGTCGTTCACTCGTAAGTTCTTTGTAGACCACCTCCGCGTCTTTGTCGGTGCTGAGAACCTGCTCACTTTCACCAAATACGCCGGTTTCGACCCGGAGATCTCTTCGGGCGGCACGTCGCTCGGTGTTGACTATGGCGTCTATCCGCAAAGCCGCACTTTTAACTTTGGCGCGAACATCGGATTTTAAGAATTGACACTATGATGACTTCAAGATATATCTCGATAGCCGCCCTCTGCGCGGCAACCGGTCTCGGCTTCGGCTCGTGCTCCGATGACTTCCTTGAGGTGACTCCGCCTGACAAGGCGACTCTCGAGGAGTATTACAACAACTATGACCACATACTCGAAGCCCTCGTGGCGACCTATAACCCCATGAGGAGCTATGACTGGAACAACAGTCAGTACGCCCCCCTGACGCTCTGCGCCGACGTGATGGCGGATGATGTTTGGCCTGGTGGCTCCGGCATCTCGGATAACCAGCATCTGCACAAGATGTTCAATTTCGAGAGTACTCAGAACTCGTCCGACGCCCTAACTGGCATCTGGGACCAGAGTTACAAAGGTGTGCGAAACGCCAATGACGTGCTGACCTACATAGGCTGGGCCAAGGACAATCTGACTGCCGAACAGTATGCCACTCTCGATGCCGAGGCGCGTACACTTCGCGCTTTCTACTATAATCTGCTCTGGAAGTACTACGGCAACATCCCGTTCTATCTGGAAAATCTCGCAGCCCCCTATATCGCTGAGCAAAAGGGGCATGATGAGGTCTACTCCACCATCATCGCCGACCTTGAGGAGTCTATTGACACAAGAAGTCTGCCCCTCAAGTGGGATGCGTCAAACACAGGCCGCCTCAGTCGTGCCGCCGCCGAGATGATTTATGCCGAGATGGTCATGTATCAGTGTGACGAGGCTCGCTATGCCAAGGCGCTTGAGTATATGAAGGAGATTATAGCGTCTGATGAGTATGACCTCGTGGCTGACTATGGCACCATCTTCCTTGAGAGTGGAGAGTGGAGTGCGGAGAGCATCTTCGAGATCTGCTATAAGGACGATAACGCTGTCCGCTCTTGGAATGACGGCTATGTCAATGCGGGCGGCACCATCTATCCGCGTCTCATTGGTCCCAGCGGTGGCGTGGCTGCCGATGGCGTGGACAACGGTTGGGGCTTTGAGCCTGTCCGTGAGGAGACTTATGACATGTTTGAGGATGGCGACGCTCGCCGCGACGCTACTGTCTATGATGCCAGCAAGGCCGACTACACTAAGCGTTATCAGGATACGGGTTTTTGGCTGAAGAAATATCTCCCCTACACGGCAAACAATGCCGACCAGAAGGCCGACGGTGACCTCAATTTCAATAACAATCTCCGAATCTACCGTTACGCCGAGACTCTCCTCAACGCCGCCGAGCTTCTGCTCCGCACAGGTGGCAGCACAGCCGAGGCGCAGGAGTATGTCAACCTCGTGCACCACAGGGCAGGCCTGACGGACAATAAGGCAGCGACCATTGACAACATTCTCTTGGAGAGAAGGCTGGAGTTCGTGGGCGAGGGCAAACGCTATTGGGATCTTGTCAGGACTGGCAATGCCCCCACGACTCTCACTCCTGATGAATATGGCTATCGCACCAACACATGGACTGAGAGCAAGAAGTACCTCCCCATTCCGCTCAGCGAGATTGACGCCTCGCAAGGAACTCTCATTCAGAACAATTACTAAAATCGCACTGACATGAAAATGACTAAATATTTAATCTTGGCGGCTCTCGCCCTCGCAGCCTGCAGCCCCGAGGACTTTGACGGGGTCAGCGAGGCCAACCTCCCCGTGGCCTCAGACGCCTCTGTCTCTGTGAGTGTGGACGATGAGACCAATCAAGTCACCCTCACGCTCAACTCCGCTGGGCAATACCCCATGTGGTACATCCCCGTGGACGGCAAGGAGATTACCAAGAACCCTGTCTATTCGACCACAAACCCGCTCACGCGTATCTGGACCACGGCTGGCGACTACACTGTCTATTACCGCATTGGCAACAGCAACGGCCTCTCGCAAGGCATGGGCGAGGTCAATTTCACCATCAAGAACTCGCTCACTAATTTTGATGAGCTGAAAGCTAAGCTCTGTGGCAAGGATTGGCGCATTGCCAACACTGAGACCGCGCACATAGCCTGCGGCCCGTCAGGGTCTGATGGCACCGAGTGGTACGCCGCCAAGGCCGATGAGAAGAAGGCCATGGGTCTCTATGATGACCGCCTGACTTTCAGCACCGACGGCACTTATACCTATAATCCCGGCGACGGCGGAACGGTCTTTGTCAACACAGGTTGCTCCATCTTTGCCGAATATCATCAGTCGGAGGACTTCATGGTCCCTGTTGAGAAACAAGAGACTGAATACTCGCTCTCGACCGAGGGTGACGCCGTCTATCTCACTTTCCCCACCGAGACTCTCTTCCCCTACATCCCTGCCGATGCCGCCTACACTGGTGAGCTGAAGCTCCGTGTCGAGACCCTTACAGCCTCTAAGCTCGTTCTCATTTGGGACGACGGCAGCATCGCTTGGCACTATATCCTCACTTCGGCCGATGCCGGTTTCCAAGGCTTCACTGCTGACAGCGACTGCAATCTCTGGAAGGGATGCACTTTCTCTAATGAGTTCTTCTATGCCCCGAGCTGGGCGCAAATTGCCGACCCTGACTTGGCAGCCGATGACAACAACTACACTGTCTCACTCCCAACTGCCACGTCCGACCAGTGGCAGGCGCAGGTTAAGTTCCTCACAGACATGGCGACTTCCGCAGCCAAGAACTACGACTTCTCCATGAAGCTGACCTCAACCACCGACATCACGGGCGTCACCATCAAACTCGTGAAGACGGGTGACGACAATACGTTCTATTTCGCAGAGAGGCAGGACCTCAAGGCTGGTGCTGAGTGCCTCTTCTATAAGAGTGACATGGCTGGAATTGACATGGATAAGGTGAGCCTTGTGCTTGACTTTGGCGGTGCTCCGGCTGACACTAAGGTCAATTTCTATGAGGTCTGTCTCCAAGAGCACATGTGCGATGGGATAGAGGCCCCTGCCGAGGAGGATGACAAGACTGTCTACACCTATGATTCTCCCTCCAACCTCTGGAAGTCCTATGTCGATGACAAGGGGACTGACGGCTTCACCACTTTCTTCTACTATGCGCCGGGCTGGAGCGAGATTTCAAGCGAAGGCATACTCTCCGCCTCCAATGGGGTGTATACTGTCGAGCTTGCTCAGGCTTGCAGCGAGCAGTGGCAGGCCCAGGTTCACCTCAAGACACAAATCCCTGCTGATGCCGACACTGAGTATGATTTCTCTTGCAAGATGACTGCCAAACTGGACATCAATGGCGTCACAGTCAAACTGACTGACGATGCGAGCGATGACAACTATTTCTTCACCAACCAGTATGACCTTGCCGCGGGTGACGAGCTTCAGGTCAAGATTCCCGCCGTCAAACTGAAGGTGGGGGCAGCCGCCCAACTCAAGTTGGTCTTTGACTTCGGAACGACTCCTGCCGACGAGAAGGTCGAGATCTCTGAGATAATCTTGCAAAAGACAGCTCATTAACCCGGATAACACTATATGATTGATGAATAAAGCGATGATTTTAGCACCAATGGCCATCCTCTCTGTCTGTGTGGCCACTTCCTGCTCCGATGATGGCAACGACATAGGCTATGCGGCCCCCGAGTCCATCAATATCTCCGACCGCAAGGTCTCTCTCCCCGCTGAGGGTGGCACGGCAATGGTCAATGTGACCAGTTCGCACGAGTTCGTCGTCTTCTCAAAGGCCGACTGGCTATCGGTCAGCCCGTCAAACAGCGTTGGCACTGAGGCCGACATAACAATCACTGCCGAGGCCAACACCACGTCCACCATGCGAAGTGGGGTGGTGGTCATCTGGTCCGGTGGTTCGCGAGACAGCGTCTCGGTCTCTCAGGCGGCACCCGAAGTCGCCCCCGATGAGGAGATTGTTTGCCCCATTGATGGCTACAAACTTGTCTGGCATGACGAGTTTGATGGCTCTAAGCTCAGCTCCGATTGGACTGCCGCCGTCGGCCGTGGCGACAATGGCTGGGGCAACAACGAGTTGCAATATTACACCTCGTCCAACGCCACCGTGTCCGATGGTCTGCTCACCATTTCGCTTCAGGACGATGGCGACCAAGTGACCAGTTCGCGCCTCTATGCCAAGGTGACGACAGGCTGGCGATATGGCTATATTGAGGCGAGCATCAAACTGCCGACAGGCAAAGGCACGTGGCCAGCTTTCTGGATGATGCCTGTCAATTTCACTTCATGGCCCGGCGATGGCGAGATTGACATCATGGAGGAGGTCGGATTTGACGCCAATGTGGTGCACTCCACCATTCATTGCAACAAATACAATAACACGGGCACCGCGGTAGAGTCGGCTCGTCGTACAGTCGCCACAGCCCAATCTGAGTTCCATGTCTACGCCCTCCTCTGGACTGCAGACAAGCTGACGTTCTATGTTGACGGGACTGAGCTCCTCTCTTATGCCAACGACGGCACAGGTCGTGACGCTTGGCCTTTCGATTCCGCCTTCTATCCCATCATCAACCTCGCTTGGGGCGGAGGCTGGGGTGGACAACAGGGACTTGACGCCTCGTGCCTCCCTGCTCAGATGCAAGTCGATTATGTCCGAGTATTCCAATCCGAGTAAACAGATAACTTGAGAAAGCAACTCCGTAGGAGTTAAAAAAAGCCCGAGGTCTTTTGGCCTCGGGCTTTTTGTGCGTAACGCGATTGTCGTTTTACGCCTCCTTGTCTTAATATCATTATAAAAAGTTTAAGAAAGGTTGTATCTTTACGACTATGAATATATGCAAGTTTTTTGTGGCGCTTGCGCTCGTCGCACTTCCTAATGTGGTGACTATCGCATCGGAACACGCGAGGGTGGATGCTAAAGTGGACTCCATTCTCTGCCTGATAGATGATGCGGTGGTGCGGCATGATGAGTATGTCGGGCTCAAAAGGGCAAGGATTGAGACGCTGCGAAAGGAGTTGGGTAAAGCCCAATCTGACGAGGCGCGCTACGAAATCTCTTACAGCCTTTTTGAGGAGTATAAGCCTTTCGTCAAGGATTCGGCCATCATTTATCTTGACAGTTGCATATCATCCGCTCGTGGACTGGCGGACTCTTCTCGTGTGGCTATTTGCTTGGCCCTCAAGGCCTATATGTGTTCAAACACGGGGGCTTATGTTGAGAGTCTTGATATTTTGAAGTCTCTCGACCCGTCAGGCTTGACGTCCGAGGCGCGCCAGAGGATATTGGTGTCGCGCTCTCATGTGTGTGGCGAGATTGCCACCTATACGCCGCTTGCTGAGTCCCGCGCATCCTACGGGATAGCCGCCTACAATTGCCGTGATCGGCTTTTTCAAGAGGCCGACTCCATGTCGCAGGACGTCATCCTTGCCCATGAACTTTTAGCTCTCAACTCGGGAGATACTGCCACCTCCATGAGGTACAGCAATCTTTGGCTTAGCAGGGTGGAGCGCGGAACTACTGACTTCGCACTGCTTTCCCTCTATCGCTATTTGGAGTTCAAGGCGAGGATGGACACCACCAATATGCTCCTTTGGCTCGGCGAGTCTGTCCTTGCTGACATCCGCAACGGGGTGCAAGACCAAGGCTCCATGTGGGAGATGTCCAACCAGTTGATCCTTATGGGACAGGTGGACAGGGCCTACCGCTACATCTGCTTCACCAGCGAATGCGCCAACCGCTTTGGCAGCCGCCAGAGGCTCTCGCACATATCTCCGCTTTTGACCATGATTGCGCAGAGGTATAAAGCCGGGAGCGAAGACTATCAGGCGCGACTCCGTTTGACGCTCTTCTGCATCTCCATACTTGTTGTTCTGCTGCTCTTCTTCGTGATTTATATCGCCATTCAGAGAAACAAGCTCAGCAAGACGCGAGATTGGTTGGCCAAGAGCAATGAAGCCCTTAGCGGGGCCAACACCCGCCTGATGTCGGTTAATGCCGACCTCACTTCGCTCAGTGAGCAGAGGCGGGCGCTCAATACTCAGCTGACTGAGGCCAACAGGGTCAAGGAGGAGTATGTGGGGCGGTTCATGAGTCTCTGCTCCCGTTATGTCGAACGGCTTGACGATCTCCGTAAAAAGGTGCGTAACAAGGTCAAGAATGGTCAGACTGCAGAGCTTAACGCACTTCTCCGTTCCTCTGATTTCAATGCCGATGACATGGAAGAGCTCTATGTCAATTTCGATACCGCCTTTTTGCATCTTTTCCCCGATTTCGTGGAGCAGTTTAACTCACTGCTGACGCCCGAAAGCCGTACGCCCGTGCCTCAACCAGGGCGGCTGACAACGCAGATGCGTATCTTCGCGCTCATCCGCCTCGGCATTACGGATAGCGGCCGAATCTCCGAAATTCTTCACTACAGCGTAAACACGATTTATAATTATCGTGCGCAGACCAAGAAACTTTCCGCCTGTGGCAAGGAGGATTTCGAGGAGAAGGTCAAAAAGATAGGTGAGCTTTCGTAGTCGCCATAATGCATAGCAAACGCCCAAGAGTGTGGGGATTTTCCTAACTCTTGGGCGTTGTCTTTTTATGGCGTTCCTGTTTTGGAAATCAGGCTTTCACCTAATCGCAAATCACACGTTTTTGTGTAATCACGTCGCGGCTGTTTCCGCCAACCATTATCTGGTAAACGCCTCTGTTGCACTCTGATTTATAGAGCTTAGTGTCTGTCTCCCATCCCAATGCGTCCTCCGCGCTCATTAGGAACGTGACTTTTTCACTCTGTCCGGCTTTGACGTGTATACGCCTGAACGCCTTGAGTTCTTTAACAGGGCGCGCTGAGTTGGTCTCAGATGCGCCTACGTAAAGTTGGACTACCTCATCGGCATCGCGTGAGCCTGTGTTGCTGACAGTCACGCTGACGCGGAGAGAGTCAATCTTGCCAGATTTCACGGAAATAGTTTCATTCCCGGTCCATTCTGTGCTGTTGGCCATTCGGATTTCTGCACTCATGTCTGAATAGGCGAACTTGCTGTAAGAGAGGCCAAACCCAAACGGATAGAGGGGACCTTCCGTCACATCGATGTAGTTGGACTGGTATTTTCGGAAGTTTGTGTTGCCCTCTGGCACTGGGCGGCTGCCGTTGGTGTGGTTGTAGTAGAGTGGCAACTGGCCAACGCAGCGCGGCATGGTTGTGACGAGTTTTCCCGATGGGCATACGTCTCCAAAGATGACGTCGCAAATGGCGTCGCCTGTCTCCGAACCGGCAAACCACACATTCATGATGGCTTGGATGTTCCCGTCCTCCCAAGAGAGGTCAGTCGGGCGGCCAGCGAAATTGAGCAGGACGACGGGCTTGCCAACCTTGACAATTGCCTCCATCAGCTCTCTCTCAGCGTCGGGCATTGAAATATCCGCACGAGAAGAACTC
Source organism: Bacteroidaceae bacterium (assembly GCA_963618945.1). Lineage (GTDB taxonomy): Bacteria > Bacteroidota > Bacteroidia > Bacteroidales > Marinilabiliaceae > W3P20-009. Next base: position 67,532 of record CAVETY010000005.1, read on the forward strand.
TCGCCACTCATTTCGGCCAGCTCACCAAGGGCGAGGACGACGACGTCAGCCTGTTTTGCTGTCTTGACAGCCTCGGCAAGTGCGGAACTCTTGTCCACACGGGCTATGTGCCGCCCGAAATCTGCGTTTGTCTGAGTCTTTTCGTTGTCGTATATATTGCTGCCTTGCGCATAGGTCACGACGGTATTGTCACCCACATGTTCCCTCATCGCCTCAAGCAGGGTGGAGTATTTCTCGGGCTTGTCTCCTGTGCTCCAGCACCCAACGATGTTGCTGCGTGTGTCGCCAAGCGGACCAATAAGTGCAATCCGCCCACTCTTTTTGAGAGGAAGCAAATCGCCTTGGTTCTTTAACAGCACGAAGCTCTCGGTCGCCATCTTGCGGGCTGTCTCGCGGTGTTCGGGTGTGTAAAGGTCTGTCTTTTCGCGCTCAGTCTTGCAAAATCTATATGGGTCGTCCAACAGGCCAAGCCTCTCTTTCGCTTCAAGGACTCGGCGGCACGCTTTGTCTATTTGGGCCACTACGTCAGCTTGTTCCCAATTGCCGATCTGCGCAATGTAGGCCTCAGAGCACATGTCCATGTCGGTGCCGGCGTAGAGAGCCGCCAAGGCGTTAGCCTCTTTTGCGCTCTTGCCGTTGACGTCGCCCAATCCATGGCTCTCCATCTCGCTGATCGAGGCGTAGTCCGTCACGACAAAGCCGTCGAATCCCCACTCGTCTCGCAGGATGTCTGTAATGAGCCATTTGTTGGAGGTGGCAGGAACACCGTCCACCAAGTTGAACGATGTCATGACTGAGCCTACGCCCGCCTCCACGCAACGTTTGTAGGGCGGCATGTACTGGTTCAACATGCGGTTGCGACTCATGTCAACGTGGTTATAGTCTTTGCCAGCCTCCACGGCTCCGTAGAGGGCGTAGTGTTTGAGGCACGCCATGACCTGTCTGTCGCTCTGCCATCGCTCGTCCACTATGCCATACTCGCCATTCTCTTTCTTGACTCGGCAATATTCGCCCTGATAACCTTTAGTCATCGCGGCGCCCATCTCACCCGAGAGGAACGGGTCTTCGCCAAATCCCTCCGCTATGCGTCCCCATCGGGCGTCATGCGCCACGTCCACCATGGGCGAGTACACCCAGTTTATGCCGGCTGCCGTAGCCTCTTCTGCCGCCATGGCTGCCCCTTGGCGAACAAGGGCCGTGTCCCAGCTGCAACCTTGAGCCAAAGGTATTGGCAATACGGTCTCGTAGCCATGGATGACGTCAAGCCCCACTATCAATGGGATGCCTAATCGGCTCTCTTCTACGGCTATGCGCTGCAATTCGTGTATTTTGTCTGCCCCGCGCACGTTCAGCACGGCTCCAACCTGTCCCGATCCGATTTTTGCGCGGAGGTCTGAGCTGACTGAGTTCCCCGTAGTCAAGTCGCCGCCCGGCAGCAAGTTCAGCTGGCCGAGTTTCTCCTCGATGGTCATCTTGGACATCAGGTCGTCTACCCTGTCGGAGTGTCGGGCCGTGTCGTTTGAATTACATCCGACTATTGAAAGTGATGCTATTACTGCGGTTGGAAAGCCGATAAATATGGCTTTTCGACTGTTTCTTGTAAGTTTGTTGAGCCACATATCCTCAAATTTTTGTTTGCACTTAAATTTAATGAAATATATTGGCTTAGGTGGCCGTCTGCCGCCGTTTAACACAAAAAGGCTACGCTCCCTGCAATAGGAAGCGTAGCCTTTAGTCTTTTGGTGACCTAATCAGAGAGGACGGATGTTCTGCCTCTTCTCTTGGTCCGCTTACTTAGGATCGTAACCCCACTTGATGTAGAGTGCGCCCCATGTGAAGCCCGCGCCGAAAGCTGCGAGGATGAGGTTGTCGCCTTTCTTCAGCTGCTTCTCCCACTCATAGAGGCAGAGGGGGATGGTTGCCGACGTGGTGTTGCCGTATTTCTGGATGTTGATCATCACCTTCTCGGTGGGGATGCCCATGCGCTCCTGGGTAGCCGAGATGATGCGGAGGTTCGCCTGGTGGGGAACGAGCCAAGCCACGTCATCGGCGGTCAGGTTGTTGCGGTTCATGATGTCCACGGTAGCGTCGGCCATGTAGGTGACGGCATACTTGAACACATGCTTGCCCTCCTGGTAAACGTAGTGCTTGTGAGCGTCCACGGTCTCGTGGCTTGCGGGCATGGCAGAGCCGCCAGCGGGGATGCAGAGCCACTCGCGGCCTACGCCGTCGGTGTGGAGGTTGCTGTCCATCAGGCCAATCTTCTCCTCGGTGGGCTCAACGAGAACCGCGGTGGCTGCGTCGCCAAAGAGGACGCAAGTGGTGCGGTCGGTGTAGTCCACAATGCTGCTCATCTTCTCGGTCGAGACGAGGATGACTTTCTTCTTTGAGCCGCTGCGGATATATTGTGAGACGAGGTCGAGGCCGTAAAGGAAACCGGAGCATGCGCCGTTGATGTCGAATGCCAAAGCGTCATGGATGCCCACCTTGTCGCAGATGATGGCTGCCGTGGCGGGAAGCACGCAGTCGCCAGTGACGGTGGTGCAGACAACAAGGTCGACGGTCTGGAGGTCAAGGCCGGTCTTCTTCACAAGGTCCTCTATGGCCTTGGCGCCCATGTCAGATGCCGCCTTGCCCTCGTTCTCCTTGAGAATTCTGCGCTCCTTGATGCCCACGCGGGTCATTATCCACTCGTCGTTGGTGTCCACCATGCGGCTGAGCTCGTCATTCGTGAGTCTATACTCGGGAGTGAACGCGCCCACACCCGTGATTACTGCGTTTATCATTATTTCTTTATGGTGTTGTTTTCCTTGAAATTTAATGAAGGCGGTCTCCAAAGGGCATGACTTACCCCTTTGGCGCACAATGCGGCAAAATTACAAATTTATTTCTTATGCCAATCTTTGGCGACATTAAAAGAGAATGGCCGCACTCCTCAAAAGGTATTATCTGACAATATTTTCCCCAAATTGGCATAGTGGCGTCTTCTCTTCCGCTCGCCTTTTATTTCGTCCGCTCAGTCTTGGGCATCAGAAGGCAGACAAAACAAGAAATTCGTCCATGAATTACTCCAAATGAACATCTCTTAAGGTGGAATTTTGATAATGACAACTTATTGTTTATTAGGCTGTTGCTCGTCTTGGAGACTTGTCGTAAATTCCTTTTGGCACGACAATTGCGTATTAGATCAGAAAAAACACCTACGAACATGAATACTTTCAATATCATCCGCCGCACGATGGCTATCGCCGTCCTCGCCCTCGCTACTTCTCTTGCTGCTTCTGCCGCAAACACCTCCGATGCCGATGGCCGCGGTCATTCCCCGCAACATCATCATGTGACTCACGTTCGCCATGGCGTTCATGGCCCGATGGCTGAGTGCCACTGCGAGGCCTGCGTGCGTCATCATGCCCCAGTTCCCACCCCTGCACCAATTCCAGCACCCGCTCCAGCGCCTGTCCCTGTTCCCGCACCCGTGCCAACCCCGGCCCCTGCACCAGCTCCCGCACCGCATAGGGATGCCGTAAACATCACTATTGGTAACGTCTCCATCAACATCCCCGTCAGGCGTTAGGGAGTCTTCCTCTCGCAAACACACTTATCACTATCTATACTATGAATAAATTTCTAACCATCCCGATCCTCGCTTTCGCCTTGGCCGCAACCAATGTCAGCGTCAGCGCGCAGTCTTCCGGCTCTAACAGTGGCAAGGCCCAGACGGAGAAAGGTCAACGCCTCTCCCGTGAACAGATGATTGAGCAGCAGGCAAAGCGTTTGGCCTCCGAGCTCTCTCTCGACTCGGACAAGACGACCAAGCTGGTCGACACCTACGCCAAGTGTCAAAAGGAAATTGACGCTCTCAATCCCCGAGGCGGACAGGCTCCCGAGGATATGCCTAAACCAGAAGAGGGCAATAAGACGGATAAGTCCGCCAAGAAGGAGAAGCCCGCTGAGATGACTGACGCGCAGGCCGAGCAGGAGATCAAGAAGCGTTTTGACAATGAGGCCAAGAAACTCGCCGTCCGTCAGAAGTACTACAAGGTCTACTCCACTTTCCTCTCTCAGTCGCAAATCCTTAAGATTTATGACCATGAGGAGCACATGGCTCAGCCTTTCCCAGGCGGTGGCCCAGGCGGCGACATGAATCGCAAGGGTGGTCGTAAGTAAAAAGGCGACAGCCCATAAGCCACAGGACAAAGAGAAAAGTTCCTGATTAGGCAAGTTGACAAAAGAGCGGAGGCGCGTCAGTAACTCGTAGTGAGTTCCCTGACGCGCCTCCGCCTTTTTCTGTTGAAACCTGATTTACGCTATCTGCCGCGTCACCAAGTCTCGTCAAAATATTTCTCGCATTCGCGGATGTCTGCGTTCTGGCTCATCTCGCCGCGCAAGGACTTGAAGTCAAGCTCTTGTTCCTCAGCGTCACCGTCAAGTCCATAGCTTGTTTTGATTTTAGGGCCCCATTCGCGCGAAGCGTCGGCCAAGATGCCCTCTTTCAGGTCGTGGCAAGCCTCGGCCACTGTCTGGATGGCGTCTTTCACGTCCTCCTCTGTGTCCGTATATCCGTACCATGCGCGGGCTTGACCGACTGCCCAACGGATGGCAAGCTCTTTGCTCTTTTCTCCGAGCTCGGTCAGTTTGTCGGCCACATCGCCCACGGTCTTGTAGCCCCCGTCGGCAATCTTGCGCTCTATGTCGCGAATCTCGTTTATCGGGGCTATCATTCCGCCCACGTCAGCCCAGTCACAATCCAGACCCTCGCTCTCGCCCTTGTCATGGGCGTAGGCTTTGGCAAGATATATGTCAATGGCCATGCGGTATGCTTTGGCGCCACGGGGCAACAAGGCTTTGCGTATCCTCAGTCCGCCCTCCAGCAGGTAGTCGCCCTTCTTTTCGGACAGCTCACCCTCTATGCGCCTCACGGCTGTCATCATCAGGCCCACGGTCAGCGGATTCAGTATGTCATAATTTATCACGTCGGCTTTGAGGGCGGTACGCTTGTCGCGTCTCTTCCATTTTATTCCGTCGCGGAAGAGGCCCATGGTGCGCAAGTTCTGGGCCACAATGAGGTGGCTCTCGCCTTCGCGCTCGGCAAGGACGGAGAAAGGGTAGGCTTGTGTGTCGGGGTGCGTCTTGTGATGCCCCACCACCATTGAGAATGCGCCAATGTGCGCCGGCTCAAGGATATAGCTGTCGCTGCCCGTCTTGCATCCGCGCTCCATCACCGCTTGCTGGATAGGTCCTAAGCGGTAGTGATGGTTGCTCGCATTGGTCGCGCTGCCCGCATTGTAGAATGAGACGGCCTCGGCAATGAGAAGTGTTGATTTATGATGGCTGACAGTGTATGGGCCGGCAAGGAGCGATATGCCCTCACCGCAAAGCAATTGGCTGTTGGCGAAGGCCATGACGTTCTCCGCAAAAAAGCCCTCACCCACGGTGACACATTGGCCCACGAAGCAATGGCGCAACTTGGCGCCGCCGTAGACGTGTGCGCCCTCTGCCATGACGAAGTGCTCCGCGTCAACGTCCGCACCCACTTCTGTAGCCTGATTTTCAACTGACAATATGGTGCCATGGCGCAGCTCCGAGGCTCCGTCTATCACGGCTCGCTGACCTATGCGGACGTTCTCTATGCAACGGGTGTTGTAGATGTGGACGTCTTTGCCAATTTCGGCCTCAAGGCTCTCAGCCTCCTGGCGCACCATTTTCTCATACCCCTCAACCAGTCCGGGCATGTAGCGGTGGCACGCTACCATGTAGGCTATGTTGGATGTGAGGCGCGCCGACATGGCCACCTCGCGACCTCCGCCCTCATTGATTACAGCCACGCGCTCGCCAATGCCAAATGGCCCTTCGCCACCAGTTATGCGGCCGCAGCCGACGCACACGAAGCGTCCGCCAATGCGGTAGTCGGCAAGCATGCTCACGTCCTGGATGTAGAACCAGTCGCCAAGGGTCACGTCGCGCAGCGTGCTGCGTATGATGGCCGAGCGGACGGAACCCACACCTTTCGCCTTTTGACTCACAGTGCCGCTCATGTCGCCTATCCGGACGGTGCCCATAAAGGTGGAACCCACCACGCGCTTGGCGTCAAACACTCCGCGCACAAGCACGCTGCCCCAGTCGTCGGCCATGCAGCCTTGCTGGCAGAGCGTGCTCACCTCGCTTTCGCTCAGGTGCCTGTAGTCTTCTGCTATCTCCATAGGGTATGTCTCTTATTTCTCTTCTTTTTTCTTCATCACGCACCATGCGCATCCGCCAATGGCGATGAGTATCACCAAGACAGAGGCTATGGTTGAGATGACGTTGCCTGTCACATAGCTCTGCGGCTTGAATGTGAACTCAATCTTGTGTTGCCCTGCGGGTACTTTCAGTGCGCGAAGGATATAGTTGGCGCGCTCTATGTGAGCCTCTTCGCCATCTATTGTGGCATGCCAGCCGGCAGGATAATAGATCTCGCTGAATACGACGAAACCGTCTGCCGCTGAGCTGCTTTCGTAGCTTACGCTGTTGGGCGTATATGCCGTCTGGCGCACCCATGCCGCACTGTCTGTGGCGAATGTGGCGCTCTCCATACCCTCTACCGCACACTCGTTGGCAATGTCGATTGAGCCTATCATGTCGATGGCGTCGTCAGGTGTCGCCGCTGCAATAGCTTTGCCAACAAACCAAGCCTCGGGCATGGCGTAGTGGTTCTCTAACGGGGCCTGGTTGGGATTGTAGATAAGGTATCGGCAGTTGAGCATTGACAATGCGTTGCTCTGTGCCAGTGCTGCGTCTATGCCCGCATAGTCCTGCTGTTGCAAGGCTGTTGTGAGCCTCTGCCAGTCAGCACCGAGATAATGGTCTATCACGTCTTGATACCTGCGCAGCTTGGCGCCATGGTAACCGCCCACCGAGTGGTGGTAATATGATGTGAATACTTCGTTGAACGGGTTGGTGTAGAGTGACATGACGCGGTGTGGACGCTCGTCGGCCATGATGGCCTTGTCCGCTGTGTGAAGTGCGAAAGCGTCTGAAGTCGCCTCGCGCTTGCTCTTGAAGTCGTCTGTGCTCAAGTAGCGTCGGTCCACACTCCATAAGTCTATCGCAATAAGTATGCCAAGAGCGGCGAACATTATCTTGGAGTTTATCTTGCGCACGGAGTGGAACCACAATGCGCTCGATGCCAAGAGTATCAGAACCGCTGAGCGCAACGCGTCTGTGCGGGTGATGCTTATGCGTGCGTCTACAATTCCCTGCTCAAAGACGCCATAGAGCGGGTTCTGAAGTTTGAGTGAGGCGAATTGCTGCGCCTCCATTGGGCTAAGGAAGTCGTAGAAAAGGGTAGGGACGGCGGCTATGATTAAGGAGACGCCGGCCGTCAGACCAACCGCGCCGAAGAATTTGCCCGGATGATATTTGATGTCCTCGGGATTGTTGCTCAGAGCCTTGAGACCCAACATGCCAAGCAATGGTATGGTCACTGTGGCAATGACGAGTGCCATCTCGACGGTGCGGAATTTGTTGTACAACGGGAAGTGGTCGAACATCGGGTCGGTAAGGATGCCGAAGTTCTTACCCCATGCCAGCATTATTGAGAAGACGGTTGCCGCAATGAGCCACCATTTCAGTCGTCCCTCATAATAGAAGCAGCCCAAGAAGAAGAGGAAGCAGATGATGGCGCCCACATAAACAGGTCCGCTTGTGAAGCTGCGCCCGCCCCAGTAACTTGGCATGTTGGCCACGTCGGCGCGCACCTGTGCGGGAATGTCGCTCAGGCTCTTTACCTTCTCTCCGATGGCGATGTCGCTCGAACCGCCCACGACGTCGGGAACGAGCAAGGTGAATGTCTCTTTCTTGCCATAGCTCCAGCTGAGGGCGTAATCCTTGTCAAGTCCGGTAGTCGCTTTCTCTTCGCCCGTGCTTTTAAGCTCGCTCGCTCCACGGATTGAGTATGCTCCGTACTCATATGTGGTCCACAGGTTGGTGGTTGATGGCAGAACGGCCATCAGTGATGCACCGGCGAGTACTGCCAAGCTTATGCCGAACTCTTTTAACGCCTTGCCCTTGATTGCCCACACCAACTCGAATATGAGCAGGATGAGCAGGGCTATCGCCAAGTAATATGTTATCTGGATGTGGTTGAAGGCCAGTTCAAGACCCAACGCCACCATTGTGAATATGCCGCCGGCTATGCGTTTCCCGCGGAAGGTCATCACCACGCCGCCTATCACAAGCGGCATCATGGCTATAGCGTAGCACTTGGTAATGTGGCCGGCGCCTATTATGATGATGTTATATGTTCCCAATGCGAACGCCACCGAGCCAATCACGGCTATCTTGCGCCCGACGCCCATGCTCAGGAGCATGAAGTAGAAGCCCGCAAGGTATAGGAACATGATGCCTATTGTGCTGTACGGCAGCCCGAAGCGGATGTATTTGCACAAGTGGGTGAAGATGTTGCTGTCGTTGTCCGCCCTTATCTGATAGGCGGGCATGCCACCAAACATCGAGTCGGTCCATTGGGCTTTCTCGCCCGTGGCCAACTGATATTCATACAGTTCATGCTCTGCGCCTGTGGAGTGGGTGAAGTCCATCTGCTGCATCACTTTGCCCTTGAGCACAGGTGAGAAATATATGGCGCTCAATATGGCGAAGCATATCAAGATGACCGCGTGCGGCCACAAGCCGATAATCTTTTTCAGCGTTGTGTTTTGCATCTCTGTTTCCGTTCGGTTGTTGTTATTTTTTTATGAATATGCGTTTGATGAGGCCTACGGCGAGGCTGTCTTCAGGGAATTTTTTTCGTGTGATCTTGACTTCGAGGGCGGCCATATCTTTCACGGCCTGCCACTTGCCTTGTATCCCATTGGCCTCTGATATGTTATATCTGAGGTTGTTGAGTATATAGGCTAAGGTGTGTATCTTGAAGTGCACAACGGATGACCCGTGTTTCGTCTTGTGTGAGGCGAATTCTAATGGCGCATAGCCTATTTTTCGCATCCTCTCAGCCAACTCTTCGGGCAAAAGGTCCATCGTGACGCCTATTGCCCACTCCAAGGCTTTCTTGGCGTGAGGAGATGACGCCTTGCAGAATGCGATGAGTCCCTCTGGGTCGGATGATTTAGTGAGAATGACAGCGTAGTCTACAATCCACCGCAGCACAGTCTCCTTATGCAGGTAGTGCCCATACCCGTGCATCACGAGGTGGTAGAACATGGCTTTCTCGTTGAGCATGCGCCTGCCGTGCCACACTACGGAGTAATCTGACAATTTGCCAGGCAGGTCGTTTCTCGATAGTTTGTTAAAGAGGCTCCTGTGGAGCTCTATATCCAACCCGAGGTATTTGAAGGAGGGCAAGTGTTGGTGGATCTTGCTTTCCAGATGACTGTCCTGGTCGCTGAGGCCTGCCCCCGCAGCTATGAGCAAAGTTCGGGCCTCCTCTATTTTGTCGGGGGCAACCCATATGTCGATGTCGCCCGCGACCCTGTGACTCACGTCTTCATAATATGGGCTGTCAATGAGGGCGGCACCTTTGAGCAGCACCGTGTCGAAGCCCTTCAGCCGCTCGCATATGTCTCGCGACACGCCCAACACCTGCGCATTGTGGCTCACCACGCTCCATGCCGGGCCGCGCAAGGCTTTGCTCACGCCCTCTCTGCTTGGCCAGTCTTGGTAGCTGTCTGTGATTCGGTGGATTACCCAACCTGCCACACCCTCCTTAACCGCCACTTCGGCCAACTCTTTGGTCTCGTCTGTGCTCAAGTCGGGCATGGGCGCATTGTCACGAGCAAGTGAGCAGAGCCTCACAATGAGTGCGAGGCTCTGCTTCTCACTTTCGCTATATCCGAGAGGTGCGCTTGCCATCTCTTTCTGTGGGTTTCTTAGGCCTTTGACACCAGGCACTTGATGACGCGGGTCATGCGAGGCTCTGCGGCGGCTGCCACTTTCTGAACCTCCTCATGGCTTACCTCGACAATCTCGCCTGGGACGCCTGAGTCTGTTATTATCGATACGCCGAACACCTCGATGCCCGAGTGGTGGGCCACGATGACCTCCGGCACTGTGCTCATGCCGACAGCGTCACCGCCAAGGGTACGGAACATCTTATACTCCGACGGGGTCTCGAAAGTAGGGCCGGTCGTGCCGACGTAGGTGCCGGTCTTGAGGTTGAGACCCTCTTTGTCGCCAATCTCAAGGGCGGCTTTGATGAGCCTCTTGCTATATGTCTCGCTCATGTCCGGGAAACGGGGGCCGAACTCGTCAAGGTTGGGGCCGATGAGCGGATTGGTGCCAAACATGTTGATGTGATCGGTTATGACCATGACGTCGCCCACCTTGAATCCGGGGTTAAGTCCGCCCGACGCGTTGCTGACGAAGAGGGTCTTGATGCCGATGAGTTTCATCACGCGGGCAGGGAAGGTGACCTGCTGCATGGTGTAGCCCTCGTAGTAATGGAAGCGGCCCTGCATGGCGATGACGGGCACTCCGCTTATGCGGCCGACAATGAGGCGGCCTGAGTGACCCTGTACAGTCGAGACGGGGAAGTGGGGAATCTCATGGTAGTCAATGCTGTCCACAATCTCAATCTCGTTCACTAAGCCTCCCAAGCCGGTGCCAAGGATGATGCCTACGCTGGTGCCGTCTATGATGCGGCTCTGGAGGTATGCCGCTGCCTCTTTAATCTCGTCGAGTATCATTTTTTATTGTCTTTTTGTTTTATCGTGTTCAATATTGTCTTGTTCAGCTCGTCCTCCTGACCAAACAGCACGTGCAGTCGGATTGGCAGGATCCATGTCTCGTGGCCCTCGATGGACGGCAGGCGCATGGAGTCTTTCTCTGTGCAGATGGCCACGCTGTCAGGGCCTATCATGTCCAGCTCGGACTGTATGTCCTTGACGTCCGCATCTGTGTAGTTATGGTGGTCGGGGTAGCTCATGTGCTTGGTGCGGCTCTCGGCCATTCGGCTGTCTATCTCGCTGAAGAATGGCTCGGGGCGGCCTATGCCGGCCACTGCCACGCCGCCGCGCATCTGGGCCTCCTCGTCACTCACCTTGCTGCCGTCTTTCCTCCGCATGTCGCCATATTCGATTGAGCAGAAGAATATGCGTTGGTCGTCGTTCAGGCTCATGTGGCTCATGAAACTCTCGGCCTGAGCTTTGGTCATGTCTGCCGGGCATTTGTTTATTATGATGACGTTGGCCCTGAGTCGTCCTATGCGATCCTCGCGCAGGTTGCCGGATGGCAGTGGCAGGTCTCTCCACATGGGGCGGGCATGATCCACGACCAAGAAGATGGCGCGCGGGCATACGCTCCTGTGTTGCATGCCGTCGTCCATCACGACGACTTCGCTCCCCAATCCTATGGCGGTATCTATGGCAGCCCCTCGGTCAGAATCCACCACCACTTCCGCCGTCGGGAATTTGAGTTTCATCTGGCACGGCTCATCGCCTACCTCTTCGGCCGTCGGGGTTGCTGATGCCACCACCTGGCCTTTGCTCTTGCGCTTATAGCCTCGGCTCACCACGCCAACGCGCAGTCCATTGGACAGCATCAGGCGAATGATGTGCTCGGTGAGCGGGGTTTTGCCTGTCCCGCCCACTGTTATGTTGCCCACGCAGAGCACGGGCTTGTCAAATGACCTCTGTGGCAGCACGCCCGCGTTGTAGAGCAGGTTGCGCACCGAGGTGGCTATCCAATATATGAGTGTAAGGGGTAGCAGAAGAAGCCTCAGCTTGGTCATCGCTCGCCCTCCATGTCTTCAGTCATTTTTAGTGTATGTCTTTTCCCGCTCAGCCGCCGTCAGGCTCTGCCGCGTTGTCTATTTGTCCGTTTGCTTCTTCTCCTCTGCTGTCTTGCCACCGCCAACGAAGTAGCCGTTGACCCATCTCGGCAGCAGCAGCACGCCTATTATCAGGTAGGGGTAGTAGCTTATCAACCTCCAGCAGAATGCCAATGCTATAGCTCCGGCCGGGATGAAGTCTGTCAGGAACTCTTGGAAGATGTATTCGGCAAAACCAGCGCCACCGGGCGTAGGCATTATCAGCATCATGATCCACATGGCCAATTGCTTGCCAAACACTATGAAGTGATCCAAGACTCCCAGATGGCACAGCCCGAAGAATGCCAAGATGAGCGCGTTGACCACCCAATATCGGCTTGTCCAGCTGAGAACGGTGGCCAAGAACGCCTCGCCCCACTTGCGCATGGGCCAATGCTTGAAATATTTGGCCGTGGCGACTATGTCATCACCAACGTCGTTCATCTTATACCGCCATCTTTTCAAGAACGGCAATCTGAATATGGTCAGCAGCAACCACTTGAGGCCTCGGGGGTTGACGAACAGGCCATAGCTCAAGGCTATTATGTAAGCCAACTTGACCGCATACCCTGCCCACGCAATGCCAGTAAGCGTGTGTGCCAATGAGCCCGGGAGGCCGAATATGTTGTTATAGCCTATTATCCACACCACTAAGGGGAAGAATATGGCGAAGTACAGCTCGTCAAGGAATGACGTGATGAGCACTATGCCTGTTGAACGCCCAGCAGATATGCCTTCCCTGTTGATGAAGAAGAGGGCCACGCTGGTCCCGCCAACGGCCGATGGCGTCACCGCCGAAGAGAACTCCCACAACATGATGATCCTGAATGCCGCGAACCATCCAAGCTCGCCGTCGCTCAGAATCCTGATGCGTATCATGTAGCCAAGGTCGCGGCCCATCATGAAGAGTACCGCCACGAAAAAGAATAATGCCGACAGAGGCCCAAAGTCAAACGAGTCAAACAACCCAGGTTGATATTCCCGCCAAAACAGCCAGGCCGTCGCGCCAAGCCCTATCACAATAGGCAGGATTATTTTCCAGGATTTCAGGCTCGCCAAGGCTGTCTCCGGCTTTTGCTCCTTGTCCGCCATTTCTCTTGTCTCCTTTCTATTCTGTGTGTGTTGTCTATCTGATGTGTCTCGTTTCTCGCTCTTTCTCGTCTTAGACCTTGCGCCGCCATGTTGCAAAATGTGGCGCCGAGTGTCTAAAAGTTGAATATGCTGCTCTCTTCGCACTCGTCGCCGAAAGCAGCGTCGTCGTTGTCATTGTCCGTCGTGCTGCCCGTGTTGTCCGCGTTGATAGCTCCATCAGCGCAGTTGAGTGAGAAGTTGATCGTAGCCGGCATCTCGAACCTGTCCTCGGGGCTCACCTCCGTTATCTTGGGGTCGGCGAATACTTTGAGTATGAATCGGCCGAACACGGGAATGGCCACGTTGGACGCCTGGCCCACGCTCATGCTGTTGAAGTGGATGCCGCGCTCCTCTCCGCCTACCCATACGCCGCAAACGAGGTTGGGCATGACGGCCATGAACCATCCGTCGCTCATGTTCTGAGTGGTGCCGGTCTTGCCGCCCATCTGGCAGGTCAGCTTATAGGCCGGTCCTCGCAGACGACGACCCGTACCCTGGTTCACCACGCCCTCAAGGAGCGACACCATCATGAAGGCAGTCTGCTCGTCAATGACCTCGCGCTCCCTCTTGCCGAAGCTGCTGATGACGTTGCCGTTTTTGTCCTGTATCTCTGTCACGTACATCGGGTCGACATGCACGCCCTTGTTGACGAATGTGCCATAGGCCCCGAGCATCTCGCTGAGTTTGATGTCGCTCGTCCCGAGGAAGAGGCTCGGCACGGGGTCTATCGGGCTGGCCACGCCCAAAGCGTGGATGAGGTTGGTCACCTGTTGGGGCGATGTCTGTTTCATGGCCCAACCCGTCACGTTGTTGTTTGAGTTGGCCAAGCCCCATTTGAGGCTCACCATCTCGCCAAGCCTGTCGTCGCCTGCGTTGCGTGGGGTCCAAGTCGTGGTCGTGTTACCCTCTGCCGGGACCGTGAATGTCTGGGGTGAGTTGGGCACGAGGTCGCAAGGCGTGTGGCCGTCCCTGAAAATGGTGGCATAGACGAACGGCTTGATGGTTGAGCCAACCTGCCTGCGTCCCTTGGTGGCCATGTCATACTGGAAATACCTGAAGTTGGGACCGCCAACGTATGCCTTGACGTAACCCGTGTGCGGGTCCATGGCCATGAATGAGCAGCGGAGGAAATGTTTGTGGTAAACGACTGAGTCGTATGGGCTTATGACAGTGTCTCGCTCCAACCCCGCCGCGTTCCAGTCGAAGACACGCGTCTCCACCGGCTCTTTCATCACTTTCATTATGTCGCTCTCGCTCTTGCCGTCCGCCTTCATGACGCGCCAGCGCTCAGAGTCGCGCAGTCCTCTCTTTATCATCGACTCGAACTGCTCCTGGGTTATGTCGTTACTATATGGCGCGAATTTGGCACCCTTCTTACCTTTGAAGAAAAGGGGCTGAAGAGTGTGACCTATGTGCTCCGTCACGCTCTCCTCCGCATACTGCTGCATGCGGCTGTCCACCGTGGTGAAAATCTTCAGTCCGTCGCGGTAAATGTCATAGAGCGTCCCGTCGGCCTTGGGGTTTTTGTCAATCCAGCCGTAGAGAGGGTTCTCAACCCACTGCGTGCTGTCGTCAATGAAATCCTGCTGCTGCCAAGACGCGTAGTTCTTCCGCTCCGGCTTGTGAGCAGTGAGTTGCATCCTTATGAACTCGCGGAAGTAAGGGGCCGAGCCGTCCTTATGGTCGGGACGGTGGAATTTGCTCATGTTGAGTGGCAGAGCCTTGAGCGAGTCGCACTCGCTGGTCGAGATGAATCGCTGCCTCAGCATCTGGTTCAGGACCGTGTTGCGACGGGCGAGCGTCTGGTCGGGACGGCGTATCGGGTTGTAGAGAGACGGGTTCTTGAGCATGCCCACCAGCACGGCGGCCTCCTCAATCTTCAAATCCTTGGCCTTGCACCCGAAGAAGGTGTATGCCGCGCTCTCAATGCCATAAGCGTCATATATGTACCCCGCTTTGTTGAAGTACATGGTCAATATCTCATCTTTTGTATATGACCTCTCAAGCTTGATGGCGATGACCCATTCGTTCAGCTTCTGGATGATGCGCTCCACTTTGCTCTGCGTAGGGTCGTGGAACAGCATCTTGGCCAACTGCTGGGTTATGGTGCTGCCGCCGCCCGAGCTGGCGTTGCCGCCTATCACGGTCTTGAAAATGACGCGGCCGAGGCTCCTCATGTCGATGCCCGAATGCTCATAGTATCTCTCGTCCTCCGTGGCTACGAGGGCCTTGACGAGGTATGGCGACAGGTCTTCATATTCGGCATAGCTGCGGTTCTCAATGTAGAAGCGGCCAATGGGCTTGCCATCCGAAGATATGACCTCGGTGGCTATGCTGCTCTTGGGGTTCTCCAACTCCTCGAAGCTCGGAATGTGGCCCAGCGCGCCCACCGAAAGGAGTGTGAAAAGGACTGCGACGCCCACGACGCCCAAGCCGAAAAGGACCCAGAACCCGACTACAAATCGCTTATACTCTGCCTTCATTTATCTATGCTCTTTTTCTTTATGTGCCTACTTTAACACGTAAATTTAATAACTCTTTGCCGCTTTGCAAAAAAAACGCCCCCTCTGTTGGCTCTGTGTCCCATATTCGCCGTTTTCTTCCTAACTTTACGCCTCAATACGCCATAGCGGTGGCCGCGCCCTCGCTCGTGGCGGAATATTTGTCTCCCCCCACTTAAAGCGCACTTCTTTCAGCTATACTAACATGTGTGGAATTGTAGGTTATATTGGCAGCCGCTCGGCATGGCCAATCATCATAAAAGGTCTCCAGCGCCTCGAGTACAGGGGCTATGACTCGGCCGGCGTGGCTGTTCTCGACAACGGCGTGCTCCGTCTTAACAAGTGCCGCGGCAAGGTGGCCAACCTTCAGGCGCTCGTCCGCAACCAGTCAATCGACGGCTCTCTCGGCATCGGCCATACGCGCTGGGCTACGCACGGCGAGCCCAATGACATCAACGCGCACCCCCATGTCTCCATGAATGGCCATTTCATTGTTGTTCACAATGGCATCATCGAGAACTATCGTGAGATTAAGGCCCGACTCGCCGACAAGGGCTACACTTTCAAGAGCCAGACGGATACTGAGGTCTTGGCCAACCTTATTGAGTGTATCTATCTTGAGGAGAAGCTCTCTGCTGAGCAGGCTCTCAAGGCGGCTCTCCGCCGCGTCATTGGCGCCTACGGACTTGGCGTAATGTGCGTCGACGAACCCGACACTCTTTTTGGCGCGCGCAAGGGCAGCCCCCTCGCTGTCGGCATAGGCGATGGCGAGTATTTCCTCGCGTCAGACGCTACCCCTATCGCCGAGCACACTGACAAGCTCATCTATCTCGATGACGAGCAGGTGGTGACGCTCACCCGTGAGTCCTACTCGATTTCCAACCTCGCCGATGATCACCTTGATCCCGTCATCACCAAGATTGATTTTGGCGCGGACAATATCGACAAGGGCGGTTATGAGCACTATATGCTCAAGGAGATTCATGAGCAGCCGAACTCGGTGGCCGACACCATGCGAGGCCGAGTCAATCCGCAGACTCACACCATCAGTCTCGGCGGCATTGCGGATGTGATGCCACGTATTGTCGAGGCCAAGCGAATCATCATTGTTGCGTGCGGCACGTCTTACCACGCCGGTCTCGTAGGTGAATATCTCTTTGAGCAATTCGCCCGTGTCAATGTCGAGGTCGAATACGCGTCTGAGTTCCGTTACCGCGACCCGGTCATATCGTCAGATGATGTCATTATCGCCATTTCGCAAAGTGGTGAGACTGCTGACACTCTCGCGGCCATCCGCATGGCAAAGCAGCGTGGCGCCCTGATTGTCGGTATATGTAATGTGGTGGGTTCGTCCATCGCCCGAGACACCGATGCCGGCATCTATACTCACGCCGGTCCTGAAATCGGTGTGGCGTCCACCAAGGCTTTCACCGCCCAGGTGACTGTCCTCTCCATGATGGCGTTCCTTGTGGGCCGCAAGCGCGGTGCCCTCTCTCAAGAGCGTTATGAGCATTTGGTTGATGACCTTTATAAGGTTCCCGAACTCATAGCCAAGGTTCTTGAGGAGGAGGATCACATCAAGGAGATCTCGACCGCCTACCAGTTGGCGCAAAACGCTCTCTACCTCGGCCGCGGATATCTCTACCCTGTGGCTCTTGAGGGCGCTCTCAAGCTCAAGGAGATCAGTTACATCCATGCCGAGGGCTATCCTGCGGCCGAGATGAAACATGGCCCCATCGCCTTGGTCGACCACATGATGCCTGTCTTCGTCCTCGCCGCCCACGACATGTTCTATGACAAGATTGTCAATAACATTCAGGAGGTTAAGGCTCGCAAGGGTCAGGTTATCGCTGTCGTGACGCGTGGCGACACCGAGGTGGCTAAGATGGCCAACCATGTGATTGAGATCCCCGAGTGCGACGAGGCTCTCCTGCCCATCGTGGCTGTCGTCCCGCTCCAGCTCATCAGCTATGACATAGCGGTCATGCGTGGCTGTAATGTGGATCAGCCGCGAAATCTCGCCAAGTCTGTCACTGTTGAGTAGGGTGGTGGCTTAAGCTTGTAATTTTGAATTAATATAAACAAAGCGTAATTTCGCGCCGGTGGCCTGAGGGTGGGGCAACTTAAGTCCCCAAGTCCGAACGCCCCGTCAAATAAATATATCCATCATGGAGTCAACACGTCAGAAAAAGATTTCACGCCTTTTGCAAAAAGAGACCGCCGAGATGTTCCAGCGTGAGCTCAAGGAGCTCCTCCTCGGTTCTATGCTCTCTGTCACGAACGCTAAGGTGTCGTCCGATCTCTCCATCGTCAAGTTCTACATCTCTGTATTCCCTGACGCCAAGGCTCAGGAGGTCCTCGATAATATCAACGCCGCCAAGGTGAAGGTGCGTTTCGCCCTCGGCAAGCGTGTCGGCAAGCAGGTAAGGATTGTGCCGGACCCTGTCTTCTTTATTGATGACAGCCTCGGCTATCTTGAGAATATTGACCGCATCCTCGGCGAGGAGCGCAAGGTGATTGACGCAGCCCCCCATTCCGACGAGGCTGAGGCTTAACACCGCGCCCGCTTGGCAAAGGTTCGACTTTAACACCCGAAATAAAAACAGCCCCCTGCGTCTCTATCGGCCAGGCTCTGCTTACATAACCTCATGCATTACGACCCAATCAAACGGACTCTCGGCTCTTTCTTCAACAAGAAGCCGTGGATGAGAATAGTATTCTATAAGCTCCTCGATCTGCTGCTGCTCCGTGCATGGCACATCAGGCGGGCTCTCAAGCAGTGGAATACGGCAAGGGGCAACCGTCCCGCGGACGTGCTCGACGCCGGCAGTGGTTTCGGCCAGTATTCGCACCGCCTCTCTATGCTCAACCGTGGCAACCGCGTGACGGGCGTAGATGTCAAGGCCGAGCAGATTGCCGATTGCAATGACTTTTTTGCCAAGCTGGGTCTCGCCAAGAGGGTTCATTTCGAGGAGGCCGACCTCACCAAGTTTGTCCGCCCCGAGTCCTATGACCTCATCCTCTCCGTCGATGTCATGGAGCATATCCTTGAGGATGAGAAGGTGTTTGCCAATTTCTATCAGAGCCTCAGGAAGGGCGGCATGCTCCTCATCTCGACGCCTTCAGACCAAGGCGGCTCAGATGCCGACGAGCATGACCACGAGTCCGATCCCGACCACGTCCACGGCTTTGTAGATGAGCATGTGCGCGACGGCTATAACATCAACGATATCAAGGAGAAACTTCAGCGGGCCGGCTTCTCTGAGGTCGGGGCTGAGTATTCCTATGGCAAGCCGGGACACATCTCGTGGATTCTCTCCATGAAGTGGCCCATCTCGATGCTCGGGGTCTCTAAGGCTTTCTTCATTCTCCTGCCTTTCTACTATGTGATTTTCTACCCCTGGTGCCTCTTGCTCAACTGGGCTGATCTCTGCAATTATCATGAGACGGGCACAGGCTTGATTGTCAGGGCTGTCAAGTAGTCCGCTGTCGCCCCGTCGGGCTAAACGCCATCCTGTGCTCTGCGAGTTCCTCATATCGCGTCGTTACCTCTTCGCGCATAAGAGTCAGAACGCCATCAATGTCATCTCGGCCATCTCGGCTCTCGGTGTCTTGGTGGCGACGGCTGCCATTGTCATCGTGCTTTCGGTTTTCAATGGCCTCAACGGGCTTGTGTCCGGTCTTTTCGGCAATTTTGACCCCGATGTGAAGATTGAGGCGGCCGAGGGCAAGTCTTTCGCCGTCGATTCCGCTCTCGTCTCCACCCTCAACACAGACCCCTCTGTTGCCGCTTGGGCCGAGGTGGTGCAGGATAACGCCTTGGTGCGATATGGCAAACGTCAGGTCCCGGCCACTGTCATGGGTGTGGCGGGAAATTATAATTCGGTAACCTGCATCGATTCCATCATTGTCGAGGGGGCTTTCCGCCCTGGCGAATGTCTCATTGGGGCTGTCCTCGCTGACCAACTCGGGGTGTCAAGTTCCGCATTCGTCCCCTCCGTTGTCTTCTATGCGCCCAAACGCTATGGCAAAATCAACATAGCCAATCCGCAAAATTCATTTTCTGAGCGCGTCGAGAAGGTCGGCGGCACTTTCATGGTGCAGCAGGTGGACTATGACGGCAGTTATATCTTGGCTGATCTTGATTTGGCGCGAGACTTGCTCGGCTATGCCGATGACGAGGTCACGTCTATCTCGCTCCGCCTTGCTGAGGGCGTAAGCCCATCTGCCGCGGTCGAGACTCTGACTGAGAAATTGGGTGAGAGCCTTGTCGTAAAGGACAAGTGGATGCAGCACGAGAGCTTTTTCAAGATGATGGAGGTCGAGAAGCTCATGGCGTTCTCAATTCTGCTTTTTATCGCTCTCATTGCGGCTTTCAACATTATCGGCTCCATGTCCATGCTCATCTTTGAGAAGAAGGATAGTGTCGATACACTCAGAGCCATGGGCGCGGACCGCTCTTTCGTCACGCGTATTTTCCTTTTCGAGGGCTGGATGTTGTCTGTCGGCGGTGCCTTGCTTGGTCTCGTCGTCGGAATTCTCATGGTGCTCGCTCAGGAGCATTGGGGCATTGTCGGGTTCGGAGGCGATGAGGCTTATATCATTGACGCCTATCCCGTCGAGTTGAGGTGGCTCGATGTGGCCGTTGTTTTTGTGGCGGTAATCCTCATTGCCGGACTCTCCGCCTGGTATCCCGTCCGTGCCATTGTCGGACGTTATTTCAAGGGGTGACCATAGGGCTGCAAAACATGCGGGGCGGTCGTAGCCCCGTTTTTTGTCCCAAATCTACTTTTTAATTGACAATTGCGCCGATTTACCTTATATTTGCGCATTATACAAAATATTGGTCATGTCTAACCCCAAGAAAATAAAATCCGCCCTCATCTCTGTCTTTCACAAGGACGGACTCGATGAGATTGTTAAGGCGCTTGGCAATCTCGGCGTTAAGATTTACTCCACTGGAGGCACGCAAAAATTTGTCGAGAGTCTCGGCGTCCCTGTGACTGCGGTCGAGGATGTCACAGGCTATCCCTCTATCCTTGGCGGACGTGTCAAGACTCTTCACCCGGGTGTCTTCGGTGGCATTCTGGCGCGCCGTGACAATACTCAGGATGTTGAGCAGCTTCACACTTTCAAGATCAATGAGATTGACCTCGTCATCGTTGACCTCTATCCTTTTGAGGATACCGTGGCGAGTGGGGCTGACCATCAGTCTATCATAGAGAAGATTGACATTGGCGGCATCTCGCTCATCAGGGCGGCCGCTAAGAACTATAAGGACGTCGTTATTGTCGCCTCTAAAGCGCAATACGCCCAGCTCGCCAACCTCCTCACCACAAAGAATGGTGAGACTGACGAGGAGGACCGCTACGATTTGGCCCGTCAGGCGTTCGGCGTCTCCAGCCACTACGACTCGGCCATCTTCGGCTATTTCGATCGTGAGGAGCAGAGCGGTCTCCGCATCGCCTCTGACAACCGCATGCACTTGCGCTATGCCGAGAACCCTCACCAGAAAGGCGCTTTCTATGGCGATTTCTCTGCCATGTTCGAGCAAATCCACGGTAAGGAGATCTCTTACAATAACCTTCTCGACATCGATGCGGCTGTCGGCCTCATCAATGATTTCTCTGACACGACCGTTGCCATCCTTAAGCATAACAACGCTTGCGGTGTAGCAATCCGACCCACTCTTCTTGAGGCTTGGCAGGATGCCCTCGCCGGCGACCCCGAGAGCGCGTTCGGTGGCATCGTCATAACGAACCGTCCTGTCGACAAGGCTACTGCCGACGAGATGAACAAGATTTTCTTCGAGGTCGTCATCGCTCCCTCTTATGACGCTGACGCTCTTGAGGTCCTCAAGACCAAGAAGAACCGCATCATCCTCATTCAGAAGGGTGCCGCGCTGCCTTCAACCACTGTCCGCTCTTGCCTCAACGGCTACCTCATGCAGGAGCGCGACGCAAAGGTCGAGACGGCTGAGATGCTCGAGAACAAGGGCGCGCGTGAGGCAACCAAGCAAGAGATTGCTGACATGATCTTCGCTCAGAAGATTGTCAAGCACACCAAGAGCAACGCCATTGTCCTCGCCAAGAACCAGCAGCTCCTCGGCAGCGGCATGGGCCAGACCAGCCGTGTCAACAGCCTCCGTCAGGCCATCGAGAAGGCGCACCACTTTAACCTCGACCTCCACGGGGCCGTCATGGGATCTGACGCTTTCTTCCCCTTCGGTGACTCTGTCGAGATAGCTCACGCTGAGGGCATCACGGCTGTCATCGAGCCGGGCGGCTCAATCCGCGACAACGAGACTATTGACTTCTGTAAGGCTCACGATATGGCGCTTGTCTTCTCTGGAGTCCGCCATTTCAAGCACTAAAAAGTACACGTATCACATAAGATGGGACTTTTCTCCTTCCTCTCGCAAGAGCTGGCGATGGACCTCGGCACGGCCAACACCATTATCATCCACGATGATAAGATAGTTGTTGACGAGCCTTCTATCGTAGCCCTTGACAAACACACAGACCGCACCATCGCCATCGGTATGAAGGCCAGGCAGATGCATGGTAAGACTCACGACAATATCTATACCATCCGCCCTCTGAGGGACGGCGTTATTGCCGACTTTAACGCGGCCGAGAAGATGATCCGAGGCATGATTAAGCTCTTGCCTCAGCCTAAGTTCTTCACCCCGTCGCTCACCATGGTTATCGGTGTCCCATCCGGCTCCACCGAGGTCGAGCTCCGCGCTGTCCGCGACTCTGCTGAGCACGCTGGTGGCCGTGAGATCTATCTTATCTACGAGCCTATGGCTGCGGCTCTCGGCATCGGCATTGATGTCGAGGCTCCTCAGGGCAACATGGTGGTCGACATTGGTGGTGGCACCACCGAGATCGCCGTCATCTCGCTCGGTGGCATCGTGACCAACAGCTCCATCCGTATCGCTGGTGATGAGCTGACTTTCGATATCCAGGATTATATGCGTCGTCAGCATAACATGAGGGTCGGCGAGCCGACTGCCGAGCAGATTAAGATCCGCGTAGGCTCAGCTCTTCCTGACCTCGTCAATCCGCCTGACGATTTCGTGGTTCAGGGTCCTAACCTTATGACCGCCCTTCCTCTTGAGGTCCCCGTCTCTTATCAGGAGATTGCGCACGCACTTGAGAAGAGTGTCTCAAAGATTGAGGCCGCTGTCATGTCCGCCCTTGAGCAGACCCCGCCTGAGCTCTATGCCGATATTGTCAACAACGGCATCTACCTTACTGGTGGCGGTGCTCTCCTCCGCGGTCTCGACAAGCGTCTCAGTGACAAGATCCACATCCCGTTCCATGTGGCCGAGAACCCTCTCCACAGTGTGGCTATCGGCACCGGCATCGCCCTCAAGAACAGGCATCGCGGACTTCCTTACCTCATTAGGTAAGAACATAACGACAAAAACAAGCGCCCGACACCTGACTCAGTGCAGGGCATGAGTGACGCATACGCACAATTCGCAACTCAAGGGCTGACAGGCTCGGCGTTGCGGCTTGTGCGTTTTCTCTGTATTTTCAGAAACAGCCAACTGTGAATAACTTTTTCCGTTTCTTAGTCCAACACACCACGGCCATCGTCTTCTTCATTCTCGAGGCCTTGGCGCTCCTGCTCGTGTTCAATTGCAATGACTATCACAGGGCGTCCTACCTCTCGTCCGCTAATGTCGTCACGGGAACCATATACAGGCTAACGAGCTCCGTAGGCCGCTATTTCGGGTTGGCCTCGGCCAACGAGGTGTTGGTGAAGAAAAACATGGCCCTGACTGTTGAAAATGACCATCTGCGCGAGCTCTTGGCTGCCATACCTGATTCGCTCCGTCCAGACACGGCTACGGTCAAGTCGTCACTCCACTACCGTTGCGCCCACGCGGTTGGCGTCTCTACCAATAAAAGCAGGAACATGATAACCCTTGACGAGGGTTCCGAGTCTGGTATCCGTCAAGACATGGCTGTTGTGAACGCGCAAGGTGTCGTTGGCCTCGTCTCTGCGGTGAGTGGTAATTTCGCGCTTGTATTGCCTGTCATCAACACGTCGTCACACCTCTCTGTCAAAGTGAAAGGCTCTAACCATCGTGGCCAGTTGATTTGGGACGGCGCCTCGCCGCGTTCCGCTCTTGTGACTGACATCCCGGAGCATGCGACGGTCGAGATCGGCGACACAGTTGTCACGAGTGGCGCGTCGGCCTTCTTCCCCGAGGGAATAACTGTCGGCTTTGTCGAGGCTCTTGAGCCTGACCGCAATGGCGGTTTCTACAATATTGGCGTCCAGCTCGCTGTTGATTTCAATGCGCTCTATGATGTTCAGGTCATTGATGATGATCTTGCGGCGCAGCGTTTAAGTTTGGAAAACTCAGTTGCTGAAAAATAAAGAAGGGAAGAGATGAATAATACTGCTAATCTTTTGAGGCTCGGGCTGATTTTGCTGATTGCCCTGATTCTTCAAATCGTCGTGCTTGACAATTTGGATTTCCTCGGCCCCTGCAACCCGTTTGTCTATATTGTCTTCATCATGGCGGCCCCCTTTGGCTGCTCTTCCGTTTCCCTGATGTTCATGGGGGCTGTGGCCGGCCTGATTGTCGATTTGGTGTCAAACACCCCCGGCATGCACATGGCCGCATGTATTCTCATTGCGTTCGTCCGCCAGTATATCCTCAATATATTGGCTTTCCGCAGCGCGTATAAGGCCGATGACATGCCCTCAGCCTCCTCTTGTGGCTCTTTGTGGTATTTCAAGTACACCGCCATCATGGTCTCCATCCACCATGTGGCCCTCTTCCTCATTGAGCAGTTCGATTCGTTCTATCTTGTCCCGACGCTCCTGCGCATTGTCCTGAGCATCATAGCGTCTTCTCTACTCATCATCCTTTTCGACATGATCATGCCACGCTCCACAGCCTCTGCCATCGATTAATGCCGTCCACCTAAGTAAACCCCTTTGCCGGAATGTACGAGAACCGAAGGCTTGTCATAGGCGCGCTCATGATTCTCATGGGCCTGACCATTATCGGCCGTCTGTTGTATGTCCAGATTATAACTGACCACTATCGCGAGGAGGCCGACATGAACTCACGCCGCAAGGTGGTGCAGTACCCTTCGCGTGGACTCATATCCGACCGAAACGGCAAGCTCCTGGTCTCGAACCAGCCGGTCTATGACATTATGATTGTGGGGCGCGAGGTGCAGCCTTTTGACAGTGTCGACTTCTGTCAGACAGTGGGCATCGACATGCAAACCCTCCGAGGCCTCTTTGAGGAACACCGCCGTCAGGTGCGTCGCCGCAAAGCGTCTAATTATAAGCCGGCCCCATTTCTGCGTCAGCTCTCAACAGAGCAATATGCCGCTCTGCAGGAAAAACTATACCGACTGCCGGGCTTCTATGCGCAAAGGCGTACTCTTCGCAAATATGAGTACCCCGTGGCTGCCAATGTCTTGGGCTATGTGGGTGAGGTTTCTGACAAGTATGTCGAATCGCACCCTTATTACGCTCCGGGCGATTATGTCGGAGTGACGGGAGTCGAGAGCAGTTTCGAGGAGGAACTCCGAGGCCGCAAGGGTGTCAACTATCTTATGGTGGATGTCCGCGGACGTGTAAAGGGCGAACTTTATGAAGGCCGCTATGATACGGCTGCCATCTCGGGCCAAGATTTAACTCTCTCTATCGATATTGACCTTCAGGCCTATGGCG
The DNA here is from genome assembly GCA_963618945.1 of Bacteroidaceae bacterium. GTDB lineage: Bacteria > Bacteroidota > Bacteroidia > Bacteroidales > Marinilabiliaceae > W3P20-009. The sequence continues at coordinate 92,678 of CAVETY010000005.1, forward strand.
AGAAACTGATGAAAGGCAAGACGGGTGCCATTGTCGCCATCCGCCCACAGACGGGTGAGATTTTGGCCATGGTTTCAGCCCCGACCTACGACCCGTCTCTTCTCGTAGGCCGAGACCGCTCCGTAAATTTCCCAGTCCTATCCAAAGACCCCGACAAGCCTCTTTTCAACCGAGCCATCCAAGCCTGGTATCCCCCCGGCTCTACTTTCAAGACTCTCAACGCCCTCATCGGACTATCTGAGGGTACTGTGACCCCTGAGACTCGCTACCCCTGTCATCATGGTTACACCATTGGCAGTTTTCATCTCGGGTGCCACGGCCATGCGTCTCCGCTGAGCCTCAGGCAAAGTATCCAGCACTCTTGCAATGGCTACTATTGCTATGAGTTTCGCGACCTGATTGACAATAAGAAATTCAAGAATGTGCAGGAGGGTCTCGACTGCTGGAAGGATCACCTCGTCAAGTTCGGTCTCGGCTATCGCCTCGGTGTGGACATTGCCAATGAGAACCGCGGTTTCATCCCCAATTCGGCCTATTATGACAAGGCTAAGGGAAAGAACTGGAACTCGCTCGGTGTCGTCTCCCTCTCCATCGGTCAGGGTGAGTTGCTTCTGACGCCCATCCAGTTGGCCAATGTGGCAGCAACCATTGCCAACAAAGGTTGGTTCTACACTCCTCACGTCGTCCACAAGATCTCCGGTGGTCAAATTGACAGTCTCTACACCACTCGCAGGGAGACGGGCATCGCCCCCGAATATTTCGATGTCATCCAGGACGGCATGGAGGCCGCGGTTTGGGGAACGGACGGCGGCACGGCCCGCGTGGCTCAGGTGCCAGGCGTGCGTGTGTGCGGCAAGACGGGTACAGCACAGAACCCTCATGGCAAGGACCACTCCATTTTCATGAGTTTCGCCCCGCGAGAGGATCCGCAGATCGCCATATCTGTCTATGTTGAGAATGCAGGTTTCGGTGCAACGTATGCCGCGCCTATCGCGTCTCTCATGATTGAGAAATATATTAAAGGCGAGATTGCTGAAAACCGCAAAGCTCTTGAGGACAGGATTGTCAACGCCAATTTGACCAGCCCTGCCGCTCGTGCCGCGCAAGCCAAGGAACTCAAGGAGGCCGCCGAGAAGAAGGCTGCCGAGCGCAAAGCGGCTGCCGAGAAGAGAGCCGCCGAGAAAAAAGAGGCTGCCGAAAAACATGAGGCCGAAAAGGCCGCGGCTCAAAACGCAACTGTCACACAACCAGAAAAGAAAGACTGACCATGGATCACGACATGACATCATATCACAAAGGCGTCGACTGGCTCACGGTCCTTCTCTACGTCTTTCTCGTTTTTTTCGGATGGAGCAATCTGTATGCCGCCAACTACAACCCCGAGGTCGGTCTGCAGTTCTCTTTTGATGCGCAATATGCCAAGCAGCTTATCTGGGTCGGCATATCGGCTGTCAGCATTGGCATCATCATGCTGACTGACAGTAAGATCTTTGTCGAGTTCTCGTGGGTCATATACGTCGGGTCGCTCTTTCTGCTTGTGCTTGTCCTGGCGGTGGGTCACGAGGTCTACGGCGCAAAGTCTTGGATTAAGATAGGCCCCGTGCTTTTCCAGCCTGCTGAGTTCACTAAGATAGGCACAGCATTGGTTGTCGCGAGGGTTATGAGCCGCTACGGCTTCTCGTTCACTTTCCGCAACTACGTCAAGCTCTTCGCACTCCTCCTCATCCCCATGGCGCTCATCATTCTTCAGAATGACACGGGTTCGGCTCTCGTCTATGTGGTGTTCCTCCTCGCCATGTTCCGCGAAGGTCTCTCTCCTCACTATCTCATCATCGGCTTCATGTGCGCGGCGGTGGCAGTCGCCTCACTTCTGCTTGATTCCGGACCTGTGCTTATTGCCATCATTGTGCTCTCTTTCATTGGCCTGCAGATGCTTCTCGCCCGTCAGGGCTTGCCGTTCGCCGTGCTAAAGGCTCTTGTGGCGGGCGGTGTCGCGGGTGCCGCGTTTTGGGCTGTGATGACGTTTTATAGACATCAGGAGATTATAATTGACTATTATCTGTTGGCCGGCATGGCCGTGGCGTCTCTCTCTCTCGTCATTCAATATGTCATCCACAGGTTCCGAGGACTTCTCTGGGCAATGACCTATGTGTGGGTGGCGTTGGCTACATCTTTCGGAACTGGCTTCGCCTTTGATAATATATTGGGTGACCATCAGCGGACGCGTATCAATGTCCTCTTCGGTATTGAGGAGGATCCGCTTGGCGCGGGCTATAACGTCAATCAAAGTCTCATCGCCATCGGGTCGGGTGGGGTGCTTGGCAAGGGCTTCCTTAACGGCACGCAGACTAAGCTCGATTTCGTGCCTAAGCAGACAACTGACTTCATCTTCTGCACCGTGGGTGAGGAGTGGGGCTTCGTAGGCTGCACTGTCTTGGTGGCGGTCTATATCTTCTTTTTCCTCAGAATAATGCATTTGGCGGAAAAGCAGCACTCGGTCTTCAGTCGTGTCTATGGCTATTGCGTGGCGGGAATCTTTTTCTTCCATTTCACCATTAACATATCCATGGCCATCGGCATCATGCCTGTCATCGGCATCCCGTTGCCTTTCTTCTCCTACGGAGGCTCGTCTTTATGGGGTTTCTCTGTCCTTCTTTTCATTTTCCTCAAGCTGGATACTGACCGTAATTTCTTAATTCGATGAATGACAACAGTATGAAGAATATCCTCTCGCACTTTTTCCAGGGACTTCTCTATGTTGTGCCCATCGCCGTCACCATCTATGTCCTTGTGGCGGTCATTTCGTGGGCCGATTCCCTTTTCTCTGTCGTCCCCATTGTTGACAAGGTCCCTGGTCTCGGACTTGTGCTGACGCTGGTTGTGGTCACCCTCGCCGGCTATTTCGGCGGCTCTATGTTCGCCTCCCCCTTTGCCGCAATCATAAACCGCACTTTGGCAAAAGCCCCTTTCATAAAGCTCATATACACCTCGGTGCGCGACCTGATGAAGGCTTTTGTGGGTGAGAAGAAGAAATTTGACAAGCCCGTCCTTGTCCAACTTGATAAGGATGGTATCAATAACCGCCTCGGTTTCATAACGCAAGAGGACCTCTCTTCGCTTGGCCTCAATGGCATGGTGACCGTCTACTCCCCATACCCCTATTCCGTCATGGGCGACCTCATTGTCGTCCCTCAATCCAATGTGCGACCCCTTTATGGCGTCAAATCAACCGACCTCATGAAGATGATCGTCTCTGGCGGCGTATCTCTGCCTGGCGAGCGTAAGAAGGAAGAGACTGAGGCTGAGTAACAAAGTTTATTATGGAATTGTCAGATCTCATTTTCTCCCCCTCACCTCTTGCATATCTCAAATAAACGTCATACCTTTGCACCCGTCAAGAAGAGAACATCAACTTGGCGAATTTCTTGGGGGTATAGCTCAGTTGGCTAGAGCGTTTGAATGGCATTCAAAAGGTCACGGGTTCGACTCCCGTTATCTCCACAAGTCCCTCGCTTTTGAGGGGAGCGGTCAGGTCTAAGAGTGGATGGATTTGCTACTTGCAACCACTATAAAAAAGTGCTAAAAAGCGACTTACTCACTTTTTCCGCTTTTGTAACTCTTAAAAAGGTTCGCTTCCCACTTCGGGAGACGAACCTTTTTCTTTTTGCCCTGACAACAGATAAAGATAAATAAAATCAGACATGTCATATTTCTTTACTTCGGAGTCTGTCTCCGAGGGCCATCCCGACAAGGTGGCCGATCAGATTTCTGACGCTGTTCTCGACGCCCTCCTTATCCAAGACGAGGAGAGCAAGGTGGCGTGCGAGACCCTTGTGACAACCGGACTGACTGTATGCGCCGGCGAACTCGGCACCAATGGCTACGTCTCTGTGCAAGATGTCGCGCGCCGTGTAATCGACTCCATCGGATATAACAAGAGCGAGTATCAGTTCGACGCCCAAAGCTGTGGCGTCATCTCAGCCCTCCATGAGCAGAGCCATGACATCAACCAGGGCGTCGTCCGTGCCGACAAGGAGAAGCAGGGCGCGGGAGACCAGGGCATGATGTTCGGCTATGCCTGCCGCGACACCGAGGAACTTATGCCGCTCCCCATCTATTTGGCTCACCGCCTCCTTGAGGAGCTCAGCAAGATCCGCCGCGAGGGCAAGGTCATGACCTACCTCCGTCCCGATTCAAAGAGCCAGGTGACCATCGAGTACTCTGATGACAACAAGCCCTTGCGCATTGATACCATTGTCATCTCGACCCAGCATGATGATTTCGCACCCGAGAAGGAGATGCTCGATGTCATCAGCCAGGATGTCAAAAACATTCTTCTCCCGCGTGTCAAGGCTCTTCTGCCTGCCAGCATAGCATCGCTCTTTGAGGATGAGATTGTAATCCTTGACAACGCGTCAAGCGGAAACCCAGCCAACGACTCTAAGCTCAAGCTCTTTGTCAACCCCACGGGCAAGTTCGTCATCGGCGGCCCACATGGTGACACGGGTCTTACTGGCCGCAAGATTATTGTGGACACCTACGGCGGCAAGGGCGCCCATGGCGGTGGAGCTTTCTCTGGCAAGGATCCCTCAAAGGTAGACCGCTCTGCAGCCTATGCCGCTCGTCACGTGGCAAAGAATCTCGTGGCTGCTGGTGTGGCTGACGAGGTCCTCGTCGAGGTCGCCTACGCCATCGGCATTGCTGAGCCCGTCGGCTTCTATATCAACACCTACGGCACCGCCCACGTCTCTCTCTCCGATGGCGAGATCGCCGCTAAGGCCGAAAAGGTGTTCGATATGCGCCCCTACGCCATCATTGAGCGCTTCAAACTCAAGAACCCTATCTACGAGCCAACGGCTTCCTATGGCCACTTCGGCCGCAAGCCTCAGGAGACCGACGTCACCATTAATGTCAACGGTCAGACTTTCACAAAGCATGTCGAGCTCTTCACGTGGGAGAAACTCGACTATGTCGATAAGGTCAAGACGGCTTTCGGACTCTAATCCGTTTACAATTAGGTAAAAGCACATCCGCCGCCATTAGGTGTCAATCCTAATGGCGGCGGATGTTGTTTTTTATGGGAGTTCCGTGAACGGCCGACCGTCAGTCTCTTGCCGCCACGCTCCCGTACATTCAGGCTATTTTGCCGTTTTTGAATATCCTGCCTACAATCTCGTCAATAATCGGCAAATCGGTCTCTGGCCATGCGAGGCTCATGAGCTGCATTGGCATGAACCACTCGGCGCGCGAATGGAGGTTGAGCTCCACCTGGCCGTTCACTATCTCAGCCACGAACGGATGGATGTTGAAAACCTTGCCGCTCGCCGTCTCCACCGTGTAAGGCTCAATCTTGTCCACGACATGGATGCTCAGGCTGAGCTCCTCGTGGACGCGGCGGATTACGCACTCCTCGGGCGTCTCGTCAGGTTTGGGTTTGCCTCCGGGAAACTCCCACGCTCCGCTATTGGACACGCTCTCATTCCTGTTGGCTGCTAATATCATGCCCTGCCTAACTATGACTGCGCACGATACGTCTGTCGCTTGAGTGTTTGCCACTGTCTTTTTATGTTGAAAGAGGCCACTATGTCCTCCCTTTGCTTCTTTTTCTACGTCGACCTCCGAGAATATATTGAGCTTCGGTGAGTCAAAACGTAGAGATTCGGCTATTCGTAGTGTTCGGTTGAACGTCCTGCGAAGAGCCTGCGCTGCTCTTATCATTGTCCTACGGCTCCTAATATTCTGTCTTGTCGGTCTTTGCCGACCAGGCCTTGAAAGTCTCTATCGCTTCTGTCGCGAGCATCTGCTGTTGCGGAATGGCTCGCTCAGCCGCTGGCTTCTCTATCTGGCGATAGATGAACGAGTCGTCGAAGTCGATGGCCGCCGCGTCGGCCTGTGTGTTGCCGTAGAATATCTTGGAGATGTGCGCCCAATAGATTGCGCCGAGGCACATGGGGCACGGTTCGCAAGATGTGTATATCTCTGAGCCGCTAAGGTCGAAGTTCCCGATGTTGCGGGCCGCGTCGCGGATGGCGTTGACTTCGGCGTGGGCTGTGGGGTCGCAATTTGGCGTGACGCGGTTGACTCCGCGGCCGATAACCTTGCCGTCTTTTACGATGATGGCTCCGAATGGGCCGCCTCCGTTGGCAACGTTCTCGGTGGCCATGCTTATGGCCTCGCGCATATACTGCTCTGAATTCATTGTAGGTCTGATTTTCTTGCTGTTGTTGTCTGTCTGAACTCAATGTCGCCGCGTCGCACGGCGGCATTTCTTATTTTGTCTCGGGTGGGCTGTCTGTCGTTTTTTTTGTAGTGCAGCCCGCTTATGTTTTGAAAGGTATATGTTTTATGTTGAGCGGTGCAAAGATATCAAATAAGATTGTGAGACGGGTGCGAATGGTGATATTTTTTCTTGTTGTGATACAAATTAAACAATTTGCCCTCCGCAATTCCTCTTTTGGAGGCTGCGGAGGGCAAATTATCGTCAGTCTGCGTAGGACTGGCGAAAGTCCAAGATGTTAGGCTGTAACCTCTTTCTCGATTGCGAGCTTGCCACGATAGTAGCCGCACTCACCGCAAACGGTGTGGAGCTTGATGGCTGCGCCGCAGTTAGAGCAAACGCCGAGGGTGGGGGCAACTGCCTTGTAGTGCGTGCGACGCTTGTCGCGACGGGTCTTGGAATGGTTTCGCTTAGGATGTGCCATTTCTTTTTGTTATTTATTTTGTTAGGTATGTTTCCGTTTTTCTCTTGCCCTCGCGGGTTCGTGAAAAGCGTTAAAATCAATGTTGTCAGTCGTCGCCCTTGAGTTTCTTCAGAGCCTCCCAGCGCGGGTCTGTCGTCTCCTCGCCTTTGGCCTCCTGGGCTTCGCGCATCTTGCGTTTAATGTCCTCCTCACTTGTGACCATATATTTGTCAAGCTCGTCGAGCATGTCGGGGTCGCAAGTCGGGTTGCCATCCTCGTCCAATGGATGCTCGCAATGGAGTGGGATCATGACGCACGCCATCTCGTAAATCCATTGTGAGAGGTCGAGGCTCTCAGCGTTGGCGTCAACCTCATAGAGGCAGTCGTCTTTCTCCTCAAACTTGTCGCCAAGCTGCAAGGAGATGCGCTCGCCGCAATCCTCAATAGGGTAGTCGAACCACCCGAGGCATACATCGCACTGGAGTTTCAGCGTGCCCTCAATGTCAAAATCAAGGGTCATCATCTCGTCGGTCTTGTGCGCAAAGACTTTGACGCTCAATTTTCCAGACTTGGCCAAGGCGTTCTCAATCCCCTCAAAGAGGTCATCGCCACATTCAAAGCTGAATGTGTGGTCGCCGTTGGCAAGCTGCCTTATTGGAATGATGTAACCGTTTGTCTCCATTGCCATTTTCGCAATTCGCGGTGCAAAGTTAGTAAAAATATCCTTTCGGCAATATGCCCCGGGCCTATCAGTTCTATTTTTTGCGTTTGTGCCTCGGCTTCATCTGACTTCTGGTCTTGCGGCCTTTGCTCGTTGTCCTCTGTTCTTCGCATTGGGCGAATATCATCCGCTTGTTTGGCCTCACCGCCAATCTCATTCGTCACGTATTTGCGGCGATAACCTCGTCACAAAAAAATCCCCCGCCATCTTAGTCTCCAAGCAAGCACCCGGAGCGGATAAGAATGGCGGGGAAAATGTTCTCAAATCTCTTTTTTCTCCTGTGATTGGTTTTTCTCTATAGTGCGATTTTTTCTTTTTGTCTCGTTTGTCGGATGGCCGCCCTACGCAGCCGTAGCTGCTCCGCAATGGTTCTCGCAGACCGCCATGCTCTCGCCCATGGTGAGGGCTTTCTGGTTGGCAGGCAGCAGTTTGTGGTAACGCTCAGGCAGAGTTTTGTGGAGGCTCTCCATGATGGCTGTGTTGTCCAAAATGGGGTTGATGCTCAAGAGCGCGCCCAACACCATGATGCCGGTCATCTTCTGCAGCCCGTTGGCGTTTGCCGTACGCGTGGCGTCCACGCTATATGTTTGGATGTCCGTGCGCGTGGGCTGCTCCTGTATGCCGTAGCTGTCATATATCAATATCCCGCCAGGCTTGACTCGGCTCTCGAACTTGGTGAGGCTCTGCTGGTTGAGGGTTATCACCACGTCATAAGTATCCACGATTGGCGAGCTGATGCGCTCGTCGGATATGACCACGGTGACGTTGCTCGTGCCGCCGCGCTGCTCGGGGCCATAGCTCGGCAGCCATGTGACCTCTTTGCCGCGTAGCACGCCGCCGTATGCCAATGTCTTGCCCATCGATAGGACGCCTTGTCCACCGAAGCCGGCTATTAGGATTTCGCTTGTCATGATGAGGGGAGTTTTTGTAGTGTTATTGATTAGTTGTGTCTTGATGATGGCGGATCAGAACCTGAGGGCGCGGTCGCCTATGTTCTCCTGCTCTGGAGCCACATAGGGATGGGCCTCAATGTGTTTGTCCGTCGCTTTGAGCGTGCCCATTTTCATGCTCTTCATGCGCTCGTCGAGCCAAGCGTTGGCGTCGTGCGGGGTCATCTTCCAGCCCGAGCAGCATGTGCCCATGAACTCGATAACGCTCGTGCCGCGCTTGGCTATGGTGTTCTCGAATGCGCGTCGCAAAGCCTTTTTCGCATGGATGACGCTCTTATAGTTCGTCACGCACTCGCGGCTCACGAAGCAAGTGCCCTCCGTCTTGCAGAGGAGTTCTGTTATGGGCAGCGGATATCCGTTGAGCTCGACTGTGCGGCCGTCAGGGCAAGTCACTGTCTTCATGCCGAGCGGGGTGGTGGGGGCCATCTGGCCGCCCGTCATTCCGTAGACGGCGTTGTTGATGAAGATGATGGTTATGTTCTCGCCGCGGTTGCAGGCGTGGATGACCTCGGTTGTGCCAATCGCCGCCAACTCGCCGTCTCCCTGGTAGGTGAAGACCATCTTGTCGGGGTTCATGCGGCTGACGCTCGTGGCTACCGCGGGGGCGCGGCCATGCGCGGCCTCCACCCAGTCTATGTCTATGTAGTTATATATGAACACAGAGCATCCCACGGGGCTTATGCCGATCACTTTGTCGTCCATCCCCATGTCGCCCAGGACGTCGGCCACCACTTTGTGTATGGTGGCGTGCGAGCAACCGGGGCAGTAGTGCATGTTGGCCTCGGTCATCATCCGCGGGCGACGGTATACTATGTTGCCGTCTGATTTAAGGCTGTTTACGTCCATATCGCGTTATTCTCAATCCCATGTGGAGGCGTGTCTTGAGGCTCCATAGTCGGAGCCCACCGTCTCACGTGGGAATAGTCTTTTATCTGTTGAGCGACAATTTCTTCGCCGCGTCCACAATCTCTGCGGGGGTTAATATGACGCCGCTGCCGAGCCTTCCGAAGTGCTCCACCGGGATGCGGCCGTTGACCGCTATCCGCACGTCGTCAATCATCTGGCCCGCATTGAGCTCGACCACGAGCATGGCTTTTGCGCTTTCGGCAGCTTTCGCAATGGCTGCTTTGGGGAATGGCCACAAGGTGATGGGGCGCAAGAGGCCCATTTTTATACCCTCGGCTCGGGCAATCTCCACGGCCTTGGTGCAGACGCGGGCCGACGATCCGAAGGCCACGAGTACGATGTCCGCGTCCTCGGTCTTTATCTCCTCATACCTGACGCATTCGCGCTCGGCTTTGGCATACCTGTCCTCGCGGTCCTGGTTCTTGATCTCCATGAGGGCGGGGTCCAGCTCCAGACTCGTTATCCTGTTTTTCGGCATCCTGTGCCTCATGGTGCCGTTGGCTGCCCACGGGCAACGCTCCTCAACCTCTTTTGAGGTCAGGCGGGGGCGAGGCTCTGGCAGAACGACTTTCTCCATCATCTGGCCAATGGTTCCATCAGCCAATATCATGGCCGGGTTGCGGTACTCAAATGCCCAGTCGAATGCTATAGAGACGAAGTCGGCCATCTCCTGGACGCTGGCGGGCGCAAGGGTGAAGACCCTGTAGTCGCCATGTCCGCCGCCGCGCACTGCCTGATGATAGTCTGCCTGGCTGGGCTGTATGGTGCCAAGACCTGGGCCGCCGCGCATGACGTTGACAACTAAGCACGGCAGATTGGCTCCGCACAAGTATGAGATGCCGCCCTGCATGAGGCTTATGCCAGGGCCTGATGATGATGTCATTGCCCTGCGGCCGGATGCTGCTGCGCCGTAGACCATATGTATTGCGCCAACCTCGCTCTCCACCTGCATCACGGTCATGCCTGTCGAGGCCCATGGACGCTCGGCCATCAACGTCTCGAGAATCTCGCTCTGCGGGGTTATGGGGTAGCCGAAATACGCGTCGGCTCCGTAGCGTATGGCGGAGATGGCAAGGGCCTCATTGCCCTTCATCAGTCTTACGTCTTCACTCATTGTTTCTGAAGCTCCTCCCTGAGCGAGTTGGGTATGACGGAGTGGCGGTAGACTGTTATGCAGCCGTCCGGGCATATGAGCGCGCAGCTGGCGCAGCCTATGCAGTGGTCGGGTCTGATCTGCTCCGAGTGGCGGAAACCGCGCAGGTTCACTTCGTCGCTCAGACGCAGCGTGTGGGCGGGGCACTCGTAGACGCACAGCTCGCAGCCTTTGCATCGCTCTGCGTCGATTTCAATGACGCCTTGCTGTATGGTCGCGTGAACTGTTCGCAACACGGCCTGGTGTGCCGCGTCGCCAATCCCGCCTCCTATTTTTGCCTTGTTTGACATCTTGTGTTTGGTTGTCGGCCGCGGCTCTTTCCCGTGACCCGAAAGCAAAGAAATAACAAGACCTCGCCCATGTCAAGCATATTGTTATGTGGGGTGGCCGCAAGTGGCGTGAATAGCGGTTTTTGGGGTGAAATTTTGAATTCTGTGGCGAGACGGCCGTTGACTTCTCGCTTTTTGGGATTAAGAAAATGCGTTTGTCGCGCCCTTTTTGTGAAAAAAGAGGGCTCCGCAATTCGATGCGAAGCCCTCTTTTTTGTCAGCGCGGAGCATCCAGCCCGGCGCTTTTTGAAATCTCTCAGACTACTCCTCAGAGACGATTCTCTCCTTCAATTCGGGCAACTGTTCGCCCATGGCCTTGGCCGCCATCTTGGCAACGATTGTCGCGCCTGTGACGTTGAGGTGTGTGTTGTCTTTCTTCCCGTCGGGGTAAGCCTCCACGGTGTTAGGCTCGGCCCACAAGTAAAGCTCGCGGCTGCGGGTGGGGCCATATGACTGCACCAATTCGCGGGTCAGGCTGTTCATGTCAATGAACACTACGCCCTCTTCCTCGGCTGCCTTGCGTGCGGCTGGCAGATACTCTCCGTGGGTCTCTATGAGTGAGTCGCCCTCGGCCTCCAGCATCTCAGCTTGGCCGGACTTGTCATCCTGCGCCACCGCGTCGGCTACGGTCGCAAAGTTGCGGCGGACGATCGAGTTACATATAATAGGTGTCGCGCCCTTGGCTTTCGCCTCTTGAGCAAAGCGGCGGAGGTTGCCAATGTAGTCGCCCCACGGCTCTGTGTGGCGTGCCGTGTCGGCCTTCTCGTCATTGTGTCCAAACTGTATGACGACGTAGTCGCCCGGCTTGAGCGAGTCGAGCACCTCGGCCCAACGTCCTTGATCTATAAAGCTCTTGGTGGAGCGGCCATTGACCGCATGGTTGTGGATGGTGACAGTGCTGTCGAAGCACAATGGCAGTGTCTGTCCCCATCCTCGCTCCTGGTTGCCTTTGGCGAGAGGCTTGTTCGCCATGGTTGAGTCTCCCACCATAAAGATGTCGACATGTCTGCGCTGCGTGGCGCAACATACGAGTGTGACGGCCGTCACGCCCGCCGCCAACATTGTCATGAGTTGTCTCCTCATTTTTGCTGATTGTTTTTTGTGGTTAACAGTGTGCAGCGCCATTGAACATGACGTTAACACTACTCGCAAAAATAGTGACGATTTCGGGCTGAGATGTCACATTGTGTGACAAAATAGAAAAAAAACAAGTGACGTTGAATGGCGGTTGGGAATTATTGTCTATATTAGCACTCGATTTCGGCGCATTCCGCGGTGGTTTGCGCCTTAATTGTCGCATTGCTTGTAGTTTACGTAAAGTTAAACAACTTATGGAAGCCAAAAAAACACCTAAGGCTGACTTGGAGAACAAGAGGATTCTCTTCACCGAGATCGGCCTGGCTGTTGCTCTCGGCTTGACCTTTGGTGCTTTCGAGTGGACCTCGGAGGACGTATCGGTCCAGAATCTTGAGGTGCAGCAGCAAGAGGTGGTTGAGGAGGAGATGATTCCTGTCACTTCGCAGGATCAAGTTAAACCGCCACCACCACCACCACCACCACCACCAGTAGCCGAGTCCCTCAATATTGTCGACGATAACACCGAGGTAGCTGAGGATTTCGACTTCAACTCTGAGATGGATGAGAACACTGAGGTCGAGATCCGTGAGATCGAGGCCGAGGTCGTCGAGGAGGAGGAGCCTGCTGAGCAGGAGGTCTTCCTTATCGTTGAGCAGATGCCTGTCTTCCCTGGTGGTGACGAGGCTCTCCGCAAATATCTGGCTCAGTCCGTCAAGTACCCTGTTATCGCTCAGGAGAATGGTATCCAGGGTCGTGTCTTCGTCAAGTTCGTCATCATGCCCGACGGATCTGTCTCTAACGTAGAGGTAGCACGTCCTTTCGATCCGAACCTCGACAAGGAGGCTGTACGCGTCGTCAAGTCCATGCCTAAGTGGTCTCCTGGCAAGCAGCGCGGCAAGGCCGTTCGAGTATCTTACACTGTGCCTATCAACTTCGTTCTCCAGTAGTACGGGGTATCTCAGACTCAGTTGAGAAATAATTAATCCCGGCACATCTTTCTGAAGTGCCGGGATTTTCTTTTTTCCCCTCTATCCCCACTCCGCTACAAATAATTCTGTGCCACATGGCATAGGTTAAATCCGCTAAATTGCATTAAAGATAGGCGATGTGAGTGCGCGCCCCCCAATTAGCAGTCATTCTACCATTCGTCTGTAATGTCCGTAAGTGTACCCATCTCTCATTACGGATGCCGCTTCACTTCTTCGCTCCAATCGTTTTGCCCCGAAATAGAACTTTAAAATTCACCAATGTCTATGAACCACTTTAAGAACGCCTCGGCATTTTTCTTCCAAGCCCTCTTTTGCCTCGCCCTTTGCCTCGCTTTTTCTCATTTGTCCCAAGCTGAGGCTGCTCCCGTCCCGGAATCACAAGCGGCAGATTGCTCGCAACCGGTCGCAGAGGTCGCCGACACTCTGAAGTCTGATAGCGTCTCCGTTTCCAAGTGTAATACTATCTACGGGAAGATAGATCAGATGCCTTCCTTCCCCGGTGGCGAACGGGCTCTACGCCGATATCTTGCTCGGTCTGTTCATTATCCCAAAGAGGCGCAGGCTAATGGCGTCGAGGGACGTGTCTTCGTCAAGTACGTAATCGCGACCGACGGCTCTGTCGTTAATGTAAGGGTGGTTCGTCCTTTAGATCCTTTTCTCGACAGGGAGGCTGAACGTGTAGTAAGGTCAATGCCCAAATGGACTCCAGGAATGCATAAGGGCAAGCCGATTCGCGTCCAAATAACTGTGCCTATAAATTTCGTTCTCTAATAGGCAACGTTCGCATTTCTCTGAAAATTCAAGTATATAACCCTGCATGCCAATCGCGGCATGTGGGGCTTTTCTTTTTCAGTCTCTGTAATAAAGGACTTTGCTCTAAATGTTCACATCAGCCTCGGCTGTCTTTAAATTGAGCCAAAGTCAGACCAATATCACGAGAAAATGGTCAAAAGACTCTCTTCAGACTTAAAAATTGCTATTTCCAGTTGTCAATCCGCATTTGAGTACTAACTTTGCGCCCGATTAAAATGTGGATGCCATGCGAATGGCTCTCACGCCCGATTAAAGAACAAACATACAGCAAAGTATATAATGGAAGTCATCAGCACAGTCGCGGATCTCAAAGCCCGTGTTGCAGATGCCCGCAAGGCAGGCAAGACCGTCGGTTTAGTCCCTACAATGGGAGCGCTTCATGTCGGACACCTATCCCTCGTCAAAAGGTCTTGCGCCGACAATGGTTTCACCGTAGTCTCTGTCTTTGTCAACCCTACTCAGTTCAATAACCCTGAGGATCTCCGCACCTACCCGCGCACTCTCGATGCCGACGTCGCGCTCCTTACCGACAACACGGCTGCCGATGTGGTCTTCGCCCCTACGGCCGAGGAGGTCTATCCCCAGCCTGACACGCGTGTCTTCGAGCTTGGCCCTGTCGCTGAGGTCATGGAGGGCGCCCATCGTCCCGGTCACTTCAACGGCGTATGCCAAATCGTCTCTAAGCTTTTCGCCTATGTCTCGCCCGATAAGGCCTATTTCGGTGAGAAGGATTTCCAGCAGATTGCGGTCATCAAGCAGATGGTCAGCCTCTGCGATTTCAAACTTGAGATTGTCGAGTGCCCCATTGTCCGCGAGTCCGACGGACTGGCTGTCAGCAGCCGTAACACCCTTCTCACTCCCGAGCATAGGGCTGCCGCTCCTCACATTCACGAGGTTCTCGCAGCCTCATTGGATCTCAAGAAATCCAAGTCCCCCGCTGAGCTTATCGAATGGACCGTGGCCGAGATCAATAAGAACCCGCTTCTCGTGGTCGAGTATTACGAGATTGTTGACGCGCTGACGCTTCAGCCCATCAAGTCTTGGTCAGAGAGCGACGCCCCCCATGGCTGCATCACTGTCCAGGCTGGCAACGTCCGCCTTATCGACAATATCTCGCTCAAGTAATAAACATTTAGTTCAACCTGTAATAACAATATAAGCCTCATCGACATGTTCGTCACACTGATGAAATCCAAAATCCACGACGTATCGGTCACGCAGAGCGATCTCAACTACGTCGGGAGCATTACCATCGACGAGGATTTGATGGACGCCGCCGGTATTCTTCACAATGAGAAGGTGCAGGTGGTGAACAATAATAATGGTGAGAGGCTTGAGACCTACGCCATCCCCGGAGAGAGAGGCTCTGGCGTCATCTGCCTCAACGGGGCTGCCGCTCGCAAGGTGGCTGTCGGCGATGTGGTCATCATCATCTCCTACGCCCAGATGACAATGGAGGAGGCGCAGTCTTTCCGCCCCAAGGTCATTTTCCCCGACACTTTGACGAATAAACTCATTTAGATGGCATTGCCACTCAGGCGTTTGCCTCAGCTTATCAAAAGCTGGGCAGAAGGCGGGCTTCACGTCTTCTGTCTGGCTTTCTTTTTTTATCTCATGACGGTGGGGCCGGCCTCCTCGTTGTGGGATGCTGGTGAATTTGTATGTTGCGCGGCGGGGCTCGATGTCGGTCATCCGCCCGGGGCTCCGCTCTATTGGCTCGTCTTGCGCATGGCTGTCATGCTCGCTCCGCATGGGGCTGAGGCCATGGCTTGCTCCCTTATGTCCGCCCTCTCTTGCGCAGCGGCCGCCACAGTGCTGTCGCTCGTTGCGCGCGAGGTCGCTTTGTGGTGGAAGGAGAGTGATGGCGGCTGTTCCCGCGTCTCGCTGTTTGTGGTGCAGACCGTGGCGGGCCTCACTTGGGCTTTCACTGACAGTGTTTGGGCTGTGGCTGTTGAGACTGAGGTCTACAGCGCGGCTTGTCTGCTTGGCTTCACTTCCCTTTGGCTCGCTCTGCGTTTCCGCCGCACGGGGTCGTGGCGTTTGGTCTGGCTGCTCTGCCTTGTCGTGGGCATGACTGCCGGCGTCCATTGGCTTGGTTGGCTTACGCTTCCATTGGCTGCGGCTGCGGTTTGTGAGCGTCTTGGCCGTCGTGCCATGGCTTTGGCGGCCCTCGCCGGTTGCCTCGGTGTCGTTGCGCTTGTCTGGTTGGCATCAGGCCATTTCTTCGATTTCGCTTTGCTCGCCGATGTGCTGTGTGTTAATGTTTTCGGTCTGCCTGTCGGGGTGGGGTGGGGCGTCGCTGCTGCTCTTTTGCCCGTTGCTCTGCTTGTTGTCGCCGTCTTTTGGCGCGGACGTCTCGCGGGGCATATCGCCACAGCCTGTTTCCTCATTTCACTCGGTTTCCTCTCTTATGCCGAGCCTCTCGCCCGCTCTCAGAATGTAGCTCTGGCCATCAGTCGCCCGTCTGACGCTCAACGTCTTTCGGACTATATGGCTCGCCGTCAATATGGCTCTCGCCCCCTCCTTTGGGGACCAACCTACGCCTCCCGCCCAAGTGGCTTCTCTTCTGAGGACCGAATGGCCTATGACGTGACCTCCCACTCCTATATCCCCGAGTCAAAACCAGTCGATTACTCCTATCCCGACAGCGAGAACTCTTTCTTCCCGCGCATGACGTCCAACTCGCCCGAGGCTCTGTGGGCATACCGCTCTTGGGCGAACCCCGACGGATGGCCTGACTCTATTCCCTCTCTTGCCGCCAATGTGCGTTTCTTTGTCTCTTATCAATTGGGGCACATGATGGCGCGCTATGTGATGTGGAATTTCTGTGGTCGCCAAAACAGTGAGATAGGCGACGGTGGTTACCTCTCGGGCAATTTTATCACAGGCATCGACGCCCTCGACAAGGCTCGACTTCATGTCGGTGACAGTGACTGCAATGCGGATGGACGTTACGCTCTCTTCGGCATTCCGTTCGTCTTGGCTCTTGTAGGGCTTTTTTTGACGGTCCGCAAGGCAAGGCTGCGCCTCTCGCTGCTTATCCTTTTGTGGATTGCCATCTCAGGCCCCGGACTTGCGCTCTATCTCAACATGCCGCCCTACGAGCCGCGTGAAAGGGACTATGTGTTCCTCCCTCTCTATGCCGTCTTGGCTCTCCTCATCGCATTGTCCATTTGGCGACTTTGGCTCCGAGTGGAACGATCAGAAAAGTTGTCGTCGCTCCGCGGTGGCTGGTTGCGAAGCCTCTCCGCCATAGCGGCTCTTGGTGTCCCTGCGCTCATGTGCTCTGCGGGTTACGCCTCTCATGACAGGTCGGGTGACACGTTGGTTGATGACATGGCAAAGAGTGTCCTGAACCTCTGCCCCCCAGACGCTGTGCTTGTTGTAGGTGGCGACAATGACACCTATCCCATGTGGTACGCCCAGCAGGTCCTCGGCTACAGGCGCGACGTGCGCATTGTCAACTATAGTCTCCTCTCCTCTTTCTGGCATTGCCAGAGTCTTGTCAAGGCTGGTCGTGCTGATGCCCCCCTCCGAATTCCACATGCCGATTTGGCCATTGGCGGGCGTCTGCAATCCACGTGGCTGTTGCCCAATGTGACTGACACCGTCTCGCTCTCCGACATATCGACGGCTGCCGACACCGAGTTGGGACGCAGTCTCTATTTGCGCTCCAATGTCATTTCCTTGCCATTGGCCGACACCTCTGTCGTGATTCATGTCGGCAAGGAGTCCCTCGACCCCTCCGATCTCCTTTTGCTTGAGATTGCGTCTCAAAATCCGCACAGAAAGCTTTGCCTCATGCCGGATGTCGTGCCAACTCACGACCTTGGTCTCGACCCCTATCTCTGGGATGCCGGGCCTGTCTCTTATCTTGTGCCGGACACGTCGGTTTTCACCGCCTCTGACCGTTGGCAACTTTTCCATGGCGGACTTCATTTGCCTGACCTCTCTTCTTTCTCACCCTCAGCCGACGAAGTGGCGCAGCTGTCGCGTCTGCGTATCCGCCACATGTGCACCGTCGTGGCTCAGGAGGCCGTTAATCGTGGCGACAATGCCTCGGCTCTGGCGGCTCTGCGCAGTTCGTTGTCTTGGCTGCCTGCATCCATGGGGTCGCTCGATTCCGACTTGCTCACCTCTGCCAAGATCTTGCATGAGTGTGGTGATGATTATTTGTCCCGTGCGGTTCTGTCCACAGCGGCCGACCGATGCCTGTCCCTGTTCCGCCAATCGCAATCCCTAAGTAAATATGCGCCATTGTCGTCACAATCCATTGTCGATGACATCACACCCTTCACGCTCGAGCTGGTAGATGCGCTCCGCTCAACTGGCAATGGCGACATAGCCGTCGTTGTGGCCGATTTTGTCAAAACTTTGTAGCCCGCGCGATGAAACAATAAGGGGGTCCTTACGTACAAATAGAGAGACGCTGCGAGATTTTAGTGTTTTCTCTTGTCTTTGTTGACATGGTCTCGCAGTGCCGTAAGCCTCTCTTTTCCCCTACATGTACGGTCAAAATCCCATATACGAACGTTTAATTCAGAGTGGTGTCTTCTTGTGGGACGCCTCTCAGCGTCGTGAGTTTGAGGTTAGCGATAACTTTCGGGACTTTCTGGGCCTTGATGTGAACAAGTTCAGCCAGGAGGTCCTTTTGCGTTTCTGTAATGTGGACATGATCGACTACATATTCAGGACGGCACTCTCTGGCGAAATCGAGTGGAGGCATACCTACAATGTGGGCGGACGCGAGTATAGGCTCCGCTTCGTCAAGCTCTCCCAATATTTTGATTCCGATGGCGTGCGCCACTCTATGGGTTCCGCTTCCATAGATGAGTCTATGTCCGGCTCGAATGTCCCTACTTTGAGCGAGGACGCGGCCCCCATGTCTATCTTTGAGGGGCGAACTTGCGAACTTTTCAAGGGGCAGACAAGCCTGTCCCAATCATCGCTCTACGATCTCATTGCCGATATGCTAAAGACTTTCCGCAGCCACCTCCCGCCCGGGATAATGGTGTCAGTGTGGAAATGTGTCGGTGACGAGTATCTGTGTGTGGCTGTCGTGGGGAAGATAATGACAGCTGAGCGCCTTGACGTGTTCCGTGTCGGTTTTCAGAGCAAGTCGCCCGTCATGGATGTCGTCATGCGGAAAACAGGCGTCCAAATCTTCAAATCTCTTGATGATTTCCGGGATGTGTCGGAGCGCGATGTGAAAGCGTTCGTTGACTCAGGCTGGAGAGGTGGCGCCATTTCCGTAATCCGCTCAATTGATACCGACACCAATTGGGGCTTAGTCTCATGCGTCTCATCCCGTCCAAGGGAGTGGAACAGCGAGGAGAGGCAGCGACTCCAGCTCCTGTCCGACTCGCTCACGGTGCTGCTCGCTCAAGGCTCGGCCTATGCCAAGGTGTTTAATCAGCTTGTCCTCACTCAGATGGCTTGTGAGGCCGGAGGCTTTTACACATGGCAATGGGATGTCAAGAGGCGCAAAAGGTCAATTCTTGCCGCCGACGGGTCACTGGTCGACGCCCCTTACGATATATATGTCCACCGCTCGGACCGCGATCGCTTCAATCAGGACTATGCGGATGTCGAGGCGGGACGCAAATCGGGTTTCTCAATCCGTATGCGCGCAAGGCCGCTCTCCTCTTCCGAAATGAGGTGGTTCGACGTCTCTGTCCGATCGGTTGCCACTGATCATGACGGCCGCTCAGAGGTCATTGTCGGCCTCGCGAGGGACGTGGACAAAGAGGTGACCGCTGAGCTGGCGAGACAAAAAGAGCGTGAGCGCACAGAGGACATCTATAACAAAATACCCGCCATCATCGCTTTTTGCGACACGGAGGGGCGGCAAGTCTATATCAATGACCGCTGTATCGAGATTCTCGGTCTGCGTTCGAAGGAGGATGTCAAGCTGACTAACGTCTTTGACTGCCCAATGTTCACCGAGGAGCAGAAGATGCAAATCCGGACAAAGGATAACTGCAACTTCAATATGCTCTATGACTTTAAGGTGATTGCCGACTTGGGTTTCTTCAAGACTCACCGTCGGGACAAGGTGGAGATAAACTTGCGCTCCAGCAAGCTCTATTCTCATGGGCGTGTCACGGGATACCTCTTCGTCATGACGGACTCCTCTATGCTTCTGGTGCAAAGCCGTCGCATGAAGCTGATTAATGACTTCTTTGCCGAGATAGGCCGGTTCTCCAAACTCGGAGTTTGCCAGTTCGGCTCCGGTGGCATAGCCTCCGCCCAGTGGTATGCCAACCTTGCGCAAGAGAAGTCGGCGGACATCCCAGACAAAGCGCTCTATTGCGAGAGCATGGACCCTGCCGATCTTGTCCTCATAAACACCAATCTCGCCAAAATCTACGACGGGAGCATCACCTCTTTCAAACAGGAGGCTAAGGTTGTCCATCCCGACGGGTCAAAGCATATCATCAGCTTCCACTTCATGTATTCCGACACAGTGGAGGCTGTCACAGCCATCTCGGCGGATGTCACAGAGAGGCGCGAGCGTGAGGCCACCATTGTGCGTGCGCTCCGCAAGAGTGAGCAAGTCGAGTCTCTGCGTTCTCGCTTCTTCAACAATGTCAGCCACGAGTTGCGCACTCCGCTCAACGCCATCGTCGGATTTTCTGAACTCATTGCGCAATATCACACAGATGACGAGTTGGCTCGCTATGCCAGCATTGTCCGTGCCAACAACACTCAGCTGCTCAACCTCGTCGACGGCATAATGGAGATCTCGCAGATCCAGTCTTGCTCCCGCAAATACGTGCGCAGCCGTGTCGAGGTCGAACACATCATCTCTAACCTTCACGACCGCATGAACGGTCTGCAGCATGAGGGCGTTCAGTTCATCGCTTCGCACGACCCGCGCATGAGGGGGCTTGCGGTGTCTCTTGATTCCGTGGCGACAGGCCAGATTCTCAGTAAGCTGGTCTCCAACGCTTTCGCCTTCACGGACACTGGTTGCGTCATGGTCTGGGCGCAGGTTGACGGTGCGAATATTGTCTTCCATGTCTCAGACACGGGATGCGGTATCCCCGATGACAAGCTGAGTACCATTTTCGATGTCTTTGTCAAGCTCAACCCATTCGGGACAGGGGCTGGCCTCGGCCTCTCTGTCTGTCGCGGCTTGGCTCGTCAAATGGGTGGCGACATTGGGGTGGAGTCGGTCGTCGGCCGCGGCTCGCATTTCTGGCTCTCTCTGCCGCTCTTCGTAGCCGAAGACTCTTCGGCCACGGGTCAAGCTGCCCCCTCTCAAACAAATGTGGTTGTTCTCCCACATGGCCAGTGCCTCACTTTGGCGACCTCTCTTCTCTTGCCCCGCTGCAATGTGTTCGGCTCGGATCGTGAGGCCTTCTCAAGGCTATGGATGGAGAACAGGCCTGCGCTCTCTGTCATTGACCTGCGCGAATGTCCCGATGTGGTCACGCATTTCACTGCCAACATCAAGGCATTTGGCGACAAGTTTAAGACTTTGGTCGTTAATACGCCCGACAGTGGAATTTCAGAGGCTGCGCTGCTCGAAGCTGGTGCCACAGCAGTCGTTGAGGCTCCTTTCACTGTCTCTTCTTTTGCTCAAGCGCTTGAGCAGATAATGCCGGGCTGCGTCGTGAAAGAAAATGTCGACGGCTCGCGGCTGATTGACTAAGGCCAAATCGGCTAAACTATATTTCCGCAAAACAGAATATCTGCCTTCCCAAATGTCTCAACGTCTTTTGCCACAGGGCGGCCGCATAGCCGTGGTGGCTCCCTCTGGCCATATAGCGGACGAATATCTTCATGACGGTCTCGAGGCCCTCCGCACCGCCGGCTTCGCTGTTGACGTTATGCCACATGTTGCTGGACCTGGTCAAGGTGTCTTCTCAGCGGCTGACAGCCAAAGGGCAGCCGACCTTCATCGCGCTCTCTCCGACCCTCGCTATGATGTGGTGTGGTGCACAAGGGGTGGCTATGGCGCCATGCGTACGCTTGAGGCGCTTGAACCCTATGGAGGATGGAGGAGCGTCTTCTCGCAAACCGACAAGATGATTGTGGGTTTCAGTGACATAACCGCGCTTCATTCGGCGTCAGCCGTTGTTGGGCAGTGTGGCATCCTCGGCCCTATGCTTAAGCACATTGCGACCCATGGCGTGGATTCTCCCGATGTCCAGGCCACGCTGTCTCTTTTGCGTGGTGACGGCTTCGCCCTTTCTCGCCCCGCCATGACGGGTAGCCGTGAGGGTGTGGCAGAGGGACGCGTCATAGGCGGCAATCTGTCCATAGTCTACTCGTTGGCCTCTACGGCCTTGCTCCCTCCGCCAGATGGTGCCATTCTTTTCATAGAGGATCTCTCGGAATACCGCTATCATATCGACCGTATGATTCGTGCGCTCCGCTTCTCTGGCTACCTCTCGCGTCTCTCCGGACTCATTGTCGGACAGATGACTGGCATGCGCGACGGCGCTACGCCTTTCGGTGCCGACGCTTTCCAAATCATATCCGACGCCGTGGCGGACTATCATTACCCAGTTTTCATCGGCTATCCGTCGGGTCACGCCCCCGAGGAGAATTATCCCCTCATAATTGGTGGTCATGCCAAGCTTGAGGTTGAAAATGGGCTCGGGACGCTGATACAGAGGCTCTAACGCTCGTTTGTCACATCTGTTCACAACAAGAAAATGAAGCTTTATTCAAAAAATAACGCATCCCTCTTGCAAGTGAAAAAATAAACCTCTAATTTTGTGTCGCAATTCCGAGGGAGATTATTCCGAATGGAAGGGCCGCACTCCCGTGCGATACATCTTGCAAACATTGCCCTATAGTATAAAGGTAGTACAGAAGATTCTGGTTCTTTTAGTCTGGGTTCGAATCCTGGTGGGGCAACTATCTTAATTCTCTCTTCGGCGGAAGACGCCAAGATTGAATGTTTGCTGGATTGATCCATAGTATAATGGTAGTACAGGAGATTTTGGTTCTCTTAGTCGAGGTTCGAACCCCCGTGGATCAACAATTTTGCCCTATAGTATAAAGGTAGTACAGAAGATTCTGGTTCTTTTAGTCTGGGTTCGAATCCTGGTGGGGCAACTTTCAGTTAAGGCTTCAGGTTTTCCTGAGGCCTTTTTTCGTTATATGACACCTTGCCCTGGTTGCGGTAGCTTATCCACCGCCATCACGCCCCCCATCCCATTTCCCAGAAGAGATTATTTTAGTCCCGATGACTTTGCTTGAAGCCGATATTTGAGCCTTGGCTTTTGATTGTCCGCAGGGAGCATCTCGACAAGAAACTATCTTGACAAAGTGATGCCTTGGCAAGTGGTGTGTGCCTCATTCCCGAATGGTGCGCACGAAGCAAAATAACAACGCTCAGCACAAAAAAAAGGCGGCGACCACAAGAAGTAGCCACCGCCTCGTAATCTGTTGGGCCGAACACCCTAAATCAACCCTCTTCTTTTCAACTCCTCCAAATCCTCGGGCGTGTCAATGCTGAGGCTCTCGAGCTTTGTCGGCAGCACGCGCACGCGGTATCCGTTCTCAAGCCATCGGAGCTGCTCCAAGCTCTCGCATTTCTCCAAGTCTCCAGCCGCGAGTTTGGTCAGTTTGTGGAGAACGTCAGTGCGATAGGCGTAGAGCCCTATGTGGTTCCAATACTTGTGGCTCTTGAGCCAGTCATGCTCAGCCACTCCGCGCAGATACGGGATGGGCTGGCGGCTGAAGTAAAGCGCGTCGCCCTGTGCGCTTATCACAACCTTGGGCTTGTTGGGGTTGAACAGGTCCTCCTCGCTGTCCGCCATCTTGACGAGGGTGGCAATGTCAACATTCGGGTCGTCAAACGCGCTGGTGAGCAAGGCCACCTGCTCGGGCTTAATGAATGGCTCGTCGCCCTGGATGTTGACGACTACTTTGTAGCTCCGTCCGTCCTCTGCCTCCACTTTGCTGACGGCCTCGGCGCAACGGTCGGTGCCGCTCCTGTGCGAAGTCGAAGTCATGACCACGCGACCGCCGAACGCCATCACGGCTTCGGCAATGCGGCTGTCGTCAGTGGCGACGGCTACATTGGGCAACGTCTTGCGCACCTGCTCATAGACGCGCCTGATCATGGGTTTGCCGCCAATGTCGGCTAACGGCTTCCCCGGGAATCGCGTCGAAGCGTAGCGGGCGGGGATGAGGCCTATTATGTCTTGCTTCTCCATCTCGTCTCTCTTTTTTGATTTTTTATCTTTCCGCAAAAATAACTACTTTTGGCGTTTGCTATAGCCCGCCCGCGGCTTTTATTAACGGGTGGCGGGTTCGATGCAAGGGGCGCCGGCTCTCTGCCGCGTCATGTCTCATTTTGATAACTCTTATCGTCTGATGGTTGACACTTCGGAAATCAAGGCGCGTTTCGGAATCATAGGTAATGACCCTGAGCTCCTCAGGGCCATAGATACGGCCGCCCAAGTGGCTCCCATCCAACTCTCTGTCCTCATCATTGGCGAGAGTGGCGCGGGCAAGGAGGTGTTCCCGCAGATTATCCACGCCTTCAGCGCGCGCAAGCATAAACCCTATGTGGCCGTCAACTGCGGCGCCATCCCTGAGGGTACTATGGACTCGGAGCTTTTCGGCCACGAGAAGGGCGCCTTCACTGGTGCGCTCAACGAGCGAAAAGGTTATTTCGAGGAGGCTAATGGCGGCACCATTTTTCTCGATGAGATTGGCGAGTTGCCTTTGGCCACGCAGGCTAAGCTGCTCCGTGTCCTCGAAAAAGGTGAGTATATGCGCGTCGGCTCGTCTGTTGTCAAGAAGACTGATGTCCGCATTGTCGCAGCCACTAATGTAGACCTTGAGAAAGCCATCGGTAACGGCAGGTTCCGCGAGGATCTCTTCTACCGACTCAATGGCGTCCTCATCCGCATTCCGCCCCTCAGAAGAAGGGCTGCCGACATCCCGGAGCTGTTCCATAAGTTCACTTCAGATTTCGCCGACAGGAACCACATCCCGCCCGTCCGCTTGACTGACGACGCCCAAAGGGCTCTTATGTCTTATGATTGGCCCGGCAATGTGCGTCAGCTCAAGAATATGGCCGAGCAACTGACTGTCCTCGCACCTGATCGTAATGTGACGGCCGAGATTGTGGCTCGTTTCATACCCCACACTCAACCTGCTGACCGCCAACGCTTCTTGCCTCAGGTGGATGGTGCGCACGAGCAGTCGTTCAACTCCGACAGGGAGATTCTCTACAAGGTACTCTTTGACATGCGCAATGATGTCAATGATCTCAAGAAACTGGTCCTCACTCTGATTAACAATGAGGGCGGGGCTTCCACCCTGAGCAAGGAGAACCTCCAGCTGATGCGCAGACTCTATTCTGACGGCGACCAGCAACTGCCCTCTGCGTCTATGCGTCCCGATGAGCCCGATGTGAAGCCCGAGGCCTCGCAGACTTCGAGGGTAGACCACCTCTCCGCCGGCGCACTCAAAGGTCAGGTTGTGGACATCACGCCGGTCCGCGCTTCTGACTGTCAGGATATTCATGAGGCTGTCGAGATGCAGCCGCTCTCCATTGCGGACAATGAGAAGGAGCTTATTCGCAGGACTCTCATCAAGTTCAAAGGGAACAGGCGTAAGACTGCCGCCGAGCTTCAAATCTCCGAGCGTACGCTCTATCGTAAGATTCACGACTATGGCCTCGACAACTTATAACAACCATGGTGTTATGCGCCGTTTTATCATAGCACTCGCACTCATCTTGGCTCTCGCCTTGCCGGCTTGTACCATCTCCATAACCATGAGCGGCGCCTCAATTCCTGAGAACCTCAACACGTTCTCTGTCCAGTATATCAATAACAGGGCGCCACTTGTCAACCCAGATCTCTCGTCCACCCTCACCGAGGGTCTCAAGGATCGCATTCAGAATGAGAGCCGCTTAGGCCTCGTGAATGAGAACGGCGATGTCGATTTCTCTGGCGACATAACCGCCTATTCGACCAAGCCTATGGACCTCAAGGCCGACGCAGTTTCTGCTCAGACCCGTCTGACGGTCACGGTCAAGATTAGGTGCCGAAACTCCAAAGACCCTCAAAAGGATTGGGAGCAAAGTTTTTCAGCCTATCAGGACTATGATTCGGAGAGTAACCTCGCCGACGTGGAGTCAGACCTTTGCACCCTCATTGTCGAGGAGCTGACCGAGAATATTTTCAATAAGGCCTTTGCCGACTGGTAGAGCGTCTGCCGTTTGAACTTTCTTTTGACAACACACTTATCTGACTTTCTTTGACACGGGAGACTTTCTATAATGCCGTCGAAAACCCCGACGCCATGACGCCCGACACTGTGGACGCGCTCGCTGCCACGGTGAGGCGATTCCCGTATTTCCACGCCGGCTGGATGCTGCTCGCTAAAGGCCTCAATGTCACGGGCAGTGTCCATTTCTCTTCCGAGCTGAAAAAGGCGTCGGTCCACGTCTGGGATCGTGGCGCGCTCTATTGGCTCATCAACGGCAAGGATTATAACAAAAAGTCAGCCCCCGTCATCACGCCAAAGCCTAAGCCTGAGGTTGCCCCCGCGCCCCAGCCTCAAAAGGAGGAGGCTCAAGAGCAGCCCCAGCCAGAGCAAGCCCATGCTGACGTAGCTGCTGATGTCCAAGCTGCGTCGCCCGTCACTCCTGCCGAACCGCAGCCCAAACCCAAGGCCGAGGTTTTCACCCCTGTGCAACCTGTCGCTGCCGATTATTTCCCCGGCGTATCTGACGAACTCGATTTCGAGAAACCCTCCTCTCCCTCCGACACCTACACTCTCGTCGATTTCGATGACCATGTCCGCCGCCCGGCGGAAAGATACACCTTTGCCGACTGGCTCGACTATGTCTCAGAACGGCAGACGATTAAGGATGAGGAGGCTATGCAAGATCGCCACGCCAAGCAGAATAATCTCATTGACCGCTTCCTCTCCGAGCCTGTCGAGCGTATAACGCCCTCTGCCACCAAACCCATCTCGCAGTCCGAGGCAAAGAAGATTGAGGAGCGCAGCACAAGCGAAAATGACGGCGTCCTCACCGAGACTCTCGCCTCTATCTACCTGAAACAGAAACAGTACGAACGCGCAATTAACATATTTAAGAAGCTTTCCTTGAAAAATCCCGAAAAAAGTAGTTACTTTGCGACCCGAATTACTGAAATCGAAAAGCTAATACATTAAAAACATAACTTCACGATAATATGTTCAATGTCGTTGTTTGGCTGATGCTCTTCGTCAGCGTCTTCATGATTCTCATCGTCCTCGTTCAAAGGTCAAAGGGTGGCGGACTCAACCAGAGCTTCGCAAGCCAGGCGCAGATCATGGGCGTCCGCAAATCGACTGACTTCGTCGAGAAGGCTACTTGGACTCTCGCTTGCCTCCTCCTCGTCTTCTCACTCGCCTCCGTCGCCGTTTTCCCCACTGGCGTATCTCATTCAGAGAGCGGCCTCGATCAGATTCTCGAGAACAAGGCTGGCAATACGGCTCCTGCTCCCGCTTTCGACGCTCAGTCTGCTGACGACCAGCAGCCCGCAGAGGCTCCAGCAGAGGCTCCCGCCGCTGAGCAGCAGCCCGAATCTCAAGATTAATCGCCTGACTTTATAGCGTGACTAAGTTATTCGTCATCACGCTCTCAAAAACATAAAAAGAGGGGCGGATGCGCATCGTCATAACCGATGCGCATCCCGCCTCTTTCCTGTTTCAAGCCATTCATCCAACCGCCTATGGCCAACAAGAAGAATTATCAGCTCGTCATCGTCGAGTCCCCCACCAAAGCCAAGACCATCGAGAAGTTTCTCGGCGGCGACTATGTCGTCAGGTCCAGTCAGGGACACATCCGTGACCTCAAGAAGAATAACTCAGGTGTCGATGTCCAGCACGGTTTCTTGCCTGTCTATGTGATCCCGGACGAGAAGCAAGAGACTGTGGCGGAGCTGACCAAGTTGGCTAAGAATGCGGAGACTGTCTGGCTCGCGTCCGATGAGGACCGCGAGGGAGAGGCCATCTCTTGGCATTTGGCAGTCGTCCTTGGCCTCGATGTCGAGACCACCAAGCGCATCGTCTTCCACGAGATTACTAAGCCTGCGATTCTTAAGGCCATTCAGACGCCAAGGCACATTAACATGGACCTCGTTGACGCCCAGCAGGCGCGCCGAGTTCTCGACCGTCTTGTGGGCTTCGACTTGTCGTCCGTCCTGTGGCGCAAGGTGAAAAATGAGCTCTCAGCCGGCCGAGTTCAGTCAGTGGCTGTGCGTATCCTGGTCGACAGGGAGAGGGAGATAATGGCGTTCAACGCTAAAAGCGGTTTCGCTGTCTCCGCCACTTTCGGCCTCAACCGCGATGGCCGCAAATACTCTTTCAAGGCCGACCTCAATAACCGTTTTGATGATATAGACAAGGCTGAGGATTTTCTCCGCCTCTGCTCTGGCGCCAAGTTCAGCGTCTCCAATGTGGAGAGTAAACAGCTGACGCGTCAGCCTGCGCCCCCATTCACGACCTCTACTCTCCAGCAGGAGGCGAGCCGCAAACTGGGCTTCTCACCCCAGAACACCATGCGCATCGCCCAGGAACTCTATGAGGCCGGTCTCATCACCTACATGCGTACCGACTCTGTCAACCTCTCCGACACGGCTCTCGAGGCGTCGTGCAAGGCCATCGTCGGGACCATGGGGCAGCAGTATTACCAGAGGCGCCAGTTCAAGACGAACACTAAGGGTGCGCAAGAGGCCCACGAGGCCATTCGCCCCACCGATGTCTCCGTCCCTAATATCCAACCGCTCAGCGGAGCGCGCGATGATGACGGCAACAGGCAGGTCAGGCTCTATCACCTCATATGGATGCGCACTGTGGCCTCCCAAATGGCCGACGCGCAGATTGAGCGTACAACCATTACCATCAACACGCCCGAGCCTAAGTCTCATTTCGCTGCGTCAGCCAATGTCATCAAGTTCGATGGCTTCATGAAGCTCTATTTGGAGGGTACTGACTCTGACGATCAGCAGGACGAGGCTGAGTCACAGCTGCCAGGCGTCTCCATTGGCGACGATTTGTCGCTCAACGCCCTCTCAAGCCGCGAGCGCTGGAGTCAACGCCCCCCGCGCTACAATGAGGCCGCTCTTGTCAAGAAACTTGAGGAGATGGGCATCGGTCGCCCTTCAACCTACGCCCCTACCATATCCACCATCATGAACCGCGGATATGTGGTGCGCGACAGCCGCGAGGGTGTGCAGAGGGTTTTCCGGACTCTCGATCTCGTCGACGGTCAAGTTGTCCGCTCTCAGGCGAGCGAGAATGCCGGGGCCGAGAAAAATAAGCTTTTCCCGACCGACATCGCCATGGTGGTCACGGATTTCCTCCTTGAGCATTTCGCCGAGGTCATGAGCTATGACTTCACCGCCAATGTCGAGACCCAGTTTGATGAGATTGCGCTCGGTAAACTTAAATGGCAGTCCGTCATAAGCGACTTCTATAAACCTTTCCACGACAAGATTGACGACACTCTGGAGCATGCGCAGCGCAGCGCCGGCGAGCGTGAACTCGGAGTGGACCCTAAGACGGGCGAGAAGGTTTATGTCCGCATAGGTCGTTTCGGCCCCATGGCGCAGATTGGCGAGACTGTCGAGGACGGGCCTAAGCCCCGTTTCGCATCTCTCCGCAAAGACCAGCATCTTGAGACCATTACTCTCGAGGAGGCTCTCAAACTATTCGACCTCCCGCGCAACCTCGGTACTTTCGAGGACAAGGATGTGGTAATCGGCACCGGCCGCTTCGGTCCCTACGTCCGCCACGATGGCAAGTTCGTCTCGCTCAAGAAGGAGGATGACCCCTATTCCATCACACTCGAGGCCGCCATCACGCGCATTCAGGACAAGCGCGAGGCCGATCGCAACAAGCTGATCAAGAAGTTTGACGAGAACCCCGACGTCCAAATCCTAAACGGCCGCTGGGGCCCCTACATAGCCTACGGCAAGGCAAACGTCAAAATCCCCAAAGGCACTGACGCTGCCAATCTGTCTCTCGCCGATTGCCTCAAACTGGCCGAGGAGCAGGGAGCTGACCCCACAAAGCGACAATCAGCGGCCTCCAAGTCTAAAACATTGGTGTCTCAAACGGCTGAAAAACAGACTACTAAAAAAACAACTACTAAAACGGCCACTGCAAACGCAACATCGAAAAGAAAAAAATCGTAGCAATGACTGCAATAAAACCCGCAGAAGTGCGTTCTCTTCAAACATATGACAATGGACTTCTGCCATAGCCAATTAAGTCGGATGGGTTTAAAAAATGAACCCCTGCAAAGTGTCGAATCTTTTGAGTATCAGTTAGATAACAAAAAAGGCTTCGGCGCAAGGCTAAGGTTTTTTATTGCAAAGCGTGTTTTATCGGCGATTTTTGTCTTAATTTGCGCTTTGTTAGGGGAGAATTCAATGGCGCAGAGCGAACCCCAATTCTCAGGGGTGTTCCTCATGCCAACCGTGGTTAACCCAGGTGCCGCCGGCAGATCTGGCGCGCTCGACGCCACGGCAGCTTTCCGACAGCAATGGGTCGGTTTCGATGATGCGCCTTCGCAGTTCCTCATCGCGGCCGATGCCGAGGTCAAGTTCCTTAAGAATTTTCATGGCGTGGGTGCCATGGTGATGCAAGATAAGGTAGGAGCGGCCACAACGTTGACACTCAACGCCGCTTACTCTTACCACATCTACCTTGACAAGGGTTTGCTCGGGCTCGGTGCCAGATTCGGCGTATACAATGTCAAATTCGACGCGTCCGACCTCTCAACATCCCCATCCGCTCTCCCAGATGGCTATCATCAGGAGACCGATGAGGCCTTGACGGGTGCTGATGACAGCCGTTCGGCGTTCGACGCCGGGGTCGGTGCTTTCTACCAGTCGCCAGCCTCTTTCCTGAGCCTCTCGGTGGTTCACCTCTCCGCCCCGGAGATTGAACTGAAAAACGGCACCAGGTTGAAGGTCAGACCCGTGATGAACCTCGGGGCAGGCCACCTCTTCGGACGAGATATAAAGGCAAAGTCAATCGAGCCGCGCGTCGCACTCCAGACAGACTTCGCCTCTTGGCAACTTGAAATGATGCTCAACGCCAATTTCAACCAGGTCTTCTGGTTCGGCCTTGGGGCTCGCCTGCAAGACGCCATGATCTTCGCGACGGGAGTAAGACTCAAAAACGGCTTGGACATCTCCTACGCCTACGATTTGAGCCTCTCAAAACTCAAAAGGTACAACACCGGCTCGCACGAGGTCGTCGTAAGATACT
This sequence comes from Bacteroidaceae bacterium, assembly GCA_963618945.1. Classification (GTDB taxonomy): domain Bacteria; phylum Bacteroidota; class Bacteroidia; order Bacteroidales; family Marinilabiliaceae; genus W3P20-009. Next base: position 123,546 of record CAVETY010000005.1, read on the forward strand.
CGCTCGACCTCAGCCGGGAAAAGCCTGACAAAAGATACAAAAGCGTTAGAATACTGTAACCTAACAGGATATACACACTGATTTTTTCTATGATGAGAAACGTAGCGTTTTATGCCGCGGCCGCGATGCTTATCACGGGCTGTAGTGGAACTAACAACGGCGAGCTTGTCGGCGTTGAGCGCGGAGCGCAGTTCTATGAGCCTGACCCCTACGGAATGGTCTTTGTTCCGCAAGGCAGCTTCAACATGGGCCAGAATGAGCAGGATGTGGCCTCGTTGACGAACGCACTGACTAAAACTGTTTCCGTTAGCGCCTTCTGGATGGACGAGACGGAGATCACCAACTCCGAGTACCGACAGTTCGTCAACTGGGTGCGCGACTCTATCGCCCGTTCCCTGCTGGCTGAAGCAGGCGTGGAGGGTTTCGCCCTTGAGTCTGAGGATGGTGAGGAGACCAATAATGGTCATGCCCCGCTCAACTGGAATACGGAGCTCGATTGGAAGGACCCGGATAACGCAGAGTACCTCAAGGAGCTCTATTATCAGGAAGATGAGCGTTTCACTCGTGAGAAGCACACTCTTGATAACCGTCGTTGGATCTACCGATATGAGTGGGTCGACCTTCAGCAGGCTGCTAAGAAGGCAAACCGCTACAAGCTCGACATCGATGAGAATGGCGAGGTCACTGGCGGCCACTACGAGGGCTTCACTCGAAACGCGCAGGGCGAGCTCCTCAATCTGGAGGAGGTAGGCCGTAAGGGTTTCCTCATGACCGATCAGGTACTCGTCTATCCCGATACCCTCGCTTGGGTCGCTGACTTCACCTATTCGTATAACGAGCCTTGGACTACCGCATATTTCTGGCATCCTGGTTTCGACACCTATCCTGTTGTCGGTGTCAACTGGAAGCAGGCCTCGGCTTTCTGCGTATGGCGCTCAAACTATCTTAACGACTACCTCGCAAGCGAGGGTCAGCCAATGGCTATGAACTACCGCCTCCCGACCGAGGCCGAGTGGGAGTACGCTGCACGTGGCGGCATCGAGAGCGGCATCTATCCCTGGGGCGGTTACTACACCCGCAACAACCGTGGTTGTTTCGTTGCAAACTTCATGCCAATGCGCGGCCGTTTCACTGATGACGGCTCAATGCGCACAGCTTCTGTCTCCTCTTATGCTCCTAATGAGTATGGCCTCTATGACATGGCCGGCAATGTGGCTGAGTGGACCAGCTCCTCTTTCGATGAGAGCTCTTACATCTACACCCACACCATGAACCCTGACTACAAGTATATCGCCTATGATGACGACCCAATCGCCATGAAGCGTAAGGTTGTCCGCGGCGGCTCTTGGAAAGATATTGCCTATTACATGCAGTGCGGCACCCGCAGCTATGAGTATCAGGACTCTGCGACCTCTTATGTCGGTTTCCGCTGCATCCGCGACTACGTCGGTGAGTAAATCAATCTAATTATCCCAGTTAACTCTATACCTAAATAAAGATCTTATGACTCTTTCAGAATTCGTCACAAGCCCGGCTTATAAGAAGTTCATGGGCTATGTCTACGGTTTCGGCGCTGCTGTCGCTATCATGGGCGCTCTTTTCAAGATTCTTCACCTCCCCGGCGCAAGTATCATGCTTATCTGCGGTCTTGGTGTCGAGGCCATCATTTTCGCACTCTCATCTTTCGAGCCACCTCATGAGACTCCTGACTGGAGCCTCGTCTACCCCGAGCTCGCAGGCCTTGAGCCAACTGACGAGTCAAGCCGTCATAGCCGCAACTCCGGCAACGGTGGCGGTTCTGAGCTCAGCGCTCTCATGGCAGCTGGCAAAGTTGACGAGAAGACCGTAGATCAGCTCGCTGAGGGTGTCAAGAAACTCGCTTCTACTACTTCACAGCTCTCTGATATCAGCGATGCTACCGTCGCTACCAAGTCTTACCTCAACAATGTTAAGACTGCTTCTGACTCTCTCAATCAGTTCTCTGCCGCACAGAGCAGCGTATCTGAGGCTGGCAACAAGCTCGCAGCCAAGATGAGCGAGGAGGGTGACAAGTTCTCTAACTCTTTCTCTAAGTTCAACACTGCTTTCGCGTCTCAGTCTGACGCCGCTTCTAAGCTCGGCAACAACATGACAGCCATCAGCGCGGCTTACGAGCAGCAGCTGAAGGGCATTAACAGCCAGCTCGAGAGCACCAAGAATGTAGCCAACGGTCTCAACTCTATCTCTGCTGAGATCCAGGCTTCTGTCGAGGGTGTCAAGGAGTATCGTCAGCAGATCGCCAGCCTCTCTAAGACCGTCGGTGAGCTCAACTCAATCTACGGCAATATGCTTAGCGCTATCCGTCGCTAAATTTACTTCTGCGCCGCGCTTGTGCGACGCTTGGTCAAATCTTTCGTATAACGCTTAAAGCAACTGAATAATGAGTGGTGGTAACTGTCCGGAAACCCCAAGACAGAAAATGATCGGCATGATGTACCTCATGCTGACCGCCATGCTCGCCCTCAACGTCTCTGGTGACCTTCTCAACGCGTTCACTCTCGTTGACCAGTCCATCCGTAACCAGAAGAGCTCTACTGAGGGTAAGCTCGGACTGTCTTTCTATAACTTTGAATCCAAGAAGGATCAGAACCCTACCAGGGTTAAGCCTAAGTATGACATCGCGATGAGTGTCAAGGCCCAGTCTGATTCCCTCGTCAACCTCATCCAAGGCTACAAGAACCTGATCATCAAGACGGCCGACGGCGAAATCCTCGACCCGAAGAACCCTGAGGACGGCCTCCTCAATAAGAGCGATCAGGACAAGGCGGCTCAGATCATGATGGTCGAGAGCGGCGGCGCCCGCGCCAAGGAGATGAAGCAGGCCCTCAATGATTATCGTGAGGCCATGCTCGCAGCTTGCAAGCCCGACTCCGGTCTTCCTGAGGATACAGCTCTCTTTGCTTCTATCGCCTCGATGATCAACACTGAGGACGGATATAACTCACAGTCAGGTGAGCGCATCACTTGGGAGAGCCAGAACTTCGAGCATCTTCCCATCGCTGCTACCCTTGGCCTCATGAGCGCCATCCAGAGCAACGTCCGTAACGTGGAGACTGACGTCATCAACTACCTCTATAAGTCAATTGATGCGGCTTCTTTCAAGTTCAACGTTCTCGTTCCTCTCGTAATTCCTGAGTCTCAGTACGTCATCCAGGGTGGCACTTACAAGGCTGACATCATGCTTGCCGCTTACGATGACACTATGGAGCCTATCGTCTCCGTTGGTGGCCAGAAACTCCCCACTGAGGGTGGTCGCGGCAAGTATACGGCTTCCGCCTCTTCTGTTGGTATGAAGTCTTATGAGGCCAAGCTCCAGATTCCTGACCCTGTTACTGGTGAGTTGAAGGACTACAATGTCACTGGCACCTACGAGGTCGGCGCTCCCAGCCTTGTCGTCTCTGCTACTAAGATGAACGCTATGTACCGTGGTCTTAAGAACCCGATCGAGGTCTCTGTAGCTGGCGTATCTCCCTCTGCACTCTCTGTATCTTGCTCAGGTGGCACAATGACCGGCTCTGGTTCTGTCCGTGAGGTCAACCCTGGCTCTGCAAGCACCGTCAAGATCAGCGTCTCTTCAAACGAGAATGGTAAGACCCAGAGCTTCGGCTCTAAGGAGTTCCGCGTATTCGATGTTCCTGACCCTGTCGTCGGCTTCTCTACTGTGAAGAACGGTGAGACCAAGGCTCAGAGGAACACCATCAACTCTGGCAAGATTGAGGCTAAGCTCGACAACTTCCTCTTCGACGTCTCATTCGAGATTGTATCTTTCGATATCTCAACTGTCCGCAACGGTTCTCTCCGTATCGCTACCGTAAAGGGTGGCAATGGTGCTCTCAATGGCGAGGCTAAGGAGATTATCAAGAGTGTCGCCAAGGGTAACAAGCTCTTCATTGACGCAGTCAAGGCTAAGGGTCCTGACGGACGTGTACGTTCCCTCAACGGCTTGACGCTCACTGTCAACTAAATTTGAATAAGTAGTTAATCTTATGAAGAAGTTATTTTTGCTTCTGGCTATCATCTTCTCATCTCCCATCTTCGCTCAATACGAGGATGAGGATGCGGGTCAAGGTACTGAGGCTGCCGATGCCGAGGATGAGACTGACAACGTAACTGTTGTCGATGGCATCGTCAAGAAGCAGCACATCAAAGGCAAAAAGCCTTTGTTGCCAGCGTATGTCCGTGAGGCCAACGTCCTCTGGTCAAAGACCGTTTGGAGGACCATTGATCTCCGTCAGAAGCAGAATCTCTATCTCTACTATCCGACTCAGGACATCGATGACCGCAAGCCCCTTGCTCGCGTTCTCTATGACGCAGTCATCAATGGCGAGATCCATGCCTATGACCCGGGTGCCGACAATGAGTTTGAGAGGGTGACCACTCCCGCTAAGGTTTGTGAGCGTCTTCTCAAGTACGGCAACGGCATCGAGTCTATGGACTCTGTCTACAATGAGGAGACTCAGACCTATAGCTATGTTGTTGAACTCGGAGCTGATATGTTCACCGAGGTCAAGCAGATTAAGGTCAAGGAGGTTTGGTATTTTGACAACAGGTACAGCTGCCTCAAGTGTCAAATCTTGGGCCTCTGCCCCGTTTGCTTCTATGAGGCTAACGGTCAGAAGTTCCCCCTCGACCTCTTCTGGATCTACTATCCAGAGGCTGCAGGCGTCCTCGCTCGTCAAGAGGCGTACTCTTACAACAACGACGCCCAGAGGCAGTCTTTCAGGGACAAGTTCGAGATGAGACTCTTCAGCAGCTACATCTACAGAGAGTCTAACGTCTACAACAACCGAGTCATCTCTGAGATTTCAAGCAATGGTATTGACCAGAACCTTGAGGCGGAGAGGATAGAGAATGTCATCTTCAAGCATGAGCATGACATGTGGGAGTATTAACCCCACAATCTTGCTAAGATTAGCTCTCGCATAACACGGGGTCGCACCTTTCCGGTGCGACCCTTTTTCTTTTATGTCTGATAATCATCTTGGAGGATAAGCGCAATATCGATTATCTTTTGTAGCTTAGTGAAGTAAATTTGTGTTCGTGTATGGGTAACATATTAAAATTGGCCTTTTGCGTAGTCCCTTTTGTGGCTCTCTATTCTTGCTCAGGTGACTCTGTTGAGCCATCAGATAAGAATAATGGTGGGTCTGATGGAAATGGCACCATTGAAGTCGAGGATACCGTGGCGACAAAAGATGCCTCAATATCCCGAGTGTATGAGAATGCGACTGATTATGCCGTAACAGGTACTGCCTACAATGTGCAGGTCACTACTGCCAGCGTCCCCTTGCGTTTTAATGCCTCCGAAAAGTACCTTGGCTCTTCCGCAATCGCGCTTCTCTATTCTGACAACCCAACCATGGAACTCAATTATGAGAATGGTTGCAGAACGGCATACATAACCGAGGATCAGATAGAAAAGGGCGGACTTGTCATGATGTATCTGAAGAACCTCGTACCTGGCGCAACTTACAGGTATAGGGCTTACTTCTATTACAACGATGCCGTATCTGGCTATGGAGAGGAGTTGACTTTCACCACCAAGTCTCCTGAGGTCTACTCTTGTCAGGCCATCGACCTTGGCCTCTCTGTCAAGTGGGGTGACGTAAATCTTGGCGCTTCAAGAGCTTATCAGGCAGGTAATTATTATTACTATGGCGTGACAAGTAGGAATGCTGATGAGTCATCTTCAAGCTCTGTTGCCAAAGTTGATATATCTGCTACAGATAAGGACCCTGTCTTTGCTGAGCTCGGTGAGGGATGGGCATCTCCGACTTACGATCAATTATATGAACTCGCGTCTAAAGGCACTTGGGTGGCGAACAACCTCAATGGCTACGCTGGCTATCGTGTTTATGGCATAGGTGAGCATTCCGGCAACTATATATTCATTCCCTGTGCTGGATACTACAACACTAACGGCTCTCTCGTGGCAAACACAACAGGTGTCCGCCTCTGGAGTGGCGAGATTTACTCAACCTCTTCCACGGCATGGTGTGCCATGGTTAATGCCGATGGCTCACCAAATGTCACTAAGACAGATGTGCTTCAGAGGCTGCCAATCCGCCCTGTGTTCACCAATTAATAAATACGGCTGTGTGACCCCTGATTGCGCTATTAACTTAACCCCCTTTGCCAATTTGCCCTCCTCTTAGTACCTTTGCTATGCAAACACATCTAAGATAAACTCAATGTCCGTTAATACCTATTGCGTAATCCTCGCCGGCGGCTCTGGCACAAGACTTTGGCCACTTAGTCAAGTCCCCAAGCCAAAGCAGTTCATTGATATAGTCGGGGTGGGGCGCACGATGCTTCAGCAGACGTATGACCGCTTCCTCTCAATTTGCGATCCCGATCACATTGTGGTGGTCACGCTGATTGATTATCTCCATTTCGTGGAGGAGCAGTTGCCTGACATCCCGCGAGCCAACATCCTTTGCGAGCCTTTCAAGAGGAATACGGCGGCGGCCATCTCTTTCGCGGGGGCTTACCTCAGGCAGATTGCCCCAGACGCGACTATGATTGTGACGCCTTCGGATCACCTCATTGTCAATCCTGATGCTTTCACGAGGACTGTCTCGGAGGCTGTGGCGCATGCGCAACTCTCTGACGATTTGATTGCCATCGGAGTGAAGGCTTTCCGTCCAGAGACTTCCTACGGCTACATCCAGGTCGGCGACGCACTCAATGGAGGCGAGTCGATCCACGCTGTCCGCACCTTCACGGAGAAGCCTAATGCCGAGATGGCGCAGACTTTTTTTGAATGTGGCGACTTCTGTTGGAATACTGGCGTCTTTGTTTGGCGGCAGACGGCGATTGAGAGTGCCATGCGCAGGTTCATGCCGACTGTCCAAACTCCTTTTGACGCGCTCGATGCTCTGCCGGTCTCAAGTTGGACTGCCACATCCATCAGAATGGTCTATGAGCAGTGTGAGACAATCTCTGTTGACTATGCTGTGCTTGAGAAGGCTCGCAATGTGGCGGTGTGCATCACCTCCGCGCAATGGAGCGACATAGGAGGGTGGGGCGCCATTTACGAGCAGAGTGCCAAGGATGCTAATGATAACGCGGTGGTAAGCGGCGCGGCCCTTATGAAAGATTCGCGGGGCTGCCTCGTACACGTCGATGCCGGCAAGGTCTGTGTCATTGACGGCCTCGAAGACTACATTGTGGTGCAACGTGGCGACGTGACTGTCGTCTGTCCAAGGGCGAATGGCTCAGCTGTTTGGAGGTTCGCTTCCGAGATAAAGGCCGAGATGGACTAAAATTTGGTGCACCTGCCAAAAAACGTCCCTTTTTTATAGAGATTTACCATCTATTGGCTATCTTTGTCCAAACTTGTTCGCTGCACTGCCTGATGTGACTTTTCATGACGCATCAGCCTGAAAGCGACACACTCTGCTACCATTTATCTCAAGGATTGGATATGCCATATCGTCGACTCCCGAACACCGATCAGGCACGGCTGAGAGCCCTCAAGGCCGCCATTCAGCAGGTGAGGTCCAACTCGCCGGCTGACTTGTGTTTCTCGCAGAGGACTGCGCTTGAGGTGTCTTCTTTCACCCCGCTCTTTGAGCAAGCCATGCAGCAGTATATCGAGTGCAAGGAGAGGCAGGTGGCCATCAGCAAACAAGTCACTGAGACTGTCGAGGTCGCACGACTCTATCTTTCTCATTTCATCCAAGTGTTCAACATGTGCATAGCGCGCGGGGAGATTAAGCCCGAGATGCGCGAAAAGCTCGGTCTGGCCTCCTGTGGCGCTGCGGTGCCCGATCTCACCAGCAACCAGCAAGTGATTGAATGGGGACACAAGGTCATAGAGGGTGAGAAGATGAGGATGAGTTGCGTGGGGGCCGGCAGCAGAATATACAACCCGTCTATAGCTCTTGTCGAGGTCAAGCTGAATAACTTCGAGGAGAATTATAATAAGCATCGTGACATTCTGCAGACTTCGCAAAAGTTCCGCGATAAGCTCGATGAGATAAGGGTCAAGGCCGATGAGGTCATCCTTAAGGTCTGGAACGAGGTCGAGGAGGGCATGGCACCTATTGACAGCGACGAGAAGCGCGAGAAGTGTCAGGAGTACGGCATAGCCTACTTCTATCGTCCTCAAGAGAGACAAAAGGAGTTCCTCCTTGGGCAAATATGATTAAAGTAATTAGTAAACAACAGAATAACATATTATCAGAATAAGACATGGACGAAGAATTGGAGCTCATCATGGAAGACGCCAAGGAGCAGATGGGCAAAGCCATTGAGCACCTCGATTACGAACTCGGCAAAATCAGGGCCGGCAAGGCAAACCCCCGTGTCCTCGACGATGTCAAGGTTGAGGCTTACGGCTCTCTCTCTCCTCTCAACTCTGTGGCGAATGTCTCCGTCCCCGATCCCCGAACCATCGCTATCAAGCCTTGGGACAAGACGATGATCCCCCACATTGAGAAGGCCATCATGGCCGCCAACCTCGGTCTCAACCCCGACAACAACGGTGAGGTCATCCGCATCATGATTCCGCCCTTGACAGAGGAGCGCCGCCGCGATCTCGCTAAGCAGGCCAAGAGGACTTGCGAGGAGTCTAAAATTGCAGTGCGCAACATCCGCCGCGACGCCATCGAGGACATCAAGAAGCTCAAAAAAGACGGACTCGGTGAGGACGTTCAGAAGGACAAGGAGGCTGAGGTCCAGAAAATCCACGACGCGCACATCAAGAAGATTGATGACATGTACGCCGTCAAGGAGAAGGACATCATGACCGTCTAATCCGGCAGACTATTTTTGCGACTTTCGCGTCATCTTCATAGTAAGATGTTGACGCCGTCGCCCAAGAATATTACGACCGCCATGGCCGCGACTCACAGTCGTAGCCGTGGCGGTCGGCTCTTGCGCGGTGATTAACAATGGGCGTGCCAATATTTAACACTGAAAAATAGTATATTCGCGCCCGAAGAATAAAAATCAAGAGATGCCGCGGGCTGCCCACGGGCAGAGACGCCTCCCTCCCTGCGGCTCATACATAACCACACATGGCAGAAGAGAAGAAATATAAGCGGACGCTCGTGACCACGGCGCTCCCCTACGCCAATGGCCCTGTCCACATCGGACACCTCGCCGGAGTATATGTCCCGGCCGACATCTATACCCGCTACCTCCGCTCAAAGGGCGAGGACGTCCTTATGATTGGCGGCTCGGATGAGCATGGTGTGCCCATCACCATCCGTGCGCGCAAAGAGGGCTGCACTCCTCAGGACGTCGTGGATCGCTATCATGCCATCATCAAGAAGTCGTTCGAGGATTTCGGCATCACCATGGATATCTACAGCCGAACCACCAGCAAGACCCACTCTCAGGTGGCGTCCGACTTCTTCCGCACTCTCTATGACAAAGGCGAGTTCGTCCAGAAGACGACTAAGCAATATTATGACGAGGAGGCGCATCAGTTCCTCGCCGATCGTTACATCATGGGCACTTGCCCCCATTGTGGCAATGAGCGCGCCTATGGCGACCAGTGCGAGAAGTGCGGCACAAGCCTCTCCGCCCTTGATCTTATCAATCCCCACAGCACAATAAGCGGCTCTAAGCCCGTCCTTAAGGAGACCACCCACTGGTATCTCCCCCTCGACAAGCACGAGCCTTGGCTCCGTAAGTGGATTCTTGAGGATCACAAGGAGTGGCGCTCTAATGTCTACGGACAGTGCAAGAGCTGGCTCGACATGGGTCTCCAGCCTCGTGCCGTCTCACGCGACCTCGATTGGGGCATCCCGGTTCCCGTTGAGGGTGCCGAGGGCAAGGTTCTCTATGTATGGTTCGACGCCCCCATCGGCTACATCTCAAACACCAAGGAGCTCCGTCCTGATGATTGGGAGAAGTGGTGGAAGGATCCCGAGACCCGCATGATCCACTTCATCGGCAAGGATAATATTGTCTTCCACTGCATCGTCTTCCCCGCCATGCTCAAAGCTCACGGCGGATACAACCTACCCGATAATGTCCCCGCCAACGAGTTCATGAACCTCGAGGGCGACAAGATCTCCACCTCGCGCAACTGGGCAATCTGGTTGCATGAGTACCTTGAGGAGTTCCCCGGCAAGCAGGACGTCCTGCGCTATGTGCTGACAGCCAATGCTCCCGAGACTAAGGACAACGATTTCACATGGAAGGATTTCCAAGCGCGCAACAACAATGAGCTTGTGGCAATCTTTGGCAACTTCGTCAACCGTGTCGTCGTCCTCACCCACAAATATTTCGAGGGCAAGGTTCCTGCCGCGGGCGAGCTTCAGGATATTGACCGCGAGACCATCTCCGCCTTCAAGGCTGAGCGCAAGGAGGTCGAGGCTCTGCTCGATGTATTCCGTTTCCGCGACGCCCAGAAGGAGGCCATGAATATGGCGCGCATCGGTAATAAGTATCTTGCCGACACCGAGCCTTGGAAGTTGGCCAAGACCGACATGAGCCGCGTCGCCACCATTCTCAACATCGGTCTCCAGATTGTAGCTAACCTATCCATTGTCATGGAGCCTTTCTTGCCTTTCTCTGCTGCCAAGATTGTGAACCAGCTCGGCATTGCTAAGATGCCTTGGGACAAGTTGGGCGAGATGGACCTCATCCCTGTCGGTCACCAGATATGCCAGGCTGAGCTTCTCTTTGAGAAGATTGATGACAGCGTCGTCGAGGCTCAATTAGCCAAACTGGCTGCGACCAAGCAAGCCAACGAGGCCAATGAGTGGAAACCTGCCCCCATCGCCGAGACCATCGACTTCTCCGCATTCGAGAAACTCGATATCCGAGTAGGTCTCGTGACTGAGTGCCAAAAGGTGCCAAAGGCTGATAAGCTCCTCCAATTTAAGATTGATGACGGTCTTGGCGGCCGCACCATCGTATCAGGCATCGCCAAATATTACAAGCCTGAGGATCTTGTCGGCAAGAGGGTGCTTTTCGTGGCAAACCTCGCTCCTCGCAAGCTCAAGGGCATCGAGAGCCAAGGCATGATTCTTAGCGCTGAGGATGCTGACGGCAACTTGTCAGTGGTGACGACATCGACTGATGTCCGCCCCGGCTGCCAAGTCAAGTAAAATAGGCTTTACCGACTTATTCAAGTGACTCAGCAATGCTCGAATGACTAATTTGAGATTGTATAAGTTCTGATACAAGAGACCTTGACCACCATTCGCCACTTTCGGCGGATGGCAGTCAGGGTCTCCTCTTGTGAACAAGCCAATAATCTATACATGGACGGAGACGAGCGCAAGGCCGCAAAGAAAAATAAGACGGTGGAGGCTGCCACTTCGGCTGCTCCTGCGCCTCGCACGGCGACTGGCTACCCTGTCGCCCCTGATGGCCTTTGCGATGACTCCGAACCTCAGGACACCTCCGGCAAGACTCTCCACGAGGCCTTGGCTCATGAGGACATGCCGCGCGAGAAGTTCTTGCGCATGGGGCCTAAGGCTCTGACTGACGTCGACCTCATCGCTATTATGCTGCGCACAGGCACAACCGGCATGAATGTCATAGATTTGGCTTGGCACATCTATCGTCGTTTCGGTTGCAACATCTCCCGTCTCGGCGATGCCACTTTGGCTGAGCTGATGACTGTCAAGGGGCTTGGCGAGGCCAAGGCTATAGCCTTCTCCGCCGCCCTTGAACTCGGTCGCCGGCGTCAATTTTCAGACATCCGGGGGCGTAAGCTGCGCTCGTCTGAGGATTGCAATGAGTTTTTCTCGTCAATCATCGGCAGTCTGGCGCATGAGGAGTTCCATGTGGCGGTGGTCGATGGCCAGCTCAATGTGATCCGGACTGAGTGCGTCTCGTCGGGTGGTGTGACTGGCACTGTGGTGGATGTCCGCCGACTGATGCAAATTATCGTGGGGACTGCTGGTGCGGTGGCGTTCTTCGTGGCGCATAACCACCCGTCCGGCTCTCTCAAACCGAGCAGGCAGGACATTGACCTCACAAGGCGGATAGCCGAGGCCGCACGGACTCTCGAACTGAAATTTATGGATCACGTGATTGTGGCTCGCGGTGCGCAATCGCCAGGCTATTACAGCTTCAGCGACAATGGCGAGATTTTATGACGCTTGTCACCTGCCTTATATCTTAAAACACTGACTATTAAAGTCTCACTTTCCCGTCAGGTCGAAAAGGACAAAGCCAAGTCCGCTTATCTCTTGCCTTGACAGAGGAAAGAAACATGAACACTAACAATAAACCTCCCCAAAACCAGCTGACAAAAATGGACGTTTACATCATTGACAAAACCGACTCCATCATTAACCGTTATTTAGCGGAGATGCGCGACACGAAGATCCAGAAAGACCGTCTCCGCTTCCGCCGCAACATTGAGCGCATTGGCGAGTTGATGGCCTACGAGGTCAGCAAGGAGATGAGCTATGCCCCAACCACGGTGACCACTCCTCTCGGGGCTGCCGTCGTCAACATGCCCGTGGAGCAGGTTGTTGTGGGTACTATCCTCCGTGCGGGTCTCCCCATGCACACTGGTGTCCTCAATGTCTTTGATGACGCGGAGAACTGCTTTGTCTCTGCCTATCGCGCCTATAATGAGAACCATGGCATCGAGATTCATCTCGGCTATGCCGCCACGCCAAACCTCGAAGGCAAAACTCTCATCTTGGCCGACCCCATGCTCGCTACGGGTTTCAGCATGGTCCAGACTATCCGCCAACTCATGAAGTTCGGCAGCCCCCGACACATTCACATCCTCTCCATCATTGGCGCACGCCCCGGTGTGGAGTATCTCAAGGAGAATTTGTCGGATCTTAATGTGACCCTCTGGGTTGCGAGTGTAGACCCCGTCCTCAACGCGGACTCCTACATTGTCCCGGGCTTGGGTGACGCAGGTGACCTCGCATTCGGCGAAAAACTTTAGTTATTGCCTATGGCAGCAAAGACCAAGACTGTCTACGTCTGCTCTGAGTGCGGAGCCGAGAGTCCCAAGTGGATTGGCCGCTGCCCGCAGTGCGGTGAGTGGAACACATATCAGGAGGAGCATATCGTGGTGGACAAAAAAGGCTCCGCCGCGCTCTCTGCCGACTCGGCCGGGCTACTGACCGAGGTCAGGGCTGTGCCTCTCTCCTCCGTCCAGCAGAAGGACGTGCAGAGGTCTACTACTGCCAACGCTGAGCTGGACCGCGTCTTGGGCGGTGGCATTGTGCCGGGCGCTCTCATCCTTATCGGTGGTGAGCCTGGCATTGGCAAGTCCACATTGGTGCTACAGATGGCCATGCAGCTGCCACGCCGCGTACTCTATGTCTCGGGCGAGGAGAGCGTCCAGCAGATCAAGCTGCGCGCCGACCGCATAAGCCGCGCATCTGCCGATAATTGCATGGTGGTGTCCGACACGCGCATTGACACCCTTGCGCAGCATATCGACGCGACAAACCCAGACATAGTGGTGGTCGACTCCATCCAGACCATGCAGACGGAGCGCACCGACTCACTCCCCGGCTCAATCAGTCAGATTAAGGAGTGCACGGCCGTGCTGATGCGTGTCGCCAAGACCCGCAATCTGCCCATCATCATCATCGGCCATATCAATAAGGACGGTCAATTGGCAGGCCCTAAGGTCCTTGAACACATGGTGGATGTGGTCCTCCAATTTGAGGGTGACCGCAACCACCTCTACAGGATTTTGCGCTCCATCAAGAACCGCTTCGGCTCAACCAACGAGATTGGCATTTTCGAGATGATGAGCGACGGCCTTCGTGAGGTCTCCAATCCGAGCGAGATGCTCCTCGGCGAATATGCCGCCGACCTCAGTGGTGTGGCCATCGCCGCCGCCATGGAGGGTGTTCGCCCGTTCCTTATTGAGACTCAAGCTCTTGTCTCGACCGCCGCCTACGGCACTCCGCAACGCTCTGCCATGGGCTTCGATGTCCGTCGCATGAATATGCTGCTCGCCGTGCTCGAGAAGCGTGCGGGCTTCAAGATTGCCGCCAAGGATGTGTTCCTCAATCTCGCAGGCGGCATAAAAGTTGTTGACACGGCTCTCGACCTCCCCGTCGCTGCCGCCATTCTCTCATCAAGCACCGACATGGCCATTGGCCGAGGCACGTGCCTGGCTGGCGAGATTGGCCTCTCTGGCGAACTGAGGCCTGTGCCGCGCATCGAGCAACGCATCTCCGAGGCTGCCAAACTCGGCTTCTCGCGCATCATAATACCGCAGTCCACACGCATGGCGTCAACATCCGCCGACATTGAGATCTGCCGTGTCGGCAGGCTCCATGAGGCTTTCCGCCTGCTGTTCCAGTAGGGTGGGGCGCGGCCTCTAATCTCCTCCATTATCACTTGAGACAAAAGCATGAAGAAGTTTTTCCCCATTTATGACATAAAGGCCATCGACCGCCGCACCACGGAGCTGCAGGGCATCGACTACATCCAGTTGATTGACCGTGCCGCCCGCGCACTCTGCGAGTGGATTGTGGACAACTATACGCGTCGACGTGTGGTTGTCTTGGTCGGCCCTGGCAACAATGGCGCCGACGGATTGGCTCTCGCCTCCTTGCTCATTGACAAAGAGTGGGTTGTCGATGTCCACACATACACTGGTCATAAGGGCTTTCGCAGCGAGTGCAATGAGGAGTGCTTGGAGAGGCTTCGCGATGCCGAGATTGTCATTGACGAGAATGTTGGCCGGCCCGAGATTCCGAGCGGGGCTATCGTAGTGGACGCTCTTTTCGGGACTGGCTTGAAACGTGACCTCGATGGCCCGTCAGCCGATGTCGTCAAGTATATAGCCGACCTGGATTGCGATGTCCTGAGTGTGGACATCCCATCTGGTTTGGGCAATGAGGATAGCTATCTCGATGCCGACACTCGTGCCATTGTCCGCGCCACGCACACGCTCTCGTTCCAATTTCCCAAGATGGCGTTCTTTTTGCCCGAGTTGACCCAGTATATCGGGCGGTGGCACGTCTTGGACATTAAGCTCGCCCCTCAGGCTGTTGACGAGGCATCGACTTTCATGTTCTACTCGAACAATGCCGAGGCCGCTAAGATGATTCGCCCCCGCGACCGCTTCGCCCATAAGGGTGTCATGGGTCATGCACTCCTATTCGCAGGCTCAGAGGGCATGTCCGGCGCAGCCGTTCTATCCTCGCGCTCCACTTTGAGGGCAGGTTGCGGTTTGCTCACTACGGTCAGCGCCGAGCGTTGCTACATACCTCTTCAGACTGCCGTCCCCGAAGCCATGAACATCCCCAGTCGTGGCGAGGCCGGTTTCATCACCTGGGACGACCGTATGATCTTGCCAAAGGCTGCGGCTGTCGGTTTTGGGCCAGGCCTTGGCCGCCATCCCGAGACCCTGTCGCTTTTGCGCAAAGTTCTTGAGACTTATGGCGGACGCGTCCCCATCGTGATTGACGCTGATGGACTTTTCGCCCTGCGCGCTTTCCTTGATGAAGGTGGCGAACTGCCCGAAAATGTCATACTCACCCCACATCCTGTCGAACTCGACCGCCTCACAGAACCCCACACCGAGACTGTGGAGAGAATCGAGGCTTCGTGTCTTTTCGCTCTCCGCAACAGGTGCACGGTCATCCTTAAGGGAGCTTTTAGCATGACGGCGTTGCCTGACGGTCGTCGCATTTTCAATACCACTGGCAACAGCGGCATGGCCACTGCGGGTTCGGGCGACGTCCTGACAGGTGTCATTCTCGGACTCTTGGCTCAAGGTTACCCGACTGCCGACGCCGCCGTCCTTGGCGTGGCCCTCCATGCCGCGGCAGGAGATGCCGCTGCAGCCCAGCTTTCGCCCGAGGCAATGACTTCCATGGACATATCAAACCATATATCTGCCGCCTATAAGCTCCTCGCCAAGCTCTGATGCGCTTCGCAACAGATTATATATTTCGGTTTTAAGGTTGCAAGGCTTGTATTTTCGATACGATTACATTAACTTTGCACCGCTAAAATGCATAGGGCGGCCCGTTCGTCTATCGGTTAGGACGAGAGATTTTCATTCTCTAAAGAGGAGTTCGACTCTCCTACGGGCTACAAAAACAACTGGGCGTCAGGCTTGTCAGTGAGTGACATCCCTCTGTCGCACATTCAGTTGTCAACCAAGAAAAACGTATATTAAACAAATATTCAACTAAAAAGAAATGGCAAACCATCAGTCTGCAATCAAGAGGACTCGCCAGATCGCTGCTCGTCGCGAGCACAATCGCTACTACGCCAAGACCACTCGTAACGCTGTCAAGGCTCTCCGTCTTGCTACCGATAAGAACGAGGCAGCTGCTATGCTTCCTAAGGTCTCTTCTCTCCTCGACAAGCTCGCTAAGGTCAACATCATCCACAAGAACAAGGCTGCTAACCTCAAGAGCAAGCTCGCTAAGCACGTCAACAAGCTCGCTCAGGCTTAATTCTGAGTACCTCGGTCTCTTCTGGCCGAACCCTTTCTCCCCTTGGGGCCATTAGTGGCGAAGAGCCTTGCCCCGCACCCTTTCATGGCCCGTTCGTCTATCGGTTAGGACGAGAGATTTTCATTCTCTAAAGAGGAGTTCGACTCTCCTACGGGCTACGGCTTACCCCGGCAACCATGCGCACAGCGTCTGGTCGCCGGGGTAAGTCGGTTTTATATGTCTTGCCCTCTTTCCGCCTTGTCCGTTTCTCTTGCCCTTTTTGTTATGAGCAGACGGCTGCGTTTCTCATTGTGTTTTCCACTGTCTTGTTCTGTCAGCACCGCACATTAACAGCAGCCTTAAAGGCATTATCACCCAACTTTACCTCCGTCCGTCAAAGTTGTCTCTCCTTGCCTTCACTCCGCCTCGTGCCGAGTCGTGGCTGCTTTGGAAACCCTTTCTTTGTCTTTGTTCGCCCTGTGTTGGCGGAACACTTTGCCAGTATATTTTATTATTTCCCGTCATGGCAGGCTTGCTTGGGCTTGCGTCTGCCGATTGTCGCAAGCCGTCTATTTGCCGGGAAACGCTGAAAGCAATCGAAAAAAATAATCCTGCCTTTGCCTGTGCCTATCACTGCTATGCCTATTTGTAAAGCTAAACACTTCGACAGTGGTCTATGCCACTTTATCTCAGTTAAGGGTTGAATTGAGTCATTAACTGTCTAAGTTGCCGTGAAATATACATTTTAACATTGTATATGCATCGAGTTTCAAGGGTTGGCTGGACGTGTTATAATATGCCTTGACGTATTTATGAATTTAACGCCGCATATTTTTTTGCTTCGCTGATGTTCTGTTTGGTTTAGCCTTTGTGCAGCCTTGGGCTTTCCCGACCATGATAACCACAATCGAAACAAACTATTACCATTATTTCTGCCACGCATTGCCGCGACCTAATTTTGCGCCGGTTTTAAAAAACACCAGACAAAATGATCTCCAATTCAGTTATCGCATCTACCGCTGCCGTGGCTCCTGCCGGCAGTTTCGACTCTTTCATGATTATTGGCGTAGTCCTTGGCGTGGCCTTTCTTTTTGGCCTCTCTAAGTATACCGAGCGACGCAATCGCAGGGCGTAGTTTTTCGGGACTTACTAACTAACGTGATGGAGCAAGAGGAGATAATGGCAGTCGCTGAGACTGTCGAGCAGGTGGACAAGATCCACAGGAGGCTGAAGGACTTGGCGCTTTTCCTTTCGGATTACGCTGCGGAGCTTTTGGCGGTTGGCGCCACTTCGGCCCGCGTCGAGATGAACGTGGGTCGCATGGCAGGACATTTTGGCGCATGGGCGGACATCGCCATTTTCAGCAGCCATATAATAATGACGGTTACGGATCAGGAGACCCGTCACACCTATAGCGTCGTCGGGCGTTCACGTCACCGCCCAATCAGCTTTTTGAGGAACACGTCGCTCAGCCGCATGAGCTGGCAGGTTATCGACAATAATATGTCTGTAGAAGATGCGCGCAAGGCTTTCGACGAGATTGTCAGCGTGCCGCACGGCAATGTGTGGTTTGTCCTCTTTTTGACGAGCCTCGCCAACATGTCGTTCTGCTATCTGTTCGGAGGCGACCCCTGGGCCATGCTCGTCGTTTTCTTGGCCACGGCTATCGGATATTGGGCTAAGATAAGTCTCCTCAGGCTTGGCATGGACACCCGCGCGGTGTTCGTCATATCTGCTTTTTGCGCCACTGTGCTGGGCTGCGGCTGCTATGTGTTCAATTTGGGCTCGACTCCCGAGATTGCTCTTGGCACCAGTGTGCTCTACCTTGTGCCTGGCATCCCGTTCATCAATTCGATATCCGACCTCATCTATGGTCACAACCTCTGTTTCCTCAGCAGGCTGACCAACGCGTCGGTGCTCACGGTCTGCCTTTCGGCTGGTTTCATCCTTGGGCTCATCGTCATGCGCATAGGACTTCTCTAAGCCTTGCGCCACATATCGGAGTTTAGATTTTTCTTTCAGCAGAATAATGGTCGCATTAGATATATTTCTCGATGGCGCTTTCGCCGCGCTTGCCGGCATTGGCTTCATGAGCATCAGCAACCCGCCGCGCATGGCCTATCCGGCCGTGGCGATACTGGCCGCGGTTGGTCACAGCATTCGTTATTGCCTGATGAATCTGGGCGGCATGCCCATAAGCATGGCTTGCCTCCTCGCCGCGCTCTCCATCGGTTTCCTCTCCATCCCGGCCGCGCGTATCGTGCGATGCCCAGCCGAGACCTTCTCGTTCCCCTCTCTCCTGCCTATGATTCCCGGCATGTATGCCTACCGCACTGTCCAGGCTATTGTCAAGTGCCTTCAGACGACAGATGAGCAGCAGTTCATGCACTGGCTCTACATGCTCGCATATAATGGCCTGACCGCCATTTGCGCCATCATGCTGATGGTTATAGGTGTCACTGTGCCCATCTTTATCTTCAAGAAGTACTCTTTTGACGTGACTCGCGATGCTCGCAAGTAGTGCCAAGTCTCAAATTATACCTACCTTTGACTCAAACATATTCCGATCTAAAGTGGAACTGAGGCAATTAAGATATTTTGTAAAGGTGGGCGAGCTTCTCAACTTCACCGAGGCTGCCAAGGAGCTCTACGTGAGCCAAAGCACTTTGTCGCAACAGATACGCTCGCTTGAGGATGAGCTGCGTTGCGCATTGCTGGTCCGAGACAGTCACAGTGTCACCTTGACAGAGGAGGGACGGTATTTTTTGGCTGACGCGCAACGGACTCTTCTGCAGGCGCAGCAGTGCATCGATCGCATCTCCGATGTGCAGAATCTTGAGGAGGGTGAGCTGAACATTGGCTGTACGCACTCTTTCGGCACCATCCTCCGCGAGACTATGCTCGATTTCACTAACCAGCACCCCAATATCCGTATGAGGGCGAGGTTCAAGACGATGGATGAGCTGATGGGCATGCTCCAACGCCAGGAGGTCGATTTCGCTTTGTCTTATCGTCCGCATGAGGCTTTTGACAACATCGAGAGCCATGTGCTTTTTGATAATAAGCTCTGCGTGTTTGTCTCGGGCGATCATCCGTTGACCAAGTCTGGCGTGCGCTCTATTACGCTTCAGCAGATGCAGGACCTGAAATATGCCATGCCGACGCGCGGCATGCAGGCTCGCAATATGTTCGACTCAATGGTGGCGGACAAAGGTTTCTCTTTTGACATCCGCCTCGAAATCAATGAGGTCAACACCATAATCGACATTGTGCGTAACAGCCAGTTCGCCACGGTTCTCAGCCGAGCGGCGGTTACAGTCTCCTCCGGGTTGACTTGTCTGCCCATCGATGTGCCGGGCAACAACATTGAGGGTTGTTTCCACATCACAAAGGGTAAATATGTCAAGAAGTCGGTCAAAGAGTTCCTACGGATTTTGACGACAAAGAATGCTGACTCCATGATGATGCAGCATTGGTTTGACTGACACCCTCCTGTTTTAGAAAAAAGGTTAATACAATAGAGGACCCCGTCCAAATAAGCGCATCAAGGTTCTGAATGCTGCTTATTTGGGCGGGGTTGTTTTTATGTGGCCGCAGCCCTATTTGATGTTGATGACGGCGGGCGTTCCGCGGTCAGTCAGTCTTACCTCTATCTTGGTCCCTGTGCCGCTCTTTGCTTTCACTCCTCGCAAGATTATCTGGGCGTGACCCATGAAAGCGTCTACCATGGCGCTCTTGGTGTCGTCTCCTATGGCAGGACGCTCTTTGGCTTTGAAGCCAGGGTCGCCATTTCCCCATCCGAGGATCTCGGCGTCGCCAGTGACTGTGACGGATAGTGCGTCGCAAGCGTCAGCCACAAATCGACCTCTCTTGTCGAGCAGTGTGACATCCAGAACCACGCAATCTTGTGTGCCATTCAATGTCGTCTTGCTTGGCTTCACGACTACGGTTTGCGCTTCGGCAGTGGTCTCCACTTTCTCAGTCAGGACTCTCTTTCCGTTGCGGAAGCCGCGTGCCTCGAGTTTGCCCGGCTTATATGTCGTGACCCATGTGGCGCGCGTGTCTTTCTCTACTTTTTGACGGCCAAGGCTCTTGCCGTCCTGCAGCAGCTCAACCTCTTCCAAGTTGGTGTAGACCCATACCTCGACTTGCTGCCCCTCGCGCCCCTTGAGGTTCCAATGGGGGAGTATGTGCAAGGTCGGTTCGTCTGTCCATGCCGCTTTCAGATAGTAAGCCTCGTCTTTTGGGAAGCCGCAATAGTCTAATATGCCGAACTGTGAGCCTGTAGCCGGCCACTTCATCGGGTTGGGTTCGCCACGGTAATCAAAGCCTGTCCAATAGAATATGCCGGCCGCCCAAGCATTGTCGCGGTAGAACTTCCATCCCCTGGCAATCACGTTTTTCTCATGCCCCTCGCGGTTCTCGCCCTGCTGGTTGATGCTTTTCATCCAGCCGCGCACCGAGTCTGTCTCATAGACACCGCGTGTGCCGCATCCGCTGGTCTCCTCTGTGCCAATCACAACCCAGTCGGGATACGTGCGGTGGCGGTTGTCCACGTCATTCTGGACTATGTAGTTGTAGCCGTGGATGTCCACTTGTTTGGTAAGCCCGAACCCGCCCGAGTTGCCGTATGTGTAGAGTCGGGTGTTGTCAATCTTCCGCGCGAAGTCTATCATCGTGCGGGCTATTTTCTCTCCCTTCTCGCTGCTCTCAATCCACCACTCCTCGTTGCCTATGCTCCAGAGTATTACGCTCGGGTGGTTGCGGTCGCGGACTATCATGCGTTTGAGCAGGTCAAGATGCTCCGTGTTGGTTCCCATGAGCCTGTTCTCGTCTATTATCAGCATGCCGAGCGAGTCGCAAGCGTCAAGCATGGCGGGGGTGCCGGGGTTGTGGCTCAGTCGGATGGCGTTCATGCCCATCTCTTTGAGTCTCTTTATCTTGTAGCACCATAGCTCTTTCAGCACAGCCGTTCCCACTCCCGCATGATCCAAGTGCAGGTCGGCGCCCACAAGCTCCATCTGCTCACCATTGAGGGTGAAGCCTTTGTCTGTGCTCCAACCCAGAGTGCGGAGGCCTACTTTTGTCTCCACTGCGTCGCGCGCCTCGCCATTTTTGCTCACCGTGGTGCGAAGTGTGTAGAGGTAAGGGTCGCTCACGCTCCAAAGTCTTGCGTTTGGCACGTCAATCTCCTCCTTGCCTGTGGCAACCACTTTGCCCTCGGCGTCAATAAGTGTGTTGCTCACTTCGCCTGTAGCCGTGGTCTCGATTGTCAGTCTGCCGTCCGCCCAAGTGGCGAAGACGTCGTCTATGTGGCACTCTTTGTCCCTCTTGACAAGGAACACGTCGCGGTAGATGCCGGCTCCCTCATAATACCATCCCTCCTCGGTCGATGCGTCGCAGCGTACGGTGAGGACGTTGTCGCCACCATAGTTCAGGTATTCCGACAGGTTATAATATTGTGTGGCGTAGCCGCTAACCTCATGGCCCAAATAGAACCCGTTGCAAAAGACCTCGGCATTGCGGAAGATGCCGTCAAAGCGCACGTATATGTCACGCCCCTCGTCGCCCTTGTCTATGGCGAAGTGATGCCGATACCACCCGACGTTGTGCTGCGGATACCTCCAACCCACTTGTTTGTAACCATGTGAATGGCTGGCCTCGGCGGCAAAGGGAAGGTCTACCACCCAGTCGTGGGGCAGTGTGACTTTCTGCCAGGCGGAGTCGTTGAACTCCGGGTTGGCCGGACCTTGGTTCTGCCCCACGGCCTTGGTCAGGTAGGTGAAGTATTCGGTGCCGTGGGTGAAGTCGGCCTCCATCGAGGCGGCGTCGCCAAGGTGGAATGACCAGTCGTCATTGATGAGCGTTGTCTCGCGCTGGGCGGCGGCTGGCGTCAGTCCGAGGGCGAGTAGCAACAATGCGTAAACTTTCATCTCTGTCTGTATTTTGGGTTTCGTTTACGCAAATTTAATCTTCTTTACGCTCGCCTATGGTCGCAAGATGTTAACAAGTTGTCCCTTTTGTAGTCAGATTTGTGTAGGGTGGGGTGGCGGGTTTAAAAAGAGCCGGAGTCGTTGTCCTTGTTACTCAGCCTGATGGATGTCTCTTTTTGACGTTTTCCACCGTTTAGGTCTACAGACAGGCCGAGTGTGAACATGTTGCGGTTGTCACCGATGGCGGTATGCGCGTTGTAGTCTATGACGCTGTTACGCATGGTCCGTGTGTCATACTCCGCCTCAGAGAAGAGCCATAGGCATCCTGCCTTGATGCGGACTTTGCGAATCTGCACATAGGCGGTAAGGTGACTCTGCGGCTCATCTGACGTGCAATATGCGCCCGTCGGATTGTCTGATGTTATCCGCCCGTTGTATGTCACGCCCCATTTTTCACTCTTCAGGCTTAGTGTCATTGTAAGTGGCGTATACCAGCGTCCGTAGGTCTCAACGCCTGGCACCTCTTGTCTCGAATAAAGGGCGATGGCGCTCAGTTGTATGCTGAGTAAGTCGAATGGTTTGTAAGAGATGCTGCAAACGCCTCCTCCATCCGTCTCCTTGTCAGCGTTGACGCTTTTGATGGTTATGTATTCCGCTCCATCTATCTCGGTCTTCATCGGGGCTTTGACAATGAGGTCTTTAGCGACAGCCGCGAGAGCCGTGGCGATTATGTCTATGTGTTTGGTGTTTATTCTGTATGTAGCTTGCCAAATGTGTGTGCTGCTCGTCCTTAGGTCGGGGTTGCCTTGCCTGATGACACCAGGGATTTCAACAGCCGCATTGTCGGAGAGTTGCGATATTGTCGGAGCTTCCGCTTGCGCTGCATAGGCGAATTGGAGGCTTTGGCCTTTGGTGAGTGGGACGGCTACTGTCACTTTGGGCGTAAATAGCGCGCTGACGTTGTTTGCCTTGTCGTTGCTCTCGTTGACTATGGTCGCACCTGCTGAGGCTCGTAGTGAGGCGTGTCGCCACGAGGCCGAGTATTCGGCGTATGCGTAATGATTGCGCAGGTCTGAATGGTAGACGTACCAGTCGCCGCCTGATAGCATGTTTGAGATGCTGGACCTTGACTTTGCTATCTGGCATCGATATCCGGCTGATATGGATTTCGACATGCTGAACTCTTTTGTGTAGGCGATTTCGCCAATCACGGAGAATTTCTTGGTCTTCTGGCGCATGTGGTCCGATATGATTTCAGTCCCGTTGCTCGTCGCCGTGTTTACCTCGCTTTGGTCGTTATCAAAATATGACACAACCGCGTTCAGATCAAGAGTTTGCCCCTTCTTTAATCCTTTGGAGAAGTACGCGTCTACTGTTGGGCTGGTTTTCTTTATGCTGCGTTTGCTTATGCCGTCAGCAAGTAGAGCATCTCCATTTGTCGCGTAGTTGAGCCCGTAGAAGCCATCAGCGTGCTGCCTTCCGAAACCAGGAGAGGCGATAATTTGCAATGTCGTGCGATTCTCACCTGTGAACAGATACTTCAGCCGTGCCGACTGTTCCGTATAGCCAAAGGTGTCAACAGATGAATATGCATATGAGCGTGGCTCTCCATACAGGGAGAATTTGTAATCGGCTGTTGAGCGACGATCACTGTATTCCCTGTACTCGATGCGGTAGTCAACTCCGGTCTGATGGTTGCCAGTGGAGAGCCGCGCATAGGCTGTGCCGTTGACGAACCCCGTGGATACCGCGCCAATGACGTCAGCCCCGCAACCCCAGCCTGTCTCCAAGTTTTTGGTTATGACGTTGACTACAGCCGAGACAGACGAGTAGCGAGCCGGGGGAATGCTATAGTATTCACACTTCACGACCTTGTCTGGCGGGATTGCCTTGAGGTCCTCGTCAGTGGATGCGACGCCATTGATGAGGATCTTCAGCTCGCCAGGCATGGCTTGCGATAATGTTATGCGTTCGGTCTGCGGGTCAATGCGCAGCTCGTCTATGCCGCTGACGAGGTCGGCCGCAGTGCGCGACTTTGCGACTTCTGAGCGAAGAAAGGTATAGGATGATTTTCCTGCGCCATCCGTCTTGCGAGAAGCTACACTTTGAACCTCGTCAAGCTCTATGTCTGCTCGGGCAATTGTGAAGTCGCGGCTCATGAACGTGCCAATGGTGGGCATTCTGAGTCTAATCGGGCTTTCCGTCCGCGCATAGCCGATGGCCGAGAGTATAACCTTGTAGTTCCCCGGCCTTGCGGGGGGGAGTGAGTAGCCGCCCCCGATGTCGCTTATGCCGCCGCAGACAATTGTGCTCGTGTCGGTTACCGACACGAGCACCACGTTGACAAATTCTGCGGGTCTTCCCTCCGTGTCGCGTATTGTGCCCTTTAGGCTAACTTGCGCAAATGCTGCCGTCGAGAGAAGAAATAAGGCCAAGGTTGCGGCAGCGACTCTGACAATGAGAGCATTATTCGCCATTGAAGACCTCAAACTTGTTGAAGTTTTCAGTGATGCGTTTGCCGACTGACCCGACGATGTTGACCACGGCGCTATATGTGCCACCTTCTGGCAGGGCGTAGACCTCTATCTCGCTGACCATGAAACAGGGAAAGGCGCTGAGATACTTGTAGAAGGCTGCTGGAATCTCCGCGTCGTTCATCTTTAGGCGTACCGACCCTCCGTCTGTTGTCACGATGTCATCGTCTTCTTTCTTAATGCCAGGTGCTGTGCACGCCAACTCTATCCAGCCTGTCGGGTCAGCATTTGCCGTAAGGTCACTCTCTTTGCCGTAAGGTCACTCTCCTTATACGATTTCATGGTGTATGGCTTGCCCTTGTATGGCTCTTTAAGAGTAAGTTTGTAGTCTATGGTGCTATTTCCATAGAATGGGCTGCCGTCCGGCCACTTGGTGTTGAGTTTGTCAGTGTCATATTCGGCCGTCTCAAACCCCGTGGCCTCTATGACGTAATGGTAGGGCTTTGTGTAATCGTAGACGGCAATCTGATAATGCCCGAATCTGTCGGCCATGGTATGGTACACGAGCTTAGTGTGGTCGTTATTGTCATATACGTTGACAACTGCGAATGGTATGGCTAATCTTTTGCCGTCCTTCTCAAAATAGATTGTGCCGTCGGGGTAAATATCGCTTTTGGCCATGATGGCCTTTATGTCATCAACCAATCCTTGTGCCGAAGATGTGGTCACAATGCACAGCAGCAGTGCTACGATTATTATAATTATCTTATTAAGCTTCTTCATATTGAAATCTTAAAGCGTTTTGTTTCAGTGTGTTTTTTACAATCTCCTCAGGGGTGAACTTGCTCAGTATTGAACACTTTATTTCTCGCCCCTCGCCTCTTGATTCCATCACCAACACTTGTGCCTATGTTATATTTGCTCGGCTGCATATAGATTGTATAAGTCATCAAGGCCAAAGGTAGCTTTACTACCTATGACCTTGATGATTATGAGAGCCTCGTATTACTTCTTCCCATTGTTATTGGTGTTATGGCCGTTGCCGTTTATGCTTTCCACGTTGCATGAAGTGAGGGCTGCTGTCGCTGCATAAAGACGACCATGACGGGGACAATTCCGCCTTTCATGGTGGACCGTGCCTGTTCGGGAACTTGATTAAGCTCTCTTTCTTTAAAAAAGGTGAGATTCATGTTTTGGTTATAGAGTTTTATCATGGCTATTATGTTGATATAGTGTGTCGGCTTTGCGTTTCTCTCATGTCATTAGCAAATATATATTGTTGATATATGATAGCCACTACAGAAATATGTAGTTTTAAATAAGGAGTTAAAATGTTAACTTTGTGCTAACATGTCTGATATAATTCATTCGCAGCTCAACGCTAAAAAATGGAAAAGAATATAATTGAGGCTCTTGTAAACTATATTTCTGTGGCGTCTAAGTCTGCAGTGCTTGTTTTGGATGGGAGAGAGCTTGTCGTTGCGTGTGGCGTGGGGCGGTTTGGGTTTTCGGAGCATGACTTTTCGCTTGGCGACTTGATGAAATGCGCGACGCCTCGTGCCTTAATGAAATTTGGGCAGGAGGGCATGGTGTGGGCCGCTTTCAAGAATGAATATAAGAATGTCGATTTTTCTCGTTGCTGTCTCTTTATAAACCTTGATTTTGTTATAGGAGGAAAGTTGAAGGTTATCCATTTTACTTTCAAGCAGTTGAATCCGTCTTTGTATATAGTCTATTTAGAAGAGGGGCATGATTGGCTTGAGATTGGCAAGCCTTATGTGCTTGATGCGGACAACAAGGCAATTTATTTTTTTGAAGGGGGACGATGGTTTTTTTCTGAAGATAACCTTTCGGACAAGGAGAAGCGAATACTCAAACTGTCGGCAAGTGGTATGACGGTCAAGGATATTGCTGATAATGTTTGTCTGACTTCCGATGCGGTGAATTATCACAAGAGGAATATTTTCAACAAGTTGAATGTGAAGAGTGTGAACGAGGCGGTGCATAAATTCATGGCTATGACCTCTGCCCCTGTTGAAACCTTTGCCGCTGGGTCGAATTCTTTGGGTCAACAGCTTGATTCTGAAGCTCAATGAGGATTTTGCGCATAATCTTGTCATTAGCGCTGCTTGCTTGCCCTTTGGCTTTTACGGCATATTCTGATTGTTGGCGGTTTGTCCGATGCCTCCATGCGCTTGAGCTTCGGAATTCTTTTTTCTCTTCTCTTCCCGACTCCTCTTTCTGTTTCTCTTACGATGCCGACCCATTTCCGCTGAGCTCCATTTCCCGCTATTTCAATCTTGACTCCCTCACCTCTTCTAACGATGGCACATCGTGGTCGCGTTCCCTCGCCATCGCCCAATTCGTAAGTTCTAATATTCCTCATGACAACCAAGATGATTGGCCGTCAGACTATTCGGCTATAGGGTTATGGCAGTATGCCGAGTCACATCCGTCGGGTTTTAATTGTAGGCTGCACGCCTGTCTCCTCCATGATTTGCTACTCTCTGCAGGTATCGCAAATCGCATTACGACTTGTCTGCCCAAAGATACGGCAGACTCGCGGTGCCATGTGGTCAATCTTGTGTGGTTGCCCGAATTAGATAAGTGGGCTATGATTGATTCCGACGCCAACTTTTGGGTATCCTCTGTCAGTGATTCCGTTCCGCTTGACGTTATTGAAATCCGTACGGCCCTTGCTAATGGTGACGCCTTGTCTCCGCACTCATTGGCAGACTCCGACTGTTCTTTGTCGGGCGACCGCTATCTCGCTTTTCTTTCGCAAAATATCTTCTGGTTCTCTTGCCGTGAGGATTGTGGCCTATCTGCAGATTCCTCCGCCAACCGCGCCGTGTGCCTTGCTCCGACGGGCTACATTTGCTCTGCCGCCAAATATTATCCTTGCCACGTTGTCACGTCGTCGGCTGAGTCTTTCCTCGCGGCTCCTGATTTGTGAACTGCGGGGGTACGGATCTTTTCTTACCCCTTCTTATATCTCTCCATCAGTCTCACAGCGCTGTTCATGAAGTTGCGCAAGTCCTCATTCTCTGCTTTCAGGATGTCGTCTTGCGTCCCCTCCCACCGTTTATGTCCAGTCTCGATGAAAACAATGTGTTCCCCGATGGTGAAGACCGAGTTCATATCGTGGGTATTGATGATGGTCGTGATGCCGCTCTCGTGCGTAATCTCTGAAATCAGCGTGTCAATCACGCTCGATGTCACAGGGTCGAGACCCGAGTTGGGCTCATCGCAAAAAAGGTAGCGCGGGTTCTGGACTATCGCCCTTGCTATGGCCACGCGTTTCTGCATTCCGCCTGAGATTTGGGCAGGAAACAGGTTGTCGGACTGCTGCTCCATGTTCACGCGCCTCAGGCACTCCTTGGCCCTCGCGTCTCGTTCCTTCGCTGTCAGGTTCGAGAACATGTCAAGCGGGAAGCGTACGTTCTCAAGCACGGTCATGTAGTCAAACAGAGCCGAGCCCTGAAAAATCATGCCAATCTCCTGTCGCAACTTGAGCCTCTCTTTGCGACCCATGACGGTGGTGTCGCGCCCGTCAAAGAGAATGGCGCCGCAGTCCACGTCATAGAGGCCCACGAGGCTCTTGAGCAGCACCGTCTTGCCCGATCCGCTCTTGCCTATTATCAGGTTCGTCTTGCCGTCCTCAAACACGCAGCTGACGCCGTGCATCACCGTCCGGCCGTTGAAAGTCTTATATATGTCTTTCGCCTCTATCATGACAGCATGAGTTGTGTGACCAGCAAGTTGACCATGAGGATTGTTACGCAACTGACCACGACGCTCTTGGTCGAGGCCCTGCCCACGTCGAGCGCGCCGCCCGTCACGTAATACCCGAAGAATGACGACACGCTGGCTATGATGAAGGCGAACAGCGTGCTCTTGAACAGAGAGTAGAAGATGTAGAACGACTTGAAGGTGAAATGGAGTCCGTAGATGAAGTCGTCCGACGGGACCATGCCGGTGGTGAAGCCGGATACCCATCCGCCCACAATGCCGATGCACATGGAGTAGCACACAAGTAAGGGCACGGATATGACCATGGCCAGCACCTTGGGCGCCGCCAAGTAGGCCGCCGAGTTTATGCCCATGATGTCAAGCGCGTCAATCTGCTCCGTGATGCGCATGGTGCCTATCTCGCTGGATATGTTACTCCCCACCTTGCCCGCCAAGATGAGGCAGACGATGGTTGACGAGAATTCGAGTACTATGGTCTCGCGGCTGGCGTAGCCTATGGTATAGGTCGGGATGAATGGGTTGTCCAAGTTGTTGGCCATCTGGATGGTGACCACCGCGCCCACGAAGAATGATATGAGCGTCACGATGCCGAGCGAGTCAACGCCCAGCTTATATATCTCCTGCAGTGTGCGCTGCCCGAAGACACCCCATTTCTCTGGCTTCGAGAACACCTGCCACATGAATCGGCAGTAGCGTCCCACGAGGTCCAGTCCCTGATCGAAAATCATGCCTCAGCCCCTCCTTGGGGCGCGGCGGGAGCCGCATTGTCATAACTCTGCTCTATGGCCTTGATGGATGCGCGGACTGGTTCGGTCATCTCTGCCGTCTGTCCGGCCTTGCTGCTCGCCACCTGATATGGGCGTATGCCAAACATGCCCATGGCGGCTATCGTGTGATCCATCAATTGCATGATTATCACCTCATACTCGGCCCACACTTTGGTTTTTGTGAAGCAGTAGAGCTCCATGGGCAGACCATACTGGGTCGGCTGCAAATAGCGCACCATGAGTTTCATCCTTATCGAGTCGTCGGGGTCCTGAATCTGTGGGTTGCGCATCAAGTAGGCGAAGATATATTCGCGGTAGAGAGTCAAGTTGGTCAGCTGATCCTGCAGCCCCTCCTCGCCATTTTTCCTGCGCTCGAAAAAGTAGTATAGCTCAGGCATCTGCTGGAAGTGTTTCTCCTCCTCGGGGGTGATGAAGCGCACAGTGTCCATGTCAATGCAGACCGATCGGTTGAGTCTGCGGCCCGCGCTCTCGCTCATGCCTTTCCAGTTGGTGAAGGAGTCGGATAGCAGGGTGGAGGGCGGGACAGTGGTTATGGTGTTGTCCCAGTTGCGAATCTTGACGGTGTTAAGGTTCATTTCGATCACCACGCCGTTGGCCGAAGCCTTGGGCACGACAATCCAGTCGCCGACGGCAACCATGTCATTGGCAGACAGCTGCACGCCCGACACGAGGCTCTGGATGGTCTCCTTGAAAACCAAGGACATGATGGCGGCCGAGGCGCCAAGGCCGGTGAGTAGGGTGGAGGGGCTCTTGTCTATCACGACGGATATCATGATGATGACCATCATGGCGAAGATGACGTAGGTCACCAGCTGCTTGAGACTCTTGAGCGACTGCACCTTGGGATATTTGGCGGAGATAAGGTCAAACAACGAGTCGATGACCGCCAGCACGAAGCGTCCCCACATCAGCGTCATGTAGAGGTAGACAACGCGCATGTAGACGGTGTTCAGCCAGTGGTCCGTGTGCATGGCCATGCCAAACGCAGTGAGCGATGATATGGACGGGATGTAGGCAGCGCGAGTCAGGACTTTGTTGTTCAGCACTATGTCGTCCCACTTGTTATCCGTGCGCTCCACGATGGCTCCCACCACGCGGATGAAGATGAATTTGGAAATGTAGAATATGCACACGGATATGATGGTCGATATGACTATCATGATGAGCGTGGCCACGGTGTCCGACGCGTTGTCGACGCCGCATGAACTCAAAATCCACCGCGCAAATTCAACAAATGTGCCTTGCGCCTCCTGTGCGTTGGCTATGTGCTGCGCCAACACGTCTTTCTGCTCTTCCATCTCTGTCTGAGTATGTTGTTCTTTATTTAAGGTGAGAGTCGATCTTACGGCTCGCTGATCACTTCAACCGTGCAGTTGATGACGCCAGCCTGAATCATGCCCAGTTTCTCGGCCGCCGCACGGCTCACGTCAACCACGCGCCCGGCCTTGAATGGCCCGCGGTCGTTTATCCTCACGTCAACGCTCTTGCCGTTGGCGGTGTTGGTCACTCGGACCACGGTGCCGAACGCGAGGGTGCGGTGCGCGCCTGTCAGCTTGGTCTTGTCATATTTCTCGCCGCTCGCCGTGGCTTTGCCGTGGAACTTGTCAGCGTAATATGACGCCTGGCCTTTCTCCACTTTGCCGGTGCTTTTGCTGCTTGATGAGCTGCCGCCGCTCGTAGAGCCGCTTGAGGTCGAGCCGGATGTGCTCTTCGAGCCGCTGCTCTTTGACGAGCTGCTGGTCGAGCCACTCTTCTTGTTTGTGGTCAGGTGGGTTGTACTCTTGCTCGTTGTGCTTTTGCTTCCCGAGCAGCCTGCCATGCCAAGGATTAAAAGGCCTGCTGCCGCAATTCCTAATATCTTTGAAATTCTCATGCCTTGTCTCCGGGGCCTAAAGTGAGTTCATTTTGCAGATGTACTTGCCTATGATGTCAAACTCGATGTTGACCACCGAGCCCGCTTCAATCTGCCCAAAGTTGGTGTGGTCATGTGTATATGGGATTATGGCCACTGAGAAGTTGTCTTTCCCGCTGTCCACCACGGTGAGGCTCACTCCGTTGACGCAGACTGACCCTTTTTCGACAGTGAAGTAACCCGCGCGGGCTTTCTCTCTCTCCACGTCGTATGTGAAGTAGTATCGCCAGCTGCCGTTGTCCTCGACCACTTTCTCGCAGCGTGCGGTAGTATCCACGTGGCCCTGCACAATGTGTCCGTCCAAACGGCCGTTCATCACCATGCTGCGCTCCACGTTCACCTTGTCGCCCTCCTTGAGCAGCCCGAGGTTGGACCTCTGGAGCGTCTCGGCCATGGCTGTCACGGTATATTTGTCGCCATCCAACTCCACCACAGTGAGGCACACGCCGTTGTGAGCCACGCTCTGGTCTATGGTCAGCTCTTTGGCGAAAGAGCATGTGAGAGTCAAATGGACATTGCCGCCATCCTTGCGGACTCCGACCACTGTGGCCGAATCCTCTACTATTCCTGAAAACATATAGTTGTGTCTGAGTTTGTTCGATGCCGCCTCAAAAAAACGGTCATGCCGCAAATATACTCATTTTTCTTTTCCCCCTTTCTACGCCATCCGCGCCAATCGGTTCGCTGCCCCGCTCTTCCGTATTGATGAAAAAACACCCTGTCCCAATTTTCCGCCCGTTTGCGCTTTCCTTGCTTCCAAACCTGAAAAAACATAAGTATTACCCTTAAAAACAGGTGTACGGCCGCTCACTATGCCCAAAAACAGCCCTCAGCGAAGCCCGCTCTCTGAAAAAAAGAGTAACTTTGTAAGAATGCATACCAAAAGGACACATACATTTCATTATGGACAATAATAGCATTGATTGGGGTAACCTCGGCTTCGGCTACATGAGGGCCGACTATAACGTACGTTGCTATTACCGCGACGGCAAATGGGGTGAGATTGAGGTCTCCAGCGAGGAGAACATATCCATCCACATGGCCTCCTCCTGCCTCCACTATGGCCAAGAGGGCTTCGAGGGCCTGAAGGCTTTCCGCGGTAAGGACGGAAAGATTCGCGTCTTCCGCATGGATGAGAACGCAAAGCGCCTCCAGCGAACCAGCGAGGGCGTCATGATGGCCAAGCTCCCTGTCGAGAAATTCGAGGAGGCCGTTCGCAAGGTGGTCCTTCTCAATGAGCGTTTCGTCCCGCCCTACGAGAGCGGCTGCTCACTCTACATCCGCCCGCTCCTCATCGGCATCTCGCCGCGCGTCGGCGTCAACCCCTCTTCTGAATATCTCTTCATCATCTTCGTCATGCCCGTAGGCCCCTATTTCAAGGACGGCTTCAAGGCAACCCCCGTCGTCATCCTCCGCGGCTACGACCGCGCCGCGCCTCTCGGCACCGGCACCATTAAGGTCGGTGGCAACTACGCCGCAAGCCTTGTCCCTGGCGACATGGGTCACAAGATGGGCTATTCTGCTGTCCTCTATCTTGACGCCAAGCAGAAGAAGTACGTCGACGAGTGCGGACCCGCCAACTTCTTCGCTATCAAGGATGGCAAATATGTGACGCCTAAGTCAACATCCATCCTCCCCTCTATCACCAACATGAGCCTCCAGCAGCTCGCCACCGACATGGGACTCGCTGTCGAGCGCCGTCAGATCCCCGAGGAGGAGCTCGATACTTTCGAGGAGGCTGCCGAGTGCGGAACAGCGGCTGTCATCAGCCCCATCTCGCGCATCGATGACCTCGACATGAAGAAGACCTACGAGTATTGCAAGGACGGCAAGCCCGGCCCCATCTGCACCCAGCTCTACCACAAGCTCCGCGCCATCCAGTATGGCGATGAGCCCGACACCTATGGTTGGGTCTCCATTATTGAGTAACACGTAGTCTCTTCCCGAAACTACTACTTCATAAGCCTGTGCGGATGTCTCACATTCCGTACGGGCTTTTTTACTTTTCCCTCATATAAACCCATAACCCATCTTAAAACACTTGAAGTATGAATCTCCCTAAGTTCGTATTTGTCCTCGCCGCTCTTTGGGCGGGCTCTGTGGCCTCGGCTCAGTCGAATACCCAATACACTGTCATCCTCAAGAATGGCTCCATTGTTCACGGAGAGGCCGTTGGTGATCTGTCTGACGGGAACATTAAAATCAAAAATGACCATGGCGACGTGTTCGTCTTTGGGCTGGACGAGATGGTGAGCGCCTCTAAAGATTCAGTCTCCTTGTCCCGAGGACGGTTCTCGCAATATGCCGGTTCGGGGAGTCCCGCCCGTGGCTACCGCGGCTTTGTCGATGGCAACTTCCTCTGCGGAGAGACTTTAGATTTTCAGGTTCAGACCACTCATGGCTTTCAGTTCAATCCGCGCATTTTTGCTGGAGCGGGCATAGGTCTGGGCTGCCTGGACCTCTGTGGCGTCTCTATCTTCTATGGCGCTTTCCGCTATGATATCCTGCCAAAGAATGTTACGCCTTTTGTTGATTTCCGTCTTGGCGGCTACTCGTGGTGGGATGATTATTCCGGTGGGGCTTTTATAGGTGTGACGGTCGGTGCGCGCATCCGTAGGTTCAATGTGTCGTTGGGCTATGAGGGCTTCTCGGGCTATGATGAGGATATTGACACTTCCTACGGCGATTACTATTATTCGACAGACAGAGGTGGCCTCTCGGCCTTAACTCTGCGTTTCGGAGCGGACTTCGGACGAAGAAACTGAGGAGTCCGCCCTGCAAAGAAATGAACCTCCCCCTTAGCCATAATGAACAATGGCTAAGGGGGAGGGCTGTTTTTCAGGAAAAGGTAAGCGGAATCTATTCGACTCCAATCTGTAGTCATTACATCTTTAACGACAGGTCTCCTGAGGCGTCAAGTCCAAATCTGATAACCTTTTTATTTGAAGGCATCTCCGACATGTCCAAAGTCTTTCCCTTGCATGAGACGCTCAGCAGCTCCCACAATGGGTCGCCATAGTAAGGGTCGTCCGCTGTGCCTGTTATGCAGTATAGCGAGAAAGAGGTTTGGAGTTTTATGGTCTCGCCTCCAATCTGGATGCTGTTATAAAATGACCGGCCGTATGTCACAGAAGTGTCCGTATTTGCTGTCACATCATATGCTATGTTCACATTGGGGCATGGCAGGTAGACTACGCATGCTGTGTCTCCCGTCTGCTTGAATTCAAGAGCCTTTTTGCTCTCTTCTGAGAATCCGTTTATTTGGGACAATTTGTCCCCGCTCATTCCGTCTACACAGATAAAAGCCTCTATGCTCTCCTGATATGGAATAGAATCATATGGCGTCTCCCCATCATTTTCCCCGCAGCCAGCTAAGGCGCAGAGCAAGGATGCCGAAAGTGCGAGTTTGGAAAGATGTTTCATTTTGATGCGTAAGTATTAAGTCCTGTGATAATTTTCAATTCACCAAAACTAACCTTGTCTAATGAGACGCTGGCATCCGCGGCAAACCAACCATTTTGTTTTCCGCCCCAACCCCAATTCATGTATAACCGGTTTTCATATTCAATCCATTTCGTTACCTTTTTCCGAAATAGTTTTTTCCGAATCTTAGTTATTTGGAGAGCCTGCTCGTAATAACCATCGCAAAACCATATATGTCCCACGCCACTTGTTGCTCGTCCGGCTATCAAAATTCCCCGATGATAAGTGCAGTCCTTCCCGAAGTAGTCTTTCCCGCTTCTACACATGTTCTGATACGCTTTTTCAAAGTCGAAATCTTCCATTTGCGCATTTGAAAATCCTAAGTTTCTCAGGCCTTTTATTATGCCTACCCCAGTAGCGCCGCTTTCTTCTCCTTCCTTATTCCCCCATTGGTAGTTTGGGATTCTGTCGGCAATCTTTTTTAGATTTGAGGAAACTGATTTTGCGTATGAAGTGTTCTGGTACTGATACGGGAAATAAGGGTCAGTGTCTTCGTTGATGCCGTCAGTTCTGTTATTTATGTCATACAATAGCATGCCAATAGCAACAGCTGGGCAACCTATGCAAGCACCATTTGGGGATGCTGAGTTATAATCACCTGATTGGCTCCAACCTTTTAACGCTATTCCTGTGTGTGGATAGATTGTGGCTTTATTCGATGGTATTGTAGTTCTGCTTTTGTTGACAGAATTGTTGATATCGTCTGCAGAATTGATTAGTTGGATGTCGTATGTGTACTCTTCGTTGTCGATGTCAGCCCATAAGGCTGCGTAAGTGGTGTCTGTTGGGCTGGTTCGCATGAGCTTTATTTGCTCCGCGACAGAGTGAATGTAGCAATAGAAAGGATTGCTTTCTTGCAAATTGCCGAAGTTGACAGAGCCGGCATCGGACTGGGCGATGATAGGAAATGCGCCTAATGAGCCTCCTATGATTGTGTATCCAGATTCGTCACCATAGTTAAATGCGAAGAGAAGTGTGTCCCCGTTATCTATGTAGTAGCTGACACTTGTTATGTCGCCGCTTGCAATTACGGATTTGTTGGTGTTCTCCTGAGGAATTTGATCCTGTTGAGGCGTGAAAAGTTTTGCGAGTGCGCAAGCCTTGCTGCTTGTTACTTGAAAAGCGGATTGCGCCTGCTCAATTCCGATACTCTCCGTTTCTTGTGTTACGAGGAGGGCGTCCTCGTCGCATCCACTTACGGCAATCGTAAGCATAGCGGATGCTAACAAACTCTTCTTTTTCATTTATTCAGTATTTTGTTTTAGATGAATGCATGGTAATGCACTGCCCAAATTTACCGAATAAAATTATATTTCAAAACAAAAGTTGCTATTTTTTAATAAAACCGCATTTTGGTTTGCGAAAGGCTTCGTTATGACATTCAAAATAAGACAGAGTAACGGAAGTGCGTTGGCATTCCCCTTTATCTTTTCGTTGGTAATTTATTTAGCCCATTGTCGTATGAAAACGCCACAGGCTGCATGAAACCTGTGGTGTCATGCAGCCTGTGGCGCAAATGTATTCGTCAATGATCGTGTGGCATCATTCCGTAAATCCGAATGTGCCGTATCTCAGTTCCGAATGTGCATTGATTATTTTATTCCCCTGCACCTCTTCTCCCAGTTCCATGCGTTGAGCAGGGTCTGCTCAATGGGAACCTCGGCTTTCCAGCCAAGCTCGGTGTTGGCGAGGGTCGTGTCGGCCCATATCTTCACGATGTCACCGGCGCGGCGGCCTACAATCTTATATGGCAGGTCAACGCCCGTTGATTTCTTGAAGGCGTTGACAAGTTCGAGGACGCTCAGGCCCTTGCCGGTGCCAATGTTGAAATACTCGTAGTTGGACTTGTTTTTGCCTTCGAGCAGTCGCTTGATGGCGACCACGTGAGCCTTCGAGAGGTCCACCACGTCAATGTAGTCGCGGATGGGCGTGCCGTCTGGCGTGTCATAGTCGTCGCCAAAGATGCTGAGCTCCTTGCGGATGCCTGCCGCAGTCTGGGTGATGTAAGGGATAAGGTTGTTGGGGATGCCCACGGGGCTCTCGCCGATGAGCGAGCTGGGGTGCGCGCCGATGGGGTTGAAGTAGCGCAGCGCAAGGCCGTTAATCTGCTTCTCCTCATGGCAGAAGTCGCGGATGATGTCCTCATTGACAGTCTTGGTGTTGCCATACGGGCTCTCGGCCGGCTTGCGGGGCGTGCCTTCGGTCACAGGCAGCTTGTCCGGCTGGCCATAGACGGTGCAGCTTGACGAGAACACGAGGTTGGCCACGCCCGTGTATTTCATGGCCTCCAAGATGTTCATCAGGCTGTTGACGTTGTTGCGGTAGTACTCGAGTGGCTTATGGACGCTCTCGCCCACAGCCTTGAAGGCCGCGAAGTGGATGACTGCGTTTATCTCACCCTTGTGGCGCAGGAAGAAATTGAGCGTGGCGCCGCGGTCCGACAGGTCGAAGTTCTCAAACTCGGGACGCTTGCCCGTTATCTTCTCTATGTTGTCAACAGTCTCGGCTTTCGAATTGGACAGGTTGTCAACGATGATGACCTCGTAGCCGGCCTCCTGAAGCTCAACCACGGTGTGCGAACCGATAAAACCGGTTCCGCCAGTCACAAGTATTTTGCTCATTTATTTCTTGTTTGTTTTTTGGTATGGCAAATATAATCAAAGCCGTTCGCATTTCCATCTGTGATAGGGCGTTTGAGGGGATTATATTTTGATTGTCACATTTTGGTCTCCTTTACCTCATTCCCTTCCTCGTCTCGCTCACGTACTAACTTACGGTCACCCCGTCCGTCTCCAACCCCGTGTCGTCTTCTTTCCAGCTCGTTATGGTGTAAGTGACCTTGGCCACACACGATGTCGCGATTGCCGCTTTGCTCGTTCTCGGCTACATCGTCAGCAAATCCCAATAATAATTTCACAACTCATCGTGTGCTCTTTTGCTCATCTTCTCATTTGGTTTCGACACCATTCTGAAGACATACGGAGTGTTTTGACATAATAATCGTGTTGGTTTTTCTCGTAAAAATCAATGGTCACTTCATCAAGTGAATAGTTTTCAACTAACCACATTCTCCCCCATCCACTCCGCAAACCTCTCCATCAAATCCTCATGCAAGGCCAACCACCCGCTGAACTCCTCCTCGCGCCCCTTGCGAAGCAACCAGCGGCAATAGGCCTCCCAATGTCCCGCGCCCGCCACTCTTTCTTCAAAGTCCCAGACGCTTGCGGCCACGCTTCCATCCTCAGGTCTCGTTATGTGCAGAGCCTTTTTCACTCCGCATACGACCCTCAGCGTTATCGTCGCCTTGCCCCTTTGTGGGTCAAACCCCAGTTCCGTGGCGGCTCGGCCTATAATTCCATCCTTGTCGGACTTCACCGCCGCAAGGATTAGAGCCGCATAGGCGTCAAACGTCATCTGGCTCATCTCCTCCACGCGTTCGCCCTTCACATCCATCGCAATGAAACGCTCCGCCATGGCAATGCCATCCCACGGCGCGTCACTGTGGAAGTGGATCCATGCCGCCCTGTAATAATTTGGTGCATAGTCTGGAGCCACGGCCACGCCCCTCTCATACATCTCAAGGGCGCCCGCGTAATCCTCTTCCTGCATCCGTATGGTGCCAAGTTCCATTATCAGGGCTCCCGACTTGGGAAACCTCTTCATCCCATCCTGATAAACCCTCACTGCGTCACCGCGCCTGCCTGCCAAGTCCAATGCGTTGCCCTCCATCTGCCACGGCAACTCGC
The DNA here is from genome assembly GCA_963618945.1 of Bacteroidaceae bacterium. Classification (GTDB taxonomy): domain Bacteria; phylum Bacteroidota; class Bacteroidia; order Bacteroidales; family Marinilabiliaceae; genus W3P20-009. Next base: position 162,026 of record CAVETY010000005.1, read on the forward strand.
CCATCTCCGCCACGCCCCTCAGGCTGCGGAATGTTTTGGCCGCCCGCTCATAGCGGTAGTCTTTCATCTGGGCGTAACCCAACTCATATCGCAAGGCCGCCTCATTGGGGTATTTAGCGCATAGTCTCTCAAGCGTCTCTGCGGCTCTGTCTGCGCCTCCATTGTCCGCCTGCTCTATGGCTTTGACAATGGCCGCCTGGTCGGCTTCGCTTATGGTGGTCTGCGCATATCCGCGGGTGCCGATGGTTGCGGCGGCTATGATTGCAAAAAGGGGTAGTGTCTTCATCGTTTGTCCTCCTCCGCAAATATAATTATTTGTGGGGTATTGGCTTTGCGTCGGTCTCTCTGCATTTTGCGGGGTGGGGTGGAAACGTCTCAACTAATGCGTTTTTTCACACCGTTATCCGCACTGTTTTACTATCTTCACACAAAAATTATAAGCTATGTCAACATCGCCTAAAAAAATCACGACTGTCGAACAGTTGAACTCCTATTCTAAGGACTATGACGAGTCAGGTTTCTGGTCTGTTGTCGCCAAAGTGTCACCCGCTCTCGCTCGCACCGCACTCGAACTCTACTATGTTCTGAATGAGGATTCCACCCCAATCGGGGTCAAGGCGACTATTGTCGGTGCGCTCGGCTATCTCATCTGTCCAATCGACTTCATCCCGGACGTCATTCCCATTTTAGGCTTCACCGATGATGCCGGTGCCCTCGCCTTGGCATACAAGACAGTTAAGGCTTATGTCACTCCCGCGATAACAGAAAAGGTTGATCGCAAAATTGGCATGTCCAACGGCAATCGCATCAGCCAATATTAAAATCTCTAAGGCTCATTCACCCTCACCCACCTACGCCTACACGCCCCTTGTCAACGATGCCAATGAGGTCAAGGCAGCTTACCTCAGCGTGTAAGGCTTTGACTACTCCCCGCTCTTGCTGCACCTCTTCAGATTTCATTTTCATCAAACTCGGATAGCGGACCTGTCCAAAGCCAACTATCTCTAAAATCCTACAAACCTCACATTATGAAGAAAACACTAAGCGTTCTTTGCCTTCTTGCGGCTTTTCTGGCCTTCCTGCCTCTCGACTCTTTCGGCAGCTCAAAGAAAGAAATGCTTGTCGGGAAGTGGAAATACTCAATGAATGTGTCACAAAGTGGTGTCGATGCCAAAATTAATGGGACGTATACGTTTAACAGTGACGGATCCTACAGGCACGATTTCGTTATGCCGATTCAAGACGAAGAAGATGGCATGACGGTCAGTATGACGGTCAAGGGCTACCAGTCTGGTAAGTGGAATCTCGTAGGCGACGTTATCTATATAACGAATAGCGGCTGCGATGCTAAATTGATAAAGGCGAATGTCTATAACGAATGGATCGGCACCTACGACGCTACGAGCAGTGACCTGAAAGAACTTGAAAATGATTTCCTTCCTGGGCTTATTAGTGCGTTGTCTGAGGATGAGACTGATGAAATCGCCGCACTGACGTCAACCGTATTGGTTTTGAAAAGTGATGGGGATACCATAACATTATCAAGAGTAAAACAATAACAACCCTATAGGCAATTCCTGTCGGGGGCTACCCCAACGTGAATAGAGATTAAAAATATTATAGGGGAAAGGCGTTTGCCTTAATCTGCCTCATGGCGACCATTCTCGCATGCCTCACATCGTGCGTCAAAAAAGACTGTAGTGAGGAATAGGTGGGAGCATGGAACTTCGCAAAATACACTCACCCAAATGTTTTGCCTAACGTTCACCCTATGAGGAAGCCATTCAAACTATATCATTGCGGCAATGAATGTCTGCCTGCCGCTCTCATCGTGCTATAAATTCCCGTCAAAGGATAATTTGGTCTGTCAATGGCAAGGCGACGTGTTTCTATACAAAAAACATAGGCTCATAAAGTCATAACACCAAGGACAGTAATTTTAGTTTATTAATATGTAAAGGCGGTAATCTCATAAACTGAGGTTCCCGCCTTTTTAATATCCCGTCTGACGTCACCTGATATTCCTTCTGCATCGCCGTTACCAGTTCATTTCATCTCTCAAATACCCACCCTCCCTCTTTAACCTCCCTTAACAACCCTCTCCAACCCCCTGACACTCACC
>CAVETY010000006.1:0-163588 GCA_963618945.1 Bacteroidaceae bacterium
TCAACCGTTCTTCGAGGTCGCTTGTTCCGTCAGCCTTTTGCTTGCGAGCCATGAAGTTGTCACGGTCCTCATCCACATTCTTTTGGATGAAGCCATCAATCAGTTTTGCTTTGCTGCGCAACTCGGCATCCTTTATCATAATGTCCAAAATACGCTTGCGCTGCTCTTTGTAATCATCACTATCTGGATTGAGGTCTGCTATGAGTTCCAGGATATATGCCACGTTGATGACATCACTATGGAGTAACTCCAAACAGAAATCAATATCCGGAAGTCCAGGTTCAACTGGTCCTGGTTCTGGTCGATCTCTGATATCATACAGGTCAAGATACTTGCTAAGGTAATCCTGAAACTGTTGCTCAGTCATGCAAAACTCAGGATCATTCTCGTCAAACTCATCATAAACTTGTAATTCGGCGTGCTTTCGGATAATGTCACGGAATTTCAGGACAAAACACTTCTTGTCCGTTTCACTTTGCAACGAGTCGACACTGCTCGGCTCGGGGTATAGCTTGAGGAAAGACGAGGTAAGTTGATTGTACTGCTGTTTTACCACATCATACGCAGGGCGCACAATCTCCTCAGGATTTTCGCTGTTGCTGAAAAGTTTGATGGCTTCGTCCACCTTGCTCTTCATGTCACGGAAGCAGACAATCTTGCCAAAACGTTTCTTCTCGTTCAATACACGGTTGGTACGACTGAACGCCTGAAGCAATCCGTGATACTCCATGTTCTTGTCAACATAGAGCGTATTGAGTTTCTTGCTGTCAAAGCCTGTGAGGAACATCCCGACCACAAGGCAGAGGTCAAGAGGCTTCATGTCAGCCTTCTTTTTCTTCATGCGCAGGTTGATGTCGTCATAATATGCACGGAAGTTCTCGGTAGTGAAACCTGTGCCATACATATTATTATAGTCATCCATGATGGCCTGCAGTTCGTCGGCTTCGCCTACGCTTTCGCTAACATAACCACCAGTATTCATGCCGGTCAAGTCATCATCTTGGCTACTATTTGCCGCATATGTGAAGACTGCCCCAATCCTAATCTTCGGATTAAGGCTCTTGAATATTTTGTAATAACGGATAAGCATCGGCACAGACTGCACGGCAAACAGCGCGTCAAACTCTCCATCAAATGTCGACTTGTTGAAATTCTTAAGGATGAACTTGGCAATCGCGGTCATGCGGTTTGGGTCTGCATTATCCACATCCACGTTACCATGGTAATATTCCACAAGGAAACCAAGCACATTCTCGTCCGCAATGGCATCCTTTATCAAGTATTTGTGCAGGCAGTCGCCGAAGATTTCCTTTGTGGTATGACCATCAACGGCATTCTGAACAAAGATAGGCGTACCTGTGAAACCGAACATCTGAGTGTTGTCGAAGAACTTGACGATGTTCTTATGACAGTCGCCGAAATGGCTGCGATGGCACTCATCGAAAATCATCACGATACGAGAATGGCGGATTTTCTCAATACGACTGCTGTACCATTGTTTGCTGACAGCGGCATTGAGTTTCTGTATGGTGGTGATGATAATCTTCGAATTACTGTGCAAACGCTTCACCAGCTCGTCCGTGTTGTCGGTGCTGTCAACGGCGCCAGGCTCAAACGCCTCGTACTCTGCTTGCGTCTGGGAGTCAAGGTCGTGACGGTCAACGACAAACATCACCTTATCCACATCCTCCAGCTCGGACACCAATTGCGCAGCCTTGAAAGAGGTCAAGGTCTTTCCTGCTCCCGTCGTGTGCCAGATGTAGCCGTTGTCATTGGAATTCTCCACACGGTCGAGTATCTTTTCCACGGCATAGTATTGGTAGGGGCGAAGCACCATGAGGCATTTGTCACCCTCATGCAGAACAATATACTTGCCGATTATCTTGCCAAGATTGCATTTGTCGAAAAAGAAATAAGCGAACTTTTCCAACTCATTGAAGGGCACGTTGGCGGCATCCGTCCAAGTGAACGTGAATTTATATCCGCTGTTCGGGTTATTGGCAAAATATCTGGTATTCACGCCATTGGAAATGACGAACAACTGGATATAGTCGAACAGGCCGTGAAAAGATGTCTTATGATAACGCTGTATCTGATTATAAGCCTGTTTTAACTCAACGCCTCTTCTCTTTAGCTCTATCTGAACCAAAGGCAAACCGTTGATGAGTAAAGTCACATCGTAACGGCATTTCTTCCTTCCCTCTACAGTGATTTGGTTGGAGACCTGAAACTCATTCTGACACCAATGTGTCCTGTTCAAAAACTCCACCCAAACACATTCGCCCGTTTCCAATTCAAGGGGATAGAGGTCACGAAGTTTCTTCGCTTTTTCAAAACGAGTGCCTCCCTCAAGAAATAAAAGAATCTTGTCGAACTCACCATCGGTAAACTGGGTGCGTCCAAACTCAGCGAGCTGCTTGCGATTATGTTTCTCCAGTTGTAACTTAAAATTGGCGTACAGGTTCTTCTCCTCTTCAATATGAACATACTCGTAGTTCATATTCTGAAGAGTAGCGATAAGCCCGTTCTCTAAAGCCGCTTCGCTTTGTGATGACATATCGGTGCGCAGTTTAATGATTTTATCACAATGATAATATTTTGCGGTCAAATCGGCAACTGTGAGATTGTTTTTCTTATGCTTATGACAAAAAAACTCCCGGCCCGAGCGGCAAAGCTGCCACCCGAACCGGGAAAAAGAAACGGAGAGAGTATGCTGTTAGAAACCAGCCTTGAGAGTTAAGCCGAAGACGCTTGGCGCACCAGGGACGAAGGTCGGGAAACCGATCTGACGGCCACTGTTGCCGGCGTCAACAAGGAAATGCTCGTTGAGGACGTTCTTGCCATAGATGCTCGCCTCGAAACGGGTCTTGCCAGGCTTGAACTGCCAACCTGCGACAAAGTTGAGGAGGCCATAGCCATCTTGTGTGAGATCCTCCTCGTTGGAGTCCTCGAAATAGACCTTGCTCTTGTAGGCGTAGCTTGGACGGATGAAGAGACCCATCTTGTTGCGGAGCGCGAACATGACATCGGCGCCCACAGAGAACGAGTGCTCGGGAGTGAGACGGAAGCGGTTGCCAGCATATTGCTGCGGGTGGCCATCGCCGTCATTGTCGTTGAACTTGCCATCGATGTAGGCGTAGTTGCCAAAGAGGACGAGATTGCGGATGGGCGACCATTTGAGACCGGCCTCAACACCGAAGCTATGAGCCTTGCCGGCGTCGTCAGCCACATAGATGCGCGCAGCAGAGGTTGAAGACTCGTCAAGACGGGTGGTCTGGAAGTGGCTCCAGTCATAGTAGTAGACGCTGAGGTCGTAGGCGAGGTGACCGCGCATAACTATACCCTTGACGCCAGCCTCGTAGCTGACAATGATCTCGGGACGGAGTCGGCTGATGTCATCCGGGCCATTGTTGAAGGCGATGACACCGGGACGGCGGCCACGTGAGACACTGACATAGGCGTCGTTGCGGCCGAAGACATATTGGAGGGCGGCACGGCCAACCCAAGAGAGGTAATCGTCAGAAGCTGAGACACGCTCAGAGGGTTGGTACATGACTGCGCCAAAGATAGGATCAGGAACAGTATTGCTCTCATATTCAGTCTTCTGATGCTCATAGGAGCCACGGAGACCAGCAGAGAGTGAAAGACCACCGACAAGGCCTACGGTGACGTCGCCAAAGACCTCAGCCGCCTGATTTATACCATAGTTCGTAGAGGCCTCATGGTAATCGCTGTTGAGAGGGAGCGCACTCATGGCCTTGAGAGTAGCAAGAGTAGACTGCGCACTTTCGCCGAGCATGGCGGCAATCTGGTCAAGACCGATGCCAAGTTGGGCGGTAAGGGCTGAATTGATGTCGCCATAGAAGTCGGGCGTAGTCTCAACAGGGACAGTCGGGTCGTAAGACTCAGGGAACCACTTGGTCATGAGCTGATCAAGCATGGCGGTGAGGGCCGGCTTATAGGCAGCCATTGAGGATGGGAGCATCTCGGGAAGGAGAGCCGCATACTGCTCAAACTGAGGTTTTGCCTGAGCTGCGAAGCCTTGGTAGGCGTAGGCCGGGTAGAGATACTGGAGGTTGGTGTTGATGCTCACCTCCTGATTTGAGTTCTCGTAGAAATAGCTGGTGCCGAAGAATCCATTGACACGCTCGGAGGGGTCGAAGTTGAAACGGAACTCCTGGCTGAACTGCTTGCCCTTGGCATACTCACCACAATCGAGGAGAGGGAGGTAGGTGCCGTCGGCATCGAACTCCTCATCAGACTTGAAAGCGCGGAAGCCGGTGATGCTGGACATCTTGAAAGTGGGCGACAATGAGGCGTCGACAAGGAACGTGGCGCCACCAAGGTCACGGACAATGCCGAGTTCAGAACCGCGATTGAGAGCAGCAGCAGTCCAAAATTTAGTGTCACCACCCTCGGGAGCTATGCGCTGACTCTTGAAAGAGGTGCCAGGGTAATCATCATGCTGGTAGTCGAGAATAAGGTCGAGTACGCAATTATCGCCAGCGAAGAGACGCGTTGAGTTGCGGAGCGCGACAGCACGCTTACCATTAAGGTCGCCACCGAGGACATTATCCACGTAGCCGTCATGAGAATCATATGAGAAGGCGAAACGGTTGGCCAACTTGCCCTTTACAATAGGAGTGTTGAGGAAACCATTCACTCCGAACTGGCCATGGGTGCCGAAATTGACACTCAGCTCAGCACCGAACTTGTCGGTGGGGCGATGACGCACGAAATGGATAGCGCCAATCTCCGCGCCGCGTCCGAAGAGCGTACCCTGCGGACCTTTGACAACCTCGACGCGCTCAAGGTCAAACAGTTCGACGACCGATGCACGGCTGCGCGAAATAGAGACCTCGTCTTGGAAGACTGAGATGCGAGGCTGTGAGTATGCCGCTCCATCGTCAGAGGTGACACCGCGGATGACGTAGCCCGGGTTGTTAGGGCTCTGGATTTGCACTTGGAGACCAGGGATGAAATCGGCCATATCGTCAATCTGCTTGGCGCCGAGCAGGGCTACATCCTTGCCAGACATAGCGCTTACCGCGATTGGAACCTCAATGGAAGTCTGCTGGCGCTTTTGCGTTGAGACTACGACCTCGCCGAGCATCTCGCTGTCGTCATTGAGAGCAACGGAGAGATTTTGCTTGGCTGGCAGCTCGGTCTCAGAGAAGCCGACGCAAGAGAAGACCAGAGTCGCGCCCGTCGGGACGGCTGACATGACGAATCGTCCGTCGGCATCAGTGGCGACACCCTTTGTTGTTCCCTTGACGATTACAGTGGCGCCGGGAAGCGGCTCGCCCGAGGCTGAGACCACGCGGCCAGATACATTTATGTCTTGCGCCAACATGGCCACTGATGTAAGCATCATCGCGGCGGAGGCGAGCAGACGTTGTGAACAGAAATTCATGAGAGGTTGAGTGATGTTATGTTGCGACAGTTAATTGACCAGATTATTTCCAAAGGCGGATTGAGATGTTAGCGTCATCGACACCATCATCGGTCAGGCAAGCCTCGGCTACCTTCTTGAAAATGAGGCTCATCTTGAGAGAGCATACCTTCTTGACACGCTTGGCGATGGCAGCTATGCGCTCCTTGTCCTCAGCAGTCAGCTTCTCATTTCCTGAATAGTTGCGAGCCATGTCGGAAGCCAGCTCTTTAGAGATTTCAGAGAGCAGGGGCTCTGGGACGCGGCCTTGCATCATGTCATGGATGACGGACTCCAAACCATCAAACCTTGCCTTCTCGGCGTGCTTCTTGAGGTCGGCGTCATCATCAATAAGTGAATAGGAGCTTATCTCGGCGCAACCGTCGTTGATGGCCACAATGCGGTAGGGGCAAGGAGCGGTTACGGCAGAACCAGTCTCTACGTCATAGATTGCGGCTGTAGACTCCTCGGGACACTCCATTCTGTCGCCAGAGACAGAGAGAGACTCCATCTCGATGCGACCACCGAAAGAGACAATATCTTGTGTATGAGAGTGGCCAGTGAAGACGACATGTACGCCACGGCGCTGAAGCTCACGGGCGTAGTTCTTCCAACCATCAACGGTGTAGCCGGGGACCATCTCATCTTGATATTTCCAATGCTCAACGATGCCATGATGAATCATACAGATGACCTTCTGACCGTCGGCTTTGGCTTTATCGAGCTCACGAAGAGCGAAATCCCAAGTCTCAGGTTTGAGGCGACCCTCGTGGTAGCACTTGTTGGTCTTGAAATCATTATCGTCATAACGGCAAGCGTCCAGCGCAAGGATGCGGAGGCCAGGCACGAGCTGATAGACATAGGAGAGCGAAGCAGTGTCGCGGCTCAGAGCGTCGCCATAGCCGAAATTCTGATAGAAAGAGGCGAACTCGTCACGAGTGAGAGTCGGGACACGGTATGTGGTGTCGCCAACAAAGCGGACGGCGTGGGGGTTGCGGACATCATGGTTGCCAGGGATGACAAGCGTCTTGATGCCAGCCTCGGCGAGAGGGTCGAGAATGATGCGACGCAACTCTTTGTGTGAGGCGGTCTCGCCATCCTTGGTGAGGTCGCCGGTGAGGAGGACATATTGTGGATGCTGAGCAATAAGTTGATCACGAAGTTTGGCAGCGAGAGTGACGGACTCGCTGAGCATCTTGCGGTCGTTGCGGAGGTATTCGGCAAAAGCTGGGCCATCCTGCTCAAGAAGCTCAGGCGCCATGATATGGACGTCGGAGATGATGGCGAAGCGGACAGACTGCGCGTTTGCCATGAGGCAAGAGGTGGCAAGGACTGGAAGAAGCAGAAGGCGTCGGAAAGAAGAGGCCGTTAGGTGAAAGTTCATTTTTCTTATTGTTACTTAGTTGACAATGCGAAAGTAGACTCACGATGTTAAGACGGCATTACAAGGACGCTAACTGAAGGTTAAGTTGACACGAGGGGAAAAAAGAGTAGGAGGTAAACACTAATAATAAGTGTTTACCTCCTACTTTCGAGTTTACAGGGATCTCACGCCACCTTATGCACCTTTCGGCATACGGCGGTTCCTATTTGGGGCGCCATTAGAGATACGCTTACATTAATGTCGCGACCTCCGTAAAAGCTGCTCACCATTTCTTAAAAAAGACCTGGCAGCGTCGGCTGACTGTCCTCTGCCCTCTTACTTCCTTTATCAGACTTCCTGCCCGTTTTTTTCTTTGTGGTCACCTTAGCCTCTTTCTCAGCAAGTTCCTCTTCGGTGTAAGGTTTCATGCCTTCCGTATATTCAGGATAACGGCCTTCAATATATAGCTTGACAAGGCCAGCGTGGGATAGCGGAGTGCGGCAGTCGCGGACATCGAAATTGGTGTTGTAGTCCAAGAAGACGACGTCATGGCTTTTGAGTACTTCGCTGATTTTATTGACAGCATTGCGGACTTTATCCTTGTTCTCAAGCACCCATTTATAGGTTGGCAAATAGATGAGCATACGCGCCTCGAAATAAGGCAACAGCTTGTCGCCATATTTGTGACCGAGTGGTTTGCCGAAGCGGCGCACTGTGCGCTTGAGGTCTTTCATCGTGTCGTTGCGGAAACAGGAAACGTCAACACCACACGTCTCGAACACCTTGAGTCCTTGCCACACGCCCTCCACGCAGGCCGAGGTTAATCCATCCCCAAGGGGAACGGGTATCCCATAATGGGGATAGAATGGGCTCAAAACTCTATATTCGTCATTATCAGACTTTGATGTGAGGTCGATGACACACGCACTGGGATGACGTTTTTCGATGTTCTCTATTTTGCCTTTGCGATTCTCTATGTATATGTTGCACATTTTCTCTTTCCTATTTAGTATTGACAGACAAAAGTAGTCATTTCACACAAAGCCTATAGATAAAAACGCTAATCCTATTCGTGCTTAGAACCGAACATACGGCGGAAGTGGATACGAAGCCAACCCAAAATGGAAGGAGACACATAACGAACAGTCTTGGCGTACTCACGACTACCGAAGCAATCCTTCACCACAAGTTTGAATTGCGTATCCCGCATGATTTTTGTCCGCATTGAGCCACATAGATTTTGACGTCCCGCTCCTATCAATTCTACAGAATTGGCATTTCGGACAATCCACGAGACAAAAATCTCGTCATCAGGTCCAGCACTCTCATGGTCAACGGAGAAATCAACCACATGGGCCGGCTCACGGACCTCTACTGTAAGTTCCTTGCGTATAGGTTCCCCGTCAATAGGCGTGACTTCCATACAATAGGTTGATGTTCCCGATGGCTTAAGTTCATAGGAGCCACGACTTTGCTTTCCATTAAACAACGAAGAAGGAGGAATAGCTTCTTCATATATTGATACTTCGACACTATCATTGGCCTCCCAGAAGAAACGCACACTTTCTCCCGGCTTCACCATGACCTTGTCACTGAGTTTATTCGTATTGCCGCCAACAGCCAAACCAAAACGTATGCTGTCGAGATAGGCACGTCGTTTTGCGGCTGCCCTCTCTTCACGCTCTCTTCTGAGACGAATAGCCTCCGCCGCACGCTCTCTTATGAGACGAATAGCCTCCGCCACACGCTCTCTTCTAAGACGTTCAGCCTCCGCCACACGCTCTCTTCTAAGACGTTCGGCCTCTGCCTCACGCTCTCTTCTAAGACGCTCGGCCTCCGCCTCCTTCTCCTCTGGAGTCATAAGCTTTTCCCGGTCAATGTAGCCGTGGTAAACACTCGTGATATTCCGGATATAGCAAAGGGGGACTTCGTGAAATACAAGAACTTCAGCCTGATAATAGGGTTTTTCATCTGAGTCAAGGTCGAAATAGCTCTTATTGAAAAGATTGAAACGGAGATTGCGCAAATCAGAAAGCGAATCACCAACCTTGACACCCGCTGACGCCCTCGCCGCATTGCGGTCAGAAAACTTGGAACCGCCGAGATACGCCACTTGCGGGTCAATCTCGAGAATTACAGGGTCATCAATGCGACCATCATTCATAGCGACATGCATCATAGGGTGATCGGGAACGAAAGAGAGCCTCACATAATACTCCAGTCCCATTCTTCGGTCAAGAGAATGCGAGGTGTCACTTCCGCCAGGAGCGGCTATTGACATATCGCGGTCGCAAGCATCACCCCACGAGACAAGCCCGCCATGCTCCACTATGCTCTTAAGATTTCGTCTGTCGGTAAAATGATATAGCTTGGTTATACCGTTATTCCGCAAAATATCTTTGTAGTCTTGCCAGTTGGGTTTGCGTACATTATCCTTTAATGCCGTCCAATATGCCGCACCAGAAGATTCCTCAGACAACGTTACACTCAATTTGTTAACCTCGTTTTGAAACTCTTCAGACCCTATCTTGTACTCAGAAAGTAGCCATTTGGCTGTCGCGGGTTCTATATAACAAACACGTTGACCCGTATCTCCATCAATCACCGCCAGCCTACCATCTTGCAACATCTTATAATCAATGTCGTCCACTTTATGGAGATGGAGGAAAAAATCCATTTTCATATATTGTTCGTAATTACTTTTTGCAGTAATAACGACAACATTTATGCTTTATTGCGCAGTTCGCCACAAGGATAGAATTCCGTATAAAGCGGAGAAGACGGAGGCCCACATCCTCAGCGAGACGCAAGCACTCCATCACGTTGGTTTTCTTATATCTGCGAAAGATTTCGCAAATAAGTCAGCTAAGCCGCAGAAAGATTCTATTCATCTTGGGCTAAGCAAAAGCATAGTTAATGACGAAGAGAACGGCGAGGACATAGAGCGTGACGTTCAAATCCTTGAAATTGCCCGTGAAAAGTTTAATTAGGACATAGCTGAGAATGCCGAGGCAGATGCCGTCCGCAATGGAGTAGCAGAGCACCATGGTGACAATGGTGATAAAAGCAGGGAAAGCATCGGAGATAGTGTCAAGTTTGATTTTCTTGACAGACTCAAGCATCAGGACTCCAACCATGACAAGGGCCCCGCTGGTGGCAGCCCCGGGAATAAGCAAGAAGATGGGAGACAAGAAGATGGCAATCAGGAACAGACCTCCCGAGACAAAAGAGGTGAGACCAGACCGGCCACCCTCTGAGATGCCGGACGCACTCTCAATATAAGTGGTAATGGTGGAGCTGCCAAGCAGAGCGCCGCAAGTGGTTCCAATCGCGTCACTCATCATGGCCTCACGGACACGAGGAATCTCACCATTAGGGCCGACAATGCCTGTGCGCTCAGCAAGTCCGACAAGAGTGCCAAGAGTGTCAAAAATGTTCACCAAGAGAAGCGAGAAGATGATGAGCAACGTCTTGATGCTGAAAAAGCCCGTGAAATCGAACTGGCAAAAGATGGGCGCCACGCTGTGAGGGGCCGAGACAGGCATCCAACCATCAGGAATCTGAGTGACGCCGAGCGGAATGCCAATGAGCGTGGCAGCGATGATACCAATGAAAAGCGAACCCTTGACTCCGCGAGCCATAAGGATGCCGCTAAGCAAGATGGAGAAGATGCCAAGGAGACTGGAGAAATTGAAAGTGCCGAGCCTGACGCATGTGGCAGGGTCGGGAACAACAACACCCGCATTCTTCAGACCAATGAACGCGATGAACATGCCGATGCCCGTGGAAATGGCATAGCGCAGATTGAGCGGGATGCACTCCAAAATCTTGTCGCGCACATTGAGGAACGTGATAAGGAGGAAAATAACGCCCTCGATGAGCAAAATAGCGAGAGACTGTTGCCACGAAAGCCCCATAGCCTGGCAGAGCGTGAAAGCGAAAAAGGCATTGAGGCCCATGCTGGGAGCCTGAGCAAACGGCAGTTTGGCCATGAAAGCCAAAAGAAGTGTGGCGATGGCCGAGGCTAATGCCGTGGCGGTGAAGAGGGCCGGCTTGTCCATGCCTGTGGTGGCAAGAATGGTCGGGTTGACCGCCAAAATGTAGCACATGGTGAGGAAAGTGGTCACACCGGCAATCACCTCCGTCCGGATTGAAGTCTTCTTGGGGTCGAAACCCAAGAGCCTTTGGAGCATTTGCATGAAAGAAAGGTTTTAAGATTGAAAGTCGAATCGCGTGAAGCGTAAAAGTAATAATACTTTTTAAAGTTTACACGATAACCTCAAAAAGCACGCATTAGGGACATACGAAAATTCCCGTCTCACTCACCAGTGTGGGCAAGACGGGAATCAAATGATGTTTAAACTGCTACAATTAGCCGTTCAACTTATTGCTGAAGAAATACTTGGCCTCGCGGAGAGCGGCCTCCATGCCCTCGGCATTCTTGCCGCCTGCGGTCGCGAAGAAAGGCTGTCCGCCGCCGCCACCCTGAATGAACTTGGCGACGTCGCGAATGGTCTGACCAGCGTTGAGTCCGAGATCCTTGACAAGGTTATCAGTGATGATGATGAGCAACTGGGGCTTGCCATCGGCCACGCAGCCGAGCACGATGACAGCCTCGTCATACTCACCGCGGAGCTGGTAGGCCAGATCCTTAAGCTTCTCAACAAAGATAGGCTTAACCTCGGCCACGATAAGAGCACGATTGCCAATCATCTGCGCGTCGCGCTTGAGGCTCTCGCGCTCGGCTGCGATGATGCTGGTCATCATGGTCTCGGCGCGCTGCTGGAGCTTAGCGTTGTTCTGAACGAGCTGCTCGATGCTCTTGCGGAGATCCTTGCTGCCCTTGAGAGCCTCACCAAGATCCTTGAGAGTTGAGACGAGAGTAGATACCATCTTCTCTGCCATATCGGCAGTGACAGCCTCGATACGACGAACGCCGGCTGAGACTGAGCTCTCGCTCACAATCTTGAAGAAACCGATGTTGCCAGTGGCCTTGACATGAGTGCCGCCGCAGAACTCGATGGATGAGCCGAACTTGACGACACGAACCTTGTCACCATACTTCTCACCGAAGAGAGACATGGCGCCAAGCTTGCGAGCCTCCTCGATAGGCATGGCGCGCTCCTCCTCAAGAGGCACATTGGCGCGGATCTTGAGATTGACAAGGTGCTCAACCTTAGCGAGTTCCTCGTCAGTCACCTTCTGGAAGTGGCTAAAGTCGAAACGGAGAGCATCGGGCGTCACAAGCGAGCCTTTCTGCTCAACGTGTGAGCCGAGAACCTCACGGAGAGCCTCCTGCATGAGGTGGGTTGCCGAGTGGTTGTTGGCGATGAGCTGACGACGATAGGCGTCAACCTTGACATGAACAGGCTGATCGAGGACAGCGGGGAGCTCTGACGCAATGTGCGTGATGAGGTTGTTCTCCTTGATGGTGTCAACAATGCGAACCTCCTTGCCAGACGCGTCGCGGATGGTGCCGGTGTCGCCCACCTGACCACCACTCTCGCCATAGAACGGGGTGCGGTCAAAGACAATCTGAATCTGCTCCTTATTCTTGGCCTTGACAGTGCGATAGCGGACAATGTGAACATCGGCCTCGACCTCGTCATAGCCGATAAAGTCCTCCTTGACGGCCTTCTCATCGAGGACGACCCAGTCGCCAGCCTCAATGGCCGTTGCGTTGCGGGCGCGGTCCTTCTGCGCAGCCATCTCCTTGTCAAACTCTGCGGTGTCGGCCTCAAGGCCATTCTCGCGGAGGATGAGCTCGGTGAGGTCGAGCGGGAAGCCGTATGTGTCATAGAGCTCAAAGGCTATCTTGCCGCTGATCTTGGCCTTGCCTGCCTTCTTGGTGTCGGCGATAATGCCGTTGAGCATATTGATGCCAGTGGCGAGAGTCTTGAGGAAGCTCTCCTCCTCCTCCTTAATGACCTTGGTGACAAGCTCCTGCTGAGACTTGAGCTCAGGATAGGCGCCGCCCATGGTCTCAACGAGAGTCGGGATGAGCTTATAAAGGGTAGCCTCTTTGCCGCCGAGGAAAGTGTAGTTGTAGCGGACGGCACGGCGGAGGATACGACGGATGACATAGCCAGCCTTATTGTTGCTTGGCAACTGGCCGTCGGTGATGGAGAACGCGATGGTGCGGATGTGGTCGGCCATGACACGCATTGCGATGTCGGTCTTCTCGGCCGCGCCATACTTGACTCCGCTTATCTCGGCAATCTTGTCGAGCAGAGGAGTGAAGACGTCAGTGTCGTAGTTGGAAGTCTTGTGCTGCACGGCACGGACGAGGCGCTCGAAGCCCATGCCTGTGTCCACGTGGTGGTTGGGCAGTGGCTCAAGCTCGCCATTGGCCTTGCGGTTATACTGCATGAAGACGAGGTTCCAGATCTCGATGACCTGTGGGTCGTCCTTGTTGACGAGGTCGCGTCCGTTCACCTTCTTACGCTCCTCTTCGGGGCGCATGTCATAGTGGATCTCGGAGCAGGGGCCGCATGGGCCGGTATCGCCCATCTCCCAGAAGTTGTCATGCTTGTTGCCGTCGATGATACGGTTCTTCTCGACGTGCGAAGCCCAGGCGTCAAACGCCTCGGTGTCACGGGCCACGCCCTCCTCTTTCGATCCCTCGAAGATGGTGACGTAGAGACGGTCCTTGTCAAGCTTGATGACCTCGGTGAGGAACTCCCATGCAAAGGCTATGGCCTCGGTCTTGAAGTAGTCGCCGAAAGACCAGTTGCCGAGCATCTCGAACATGGTGTGGTGATAGGTGTCATGTCCGACCTCCTCCAAATCGTTGTGCTTGCCTGAGACACGGAGACATTTCTGCGAGTCGGAGACACGTGGAGAGGTGATGGGGACGTTACCGAGGATGATGTCCTTGAACTGGTTCATGCCCGCGTTGGTGAACATCAGCGTGGGGTCGCCCTTAATGACCATCGGCGCGGATGGGACGATCTTGTGACCCTTCGAGGCGAAGAAGTCCAAGAAGCTTTGACGAACTTCGTTGGCAGTCATTTGATTGATTTACAGTTGCCTTAAGACGGGCTTATGCACGTCGGCCGGCACTCTTGTGTTGACTATTATCAGGTTTTTGAGAGGGGGTATTCACCCCCGCCGCGAAGATAAACAATTATGACGAAACAAGATACAAAAACTTGCGCCTCGGGCCGTGTCACACCATAAGGGTGGTGGGCGGCTCGTGGCGCAAGCGTCAGTCGCATTCAGGTTGCCTGAATTTTACTCATGGGCACAACTTCCATGCCCATGGGGAGAAGAGAGTCGGTTACTTGACGAAAGTCTTTATGGTGCGGACGGAGCCGTCTGAGAGAGTCTGACGGACAATGTTGACACCATGGACAGGTGCGGCAGACTTGACACCCGTGAGGTTATAATATTCGGCCGACACAACCTCGAGTTGAGAAGCGGCATCCTTGACAGCCGTAGGCTTATCAGGATCAATGGTCACCTCTTTGCTTGAATAGACATAAACGCCAATCTTTGTGGTGGTACAGGTCACGCCATTATTTGCATTGTTCCACATGAACCAGTAGAGGCCGTCCCACTCAGTGTTATCCTTGTTCTCACCCTCGCCCTCAGCAGCATGGTGGCCGCAAATGTCAATGAGATCGCCGACAGTGGTGGTATACTCATATGTGCCAGGCGCCGAGGTGCCCTTTATTTCGACAATATTAGTCTGGTTATCAGCGGCGCTTCTAATGCCGCCCATGCCCCATCCGTTGAAGTTGACACTTGTGTCATCCCACTCATAGGAGTAAGAGAACACAACCTTATCTGTCAAATCGAACTTCTCAAGGTCTGACTTGAGGATCACTTGAGTATTACGGAGGATAGAATATTTGTTAAGGTCGGTGTTGACAGAGTTGTCAACCTTGGTGCGCGTGATGCTCTTGAATTTGACGGTGTAGGGGTAGGCACCAGATTTCGAATCAGGAGTAGCCTTTACATAGATGTTAGTGACGGGCGAAGTGCAAGTTGCCGCACTCACCTCAAAGGTGATAACCGTTTGATCGGCAGCAACATTAATCCATTTCATACCAGTGTCACTTCCATCATCTTTTGCCTTGTCAACCTCAAAAAGTAGCGTCTGTCCCGCTGCCTCTACAAGCTCAATGTTGTAGGTGTAGACAATATCCTTCTCAGCCACGGGATCGTAGGTAAGAGAAGAACCGTCAGCCGCGACAATCTTTTCATAGCCATATTGGCCCAAGAAAGTTATGCCGGAGACATCTTGCGAAGCCGTGCAGCCCCATGAGACTCCCCCAAGAGCGGTTGCGACCTCCTCGGTGTCATCAGCCTTGATGAGAGTGAAACCAGTGATAGTGATAGACTCGCCAGCCTTATTGCACTGGACATTGAAAGTAGCGATATCGTCATCAAGGTCAGCACTGAACTCACCAGTGAGGACACCCTCGGTAGCCTGCGAGAAGTTCACATACTGATAGACATCCTTGTCTAAGCCGTCCACAGTAACTGTTTTACCGATCTTGACATGGACACCACCACCCTCTTCAGCGTCAACAAGGTCTGTGAACTCAATCTTGAAACCCTTATACTCCGTCTTAGAGATTGATGAGGAGATGAGTTTAAACTCACCATAATCATTGGTGAAAGAGATAGGGGTGCGGACACCGGCAATAGGAGTAGCATTCCAAGTGTTGGAGCCATCAACCTTGAGAGTCTCCACATCCGCAGCCATGGCCTGATGGGCGAAGAGGCCAGCCGCCAAAAGAAATAGCGCTTTCTTCATACGCAACGAGTGTTTGTTAATAAAATCTGTTCTCATTTAGAGCCGACTCACAGCGAACAGTATAGCTGAGTTCGCTATCAATCAGGCATCTAATTGTAATTTCGGGTCAGAGGCGAATATAAAATATGTTTATTACGATTGCAAATTTTTGTGTTATTTTTTACGAACAGTAAAGACGAGAACAAGACTAATAAGAACAAACACGCAAAAAGAATTGCGCCGCAAGCCACCATATGACAACGGCAGCCTGCGGCGCAAGCGCATTTAATGGGGAAAAGCCTATACCTATTTCACCAGGACTTTGACAGTGCGCACACTGCCATCGACATAGGTCTTGCGGACAATATTGATGCCCTTGAATGGAGTGGCGGACCGGACGCCCGCGAGGTTATAATAGACAGAATTGACAATTTGGCTTGCCTCATCAATAGTATTCAAACCGGCCACGGTATTAATGCCATTGTCTGAATTATTTGGGACACGGATTTCCACATCCGTATACACCAAGACATCAATCTTTGTGGTATAACATGTCACAGCCTCATTGATATTGTTCCACATGAACCAGTAGAGGCCATCCCACTCGGTGTTGTCCTTCCAACGGCCCTCGCCCTCGGGATCGTGGTGACCGCAGATGTCAAGGAGCGCCTTGACCGTGGAGTGATACTCGTAACTGCCGGGTTTAGAGGCGCCATATAAGTCCACAAGGCTGGTATTCTTGTCGGCACCGCTGCAGAGAGAACCCATGCCCCAGCCCGCAAAACTGATAGACGCATCACTCCAATCGTAGGAGTAATAGAAAACCACCTCGTCATTCTCATCAAACTTCTCAAGGTCGGACTGAAGAATGATTTCGTCGCCCGTGAGGAGGGAATAGTCGTGCGCCGCCACCTTGGGAGTGTTGTCCACACGGGTGCGGGTCAAGCTCTTGAACATGACCGTGAAGGGGTAGTCGTGGGTCGAATTGGCCTTGACATAGATGTTAGACACCTTATCGTAGCATTGCTTGGCTTCGACGGAGAAAGTGATGGAGGTGTCACCCTCGTAGGCATAGAAAGGCACGAGGCAGGCGTCGCTCTGCGAGCCGTCACTCTTGGTCTTGAGGTAATCGGCCTCAAAGAGCAGCGTGTTGGCAAGAGGCTGCTCAAAAACGACTGTGTAAGTATAGACGATATCTTTCTCTGCCTCGGGGTCGTAGGTGAGGGAGGAGCCATCCTCAGCAAGAATCTTCTCATAGCCATAGACCCCTTTAAAAGTGACGCCCTTGATGTCCGCGTGAGACTTACAGCCCCACAGACCGCCGCCGAGATGCACAGCGGGCTCATCCTCGCCATCGGCCGTGACAAGAGTGAAGTTGGTTATGTCCACAGACTCGCCAGCCTTGCCACACTGCACAGTGAAAACAGACACCTCGTCATCAAGTTCCTCAGGGAACTCACCCACGATGACTCCATTCTCGGCTTCAGAGAGCGGCACTACGGTATACACACCATTGTCCGTGTCTCCATCCATGACAGGCTTACCGATTTTGAGGTGTACGCCACCGCCGTCTAAGTCTTTGAGGCTCGAGAACTCGACCTTATAGCCTTTGTAGTCCTCCTTGTAAATAGGCTCGGAGATGAGATTGAACTCACCCCAGTCATTGAGGAAATCGATAGAGGTGCCTACGCCAGCCGCAATGGGAGTCGCCCTCCAAGAGTTTGAACCGTCAACAATCAGGTTCTCCACGTCCTGCGCCACCACGTGCTGAGCGAGCACACCAATGGCTAACAACATTAATACCTTTTTCATAATCTACGCACATGAATATTCTAAAATCCCAAAAGTTTTGTTCAACTTGGAGCGACTTGGCGGAGCAGCCTTAGAGCCTATTCCGCACTCCCGACGTCGAGCCCCGTCGTTGAACTTTTTATAATCTCATTGCAAGTGTACGTAAATTTTGCGTGAAAGTTGATAGTATTTAAAATTATTTCACAAATTAAATAGAAGAAACAGCGGAGCGGAAAAGGTTGCGTTTTAAGGGCCGATTTAGAGTGCGAAAACTTGTTTTTTAGCGGGAATAATAGCCAATACCACATATGGTCATGGCGCAGAAGGTCACAAAAGCATTAATAAAGGGGGAAGGAGGAAAGGCGGAGACAAACAACTTGAGGGGGCGCAGCACCTTCTCAAAGCCGCCCGTAGCCCTCTTTACTTAAAGAGCCGGAAACTCTTTCTGTGCAGCGGAGTGACACCAGCTCGCGCTATAGCTGCATAGTGGTCAGCCGTGGGATAGCCTTTGTTCACATCCCAACGATATTCGGGGTAATCAGCTGCGAGACGAGTCATGATGTGGTCTCGCTCAGTCTTGGCAATGACGCTGGCTGCCGCTATTGACAAATATTTGCCGTCACCTTTGACAATGGTCTGGTGCGGAATGAGAGAAGCCTCGTCATGGAGGCACAAAGAGTCTGGCTCGCCGACGTTTGGCACACCAAGGCTCTCAAAATCTTTATAATAAGGGTGGAACCTGTTGCCGTCTATTATCAAGTATTCCGGGGTCACGGACAATTGACGTATCGCCCTATGCATTGCCAGGATACTGGCGTTCAGGATATTAATTGAATCTATCTCCTCAGGAGAGGCTATCCCCACAGCCCAAGCCACGGCGACTTCCTCTATTATGGGGCGGAGAGCCTCACGCCTCTTCTCCGTCAACTTCTTACTATCATTCAAGCCCGGAAGGTCGCCCACCGACACATCACGCGGCAAAATGACTGCCGCAGCCACGACGGGTCCGGCAAGGCAGCCGCGGCCAGCCTCGTCGGCACCAGCCTCGACGCGGGCTGTGAGATGTGTCAGCAAATCGGGCATGAGGGGATTATTTGCAATAGCTTGAAACGAAGAGACCTCTGTAACTTACTCTTAGAGAGTGAAAGAGTCGAGAATCTCCTTCATCTTGGTGGACAGAGCCGCCAGTTCCTGCGCATTGGCAGCCAGCTCCTCAGAGTCGGCGGCAGTCTCCTGAGTGACATTGTTGAGACTCTCCACCGCGCTGTTTATCTGGTCGAGACCGACAGCCTGCTCTCGGCTGGCCTTAGTGATATCCTTGATGCTCTCGGCCACTTTTTGCAACTGCGGTACAAGGTCATCAATCATCTTATTTATGTTCTCAGCCCCGGCAATGGAGAGGGTACTCGTCTCAGAGACATCGACACTGGCCACACGGGTCTGTTCGGCCAAACGGCCGACCTCACGAGCCACGACAGAGAAGCCACGGCCATGTGAACCTGCTCGGGCTGCCTCGACAGACGCGTTAAGACTCAATACATTAGTCTGGCTCACAAGGCTATTAATGGCGCGGAGTGAGCCTGCTATGCGGCGGGTCGCGTTCATGCTGTCAGTCGCATTGTCGGCAATATTTGCCACCGCCACATTGGCCTCGGACATGAGCCCGTCCGTCACAATGGAACTGTCGGTGGTCATGTGGACATTGGCCGACATCTCCTCAAGGCTCGCGGCCACCTCCTCAAGGCTTGACGCCTGGCGGTTGGAAATGTCAGAGAGCCTTGTACTCGCCTTGCCAATCTGCGCACTGCTGGCCTGGATAACCTCACCCGTCTTGGCCATGATGGCAAGCGACTCACGGAGCGAATCTTGCATGCGGTCCATGGCCTCAGCAAGTTGCTCGACCTCATCATGTGTGCGAGGCGTAGTAACGCGCTCAGAGAGGTCGCCAGAGGCTATGCGCATGGCGTCATCTCGCAAAGCCCTCAAGGGCTTAGTGACGTGTCGGCGCACAAAGAGATAGAAAAAGACAATGAAGACAATGGTGCAAATGACAGAGACAATGATGGTGCTGGCCTTGATGCGCTGGGCAATGTCAGCCTGCACACGGACGCTGAGCCAGACATGGTGGAGTCCGAGCACCTTGCCATCATAGTTGACAAGAGGCTTGTAGGACGAGAATACGTCCGACGTGCCGGCAACCTCAGTCAACGTGATATCTTTTTTGTACTGAGATGCCGAATCGGCAACCCATTTCTGTGGGATTGAAAGTCCATGAATGTCAACGCCATTCTTATCATAAGAGGTGGCAGAAATGACATTATCGCGATAGACACTCATGTCACTTTGCGTGAAAGAGGCTTGGGCTTTGAGGTAATTGTCATCCTCAATGGGAGTGATACAGAGAACCACCATCGCGGCGAAACGTCCGTTCGAATCAGAGAACAGACGCGCGGTGACGAGGCTTATGCCCGCCCCCATCAGGTCTACACAACCAGAGTAAGACTTCAGATCTGAACGCAAAAGATATGACATGAGCCCCTGCATATCCTCCTTATTGCTCGACGAGTAACCCTCATAGGAGGTAGACTGGACCTCCTGCTGCGAGTCGAGGATCACGTAACCCGGGAGATTGCGCACCTTAACGGCGTCGCGCACAATGGTCTCAAGCGTAGAGTAGTCATCAGTAGCCAAAGTGGTGGCAATCTGCGGATAAATCTCCTCCATGACATCCACATAGTGGTTGAAATCCAGGACGCGCTCACGATTCACACCCCATACAGTCTGCATCTTGCCCTCAACCTGCTCAACGAAATAGTCACGCAGGGCATTACTGCGCGAGAGACTCACATTGACATTCTGGACAACGTTCATCAGAATGACAAAGACCACAAACGTGATGGTCAGCTTAGCCAAAAGACTACTGGACCCACGCCTGATTATATTTTTAACCTTGCCGGACTTAAACATCTGCAAAAGATTATTTTGTTATTGGAAAGGCAAATTTAGGTGATTTTTTAGTCTGAAAAATTTCATGGATGCACATAAATGTGTGACATTTCAAAAAGCTCAAGTGTTCGCAATATCATCCCACCCTCATCAAAACAGGGGTTACTCAGTTAATAAAGCCACAAAAATCGACAACAGACCCCTTTTTCGACCACCCATTAGCCGAAATTTTATTTTTTCATCACTTTCAAGATTTCCGTTAAAAAACACAGGTTTGTAACATCCGAAAGATGCGAATAGCACCAAACGAAAAAGATAATGCACCTATTCTTAAAACAGGCGCAAGAAAAACGCTCTTCCGTTTCAGAATAAATTCCGCCGCATTACTTTCAAACAGAAACAAACAACCGCCTAAAATATTCATTCTGTTTGCAGATAAAAGATATTCGCGTAAATTTGCCAATGATTAACGGGTCGGACATAAAAGCCGGTTCGAGAATCGTCCTAACCTGACTCGACATATAGAGTGCGGTTATGCGAGACCCGTATAGTCCATAACTGTTCTTTTGTAATTGAAAGCGGCTCCGATGAGATATCGGGGGCGCTTTTTTTGTGGGCAAACGTTACCGCACCCGCATAGCGATGTCTTATTCAGACAGGCATGAGCCGCTTTGTCTCCAAAAAAAGGGCGTTTGTCGGTTTTGCGAATGTCGAGGGGCGCGATGACCATATATTTGCGACTGTCAAGACAATGGAAGAGCGGCCACTCGGCCACAGAACATACTTGGCGCAAGACGACAAACAGAGATAACTGCAAAAAGATTCGCACAATGATAACGAGACGCGCAATAGCCTTTGCACTGGCAGCCACGACGTTGGCATGCGCTCAAGCCCAGACCGCGGACACCGCAAAGGTGGTGGCGAAGAGCGGCCAATGGACTCTGCAAGAGTGTATTGACTACGCTTTGGCCAACAACATCGACGTCAAGAGCGGCGAGTTGACGCTGGAGCAGTCAGAGGTATCAGTTGAGAGTGCAACGGGGCAGCTTATGCCTACCCTCAGTTTTTCCACCAATCACAATGTAGGATGGCGCCCATTCAGCCAGAACACTGTGGCTTTGAGCGGTGGCACAATGACATCGACCCAAAATGACGTGACATACTCCGGCAACTATGCGCTTCAGGCCAACTGGACCGTATGGGACGGCGGACGCACTCGCCGCGAGCGCCAGAGTTATAAACTTGACGTAGAGAAGGCTCGGAACACCAACGACCAGACCGCCACGACCATTGAGGAGCAGATTGTGCAATATTACGTACAAATCCTCTATGAGGCTGACGCCGCACGAGTAGCTGACAGCACATTGGCCACCAGCACCATGCTGCGCGACAGGGGTAAAGCCATGGTTGACGCGGGTCAGCTCGCGAAAGTCGACCTTGCGCAGCTTGAGGCTCAGATGTCACAAGACCAGTACTCGCTCGTCTCTGCATTGACACAAGTGGCCAACTATAAGATGCAGTTACGCCAGATTCTGGAGATTATCAAGAGCAGTGATTTCGACGTCGCGATACCCGAATTGAGCGATGAGAAAATCCTCGCCGCCCTGCCTACCATCGATGACGTGTACGCCGCAGCCTTAGAGACTCGCCCTGAGATGAAAAACGCCCTCATCAGCATTGAGCAGGCCGACATACAGGAGCGCATAGCGCGAGGCGGCCACTACCCCACCATCAGCCTCTCGGCAGGCGTGTCAACCGGTCACAATAGTGCGGACGACACAAGTGTGGGAACGCAGATCAAGCAGAACGTCAACAACTCGATAGGCCTCAGCATCAACGTTCCCATCCTCGATAACCGCCAGACGCGCACCAACCGCAGCAAGGCTAAAATCCAGCGCAGGCAGAGCGAGCTCGACCAGCGCGACGCCGAGAACAAGATATACCAGCAGGTGGAGACATATTGGCTGAACGCGCAGAGCGCCCAGATGCAATATCAGGCGGCCGTGGCCAATGAGCGCAGCATGCAGGAGAGCTTCGACCTCGTCTCTGAGCAGTTTCGCCTCGGACTGAAGAACATAGCCGAGTTGACGCAAGGCAAGAGCAACCTGCTGACGGCACAGCAGCAGAGGCTGCAGAGCAAGTACACGGCATTGCTGAACATAGCCCTGCTCAAATTCTACGCCGGCGAGGAACTCGCCCTCTAAGCACAAAGACACAAGAGACAACACGAACATCAGAATAAAAAAGTGGAAATGAAACATATAGCAATAGCGGGGGCGGCGGTCCTCACCATGCTGGCCTCTTGCTCGCAAGAGAATCAGGTCAGCTATACGCAGGCCACTGTTGAGCGTGGCGACGTATCGACATCGGTCACCGCCACCGGCACCATCGAGCCTGTGACCAAAGTGGAGGTCGGCACCCAGGTGTCCGGCATCATATCCAAGATATATGTCGACTACAACAGCGTTGTGAAGAAAGGCCAGGTCATTGCCGAGCTTGACAAGACCAACCTTCTCTCCGAGCTCACCTCGGCCAAGAGCCAACTCGCCAACGCCCAGAGCGACCTCGACTATCAGAAGTCCAACTTCGACAGGTACGCAGCCCTCTTTGAGAAAGGCCTCGTCTCAGTCAACGACTACGAGACTGCCCGCCTCAGCTATGAGCAGGCACGCCAGCAGATTGTAGTGCAGCAGCAGAACGTGTCGAAGGCCCAGACGAACCTCGGCTACGCCACCATCACCAGCCCGATTGACGGCGTAGTTCTCAGCCGCGAGGTTGAGGAGGGACAGACCGTGGCATCGGCAATGACCACCCCTACCCTTTTCAACATTGCCCAGGACTTGACCGACATGCGAGTCATTGCCGACATTGACGAGGCTGACATCGGAGGCGTGAAAGAGGGTCAGCGCGTCACCTTCACCGTCGACGCGTTCCCCGATGACACATTCCAGGGCAACGTGACCCAAGTCCGCAAAGAGGCCACAACCGAGAGCAACGTCGTCACCTACGAGGTCGTAATCTCAGCCCCGAACAAAGACCTTAAGCTCCTGCCGGGCCTGACAGCCAACGTCACTGTCTACACTGCAGAGCGCAATGGCGTACTCATCATCCCAAGCAAGGCATTGCGTTTCACCCCCAACCAGGCTCTCATGACGAAAGACCAGAATGTGGAGGATGCCCCAGGCGCACATACCAAAGTCTGGAAGTTTGACGGCAAGACTTTCAAGGCATGCCCGATTGAGACAGGCCTCAACGGCGGAACAGACGTCGAGGTGACAAGCGGACTTGCCGAGGGCGACAAGGTCGTAATCAGCTTTGAGCTTGGCGCTGTAGCCGCGGCTGACGAGTCTGCCGATGGCGAGACCAAGAGTAACCCGTTCATGCCCGGGCCTCCAAACAAGAAAAAGAAATAAAGCGCAAGGAGGGACACACATGGCAGAAGAGAAGAACGCAGAGGGCCGCCGCGTAGTAATCGAGTTGCAGGACGTGCGGCGCAACTTCCGTGTGGGCGACGAGACTGTCCATGCGTTGCGCGGCATCAGCTTCAAGATATACGAGGGCGAGTTTGTGACCATCATGGGAACCTCGGGTTCCGGCAAGAGTACGCTGCTCAACCAGTTGGGATGTTTGGACACGCCAACGAGCGGCGAGTATTACCTTGACGGCACAGCGGTCCGCACCATGACCAAGAACCAGCGAGCCAAGCTGCGCAACCGCAAGATTGGCTTCGTCTTCCAGAACTACAACCTGCTGCCCAAGACCACGGCAGTAGAGAACGTCGAGCTGCCGCTCATGTACAACAGCAAATACAACGCCGCCCAGCGCCGCGAGGCTGCCATAAAGGCGTTGCAGGCGGTGGGATTGGGCGACAGGCTTGACCACAAGAGCAACCAGATGAGTGGTGGACAGATGCAGCGCGTGGCCATTGCCCGCGCCTTGGTCAACGACCCGGCCGTCATCTTGGCCGACGAGGCGACAGGCAACTTGGACACCCGCACATCATTTGAGATGCTGGTACTCTTCCAGCGCCTCCATGCCGAGGGCCGCACCATAATCTTCGTCACGCACAACCCCGAGATTGCCCAATACAGCAGCCGCAACATCATGCTGCGCGACGGCAAGATTCGCGAGGACGTGCTGAACGACCACATACTCTCGGCCGCCGAGGCTCTCGCCGCCCTGCCCAAGCCGCAAGACGACTAACAAGTAAACACACAGCGAGCAATGAATTTCATCAACCTTTTCAAGGTGGCCTTGCGTGCCGTGGCGAGCAACAAGTTCCGCTCGTTCCTCTCCATGCTCGGCATCATCATAGGCGTAGCGGCCGTCATCATCATGATGGCCATAGGCCAAGGCTCGAAAGAGAGCATCCGCGAGAACATTTCGCAGATGGGCACGAACATGATCATGATTCGCCCCGGAGCTGAGCAGATGGGAGGCGTGCGCATGGACCCCAGCGAGATGCAGACCCTCAAAGTAGAGGACTACGAGGCCATATTGGCCGACAAGCGATATGTGACCTACGTATCCCCTGAAGTATCGACCTCGGGCCAAGTCATTTACGGAGCCAAGAACACCAGCTCCTCAATGTATGGCGAGAGCTTGGACTACCTCGACATCAAGAAGTGGGAGATAAAAGAGGGTGAGACCTTTAGTGAGGAGGACGTAAAGAAGAACGCCAAGGTATGCCTTGTCGGCACGACCATTGTCAAAGAGCTCTTTGGCGACGCTGATGCCGACTGCGTGGGCAAGACCATACGCTTCAAATCGACGCCATTCCGCATTGTGGGCGTCCTCAAAAGCAAAGGCTACAACAACTGGGGCATGGATCAGGACAACGTCCTCATAGCCCCCTACACCACAGTGATGAAGCGTCTCTTGGCGCAGACCTTTTTCAGCTCAATCAACTGCTCGGCCATAACAGAGGAGTTGACTGACGAGGCCATTGACGAGCTCACCACGATCCTTCGCTCAAACCACAAGCTCAAGGCGACGGATGATGACAACTTCACCATCCGCAGCCAGCAGGAGATGATGGAGACCATGAGCAGCACCATGGACACGATCACCATTATTTTGGTTGTCGCAGCCGCGTTTTCTCTGCTTGTCGCCGGCATTGGCATCATGAATATTAT
This sequence comes from Bacteroidaceae bacterium, assembly GCA_963618945.1. GTDB lineage: Bacteria > Bacteroidota > Bacteroidia > Bacteroidales > Marinilabiliaceae > W3P20-009. The sequence goes on from CAVETY010000006.1 coordinate 25,410, forward strand.
GTTAGTTTCGGTCACAGAGCGAACAAAAGAGATTGGATTACGTATGAGTGTTGGTGCGCGGTCGTTCGACATCAGCAACCAGTTCCTCATTGAGAGCGTAATGATAAGTCTCACAGGAGGTTTGTTGGGCATAATAGTCGGGTGGCTCGGGACGTTGCTGTGCGGCCAGTTTGGTTTGCCCACGTCCATCCCGCTCTGGAGTATATTTGTATCATTTGCAGTTTGCACCGTCATAGGTGTCGGGTTTGGTTACTTGCCAGCGAGCAAGGCGGCCAATCTCGATCCCATAGAAGCGATCCGCTACGAGTAAAGTCACAAGCTCTTCTTTTAGTTTTAGATGGGACACCCCCCACCATGGCTTGCCACGGTGGGGGGTGTTTTTTTATATCATGCCCTAAAAAATGGGGCATCTAATCAATTATTTATTGCCTACAACGGCAGAAATGTATAATTTCGGCTACACTTGCGCGAGCAAGTGACGAGACCAATCAACTTTAGAAATCAAACACACATGGAGATTAGAAGCGTTAGCACGCAGCAACCCGTGCACCCCGGCGCTATTATTAAGCACGAGATAAGTAGGCGGGAGATGCTGCAATCCGAGTTGGCGAGGATTATAGACATGTCGCCATCAATATTAAGTGAGATAATAAATGAGCATCGTCCGCTAAACGAGAAGAGCGCGATGCTTATGGAGGCTGCTTTGGGATTAGACGCGGAGAAGTTGCTACAGATTCAGACGAAGTTCAACCTCTTCACAATCAAGCAGAGCAAGCCGTTCATGGACAGGGTGGACAAAGCCAGCCGCCTGTCTGAAATGTGGCATAAATAGCGGTGGTCAGGTAGCCTATTAACATTAAATGGTGACACCTGCGGCCATAACAAGCTGCCATGAGCGCGGATAGGCTGAAGACGCATACCAATCGGATGCGTAAGACGCACGGATGTAGACTGTGCGCAAGTGCCTCGGCAGATCCACGTCGAGGCGCAAATTGACGGTCGCTCCCGTCCGAGGAGTAGTCTGACGGTCAAAGTCGCGGGCCGCTACATCATAGAAACATTCGGAAGATAAAAGCCTTGGCGAACCGAGATCGCCCTTGACACCCACCGCCTTGCGATGACGAAGCGACAAGCCGTACGTCAGACGGCAAAGCGTCCAGTCATTCCAGACCGACGGAGTCAGTTCGAAAAGCATCTGGTTTTTCCGCAACACGCTGGCGTCATCGGCATCACTCTCATCAGAATATGACCATCCGAAGTGGAAACGGAGGTCAAGACCATAAGGGATGTAAGAGCTTGACTTCACAGCCGAAATAATCAGATCGGCGTTACGCACGTCATAAGTATAAGGCTTGCGAGTGGCTATTATGTGATAATTGCTCGTGCCGTCATCGTATATATTTTGCGTCATTTCAAGCTGAGACGCTGAGACCGAGAGAATGAAAGTGGCGTTCCAAAATCCGTCGGACAGCACACGCGATATGTCAATCCTCTCCATATTGGTAAACGTCTCATTAATAACGGCATTTTGCAGCTCCGGGAGCTCCTTTTCCAAATGACGGCGAGAAAAGCCAATGCGGAAATTGACTGGGCCACCATAGGTCAGTCCACCGCCTGCGAGCCGCCCCTTATAATGCGCCTCGGAATAAGAGCCAGAGAAACGCACATAGTCAGAAGTCACTCCTTGCATTTGAAAGAGCGGCGTGGCGGCATTGTACTCATTATAGAAGTCAATATCCAGGTCTTGCGAATACTTGCGCAAGAGACCATATAGGCCAAGCGTATGATTATCCGCTATTCGCCAAATGCCGCCAAGGCGGACACGCGCCACCACGGCATCCGACTTTGGTCGAGGGTCGGAAGTCCGATATTCGCACGCAGAGGAGTAGTCAATCTGCAGGCCTGCGCCGGCACGACGCCCCTCCCAGACAAAGCCGGCGTTAAACTCATACGCCTCGCGGTCCTTATCCGCAAAGACTGTGTCGGCCACAACCATTGGCATGACCTCAAGATAATCAGAACTCTCCGCTAAATAGACATTCTTTCGCAGCCCTTTCTCATAAGACGCCCCACCCCATGCAACCATGTCACCCGAAATACGGATGAAGGCGTCACCCCCGGCATTCCAACCATTCCAACCATCGCCATCTTGCGCATATTCGCTCACATTGCGATTGCCGAGATAGCCGACCTCAATGTTAGACAACGAGCTGTCCCGCAGTGCATTTTTCATAGCCGGATTGTCAAACACTCCAGTCATGAGACGGGCAGAGACATCGGCCTCGGTCGCAGCGGACGGACGACGGCAGTCAGAAAAGTTCCCCTCGACCTCCTGAGCTAAAGCAGAGGAGGCCGAGAGGAGCATAATGGTAAACACAGAGATGACTGTATGCTTTTGATGTGGCATCATCACACTGTCGCGGAAAAACTATTTGAATACGTAGAACGGGTCAACCTTGTCTGCGTCAATGACATTGAAGTCGACAGACGAGTTATTGGTATCGACAATGGCACCGTCGGCGAACTTGCGGCGGGCGGACTTGCCGAGCCTGTTGGCATCGGAACCTGTAGCGCCAAGCGAGACATAACCCGCATCAATGCTTTGCGCCGTCACATTCCAGACATAGGCCTCGGACGGGGCGAAGGTGACCGCGTCAAGAACCCACTGGTTAGGGAACTTATAGAAACCCTTCTGAGTCATTGTCTTTGTGGTCGTCGTGCCATCTTTGCCTGTTATAGTCTGATCATAAGAGTAGTCGTAGACATAGTCCGTCAGATACTCATCATTTGCGAGAGCGCCACTCTCACCACCAATATAACCGATGCCAAAAACCGTATTGGCCTGAATGTTAGGAGTCCAAACCGATTTAGATGACTTCCAAACGCAAGTGAGGTTTGGAACATCGAGGTTGTCGACATCAAGCCCGTTGGTAGTCTCGTCATACCACTCGAAGTTGGCAGAAGAGAGGTCAAGGGCAAGGGCGTTGGTCTCCGTGTGATCAATGGCACGGTCGGCAATTAAGATTGATTCGCCTGGCTGCACAGGGTAATCTTTGCCTGAGCCTGGAATTTGATAGAGGGCGATGAGAGTGACCGCCTCGTTCATCACATCTGGCTGATAGTTGGCGTACTTATTGGTCGTGTTGAACTTAGTCTCGAAAAGGCATAGACTGTCAGCATAAAGGACGTCAGACGAGTTGTTGTATATGCGGAACCAGGCATAACCGATATTAGTCTTTACACCTTCGGGTAGTCGGCTGTTGAGGCATATATCGGCAAGTACAAAACCTTGGCCGCCACTTATGCGGACGGGATTGAAAGAGAGTGAGCACTCGCCTCCACTCACAGAGACATTCTGCTTAGCATCCCTCAAGACCTCGGAGTATTTACGAGAGCCATCCGTCTTGGTTACATAGACATAGAGCGTGAAGTCGTAGATGCCGTCCTCGATGTTGATTTGGACGGGATAATTGTCAAGACTATAAGTTGTCTCGACATTGTTAGACACATTTCGTACGACAAGTTTGACTGAATCGGCCTCAATATCCTCATATCCCGAAGGTTGAGAAAAAGAGACGGGGCACTCAGTGAAACTTGGGTCGTCTTCACCCGAGCATGAGAAAAGTACGAGAGCGGACAGTGCCGCAGCAAGGAGAGATTGTAGTTTGGTAATGTTCATGTTGTATAAGGTAAAATACAGGTAAGTGATCTAAATGAAACGGACATAGGCCTGAGCTCCGAAATAGGGAGAGAAAGACCTGCGGACCGCATAGCCGCTCTGATTGTAGGCTCGCGAGGCAGCTAAGAGGCGATCCGCAAAGAAGCTGAGCGACACATAAGAGCCGAAACGCTTGGTCGCCTTGAAATTGAAAGTGGCGTAGGGGCGCTCTGTGGATGTGTAGCTCGACTCGGTAGAGCTGAGAATGAGTGACCTCAAAATGGGGTCGGAGGCCTCCGCATCTGTATACTCCCGTTCCACGCCATCCTCACCCATATAGGCGACGGGGCGCGCATTGCGCAGCGGCGTGGTGGTCCTACTGTGCCACATGCATTCAGCCGTCACAGAGAAGATGAACCCGACACGGTCAAAATAACTCTCGACAGTGAAAGACGTCGATGTCCGACTGCGGACGGACGTCTGATGCCAATCGTACAAACCAGCGTAAACATCATCCACGACCACACCCAAAACAGTCTTGTTTGAGCCCTGATACCACTCCGGCTCACTATTCTCGCGAGTCGTGCGCAGCCAAGCCCCACTGACACTAAACCGAGTGGAGATGACGGGCAGACGCGGCGACTCATATTGCCATTCGACACCCTGCTTGACAATGCGCGACCCGTTGCGCACAGAAGTGACCACGCGAAGCCTGTTGGCCGATGTGCGCGGCAAGGCGGCAGAGTCAGGAAATTGGGCGTTTGAGCCCGAGAGGCCAGACGCGTCATATTTCACATAGGTGAACGTCATGGGCGTCTTCATATATCTGAAGCCGTCAGTCATCTTCTCTCGGAAAAGACTGACCGACAAAGAGTGACGACAGACCTTGACTCCCAAACGCCCCTCCATCTTCAAATTGTGCGCAGGCTGAAGATTGGGAGCGTCGAGATTGACGGCATAGGAGCGCACAATGGCCCTGCGATATTCGGCTTTCGCATGCCAATAGTTGAGCTCATAGATGTCCACATACATCTTGTCGGGGTGCAACTGATCCATTGTCGGCATCTTGCAAAGCCGCCCTACACCGAGCGTCACATTGAACCGCGCATTGCGCAAAGATGGCAAATCGAGAGAAAAGTTGGTGCGGGGGTCGGCATATACCTTTCCACTCATGGCATAACTTTGGGGCAAGCCCGCCATTTGAGAGAATCGCACACCAAGCGTGAGACGGGCGGTAAATTGCCCTAAGATAGCCGAAAGCTCATCCTCCGCGAAATAGCCGATTATGTTGGTAGCAGGCACAGAGCGGAAGGAGCGCGGGCGGCGCATAGTCGTAGCCGAGAGCGGATGGCGGGTGTCAAAAACCTGGCCATCACCATAATTCTTATTGCATTGCCATTCGATTCCGACAGAGGGGGTATGGCACACCGCGCCCGTAGAGAACTCCTTGCGGATGTTCAGAGCGAGGTTGGAATAGAAAGGCAGGCCGTCTACCTTATGATTGGCAATATAATTGGCATCGAGAGGCGATACATCATGAGACATTCCGTCCGAGACCTCGGCAGGCGCATAGTTATATTGGGTATTCACCACACGCTTAGTTTGCTCCGTCACATCGTGGCTAAGCGTGGCGCTGTGACGAAAAGAGAGGACGAAATCGCCATTACGGAGAGTCAACGCGTTGGAGAGAAAGAAGCCGCAGTGACGCGCCTCGTACTTGTCATCTTTAGAGAGTTGGATTTCGGGGTCCTGTTTGGCTGCGTCTATATTCTGACTATAGTCAACTGACGGCTGCCAAGAGATGGACATTTCTCTATCCGCCCATGTCTTATCACCTCGCAACGAGATATTCACGCGGGTGTAAGTCTCATAATTATTACGCGGGTCTACATTTGACTTGAGCAGCCCGGCGCCAACATTCAGTCCCCAGCCATTGGGCAAACTAAGTCCCTTTGACGCGCTGACAATTCGCGAATAGGGGTCAACCTTGAGACGGAAAGTAAGCGGAGAGCCACCCCTCTTCCTATGAATATTGACGACACCGCTTGTCAGGTCACCATAGCGCACTGAAGGTATTCCACGAATCACCTCGATGCTCTCAATCTCATCTGTGGGTATGGTGCGCATATCGACGCCACGACTCACATGCTGGCGATTGGCGTCGGCACTTGTCTGACCTGCGTCAGTAATCTGCTGGAGATCAGCGTCTGTGCCAATGGGAGCGCCATCTATATTCACCTTTGTGCCGAGTGATGAGATGGCATAATCCTTGTCCTCAACAGCCACCTCGCGAAGTGATATGGAGTTAGTCTTGCCGAGCTGAGGTGTTTGCGTCTGACCGCCAGGGAGGAGAGCCATAAGGTCGGTAAGTGAGGCTGGCTGCAAGTGCTCCATAGCCGTTTTGCCTATCACAGAGGTCGACGTCACAGATTCCCCTGACTCGGCGGCAGTCACACGCACCTCGGACAAGGAGACCGACGTCTTGGTGAGCCTTATATTAATCTCAGGGCCAACGCGGAAAGCAGCAGACTCATAGCCAATGTATGTAGCGAAAACGGAATCACCCTCAAGTGCCACGAAAGTGAACTTGCCATCAGAATCAGCAGCCACGCCTGAGACAACCACCCCACCCCGCCGCAAGACGACCGCTGCAAAAGGCAGAGACTCACAATTATCGGAATCGGACACACGGCCGCGCACATCAACGCGTGACTGCGCACGGCAACAATCAACAGATGCCCCAAAGAGGGCTGACATCCCTACGGCGGCCGTTGCCACCTTCAGCCATACAGGCCGTGCCGTACCCGAAAAATGCGTTGACACAGGATTATTGTTGAAGCTGTTCCGCTTTTGTTTATTCGGGGTCTAAATTAGTTACAATGTTTATATGTTCCAAATAACAAATGCTAAAATATGCGCAGGGTGGCTAATACAGCAAAAGAAGACAAAAAACACCCCTTGTCATCTTTATACTGAAGGGACAAGGGGTGAAAAAGGAAATTGTAATACTCTATGTTTTATAATCTTGCGCAAACATAAATGATTTGCCACGTAAGCTGCCATTTGCTACAGAGAGACGCAGTCGATTGACTTCCACCACGTCCGCCTATTCCGCTCAGAGCCACCATGCGAAGCAACGACATACGTGAGCTAAAGGACTGAAGTTCAAAAGCCTCCTCCTGATGGAGGATAGTGAAGCCTTGGTTTCTGAACTCATCCACCCATTGAGCAAGAGAGGGATAGGCATTAGGGGCATCAGAACGCAACTCATTGAAAGTCATAGGCCCGTATGTAGCAACCGCCACTACGCCACCCTCAGAGAGCGCCGCCTTAGCCTTAAAGACAAAAGAGAGAGGATTTTTGAACCATTGGACGGCAGAAGAGGAGACAACGGCGTCAGACTTTGGCCAATCTATTTGCTCGGCATCGGCGACAAGAGGGACTATTGAGCAACGAGAGCCATCTATAGACGCCAAGACACGACTTTCGGCCTTGCCTACCATTTCGGGGCTTATATCATTGAGAGTCAAGGAGACGGGACTCGCACTCCTTGCAACCGATTGAGACAAGATACCTGTGCCACAACCAATTTCAAGGATATTAGCGCCTTGTGGCAGATGGGGCGTCGCAAGGTGCGCAAGACGCTCTGCAACACGTTGTTGGACAGAGGCGGCAGAGTCATAAGTATCGGCGCATTGCCCGAATCGCCTGGCTATTTCATTAATCATCCGTCAGAGGGTGTTATTCAAAACGGCCAATGCGGTATATCACACTCCTCCACGGACTTAGCATGCGACTGCCACCAACGGCGCTGCGACTCGACGGGGAAAATACGGTCGCGAAGACTGACAACAGCCTCATCCCACATGACAGGCTCGGTGTCCGATTGCTGATTGCAAATAGACTCAAGCTCCGTGCGTTGGTCAGCAACACTACGGGCGTTCATCAACACCAGCACCGTCTGCGCCAAAGAGGCGTCTATGGCAATCTTTCTTGCGAATTTGCGGGCGTTGACATCACTCCAGTTGTCAATGGTGAGCCTTACATTGTCAAGGCCAATGCCCAAGAGAGAGTCACAAGGACGGGTAGTGCCACAAAAAGCTTTAGTATGGACGATATTAAGCCCGGGATTAGCAAGCATGAACATCTCGGCAGCCCATACACCCATGCTCCACGCCTTGATGCGGAAAGAGGTCCAACGGCTCAAGTCGACATCTGTGCGCAAATCGGTGTAATCCCAAAAGAGGATGACGTTGCCCGAATCCTTTTCTTTTATATAGGGAGCAATAGAGTCACAAAAGCCCCAGCCGAGGAACCACAGCGTGACCTCGGAAGAGTTAGGATCTGAGCTTATCTGGCTATATTTCATTGCCTGTATTCTTTGATGATTGAAAGCATGGGACGGAGTTCATCCTGATTCATGCTCGCCTTGAGAGAGAAACGCAGACGGGCCTGACCAAGAGGCACAGTAGGGTGACGAATGGGGAGGACGTAGAAACCTGCGTCGCGCAGACGTGAGCTCAGGCTCACCGCCACAGCGTTCTCGCCACAAATATATGGCACAATTTGCGTAGCGCCCCCGCGCTGCTCCGTCATTCCCAATTCATGCGTCAGCCAAGAGCCAAGTTGGCGAAGGTTTTGCCTCTCAGCAGACATATTGGCCACCTTTTGGACAATAAAATCAGTCCAGGCCACATTGACGGGGGGCAATCCTGTGGTAAAAATCATCGTGCGGCACTTATTGACAAGCCATTGACGGACCACGGGCGACGACATGACCCATGCGCCCTCTGACGCGAGAGCCTTGCCACATGTGCCGACAACTATGTCAACTTCGCCCAGCAATCCGAGTTCACCGACAAGTCCCTCGCCATGTTCGCCTCGGACACCAACGCCGTGAGCCTCATCGACATACAGCACAAAGCCGAATTCACGCCTGAGTTCACAAAGCTCAGCCAATGGGGCAATGTCGCCATCCATGCTATAAATACTCTCCACCACAACGAACGTACGTCCCGACGCACCACGACGTTTTTCGAGCTGACGGCGAAGATGAGAAACGTCATTATGATTAAAGCGCGATATCTGAGTGCCATTTGCTGCAGCCAACCTCATGCCGTCAATCAGACTGGCGTGAATGAGCTTATCGGCAATTATGAGGTCCTCTTTATCCGCCAAGGCTGGGAGAACGCCCGTATTGGCATGATAGCCACAGTTGAACACAAGAGCCGACATTCCGCCATAGAGGTCAGACAGAGTCTGCTCCAAATGCTGATACTCCACGTGATTGCCTGTCAGAAGGCGGCTGCTGGCCGCACTCATGGAGCGAGTGGATGGCGAATAAGAGCCAAGGAACTCGTCATAAAGTTCAGCACGGTCATTGAGCCCGAGGTAATCGTTGGTGGAGAGGTTGACCATGCCCTGCGTGTCGGCGGTCGGGAGGGAGCGCAGACTATCCGCTTGTTTGAGCGCTATGAGTTCCTTTTGATAGTCTATCATACTAATGATTTAATGACTATGAGACAGAGTTCTTTGCCTATGCCATCGATTTGACACCGACAGTCAGGCCATGGCACAATTGGCGCAACTCGTCGTCCGAGATGATATATTGCGGCATGATGTAGACAAGCCTGCCGAAGGGGCGAATCCATACACCGTTCTCAACAAATATCTTTTGCAGCGAGGCCATGTCAACAGGCTTACGGGTCTCCACCACACCTATCGCGCCGAGCACACGCACGTCAGCCACTTGTGGAAGCGAAGCCAACGGACTCAGCTCCTCGCGCATAACAGACTCAATGTGCGCAATCTTGGTCTGCCAATCCTTACTGAGAAGGAGGTCAATAGAGGCACAAGCGACTGCGCAAGCCAACGGGTTGCCCATGAAAGTGGGGCCATGCATGAAACAGCCAGACTCGCCACTTGAGATGACTTGGGCCACATTGTCGGTGCAGAGCGTAGCGGCGAAACTCATATAACCACCCGTCAAAGCTTTGCCCACGGTGACAATGTCGGGAGTCACACCCGCATGATGACAAGCGAAGAGCCTGCCCGTACGGCCGAAACCAGTGGCAATCTCATCGGCAATGAGAAGAAGCCCGTTTTCATCGCAGAGACGGCGCACTCCACGCAGATATTCAGGATGATAGAAGCGCATGCCGCCCGCGCCTTGCACAATGGGTTCAAGAATTATGGCAGCGAGATGACTGCCATTCTCCTTAATAATCTGCCGCATTGGATCCAAGTCGCTGTCATCCCACACTCCGTCAAAAGGAATTTGCGGAGCCGGGGCGAAATGCTGCGCGGGCAACTGGCTGCTGAAGAGGCCATGCATACCTGTGACAGGGTCGCAGACACTCATGGCATGCCACGTGTCGCCATGATATCCGCTGCGGATGGTGGCAATTTGACAACGCTCGGGGTGACCTGCGGCCGCCTGATATTGGATGGCCATCTTGAGCGCCACCTCGACAGAGACAGAGCCAGAGTCGGAGAAAAAGACCCATTGCTGGCTCGGCATGAGAGCGAGCAACTTCTTGCCAAGGGTCACCGCCGGGTTGTGCGTCAGGCCACCGAACATGACGTGGCTCATCTTATGCAGTTGAGACTCAAGAGCCTCATTAAGCACAGGATTGTTATAGCCATGCACAGCGCACCACCATGAACTCATTCCGTCAATCAGCTGACGGCCATCCTCCAAAATGATATGCGTTCCCTCACATCGCTCCACGCCGTAGCATGGCAACGGATTTATGGCCGAAGTGTATGGGTGCCAAAGGTGGTCACGGTCAAAATCGTAGTCAATCATGCCATTAGTCTTTTAGTCTTTTTTCCATTCCGGTTTCGGGTCACGGCCGCAGCCACGGAAGAGACGCATATCATCATCAATTCCGCCTGTGCCTGTGGTTGTGAGCAAGTCGCCAACGATTGAAGCGTCCACTCCGCACTCGATGGCCTCGGCCTGATGTTGCGAGAACTTGATACGTCCGCCAGCCATGCGTATCTCGGCACTCGGATTGCAAAGGCGGAAGATGGCAAAGGCGGTCAAAATATCCTCGGGAGACAGAGGAGCCTGATTTTCAAGGGCCGTACCTTTGATTGGCACAAGTACATTGACAGGGATGGAGACGGCGTGGACATCATCACGCAGGAAGATGGCCATCTCAATTCGTTGGTCAAGCGTCTCTCCCATGCCTATTATGCCGCCGGAGCAGATGCCGAAACCGACCTCTTGAGCCCAGCGGATGGTCTGGAGCTTCTCCTCGGTTGTATGGGTGGAGCATAATTGGGGGAAGAAAGAGGGGGCAGTCTCCACATTGCAATGGTAGTGCCTAAGTCCGGCATCATAGAGTTTCTGCAATTGAGGTTTGGAGAGGAGACCCATAGAGGCGCAGAGGTCAATATTCGTCTTGTCCGCCACCTGATGATAGATATCCACCACGTGGTCAATCTCCTTGTCGGTCAATCGCCTGCCACTTGTAACGAGAGAGAAACGGCCTACACCCTTTTCGGCATTGTGGACAGCCATCTCAATGGCCTCCTTGGCATCAATGAGCGGATATTCATTGATGCCCGTGTGGTGCTTATGGCTCTGAGCGCACCATTTGCAATCCTCCGAACAGCGGCCGGAGCGTGCGTTGATGATGGAACACGTCTGGAAATGGTCGCCACGGAAATGACGGCGGATCTCATCCGCAACCTTATATAGAGTCTTCTTCTCGGGGCTGAGAGCTGCACGACGGGCCTCATAGAAAGTGACATTGTGGCCAGCCTTGATGCTCTCGCCGAGAGCTATTAGTTCTTCTGCAGTCATGGTATTTTTGAAAAAAGTACTTTGGTCTTTTGTGTGTCGGTTATAAAAAAGGGAACCCGCCCGGGGTCGAGTCTCTTGTCCTAAAAAAGGTCAAGACTCGGCACCACGTGCGGGTTCCTTTTATATCGTAATATGTTTCGCCTGTCGGAAGATGAAGATATCACACGCCACCCCTGTCGGCCCTCAAGTGCGCAATGCGCACACGAGATGGTCAACGCTGAGAGATGGGTAAGCGCCAGAATGGGACTCTCGGCTGTTTGCGGAGAGCCACCTGGCCCATCGTCATCATCGTCAGCACCTTTGCGGCGAAAAACCTCGGGGCTATGATCGTCATTCATCAGGATGCCCTGCTTGAGCATTGAGGCATAGCATATTGAGGCTTTGAGGGGAGCGATGACCACCTCACGCTTCATGCTCACAAACTGCGCATAACCACTGCGAGACCATCGACGGAAGACGACGGGCGGTTTGCGAAACGAGCGAGCGTAGCGGGCAATCATCGGCAGACAGGGTTATCAGGAATTAGGCCATGCGGGCCTCAACCTCCTTGGCCATCTGCTGCTGGACGGCGCTTGCGGCCTTGGCTGCGGCCTCGGCGAAGTCGGTTCCGTTAGAGGCGTAAATGATGGCTCGGCTGGAGTTGACAATGAGTCCACAATCCTTAGTCATGCCATATTTGCAAACCTCCTCAAGGCTGCCACCTTGGGCACCGATGCCCGGGACGAGCAAGAAATTGTCAGGGACAATCTTGCGGATGCCCTCAAAAGCCTGTCCCTGCGTTGCACCGACCACATACATCATCTTGTCAGCGCCTGCCCACTTCTGGCTTGTGCGGAGAACCTTCTCAAAAAGCTTCTCACCCTGAGGGTCCTCAGTGAGCTGAAAGTCATGGCTGCCCTTATTGCTGGTCAGAGCGAGAAGGATGACCCACTTGCCGTCATAGCCCAAGAAAGGTGAGACACTATCCTCGCCCATGTAAGGAGCGACAGTGAGAGAGTCGATATCCAACTCTTCAAAGAACGAGCGGGCGTACATGGCACTGGTGTTGCCAATGTCACCACGCTTGGCGTCGGCAATGATGAAATGCTGCGGATAGTTGGCCTTGAGATACTTGATGGTCTTCTCAAAAGCCACCCAACCCTTCACACCGAGGCTCTCATAGAAAGCGAGGTTGGGCTTATAGGCCATGCAGAAAGGCGCGGTGGCGTCAATGATAGCCTTGTTGAACTCAAAGATTGGGTCCTCAGAAGAGAGGAGGTGCTGCGGGATTTTCTTTATGTCCGTGTCGAGGCCGACACAGAGGAAAGTCTTACGCTGCTTGATGACATCAATAAGTTGCTGCCTGTTCATGACTATGGTGTTGTTATCTTTTTAGAGTTCACTCTCCTTGAGACGCTCGGCGTTCTCAGCCACAATGAGGTGGTCGATGCAGTCCTGAATGTCGCCATCCATGAAAGCGCCGAGGTTGTAGATGGTGTAGTTGATGCGATGATCCGTTATACGCCCCTGGGGGTAGTTATAGGTGCGGATCTTGGCCGAGCGGTCGCCTGTTGAGACAAGCGTCTTGCGTCGCTTGGCAATGTCGTCAACATACTTCTGATGCTCCTTGTCGTAGATGAAAGTGCGGAGACGGCTCAGAGCGCGCTCCTTATTCTTGGGCTGGTCTCGGGTCTCGGTACACTCAATGAGAATCTCCTCGACAACGCCAGTGTTGGGGTTCTTCCAATTGTAACGCAGACGGACACCAGACTCTACCTTATTGACGTTCTGACCACCAGCACCTGAGCTTCGGAAAGTATCCCAACGGATCTCACCCTCGTTAATCTCGACATCGAAAGGCTCAGCCTCGGGGAGGACGGCGACCGATGCGGCAGACGTATGGACACGGCCCTGGGTCTCAGTGGCGGGGATACGCTGAACACGATGCACGCCAGACTCATATTTGAGTGTGCCATAGACCTTTTCGCCAGTCACGGTACAGATAATCTCCTTGAAGCCACCGACAGCGCCTTCTGAACAAGAGGAGACTGTGAGGTTCCAACCTTTGGTCTCGCAGAACTTGCTATACATGCGGAAGAGGTCGCCAGCAAAGAGGGCAGCCTCGTCGCCACCCGTGCCGCCACGGATTTCGAGTACCGCATTACGGTCATCCTCGGGATCAGCAGGGACGAGAAGAAGCTTAATCTGCTCCTCGAGCTCAGGCACGCGCTTTTCGCAAGCGGAGAGTTCCTCGCGGGCCATCTCCTTCATTTCGGGGTCGGACTCGTTGGTTATAATCTCCTTAGCCTCATCAATGCCATTGAGAGCCTCGACATATTCCTTGCGGACTGACAGGATGTCGCCAAGGTCTTTATACTCCTTGCTCAACTTGGCGTAGCGACGCTGGTCAGCTATAACAGAGGGGTCGGTGATGAGAGTCGAGACCTCCTCAAAGCGAGAAGCGAGGCCATCGAGACGGTCGAGTATTGAGTTTGATGCCATATTTATGATTGACAGTTCTCGGCTATGGTATTACAGGCGCACGCATTGGCGAACATGACGGGGATCATGCACAAACATGCGGGCCGATAGATTAGCCGATCCTGTTGATTTTTAATATTTAAGAGCGCAAGCCACATTCACACATGGTCCTTGCCTATTGTTATTTCTTTTTTGCCAAACTGCGTGAAATGATACGCCACGAAGCCCACACCCACGCCAAGAGCAAGATGAGTTTCGCAACTCGTCCCGTCCAACCATCGGCTTGCCACGTCGTGATAAGTTGGTGAGCAATGCCAAAAAAGACACCGGCGCAGACGGCTATTATTATTATGACGTAAATCATTGTCGCAGGCTATAATTCATTAGTAGACGAACTCGCCAAACTCGCTCTTGATGGTGAGCTTGTTCCCCTCGGGACGAGCCTCGACACGGCCTATCACTTGAGCGTCGATGCCAAAGCTCTTGGAGATTTCGACAACCTTTTGCGCATGGGCGGCATCGAGATACACCTCGAGTCGGTGTCCCATGTTGAACACTTTGTACATCTCCTTCCAATCGGTGCCGCTCTGCTCCTTGATGGTGCGGAAGAGGGGAGGCACGGGGAAGAGATTGTCCTTGATGACATGGACATTCTCAACAAAGTGCATGACCTTGGTCTGAGCGCCGCCAGAGCAGTGGACCATGCCGTGGATGTCGGGACGGAGCTCATCAAGAAGTTTCTTGACCACAGGGGCATATGTTCGCGTCGGGCTGAGGACGAGCTTGCCCGCGTTGACAGGGCTACCCTCGACAGAGTCAGTCAATTTGAGGCCGCCAGAATAGACAAGTTCGTCAGGCACAGCGGCGTCATAGGTCTCAGGATATTTCTGTGCAAGATATTTTGAGAAGACATCGTGGCGAGCCGAGGTCAGACCGTTGCTGCCCATGCCGCCGTTATACTCCTTCTCGTAGGTCGCCTGTCCGAACGAGGCAAGACCCACAATGACATCACCTGCCTTGATATTGGCATTGTCAATCACATCTTTGCGACGCATGCGGCAAGTGACAGTTGAATCCACAATAATAGTGCGAACGAGGTCACCGACATCAGCGGTCTCACCGCCAGTGGCATAGACGCCCACACCCATTTGGCGGAGCTCAGCGAGGAGTTCGTCAGTGCCATTGATGATGGCAGAGATAACCTCGCCAGGCACGAGCATCTTGTTGCGCCCGATGGTGCTTGAAACGAGGATATTATCCACAGCGCCCACGCACAGGAGGTCATCAATGTTCATGATGAGCGCATCTTGCGCTATGCCTTTCCAGACGGAGAGGTCGCCAGTCTCCTTCCAATAGGCGTAGGCGAGGCTGCTCTTGGTTCCGGCTCCGTCGGCGTGCATGATGTTGCACCATTCGGGGTCTCCCCCGAGGATATCGGGGATAATCTTACAGAAAGCCTTAGGATAGAGGCCCTTGTCGATGTTCTTGATGGCGTTGTGCACGTCCTCCTTGGCGGCACTGACGCCGCGCAGGGTGTATCTCTCGTTTGAAGATGTGGCCATGAAAAGATATTTTGCGCGCAAAGATAACTATTTGCCGGGAAAAGACATAGGGGTGAGAGGAGGCAATGAGGGTGCTAAAAAAAATGTTTTTGCGCCCCCACGCGGCTGTCGGCGTAGGGGCGCAAAGATATGACTGTAAGGCGATAGTCTATTTCATTCCGTCGCCACCCGAGTCGCGGAGCCAGTCGGCAATGGCCTCATCGATGGTGTAGCGGATCTTATAACCAGTCGCCGCCATCTTCTTGCCGCAAATGTTGGTTGAGACCATGAGTTTGCGAACACGCGCGGGGCAAATGCCCATGGGGCTGCCGATGATCAGGCAGAGGTAGGCAGCCGGCATGATGACCCATTTGGGTACGAGCGGCGTCCAAGAGCGGAGCCCCGTCACCGACTTCATGTGGTCGACAATCTGGCCAATGGTATAAGCCGGCTCGTAGGTGCAGTTGTAAAGCTCGGCCGAACCGGGCTTGCGATTATGGATGTTATAGAGAATGAAGCCGACGAGGTCCTTAACATAGATGCACGCCTTGATGGTGTCCTTGCGGCCAGGGAAGGCGAACTTGTGGCGACGGATGGACCAATAGAGACGCGTGAAATTGCCGTTCTCCCCTTTGCCGAAGACAACACCGGGACGGAGAATGGTCAACTCGCGGTCGGGCGCGCCAGCCTGCCATGTGCGGTGCTCGTTCTCTGCCACAAGTTTGGAAATGCCATACGGAGTGTTGGGAGTCGGGAGCGTATCCTCAAATTTTTCTTCCTCGCTTGCAGCGTAGGGGGCTATGCTGCTGGTGAAAACGAGACGGCGCACACCATATTTGGCGGCGAAGTCGGATACGTTTTTCGCGCCGAGGATGTTAGTCTCGTAATAGGCGTAATCGGGGTGCCCAGGGGTGCGATGTATGGCGGCAAGGTTGACAACGACATCGTCAGGGCAAGGCTCTGCCACACCCTCCGGCAGGGTTATCTCACGACGGACGTCGCACTCCACATAGGTTGAGAGCCCTCCGTGGTTGTTGCTGACGAGGTCGAGGTTGAATATGTCGGAGCCTGGATATTGCTCACTTATGGCCTCCACAAGGTGGGTGCCGATGAAGCCTGAAGCCCCGAAAACGTAGTATCGCATAGTGTTTCCTTAGTCGTTATGCCGCCAGATGGGTAGCGCGAAGCCGCTTATTGGCTCGCGAAGTTACATAAATTCCTGATTATAGGGTAACAGGATGCCTCAAAGTATGGTTTCCGAAAAAGCCAAGCCAATCCAACTCACTTGGTAAACTTGACCCCGCCACGTATTTTTCGCATTATGAAATTGTAGACTTTGCGCGGCCAATCCATCTCACCGATGAAAGCTACGCTCTGCTCAACATATCTGACTCCACGCGCCTCAATCCAGACATCCATGAGTCGTTCCCCAAGGAAACCGAACACACGGCGGTTGTAGTCATCATAATTCGATATGTCAATTCTCTTCTCAACCTCAAAGAGTATGGGAAAGACAAAACTGCAATAGTCGTTGAACTTCTCGCGGCTCATGACGAACATGTTGAAACGATGCCCAGAGGTCTGCCCCATGACGTGACAAAAGGCTTCAAGCGCCTCTGGATGCATCTCGGCCACAACCTGCTCCAAGACAGCCAAGTCGTTCGGATTGTGCGCATGCTCATATTGGCTGCGGGTGGTCTCGACAAAGTAATGCCGTTTGGTGGGCAATATCACATCGGCCTTTTGAAGAAGACGCTCATAATCAGCCGATGAGAGAGCCGCACGCAGACGATTCGCCGCGCCAAAGCGGAAGCCACGGACAAAGAGGCGGCGGTAGTGCGTCAGCCCGTAATAGTCGGCACTGAGGTTTTTCCACGCCCAGTAAATGCCAGTCAATTCACAGAAAGACGGATTCCGTGCGGAAATGTTGTCGCCAGTGTCATCGGTTTCATAACCAATAGGCTCTTTGCCCGCCTTGCCCACATGGAGTGGCAGATAGCACGGGTCAGATGGCATAGGCGCAGAGACGTGGGCCGCCACGAGAATCTTAATCAGCATTTCTGTGCGTTTATAGATACGTTCCGTTCCTCTCTTTAGTAAAGTACAAGCGACATTGACTTTACTAATTTAGATTAACGGAAAGATGTGTTTTTTATTTTTCGTTGCGCAAACGGCATTGCAAAGATAATGCCAAAAAGCAAACCATGACAAGGGGGGGGGGAAAATCCCCTGTTTGGAACCGCTTAACTTAGGGAAAGGAGGATTTGACTGAAATTATTTGCGGATATGAGTTTTTTGGGGTTACACCTTTTCCACCTTTGGGTTGAAGAAAAAGCCTGAGATGGAAGATGTCACTAGCACACGGAGACGCAAGAATGTGCCAGGCTGGTGATAACGAAGGATGCGGAAAATGTTCAGTCCGCATTTTGCAATGAAATAGGCGACTCCCCGCAACCCCTCCTGACGATAAAGATATGCCTCATTGCGATATGCGTAATGATATCGCTGGATTCGCTCCTGCCCATCGAGAGCAATGCTACTTCCGTTGTTGTCCTTCATCTCATGGGTAACAACACTGTTGCCGACCACAAAAGAGCGAATTCCGCCCCTGACTGCTATGCGCCGAGTGTACTCGACATCATCGCCCCAGATAAAAAAGTCGGTTATAGGCAGGCCAAACTGACGAACTACAGAGGAACGGACGAAAAGGGACACAAACGTAGCCTGCGTGGCGGCAAGAAGTGAAGAGCCAAGCAAGTCAGCATAGTCATAGAAATCAGCCACCGATTTCTGCTTGTTCATCTTACAGGGCCTTCCATCAGTCCACAGCGCCACGCTCGACAGCCAACCATAATTGCTATCGAGCCTCTGGTCTGCCGCCATAAACTTTGAAAGGGTATCAGCATGAACGATGCAATCATCATCCATCAGCCAAACGAACTCATACCCCCTGTTGACAGCCTCACGCATACCAACATTAAAGCCTCCTGCGCCTCCGATATTTTTCCCAGTATTGACAACACTAATGGCCTCCGACTGAGCAGTAACGAGCCATTCTGAAGTCCCGTCAGTAGACGCATTATCAACAACGAGAACATCACACTGGCATTCGCTTGCGGAGAGCGCGGCAAGACATCTCTTGAGCTTATCGAGACGATTATATGTGACTACAACTGCTACTGTTTTCTTCATTCGATTAATCTGTGTTCACAAGCCTACCATCGGTATGGGCGGAAATCCCGCCTGAGATAATCAATCAAACCGCGCACGGAAGAGATGGTTTTTCGACAGAACCCATCGCATAGTGCGAAAATAGCGACAAAGCGTCAAAAAAACGGCAGAAGCGAAGTATTTCTGCCCAACAGAACACATAGTATCGACCCAAAGAGAACACGATGAAGCATTGCGTGCTGATAACTGCATATAAGGGACGACTGGTGTTTTGACTACTTCCACCTCATCATGTTCATCCGCAAAGTTGAGACTGGCAAAAGCGACAAACTCATGGACATGCTGGATGAGGAAGTTCAAGGAACTGAACTGCGGGAATAGGTCACTTGCGCAAAGCATTCTTTAGCCAGAACCGGAGCCTATTCGTGTATCGGCGACGCACTCCCTGCACCTTTTCAAAAAGCGGCAGCTCTGTGTTTATGACAGGGACCTCTACTATTCGCATGCCATTCTGAGCGCACCACACGTTAAGCAGTCGTTCCGAGACGAAACCATAGAGTCTCTGTTGGAAAGGCGTGTATCCCGTCATGTCAACATAGCCCTCGAGCTCAAAGAAGATGGAGAAGAGCCACTCGCAATAGGAGTCGAAGACCTCACGGCGAGCGTACATCATGTTATAAAGCGATACTTTGTCGCCTTTAAAGAAATCATCGAACGCGGCTATGTAATCCGGGTAGCGATTGGAGATTATCTCCCTGAGCTTTTCAAAGACCTCGGGCTTACAGCAATCTTTGCAGAGATCAGTCTTAGCGTCGTCAAGCAGATATTCGGGACTCGGGAGGACGACATCGGCATCAGACAGCATGGCGCGCAAATCGTCCTCAGAATAAATCGTTGAGAAATTAGAGCTCAATTCATTTCGTCCGAAGAAACGGCGATAATGAACGAGACCCTTATACTCCTCAGTGGAATTTTTCCACGCCCAATAGAGTACTGTCAGCTCGCAATAATATGGGTTCTTGGCAGATATATTATCGCCCGAGGCATCTGAGGCATAGGGCAGAGCGTCATGCTGAGCCGCCCCCGCCTGAACAATTTCATACCCCGCCATCTCGGGCAGGTCGACCTTTTTATGAGCCGCTATATATATCATCTCTTAACTCAGTTTCTTATTTACTATACAAAGACCACAAATTTACTACCGTTTCCCTTATTGAGAAACCAGCCTCAGACATGACCGCCGTATTGTCCTTGCGCCCCTCCTTTTTCAACTCCTCTATTTTTCCGACCCACTGCCCTAAGGCATCCTGAGTTATTGGGAGGAAATCGACATCAGATGCGACCTTAGTGTCTCGTGAGATTGTATCCGCAAAGAGGCAGGGCAAACCAGAGGCCTGAGCCTCGACTCCAACTATTGGCAGCCCCTCAAAATGACTGGGGAGGACAAATACATCCATGGCCATGAAAAGCTCTGACACATTGTCGCTCGCCCCATAGAAAATGACATTGTCTGAAAGACCATACTCTTGAACTTTAGAGATGACACTCTCCTTCAATGCGCCCTCTCCGACAAGGAGCAGAGTGGCCGACGAGTCTAATTCTCGGAGTTTGCGAAAAACATCAATAAGGTAATCATGGTTCTTCTGGTAGGCGAATCGCCCGACATGTCCGACGACAAAACGATCCGCTATGCCAAGGCGATTACGGACCTCCACGCGCTTGCCCTCCAAAAGCCTGAATTTTTCAAGATCAACACCATTCTTGACCATCTTGACATCCGCAGTCTTGACATTGGGGAACATCCACCGGGCAGCCAAGTCGGAACAGGTGAGGAAACCAGTCCCAATATACTTCAGAAATGGACGGCAGGCATAGTGGAATATGCGCTTGAGCAGACGACGGTTGCCATCAACGCCAGTGGCATGCGAATGCAGGAAAATCTTAGGGCAACCTGCGGATCGAGCCGCAAGAGCGGACACAAGCAATTTGTTTGCCACATCCGAATGGATATGCACCACGGAGTAGCCGCCATCTCGCACAAGCCGCTTAACATTACGGAACACAAAGAATTGCTTGAGGGCCTTACTGCCCAATCGGCCTACATAGTGAACCGTGCAGCCGAGGTTTTTCAGCTCGTCAATATTCTCTTGCCTCTCGAAAGGCTCAATTGCGGCAATGTCCACAACTGCGCCAGCTGGCTTATTGCGGATAACGTTCCGCACGAGCGAGAAGACCCCGCCGTTGCCTATGTCGTCAACGTTTACCTCAAGTATTTTCATTCGATTCTTAAAATTCAGTTCTTTCACCCAGGTGCCTCACTAAACCAGAGGCGAAACTATTGGCATCGGACGGAAACGCGACGCCCTTGTCTAACTTGTGAATGTTGAGGGAGGATTGATTAAGGGAAGACCACACAGACCCACTCCATTCTGACTGATTTCCCAGAAGACCTCGAAGCGAATATAGAGTACCTTGGTTATTTACAGGTATAAGGTCAATCTCCTTACGTATTTCAGGAACCTCCTCATAACCCAAACGGATTATCATATCGATTAGGAAATAATCAACAAGATAATCCATCTTTGCCCAATATTCACAAAATGCGTCATAGAGGAAAGAGGTCACAACGTCTCCACGCCGTGAATACATAAAGAAACCAGTCCACAGACTCTCAAAGCCGTTGTCGGCCTTGACTATTGAGGGGTTCGACACGAAAGAACCATCCGAGAGGTGGCGACAGGTATAGAAAGCATGAGAGGTCAAATCATTAGGCAAACCATACGCAAGGAGCGTCGCATCCATCCATAAACCGCCACGCTGAGAAAGGAGAAAAGCCCTGACAATGTCGGAATAATGGGCAAAAGAGAATTTTTTCTGCTCAAATTTCCGTTTCAGGTTTTCATCAATAGGCAAGGCCTGGACATCAGAGAGCGACAGTTTATGCAGATTATAGCCCCGTAGCCTATTGGCTTGTTTTGCGCACAAGCCGACAACAGGCGGCTCATCATCGAACCCCTGAAACCACAACATATAAATGTCCTTGGATGGCTCGGCCTCGACCTCCGCATCTGCCAAGCGACCCTTGTATTTGGCCAAAGTCCCCTCAAGTATTTTTTTTAGACTCCTCTTTGCAGACGCATAGTGCAACTGATAGAGGCGTAACGTCAAACCGCCCATGTCCGTTCTAGCGGAGGCGTTTGTCAATCTGACAACAAGCCAATCAGCAAGGCCTAAGGGCATTATATGTTTTTTTTTCATTTAGAGCCAAGGATTACAAATCAGATGCCAAGGAAGTCAGAAGCGTAGGGGTAAGTCTCATTAAGTCCCAACACGAAATTAAACCTTATACATAAATAAGCCCAAAACAACACTATCGCAGACTGAGCTATATATCTTGTCTCTTTCGTGATTTGAGATTTAGCGAGCAAAATGAAAATGAGAAGAATCTCATATGAGAAAAAGTAATAGCCAAACCTTGTAGCGAAGCCTGTGTAAAAGCCAAGCAGCTGCACAGCCAAATCGACAAACATAAATGGCAACGCAAAGTAAGCTATCCTTTTGTCCAAACCAAAACACTTGTATGCTATAAAGGTATAGAATATGGTGGCGAGCCTGTAGAGAAAATCAAGAGTAGAAACATTTGCCTTGAACACTCCCTTACCATAAGCCGCATAACTACTGAAATAGGGAATAGCTTCTGTCAAAAACTTAAGTACAACCAAATAGGCACAAACAGCAAACGCAAATCCGACTGCCATTAAAACAAGCCACTTCCCCTGCTTTTCAACCGGCTTGCCTTTCACGTAATAAAAGAAGAAGACAGCCAAATAGGCGATTGCCGAGGACTTATGGATGAAGAAACAAACTAATGCGCAGATAAGCAGCTTTTTAAATTTGTTATCTTCATAAAACTTCATCGACCATAGGAAAAAGGAGCAAGCCATGGCTTGGCACAACAGGTTGAGATCCAGATTGAAAAAGTACAAGTTGTAGACCGTCATCGAAAGCCACATCGGCACGATATCCATGTAACGCTTGAAAGCATGCACAAGGAAAAAGAGCACAACAAACTCTATCAAGAACAAGGAAAGCCCAAAGCTGTCAGAGATAGAGGCAGCCACATAGTTAAGGGTATAATAGAGAAACTCTCTGCGAACATGTGAGAAGCCAGTCCAGAAATCACCCTGATAAGAATGTGCGGTGAGCCACTCTCCACGACCGTAATAAAGAACATCTGTTCCAATGGTGTTGTCGCGCGCCCCCATCAGAAAGGAGACACCTAAAATAGTCACGTAAACAATTCCCCAAAAGGCCCATGGCCACTTTGCGTAGCATTTCTGCGCAAAGAACATTGCGATGGCCATTACGGCAAAAATGGTAAAATAAAACACAGAACTACTTTACTTGATTTGATGTTCTTTTTCCGCCAAAGTTAACACTTCTGCCTTTATAAACACCAAAGGCACTTAGCAGAATTAACCCATCACCCCACATACAGACATCCCACTTCGTCACCAAGTCTTCCCTTTTTAGCTCCACCCATAGAAGTCAATCGTAACCGCCAATAAATCTTTTCTGACCTCGTCAATTCATTGCGAAAAGTCGAGCCGCATCAAGATGGAGGATTATTAACCTCTATCGCCTTGACCGGAAACACACAACTCGAGACGCATTTTTTGTATATCTCTTATAATCAAGCGACAAATATCACCATATTCCCCAAATTTTCCAATTAAATATGTTTTTTGGAATTAGGTTACCCAGAATATTCCGATTGAATAATCGGAAGTCATCCTCAAGACGCCTCGCGATATTCGATAGCATTCATATCACCACCTGCATCAGCACATTCGCGATATTCGTTATCTTTGCCCCGTAAAACAAAATCGTAAATTTTTCACAACATGTTAAATACGGGGGGGGGCGAATTGAATTCATTGACCTCGCAAAAGGAATTTGCATTATTCTTGTGGTAGCAGTTCACACTGCCGACTTCTGTAACGTAGGGCTGCCTCTTCACACGGTCATAAAGACATTCCGAATGCCGCTATATTTTTGCGTTAGCGGCCTCTTCTTCAAACGATATGAGGATTTCGGGGGTTTCTTAAAGAGAAAGACAAATAAGTTAGCCATACCTTTCTTCTTTTTCTATCTCCTCACGTCCGTAATTCTTGCCAACGCCTTGCATTACGTTGGTTTTGACGTCCGCAACTCACAGTGTTTAGGCTGGCAATCTTTGTACGCATTCGTCACCGAAAAATTTCCCAATCGCCCGATTTGGTTTTTGCTTTGCCTGTTCTGGATGAATATCATTTTCTATGGCATCGTCGCACTATCAGAAAAAATATTCAGGAAAGAGAACGCACAAGTTTTTTCAGTACTGACTCTTACCGCCTTGTGCCGCACTGCTGGTTACGGGATGGGCAGGTCTGACATCAACCTTCCCGCGTTCACTGACACAGCCCTGTCATGCATGCCATTCTTCTGTTTCGGATATTTGCTCAGAAGATACACAGATGTGTTGAAGCCGAACACAATGGACAAGTATATTCCACTTTGGTTCGTAATATTGGCTGGCGTAACATATTATTTCCGAGGAGGGGAGGAAGGACTCGGATTTGCCCCCAATGAGACTATGCTGACAATGATTATTGGCGGAATGGCCGGGTCCCTCGCTATTTTACTCCTGTCAAAGCGGATTAATCGTCTGCCCTTTGTGTCTTACTGGGGGCGTTACTCGATAATAATACTGTGCACCCACATGCTGGTAATCCAGCCGACATGCATCATACTGCGACACATCGGGTTCTTTGAAGTTGTGTCTGCCGGATGGAGTAGCTTGATAATCTTGACAATAGTCATGTTCAGCTATCTTGCCATAATCCCACTGTGCATCAAGTTAATCCCTTGGTTTACTGCGCAAAAAGATTTGATAAAAGTGTGATGTTCACCTCACAACCATCCCCCTCACCCTCTCAAAAAGCCGCCTTGCGCCACGAGAAGTGACGCAAAGGAAAGCGGACAGAGAGATGGCGAAAAGAGCAGAGGCGCAGAGGCTTGCCGCAAGCTCTGTGACAGGATTGGCGGAGAGAGGCAAGGCACTGCGCAGGGCAATGAACACGAGCGAAAAGACGGCAGCCGCAGCCAAGCCCCACGCATAGGCTCGCCAATAGGCACAGAAACCACCGCCAAGCTTGAGGCGGAAAAGGTAATAGGGCTTCCAGCCTAAGATTATGACAACCAAGCTGATAAGGACGCCCACAAGGATGCCGCGCAGCCCCCACAGACTGCCAAGGGCTACAGAGAGACCGACATTGAGCACGGCCTCAACGACAGAGGCCCAGACATCCGAGAAAAAGCCATAGGCGTGGAGGAAAGAGTCGACAGCGGAGCGGGATATGTCGATGAAGAGCATGATGGACAAGAGCAGCGTGGCGAGCGAGTCAAGACGTAAATCGCCACCCACCCAAAGAGTCACAAAAGAGGGTACACACACATAGAACCCGAAAGCGCAGACAGCCGCCACGATGACGCGCATGGCAAGAATCTCACCAAACACCTCGGCTGAGTGGCTGCGTGACGAGGAGCTGACCATGTTGCCGACACTGGCCTGCATGCCATTGAAAAGACACTCAACAAGTGTAGAGATGCACAGGAAGATTTGCATATAGTTGCCATAGATTCCCACGTCGGCAAGCGAAGCGAAACCCAAGAGGACGAGAGGCGAGGAACGCTGAAAAGCCACAGCCGACAACCGCTGAAACATCAATTGGCGCACCTTGGTGCCGACCTCAGGATATTGGTGGAAAAGGGAACGACTAACATCCACGTGGGCAGCGAGATAAGGATGGTCACGCTGAACAGTCCTTTGCAAGAGGGCAGACGAAGCTGTGGCGCACAGGACATTCAGCACGAGCCAAATCTCATAGCCATAGGACGTGAACAAGAGCGCAAGAATCTGCAGGATGGTGCGCAAGGCGTTTGGCAGACGGGTGGCTATGGTGATTTTATAGGATTCCTGGCTGACCTCGATGGCAACCATCTTATAGTTGACAAAGAAACCGAGGAGCGAGCTGAAGAGGTAAGCAGAATAGGCCGCATAGGCATAGCCAAGAGGGAAGTCGGCATCGCTGAAAATGACAGGGAACAAAGCCATGAGGACAACCGACGCAGCTATGATGAAACACGCCACACGACGATAAATCCATCCCTGAAGGGCAATGATGTCCGCCACAGCCTTGTTATCGCCACGAGCCATAGGGACATAGAGAGACGACGCAATGGCATAACCGACACCGAGCTCAGCTATGTTCAACGCGCCCAAAAGGTTCTCCACCGAGGTGTTGAGGCCGAGCAATTCAACCCCCACATGGTGAATGAACACACTCCGGGCTACAAAACTGAGGAAGATGTTGACGAGCTGTAACGAGACCGACCAGATCCCGTTGCGCAAGCTGTTGCGTGTGCGGCTCATCAGTTAATCATGCTTGGCGGATAGCCAAAGGCCTTGGTGAAGCAGCGACTGAAATATTTGGGGTCGTTGAAGCCCACCTCATAGGCCACTTGGCTCACATTGAGGCGATTTTGCTTGTTGGCGAGGATCTCGCGGGCCACGTTCAGACGGTACGTCCTGATGAAGTTGCCTGGAGCTTGGCCCATGACGCTCTGCATCTTCTTGTGCAGCATACTCTTGGAGCAGCCCACCTCACTGACGATGTCATCGATGGAGAACTCGGGGTCCTTATAGTTCTGCTTGACATAGCTTGTCACACGCTCCACGAACTTCTCATCCTCACTCTCACGGACAATGTTGAGGTCGGACGTGTCCAACGTGTTGAGGAACCTCTTCTGGTTCTTCTGGCGGCTTGAGAGAATGCCTGATATTCGGGCCTTGAGCATACTCTCGTCAAATGGCTTATATAGATAACTCTCCACGCCAATGCGGTAGCTCTCAGTCTGATATGAGCTATTCATCTGGGCCGTGAGGATGAGGATGGGCGTATGCGAGAAGGCGAAATCACCCTTCACCTTGCGGGCGAACTCCATGCCATCCATGACGGGCATCATGAGGTCGGCAATGATAAAATCGACATCGTTCTCGGCGAGGGCCGTCAGTCCGTCAACGCCATTCTCTGCTTCAATGACATGATACTCAGCCTCCAAGATGGTGCGAATGTAGAGACGCATGTCTTGGCTGTCCTCAACCACGAGAATGGTCATTCGCTCATTGTCGGACGACTGTCCGTTGGTTCGCTCCACGGTTGCGTCAGCCTCAGTCTTAGCGGCGGTATCGCCATTTTCTACGGGACGGCCGGCAGGAGTTGGGAGCAGGACGCGCATAGACGTGCCGCCGCCTGGATTGTTGCGAGCCTTGATCTCGCCATCGCACTGCATGACAATGCGATTGACCACATAGAGACCAATTCCGGTGCTGCTGGATGTGACTTGACGACCCGTGGGACTCGAAGTGGCCTGATAGAAACGGTCGAACACCTTGTTAATCTGATCGGACGGGATGCCCACGCCGCGGTCACGGACACATATATATGTGTAGAGCTGACCATCAATAGTCATTTGGCAGACAAAGAGGTCGACCACCTTTCCGCCAGCTGAGTACTTAATGGCGTTGGATATGAGGTTGGCTATAATCTTGGTGAGCGAGTCGGTGTCAATCCTGACAAAAGGCGAGTCGAGATGGAAGAAAGTACGGAGCTTGATGCCTTGCTCGGCGGCATAGGCCACGTATGGCATGACCATGCTGGTTATGTAGTCCTCGATATTTGTCGAGACGGGGTGCAACTCGATGCTGCCGGTCTCCACCTTGCGGAAGTCCATCAGCTGGTTGACAGTGGAGAGAAGAGTGTGCGAGCTGCGCTCAATAAGGTCCAACTGAGTCTGAACCTCGGGCTGTTTGCAAAGCGACTGGGCGCGCTTGACGGGGCCTGTGATAAGAGTGAGAGGCGACCTCAGCTCATGGCTTATGTTGGTGAAGAACTGCAACTTGTCAATAGACAGTCGCTGGATTTTGCTGGTCATCTCAAGGATATTCTCCTTTTGGCGAGAGATGTAGTTATTCTGCTCCAGCAGTTTAGCGTTACTCTGCTCCAATTCGGCCTTTTTGGTCTCAAGAGCTTGTTTCTGCACCTCGAGCTCATGTGTCCTCTGGCGCACTTGCTCATGGAGCATCTTGCGGCTCTCCTCGATGTAGCGCATGCGATATTTGAAAATGAACACAATGAGGCCGACAGCCAAAACAATGGATAGGAGTATGAACCAAGTGGTCTTGTAGAAGAAAGGAGTCACGACGAGCCTTATCTCGCGCTCATTGCTCCACTTGCCATTGGCGGCAGCATAGCGGATGCGCAGCTTATACTCGCCGGCAGAGAGATTGGTATAGAGCGCCACACGCTGACCCTTGGGGACATTAACCCAATCGGTGTCGAAACCGTCGAGGCGGTACTGATATCTCACTGCCGAAGGGGCTAAGAAGTTAAGAGACGAGAACTCAAGCCCCACGCTCTTGCAACTCTCGTGAATGGTCAGGTCGTTGACATCCTCAATGGAAGTCGGAATGGGTCCGTCAGCCTCGGGCATCACCTCCGCATTATTGATCAGCAATTTGGTGAGCACAGGGGCGCGGCGTGTCTGCATAGAGACCGATTTGAATGAAGTGCCAATCTCGCTCACGCCGTCTACACTGCCAATGAACACGTGGCCTGTGATGGGCGAACTCCATGCCGCATTCCAATAGTAGCAGTCGGACAAGAGGCCATCAGAAGTGGTATAGGAGTTAATGATAGTAAGATCTGAGGCCATGAGACTCAACCCGTTGGCCGTACCCACCCATATATTGCCGTCGCCATCCTCTGAGACGGAAGAGACTGAGTTGTTGACCAGACCATCGGAGGTTGAGATGTTAGCGAACTTGAACTCAGGCGCATCCTCATCACACACATAGAGGCCAAAACCATTAGTGCCGACAAAGATGCGGTGAGTAGCACGGCTGTAGTGGATAAAAGTGACACGCGGGTCGCCATCGAGGTTCGGGTCGTCAAGTTTATGGCAGATATTGGTGAACTTGACCGTCCCGGCAGCAGAGTCATAGGTGTTCAAATCGACAATGAAAAGGCCGAGCGACGTGCCCATCCACAATCTTCCATGCCCATCTACGCAAGAGCCGAGGGCACCATTCATGTCAGTAAAAGTCTGACGACCCATTGGTTCCGTAATCAGGCCATCCTTGATGAAATCAATTCCGCGGATAGTGCCTACCCATATGCCGCCATTAATGGAATCATACTCCATTGCGCCGACATAATCGCTGCTCAGGCCGCCAACCATACGCTCCCCAGCGTAAATATGCTTCACGACGGGAAGGCTCGACTTGGAGAGGTCAATGACGTCAATGCCTCCGCCCCAAGTTCCAGCCCACAGTTGTTTAGAGCCATCAATCGCAAGAGTGGAGAAATTATTGTCACTCAGCCCATGATTGGAGCTATTGAGATTTTCAAACTTCTTTGCACCCCTGACACGGCGTGAGAGACCGCCCTCCACGACGCCGACCCACAAAGTCCCGTCAGCATCCTCGACAATAGAGTTGACAGGGCGGAGCACACGCGCATGATTGGCTCGTTCGGTGTTGAAAGAACAAATCTCACCGGTGGAATAGTTTGTCACGTCGAGCGAGACGGGGCTGACAAGATCGGAGCCTGCGATATCCGTGCCCACCCAGACACCTTGATTTGTAGAGAGGAGGCAGTTGACGAAGTTAGAACATAGCGACTTGCCTCCCACCCCGTCATCCTGAGAGACTCGCTCAAAGTTGTCCGTCTCATGGTTATAGATGTTGAGACCCTTAAGCGTCGCCACAATGACACGCCCGTCATCATCAGTGGTAATGTCAGTAACGCGGTTCTGGCTGAGAGAATTGGGGTCGCGCTCCGAATGAGTGTAGACCCTCTCCTCGCCTGTGGTCATGTTGAAACGGAAAAGTCCGTTGTTTGAGCCTATCCACAAATAGCCCGAGCTTTCTGACAAAGTCTCTACCACACTGTTGGACTCGACAATAGATGGACGTCGGTCCGGCTTAACCACAATACGGTTTTGCTCAGCGTCTACACTACAAATGTATATATCCGCAAAAGAGGCCACATAGACACCGCGGCTGCCGCGTTCGATGGCGGTGACAGACTGGCCGAACTCATATCGGTCAACAAGCTCAGGCCTGCCCTCCTCGTTCATCCTGACGCACACCACGTTGTGGCGCAAAGAGAACCACACGTTGTCGTTATCGTCAACAACAAGGCGAGTCACCTGACCATCAGAGAAATCCTCACCACGCTTGTCACGCACCGAGACAGAGTCGAGCCTATCGGCCTTAGTGTCAAAACAGCAGACACCCCTGTCTGTTCCTATCCACAGCCTACCCTTGCTGTCGGCGGCCAGCACATGGATAAAGTTGCTGCGCAAGACAGGCGTGTTGGAGCAATCGAATGTAACAAAAGAATATCCGTCATAACGGACAAGGCCACTGCCCCCCGTGGCGAACCAGATGAAACCGTTGTCATCCTCACATATATCGTCAACGAAGTTACCAGGCAGCCCCTCTTTCATTCCCACATGTCGTATGATGTGGTTATCCCAAAACCTGTCAGACGCCTCAGCTGAGAATGAGGCTGAAAAAGATGCGCAGAGGGCGAGCGCAAGGGACAAGAAAATGGCTGTCTGCTTAGTTTGGTCTGGTCTTTTCATAAAGGTCTGTTTGGCTGTTGACAGAGAACAAAAATTAAAATTAGAAGAAAGAATTGACAATTTCAAACATTATGACCGAGTAGTTGTAACTTTGCGCCATGCGCTTTTCATGAGGCGGCGGACAGCATTAGAAAACAACGCCGCAGACCCAAACAGAGGCGCAGACTACACAAATAATCGACACATGACAAGACAATTAGTAGCGACAATAGCCACCGTCCTCCTCCTAACATCCTGCAACGGCGGAAGCAAACCACTGCCACAGGGCAACGACACGACGCAAGCCACATTGCCCCAAGTCACCTTCTCGGCCGACTCGGCATACAGCTACGTGGCGGCGCAAACGACATTCGGACCGCGCGTGCCGGGGACCACGGCTCATGCCGAGTGTGTCGATTATCTGACAGCCAAGATGCGTCAATTCGGGGCCGAGGTGAGCCTGCAAGAGGCGACTGGCACGGCATATGACGGAACACCAAGCCCGGTGCGAAACATTATAGCCTCCTACAGGCCGGACCGCGTCAAGAGAATACTCCTCTGCGCCCACTACGACAGCCGACCATGGGCAGACCACGACAGCAACAAGGCGTTGAGAGACAAGCCTATCAGTGGAGCTAACGACGGAGCGTCGGGCGTTGGCGTGCTGATGGAGATTGGCCGCCAGCTGCAAGCCAAAGCACCCAATGTGGGTGTGGACATCATCTTCTTTGACGCTGAGGACGCAGGCACACCTGACCACAAAGTGACGGCCGAGTATCGCGAGGACACATGGTGCGTGGGCAGCCAGATTTGGAGCAAAGGTCCGGGGCGTGACGCTCAACACCTCTTCGGCATCCTGCTCGACATGGTGGGCGACTCGTCGGCCGTGTTCCCCGTCGAGCTCTTCTCTAAGGCAAAGGCCGCTGACGTCGTGGACAAGGTGTGGACAATTGCCGAGCGCACGGGCCACAGCGACAGGTTTGTCCGCACCGAGGGCAGCTACATAACCGACGACCATTACTACATCAACAAACTGACTGGCATCCCCACCATAGACATCATCCACTATAACAACCACAACGAAAAGGGCTTCTGCGACACGTGGCATACTCAAGACGACGTGATAGACCACATTTGTAAGCAGACGCTCAAGGATGTCGGCGAGGTTGTCCTGACCGTCGTCTACGCAGAGAAATAGGATGTCCTTCAAGGGAGAAACAGCCATTCCGCTTATGGCTCGCTCGTGGTGGTGGGACTCCGTCTCATCACCCGTGGGGAAAGAGTGGATTAGGCTGACTGCCAATGATCCTGACGGGCGCGTTGTGGCATCTCTGCCTTGCCAGTTTACTCGCCGAGGTCCATTTTCGGCCATTCTCCTGCCGCAGTTGACGCAAACCAGCCATATTGAGTTCGCCACAGAAGCTGACAGGGCGGAGGCTCTCAGACTCCTCATAAGTGAGTTGAGGCGAGTGATGCGTGAGCGGAGGGCAATCTTGGCCCAGGTGGCGGACTATATGACAGAGGACGAGGAGGCAATTCTTACATCAATGGGCTTTGAGATTGAGAGGCGAGTGAGCTATCGAATAGAGCCCACCTCGATGGATGAGGTCATCAGCCATTTCCATTCGGACAAACGACGGACGCTGCGCAAAGCCCATGGCCTGTCACTCGACACAGACATGACACCCGACGAGATGTACACAGAGCTCGTGAACACATACGGCACAGTGGCTTACAGTAGGGAGCTTTTCACATCACTCGCCTCGTCAGCCATCGGAAACAACTGCGGAGTCACATTGCGAGCAAAAGATGAGCATGGGCAGACAGCGGCCGCACTCCTATTGACATATGACGAGACGACCGCCTATTACTTGGCATATGCCATAAACCCGGTCCACAGAACAGACGGATCAATGGAATGGCTCACCGTCCAGGCCATTGAATACGCCTTCTCCCGAAAGTTGACATTCGACTTCGAGGGGTCAATGATTCCAAACATCGCGCGCACATACAGACACTACGGCGGCCAACCTGCCCGCTACACCTTCGCGACGCTATATGCCAATCCTTTAGCAAAACTTGCCATCAAAGGGCTAAAGAAAATAGGGAAAATCTGAGCTCAGCACCCGCCACAAACATTCAACCACAAAGCCATGCACGTTCTCTTCCTCACCCCGTGGTACCCCAACCGGCACGACGCCATGGATGGACTCTTTGTCAGAAAACACGCTCAGGCGGTGGCTCGTGCGGGAGCTGTGGTGTCAGTCATCCGCGTGAGGTCGGACTATGCGGTCACAGACTTCGAGATAGAGCGTCGCAACGTGGCGGGCGTGGACGAGATTTTGGTATACTATCCCGTCTCTAAATCACCAATACTCAAACATATATCCATTGCGGTCAACTTCATCCGAGCCTTTGCGGCTGCCTACCGCTTAGCTACAGAGAGGCACGGGCGGCCTGACGTATGCCAAGTGAACGTACTGACTCGCATGGGCGCAGTGGCATGGTGGTTGAAAAAGAGGGAAGGAATCCCGTACGCCATAATTGAGCACTGGGGGCGGTATATGCCCAACAGAAAAGACTACAAAGGTTTTTGGAGAAAACGCGTAACGGAGGCTGTCTGCAAAGAGGCTGACATGGTCATGCCTGTGTCAAACGAGTTGAAAAAGGCCATGCAGAACTGCGGAATAAAGGCAGAGCATTGGATGACAATCCACAACGTCGTCAACGACAGCTTTTTCACACAAAAAGATATCGAGCGGAAAGACAACATATTCCGCCTGCTTTGCGTCACCACTGTTGACGAGAAGTTAAAGAACACGGCCGGCACAATACGCGCCATTAACTTAGTGTCTCGCAAAAGGCAGGATTTCCACCTGACCATTGTCGGACTGAGCAAAGAGATGGTTCCCTCAGTAACGCAAACTGTGGAAGAGTTCGGCATGGAGAGATTCGTCACCTTTGCGGGCGAAGTGGCCCCAGCCTACGTCAGCCGCTTCATGCACTCGGCCGACGCACTCGTACTCTTCTCAAACAGCGAGACCTCATCTGTGGTCATACACGAAGCCATGGCAAGCGGACTGCCAATTATATCGACACGCGTAGGGGCTATTCCCGAGATTGTAAATGTCACTAATGGAATACTTGTCGAGCCACGAGATGAACAGGCCTTGGCGGACGCCATCCTGAGCATGATGAGTGGGGAGAAAACATTCAATAAAGATGAAATCAGGGCGGCGAGCCTCAAATTCAGTTATGACAGCATCGGACGGCAGTTGATGAGCATCTACAACGACATACTGAAAGAGAAATAAATGGCAAACGCGGACTAATGTCAGGCAATTAACCCATAGTGCGCGAAAGGAGACGTGCATAATCCTAAAGCGTAGCAAAATCAGAGCAATAGCTGTCGAAAAATCACTAACTTTGCGCACAAGGTATGCTGTGCGGGCATGCCTCCCCACCGAATACAACTCTTTCTCCAAACAAAAAAGATGACGATGAAAAACACCATAACAATGCTCTTGCTTCTCGCTTTGGCGATATGCAGCACCCCCGCTCAGGCCAAAAAGAACAAAAAGGCGACATGGGGCAAGAACTTCACCCAGAACGACTGGAACTTCGGATATGGCTACAAGTCATGCCTGATGATTGTCGACGGGATGCAGGAACTCGAGCTTTCCCACATGAGCAGCACCATCGAGGCCGCCAACCGGACCAGCATAGGCACCTTCGCCTTTGGCTACTCACATCGCCCGACTCGCTTCTTCAGTTTCGGCATCCAAGCCGGCTTTGAGCTGACCAAAGAGGATTGCGTATATAACAGCCTGACGTACACCCCCAGCCACGAGCGCGTAGACAACTACATAAAGGTGGGCGAGTTGACAAACAGATATATCACTGTCACGCCAATGATCAAGCTCAACTGGGCGGAATACAACAAGGAGTTCTTCCGCATCTACAGCAAGTTCGCGGCAGGTATGACCTTCATCGGCGACTCATACTCAAACATGAGCGATGAGACATACGTTGTCCAGAGCAAGAAACAGCATTACTTTGGCTACCAGGTGTCACCCCTCGGCTTCGTGTGGGGACGCAAGGCCGGAGCATACCTCGAACTCGGATTTGGTAGCTACGGCATTGTGCAGGCTGGATTTTTCTACAAGTTCTAACATAGTCATTAAAAGAAATACAACACATAAGCTCCACGTCATGGATAACAACACATCTGCCATCATCGCAGGTCGCCTGATGGACATCAAGGCCATCAAGCTCCAACCCAACGACCCGTTCACATGGGCATCCGGCTGGAAGTCACCCATCTATTGCGACAACCGCAAAGCCCTCGCCTACCCCGACATCCGCACCATCATCAAGTGCGCGTTTGCCGAGACCGCACGCCAGAAATATGCCGATTTTGACGTTGTCGCAGGTGTAGCGACTGGCGCCATAGCTCAGGGAGCCCTCGTGGCCGACCTCCTTGGCAAACCTTTCGTCTATGTCCGCTCAGCCCCGAAAGACCATGGCATGGGCAACCTCATCGAGGGTGAGCTTCATGAGGGACAGAAAGTTCTCGTGATTGAGGATCTCATCTCAACTGGCGGCAGCTCACTCAAGGCGGTCAACGCGCTTCGTGACGCAAAAGCCGAGGTTGTCGGCATGCTCGCCATCTTCACCTATGGCTTCCCCGTGGCGGAAGAGGCGTTCAAGGCAGCCAATGTCGAGCTCACCACGCTGAGCAACTACAACATCCTCATTGACGAGGCCGTCAAGCGCGGATATGTCACCGAGGCCGACATCGAGACCCTCAAGGAGTGGCGCAAGAGCCCTTCAACCTGGAGACAATAAGGAACAGCCCCAAGAGATATGGAGAAATACGAGAGCAAGATCAAGGTGGTCAAGGGCTCAACCGAGGCCATCTACTCGACTCTTTCGGACATGAGCCGCGTAGGCAGCGCCTTACCTCCACAAGCAGTGGCCAAGGACATCGAATCGACGGCAGACGAATGCAAGTTCACCATCGACAAGATCGGGCGCGTGTCCATCTGCATAGATGAGAAACAGCCAAGTTCGCTCGTCAAATACGCACTCAAGGCTGCCATGCCGCTCGGAATGAACCTCTTCGTGCAAATAAAGGAGGCCCCACAGCCAACTTCAGAGCCCGAGAGCCGCATCAAAATAACCTTGACCGCGGACATCCCGTTCATGCTCAAGCCGCTCATTGGCAGCAAGCTGCAGCAGGTCGTCGATCAGATTGCCGAAACTGTGTCAAAGAGGCAGTTCTAAAGCCTGAGGTCAGAACTCAGCTAACGACATCTTGTAAACATTAACAAGAAGCCCCCGACTGGTTCAATGACAGTCGGGGGCTTCTTATATTACATCGAGAACCATATTCTCGTCACATGGCTATTATTTTGCTGCTGAGCGATATTTGCCATCCTCCTCACTCATGATGTTCACATAGCTCTCATAACGCGTTGGTGCTATCTCACCCTCCTCAACGGCTTTAATCACTGCGCAGCCGGGTTCGTGAGTGTGAGTGCAGTTAGGAAAGCGACATCCTTGGGAATGGGCAAAAATATCTCGGAAATAGTGCGCCA
This sequence comes from Bacteroidaceae bacterium, assembly GCA_963618945.1. Lineage (GTDB taxonomy): Bacteria > Bacteroidota > Bacteroidia > Bacteroidales > Marinilabiliaceae > W3P20-009. Next base: position 61,383 of record CAVETY010000006.1, read on the forward strand.
CCTCAGCATGCTCAATATTGATGATGCCGAATCCACGGATGCCTGGGGTGTCAATTATATCAGCACCAAAGGATAGGTGGTGCATCTCGGCAAATGTGGTCGTGTGGCGTCCACTATTATTAGCCTCACTGATGCTGGATGTGCGAATGTCGAGACCAGGTTCAAGAGTGTTGACCAACGTTGACTTACCCACACCGGAATGGCCGGCAATGGCAGTGAGCTTGCCTTTGAGCAAAGTCTTCAGCTCGTCAATGCCGCATCCGCTGACCGTGGACAAGCGCACCGTCTGGTACCCCATGTCGCCATAGACAGACTCTCTATAGACCAACTCCTCAACAACCTCGCCATCATAGAGATCCACCTTGTTGAATGCTATGATGACAGGCACCCCGTAGGCCTCTGCCGAAGCCAGAAAACGGTCTATAAAGACAGTCGAGGTCTCCGGGTAATTTATAGTGGTCACAAGAAGAGCCTGATCCACATTTGCCGCAATCACATGACTCTGCTTACTGAGATTTGTTGACCGCCTGACAATATAGTTCTTGCGCTCACAAATCTCCGAAATCACATTGTCACGCTCCTCGACGCTGAAGATGACATCATCCCCCACAGCCACAGGATTGGTGCTCTTTATGCCATTGAGGCGCATACGGCCCTTTAGACGGCACTCGAAAATGTCGCCGGAGTCAGTCCTGACCGTGTATGAGCTTCCTGTGGAGCGGATGACAACGCCTTGCATGTGAGAGAAGGTGTGGAATGATGGTTCTGTTTAACTTAGCCCTTGATGAGGTCGATGGCCTCCTGAAGAGAGAGAGTCCACTGCTTGGTGGCCTCCTTGTCTGCGATAGAGAGATCCTTCACCGTGACAGTGCCAGCGTTTCTCTCGTCCTCGCCACAGAGAGCGACAAAACGGATGCCGCGCTTGTCAGCATAGCCCATCTGCTTTTTCATCTTAGCAGCCTCGGGATAGAGTTCGCCAGAGATGCCAGCCTTGCGCAACTTGGCCAGCACGCCAAGGCTATAGAGCTCATCCTCACCACCAAAGTTGACGAGCAGCACATCGGTTGTCGCATTAGCCTCCTCGGGATAGAGATTGAGCTTGTCAAGGACATCATATATGCGGTCCGCACCGAAAGAGATGCCTACGCCCGAAAGGCCGTCCATGCCAAAGATGCCCGTGAGGTTGTCATATCGACCACCACCAGAAATAGAGCCTATTTCGACATCAAGAGCCTTGACCTCAAAGATGGCGCCTGTGTAATAGTTAAGGCCACGTGCGAGAGTGAGATCAAGCTCAGTCTTTATGTCGACACCGAGTTTGTCAATATAGCCGAAGAGAGTGCGAACCTCCTCGATACCCTTCTTGCCAACCTCGCTTGTAAGGATTGACTCCAAGCCGGCGAGTTTCTCCTCCTTTGTACCCTTGAGGCCAAGGATGGGCTGAAGAGCCTGAACCTGCTCATCTGAGAGACCATTCTCACGAAGCTCGGCGTTGACATTGTCGATGCCAATCTTATCGAGCTTATCGATAGCGATGGTAATGTCCATCATCTTGTCCGGAGCGCCAATAGCCTCGGCCATGCCGGCAAGAATCTTACGGTTGTTAATCTTGAGGCAGACATTGATGCCGAGAGCCTTGAACACGTCGGCGGCAATCTGCACAAGCTCAACCTCGCAGAGAAGCGAGTCTGTGCCAACGACATCGACATCACACTGATAGAACTCGCGATAGCGGCCTTTCTGCGGGCGATCGGCACGCCACACGGGCTGGATCTGGTAACGCTTGAATGGGAAAGTGAGCTCACTCTGGTGCTGAACGACGAAACGAGCGAACGGCACAGTGAGGTCATAACGCAGACCCTTCTCTGAGATTTTCAGCGCGGCCTTGTCTGAATTGACAGGGAGAGGGCCGCCTGCCGACTGAAGGAAATCGCCCGAATTGAGAATCTTGAAGAGGAGCTTGTCGCCCTCGTCGCCATACTTGCCGAGGAGAGTCGAGAGATTCTCCATGGCAGGGGTCTCAATGGGTTGATAACCATAGCGGCGGAACACGCGCCTTATGGTGTCAAAAATATAATTTCGGCGGGTCATCTCCTTAGGGCCGAAATCACGTGTTCCTTTGGGTATGCTGGGTTTAACTACGTTCATATCTTATGGAGGAGTGGGAAGTCAGTGAAACATTAAACGTTGAAACGGAAGTGCATGATGTCGCCATCTTGAACCTCATAATCCTTACCCTCAATTCCGAGTTTGCCAGCCTCACGGCAAGCGGCCTCACTCTTGAGAGCCACGTAGTCGTCATATTTGATGACCTCGGCGCGGATGAAGCCCTTCTCAAAGTCGGTATGGATGACGCCTGCTGCCTGGGGTGCCTTGTCGCCAGCGTGGAAAGTCCAGGCGCGGACCTCCTTAGGACCGACAGTGAAGAAAGTGCGCAGATTGAGAATGCCATAGGCGGCACGAATAAGCTGAGCCACGCCACTCTCTTTCAGACCGAGGTCGTCAAGGAACATCTTGCGCTCCTCATAAGTCTCCAGCTCGGCAATCTCACTCTCTGTCTGAGCTGCGATGACAAGGACTTGTGCGCCCTCCTCCTTCACAGCCTCACGGACGGCATCGACATAGGCATTGCCCTTATTGATGGCAGCCTCATCTACATTGCAAACATAAATGACAGGCTTACGGGTGAGGAGGAAGAGCTCCTTATCCAACTTAGTCTCAGCCTCGGTCAACTCGACAGTGCGAAGATTCTGGCCATTCATCAAGGCGTCCTTGTAGCGCAAGAGGAGATCGAGCAGCTTCTTGGCATCGGCATCCTTACCGCTTATCGCCTGCTTCTCGCACTTGTTAATGCGCTGCTCCACCGTCTCAAGATCCTTGATTTGGAGCTCAGTATCAATAACGCCCTTGTCGCGGACGGGGTCTACCGAACCATCGACATGAGTGATATTCTCGTCATCGAAACAACGGAGGACGTGAATGATCGCATCAGTCTCACGAATATTGGCAAGGAACTTATTGCCGAGGCCCTCACCTTTGCTTGCGCCCTTTACGAGACCGGCTATGTCCACAATCTCGACTGTGGTGGGGATAACCTGCTGCGGGTGCTCAATCTCATTGAGAACTTCGAGCCTGTTGTCTGGCACGGTAATGACGCCCACGTTGGGCTCTATGGTGCAAAAAGGGAAATTGGCCGATTGGGCCTTGGCATTAGAGAGGCAGTTGAAGAGTGTTGACTTGCCCACGTTGGGCAGGCCGACAATTCCGCATTGAAGTCCCATTGTCTGATCTTATTGTTGTGATAATAACGCAAAAAGAAGCGCGACATCAATAAAGTGCCACGCTTCCGTCCGCGCCGGGAATATTATTATAGTCCTTAGCTGTCAGGATTGTATTTCCTTTATTAGAACGTGTAGCTGAAGCAGATGGCCCAGACACGATCATGTGAGTGCGAGTTGTAGCAATACTGGTGATCCTTGTCAAAGACAGGGGTTATACCCATCTGGCAACGGATGTCAACGCCGATGCCTGAGGGTGAGTCATAACCGATACCATAGACAGCGTGCATGGTGAACTTGTTCTGAGCATGCGCGATGTTACGGAGACTGTTGTTGACGTTAGGATCGGTTGAGCCTTGGCCACCGAGACTCGGATCGAGCAGATAGCCCTGAGGGCTCGAAGTCGAAATCTTATAATCGAAACGGATGCTTGCGAGGGGACCAGCATGGATGTTCAAGCCGCGACCACCAAAAATGTTTACCGGCAGATACCACTTGAAAATAACCGGGAGCTGAACGTTATCGGTCAAGAGCTGAAGACGGAACTTCTTGTTGAGAAGGTCCTCATTCTGATAGTATGAGTCATGCTGACCAAACCAGTAGAGTGGCTTCTCAAGAGAGCGCACACCCATGCGGGCATAAAAGAGCTCAGTCTGGAGAGCGAAATTTTCGTTAAACTTCCAACGACCTACGAGACCCCACTGACCCATGCGGGCCTGGACATCATCAACGTCGCTGTCATAAGTAGTAAAGTTGATACCACCTTTGAAGCCCCAATGGAACTCAGTCTGCGCCGCCGAATTGACTGCGAACATGCAGACGAGGGCGAACGTTGCCAATAGTTTTTTCATTGATCTATTTTCAGATTTCCGTCTTTCGAACAAGCCCAAAACGAGGGAAGAGCCCACGCTAAGCATAAGTCAAACGACGTTGCAATCGCAAGTTTTCGTTATTTCCTTAATCTATATTGTGTTTTGATGTAGGAACGACGCTCTTGCCGACAAAAGGATAAAGAGATGCGTCCCCTTTCAAGGTGCAAATGTAAAGATAAATTTTCGGATAGAAACCTTTTGGCCGCATTGGCCTTGAAATCTTATGCAAAAAAAGGAATTACGCCAACAAGCGGTTGGCAAAAATCAACAAAACACCCCACGCTTGACATCCTAAACCAACACCCACGTTATAGGCAAAATGTTACTACGTTTTGATAATATTTCACCACCACACAAGCCACAACCACGTCTACGGCACATTAAGCCTAACATTCAATTAATTACGTAATATTATTAAATAATACACCTCCCTATATTGAACATTTGACCCCCATAAAGATGAATATAAAAAGGCAAATTTGTCAGACAACCCGACCAAATGGGTTAAATTACCACACCTAAAAAAAGCGCAAACGCACTACATTTGTGACGTGAGAGATGGAGATGGGGTAAAGCCCATAAAATGCTTCATCTCGAACTTCTGAAAGAGATTATTAGTAGGTTGATTTTTTGTGGTATATTTTTGATGATGTGGGTCGGTGTCGTTGATGACATCGGCCCTTTTTTATTTTCTCTGAAGAGAGAGAATTATATCAGGAAGGGATTTATTTGTACTGTAAAAGCACCGCAATCACCCAGACGTAATATCCCGTCATACAACAAAAAAAAGCAGCCAATGCCGCTAATGGGCAATGGCCGCCTCGTTTTCATGAGGGTATTATTCCTTGTTCCTTATTTTGCTGATATTGTCACTAAAGGCAGAATCATCTCCTCAAGAGAGATGCCGCCATGCTGCAGAGAGCCGCTGTACTTGCGTATATGCTCGTTACGATTGTTGGGGTAGACAAAGAAGTCCCTGTTTTGCGCAAAGACGAAAGAGCAGGAGACGGAAGGGGATGGGAGACCAATCTTCTCGGGATGAGTCACGGAGAAGACCTCACGATCGTCATATTGCATAGAACGGGCGACTTTATATCTTAGGTTAGAGTTAATCTCCTTAGGCCCTGTTATGTCAACCGGCTCTTTTACCCTTATAGTGCCATGGTCAGTCGTGAGCACCACCTTGTAGCCATTGGTGATGAAAAGGCGTATGATGTCTTTGAGAGTGCCTGTCTCGAACCATTGTTTGGTGAGCTTTCGATAGCCAGCGTCAGTCGATATAAGGTCGCGCACAGGGCGTGTAGAAGTGCCAAGATGGCTGAGCTCATCAACAAAGTTGTAGACTATCGCATTAAGGTCATTCTTCTGATATCCGCCAAATTTCTTGATATACTCCTCACCGCTTGTGTTGGACCCCACCTTATAATAAGAGTTCTGCTTCGGCAGCCTCTGCCTCGTGAAATAGTCGGCAAGCATCTCACGCTCGTAGGCGTTAAGAGCCTCCTCGTCATCGTTATCGTCAACCCACATCTGTGGATTAATCTTTTTTATTTCGAGTGGCAGGAGCCCCGAGAATATGGCGTTTCGCGAGTATTGGGTAGCCGTTGGCAAGATGGAGCAATAGGTACGTGACGAGACATTAAACTCACATTCGAGAAGCGGACGGAGGGTCTCCCACTGGTCGAGGCGGAAGTTGTCAATCACAATCAGGCCTATCTTCTCGCCAGAGCGCAAAGCAGGCTTGACATAGTCACTCAATAGCCTATGCGACAGGAGTGGTACATTTGAATCTCCTGGCTTGGCTGACAGCCAATTCTCATAGTTCTTAGTTATGAACTTGCAGAAAGAGATATTAGCTTCACGCTTAAGGTCAAGAACCGCGTCAGAGACCACAGAACCCATCTCTTTGAGGCTCTCAAGTTGCAGTTCCCAATAGACAATCCGGCCATAGAGTTGGCTCCATTCATCAAAAGAGCGGCATTGCGATATTTGCAGGCTCAACGCGCCATTCTCAGACAGAAAAGCCTCACATTTAACCTTCTCCTCTATTGATTCGCGATCCACGATACGTTTCACAGACGAGCGCAGTTGACCGAGGTTGACGGGCTTCACCAAATAATCCTGAGTCAGGTTGCCATAGGCCTTATCCATGGTTGCCGGGTCGTCACTCTTGGTCATCATCATGACATTGACCCAAGGCTTGAGGTCTTTTACCTTTTTAAGGACATCGAGACCCGTCATGCCTGGCATCTGCTCATCGAGAATAACGAGGTCGAAATTCTCCTCCTTAATCTTCTCAAGGCAATCCAAGCCATTGGTGACAGTAACCACCTCATTGCCATCGCCCTCAAGAAATATGACAAGGGGCTTGAGCAGATTAATCTCATCGTCAGCCCAAAGTATTCGTTTGTTAGCCATGGATTTGAATTATTTAGTGGTTATTGGCAGCAGCTCATCCTCAAATCTACTTTACGTAGTTTTCTGACATGAAACTCATAAAAGCCTCATCAGGGCCAGAAAGGACGAAGAGGCGCAAGTTAGACTTGCTCATCATGAATATTTGCGGAGTGAGACTATCGGTCAGGTCACGCCAGAAAGCCTTTTCCCTGATTGCGTAGAAGTAGGTCTCGGCCTCCTTGCGATTAGCAAACGGGCTGATGATGACCGCCTGCGACTCAAGAGGGAGGTTGCGCATGGCCACATCGTAGTCCTGGATAAGGAAGTTGGAGAAATTGTAGTCAGAGACGACAAACTGCGCCTCCTTTAATTTACCAGCACCCACGAGGCAGACAATGACGTGGGCGGAGTCGGGCTCATAGGCATAATCAGCCTTTTTGACCACCTCGGTCTCCGCTGATGCCAAATTACGCTGTTCAAGTGGTGAGCGGTAATCTGCCTGGTTTACAGGCATACGTCCCTCATCCAGCATGGCCAACAGCTTGACAGCGAGCGAATCTTGCGGAGTCCCGGCATAATCGGCATGAATTTGCTGGAGATCTGTCCTGAAAGGTTCCGCATTTCCGCTCTTAGCCTGAGCCATGGCACGCAAAAGCAGATAATTAGGTCTCAGCTCGGCATCTTTGGCCTGCGCCGATAACACTGCAGAGGACTTAGATATGACAGAGGAGTAGTCACGTGCTATATAAGTCTCATAGACTGCCTTATACTCATCATTTTCAGCCGAATGGGCAGAGTGTATCTGGTTGAGGAATGACGGGTTGGCAATGTTTTTAGCCATGAGACTTTCGGGGAACTTATTCGTTATCTGCCTATCCGTCTCGGCCTGACCTGCATTGTCACCTATCTTACCTTGCGCAAAGTGCAGAAGGGTGAGCGCGTCATACAGCTTATCCGGATTGCCAAAGCGGCGACGATATTCATCAAGAAGTTGCGCAGCAGACTGATAGTCATGAATATCATCATAAAGAATAGTGGCACCTGACAACATAGCCTCTGCAGTCTGGGCCTCATTGGCACGCTGGGCTTCATCAGAGATGGGCAGATTTTTGAGAAGTTGTTCACGAGTCCAAAGCTTATCGGCATCTGAGGAGGCTATCTCCCCACGAGCCTCGTCAAGCCGTCCTTGCTCGTCTTCCGCCTGCTCACCTTCAGCGGCCTCCGCAATCATCGCAGAACTTTTGTCCGAACGACGCCAGTTATCCTCGTTTTTGCGGTTACCCCAGCGAGTGCGGAAAGTCGCCTTGCCGGCGGCAACAAGCTGTGTGTTATAGAAATACCATGAAGATTGGCCAGATGTGCGTGAACCCTCAGAGATCTGATAGAAGTCACTTTGACTCATGCCGTTCTCCTCATCGGCCTCTTTGGCACGCCGGGCAGCCTCGACAGCGTCATTATGCTCCTCGACAATCTTGTCAAGCAAGGCGTCTCGTTCCTTAGAGGGCAATTTGGCAATGCGAAGCAGCGAGTCATTGTCACGAACCGTGCGGAGTTGCGTCGCGAGCGGCTGCAAAGTCTTGGCACGTTGTGTGGCATCAGCCTTACGATCGTTAGCGTCATCAAGATAGACAGCTGCGCTATCAAGCGACTGGGATGCCTCGATATACTGTGGTTCAGCCTGATATATATCAGCGAGAGAGAGGAAAGACAGACCTTTCTGGTTGTCATTAGAGACCGAGAGCTGGACCGACTTGTTAAAGTCAGCCACTGCGCCAGACTTATTCCCTCGTCCAAGGTCAAGCTGTCCAAGAGCGTAATATACTTGGTCGAGCTGATCAGCATTCTTCGGGTCTTTGGCCATGCGGTTAAGCTTCTTCTCGGCCTGCAGGACCTCCTCGGGCGTGGATGCGACAGACGGCAGGTCGAGCTTAGCGGCAAAAGACATGTCATAATCGCCCATCAGACGCGAGAGCTTCAGGAAAATAGGGGCAGCCTTCTCTTTCTGACCCGTCTCTCGGTATAATTGCGCGAGGATATAGGCGTAGCGGTTACGGCAATGCGAGTCCTTGACCTCGACAACGGCTTTCTCCATGTAGGGGATGGCCTTAGCGTAGTCTTTTTGGAGGATATAGATATTTGCGTAGGCCGCTTGATAGTCAGCATAGAGAGCGGATGGCGCAATGCCGTCGAGGTCATAAGTCTTGAGAGCGGCGAGGGCGCTGTTATACTGCCCCAACTGCGCATAGGCTATCGACTTCCAAATCTTAGACTCATAGGAAGCCCTCTCACCCTCGTGCTTACGACTGATATAATCAAACTGCTCAATGGCCTCCTGTTCAGAGTGGATAACGACATTGGCCTTGCCCATAAGCAGATAGCCCTCAGCCACATAAGGGTTAAACTCCTCCTTGGCACGAAAACGCCTCTGCTCATCGGTCAAAGTCCCGTTGTAAGTTGGCTTGACCGTGATGGAGTGAAGCTGCACAAGTTTATGGGCCTTCTTGAGAGCCGTCTCCATGTCACTTTGCGCAGAACGGGCGGCCTGCTCGTTAGAGAACTCAAAGACGGGTAGGACGTGGCTATAGTCGTTGCGGAAAGCGCGGCGACAGTTTTCTATTCCTTGATCAAAAGCCTCACAGCCATTATAATAGACATTATAATGCGATGACAGCCTTTGATATCCGCGGCTCAGAGCCGTATTGTGTTTCGTTGAGCAAGCGGTGAGGACGGCGATGACGGGAACCACAAGTGTGATTACCGCCGCCACATGGATATATCTTGACTTGAGACCGTTGATAAGGTTCATCAGTGAATGTTAGAGTTAAGTGTGCTTTGTCTGAAATCGGGCTGCCACTTGATGAAGGTGCCGGTCAACGTAGACAAGTCGCCGCCAACAAGTACAGAGACCACTCCCCCACCCTCAGCTAAGCCGAAGCCGCTCAATTTCTTGACAAAGTCCTCACGGCTGGACGAGGAGAGGCCACAAAAATCATCAGGCAGCCCACAGACCATCACGCCGCCCTTAAAAATCATGCCACCGATTTCCTCAGGGCCATCAGGGCAAAGTTCAAACTTGACTATTTTGCCATCGGGGCCAATATGGGCCACGGGGAATCGACCGCACGAGCCGTCAGTAAGCAAACAGAGATGGGAGCAGAGAATCATAGCTTGTAGTGTCTACGACATCGTATGGTTTATAGGTCGCTTTGATTTCGCGGAGAGTCATTGACATGTCACGGAGTTTATCCTCTTCAAAGAAAACGACACGCGCCTCGGTGGCAGGCACGGAATCCCTCAAGTTAGCCCGGAGTGAGACCTCTTTTTGCACAGCCCTGTTGAGGACAGGCATAAAAGTAGAGTCGCAAGTCACGACGCTATCCGCATAAGAAATGAAAATTCGCGCATAGGCTCGGCGGTTAGAAGACTGCGACAAAGCCGATGTCCCTTTGTGAAGCTCGATATTCTGCTTCTTGTCCGCCCTGCTTATCACATAGCGGTAAGAGATATCGAAATGTCCACCCATGACGGAGTCAAGTTGAAAAGACCTTTCAACCTTGGTGTATTTCTTGGTCGTGGGTTTGAGATAGGAGGACAGAGAGTCATTACTGTTTGTGAGGGGGAGGGAGATGGTCAGCTTAGTGCCGATAAAATCTTGCGTCAAAGAGTCGTTCTGCGCCTCAATGCTCTTAGTTATCGAGTCACTCCTCTCAGCTATGACACGAATCATATCCTCGCGCGTCACAAGAATAGCCACAGCCCTCTCATAGACCGAAGAGAACTTCTTTGGGTGACGTGAGTACCACGCCACGGCAGAGTCATACTGCACCTTATTTATCCCGTAGTTGGACAGAATGGTGTGATACGTGTTCTCCGCTTTTTTATCTCGACCGCCATTAGTGCCTGTTTCCTGAAGGATGGCATCGGCAAGATATATGTCCGCCACCATCCGCGCCATGGTCTTCTCATCAGGCACATCAGGTTTAAGTACTTGATAGAGAACAAAGGCGACGCACGCCACCACAAGGGCGGCGCACGACGCTATGATATATTTGCGCTTATTGTCTTTTTTACTTGCCATCGGCGCGTACCACTGTTGCCATTGTCTTGAAGATGAGGACGAAGTCTAGAGTCAGAGACCAGTTGTCAATATACTCCATGTCCATCTTCATCCAATCCTCAAAAGTTATATCATTTCGGTTAGGGGCTACCTGCCAGATGCAAGTGATGCCAGGTTTCATGGCGAGGCGCCTCATCTGCCAACGCTCATACTCGGCGACCTCCTTTGGCAGGGGCGGACGAGGTCCCACGATGCTCATGTCGCCAAGGAACACATTGAGGAACTGGGGGAACTCGTCAATGCCAGTCTTGCGGAGAATACGCCCCATGCGCGTGATGCGCGGATCATTGGTCATCTTGAAGACAGGGCCAGTCATCTCATTCTGCGACATGAGGTCCTTCTGCAGAGCCTCCGCATTGACCACCATGGTGCGGAACTTGAACACCTCAAAAACCTTGCCACGCAGACCTGATCGTTTCTGCTTGAAGAAAACGGGGCCCTTGCTGTCGACCTTGATGAGAATTGCTATGATGATGAAGAACGGCAGGCCGACAAGGATAACCAACGAAGAGAAAACGATGTCGAAAACTCGCTTGACAAGCAGACTGACATAATTAGTCGGCAAATTGGAGATTGTCAGGACCGCGTTAGTATCAAAGTACCTGACATATGCCGAACTTGACATTCGGTTGAGGAAACTTGAGCTCAGACGGAAAGTGATGCCAAGGTCAGAACACAAGTCGAGCATACGAAGGATGTCCCGCGAATCCATATCCTTGCGGACATATATGACCTCCTCCACCTTTTGCGATATGATGGATTCCACATCGGCATTAGACAAGGGGTAGACAGGCACTTGACCATCATACTTCTCGCAGATGTAATCATCGCCAATGATAGCCGTGATATTATAGCCCCACTCATAATGACGCTTGATGAGAGCCAACAGACGCTCGCCGCTCCTGTCGCAGACAAAAACGACATTACGCATATTGCGGCCATTGCGCCTGATGGTGCGCAAAACGTGGTAGAACAGAACCTTTGCGCCAAAAGATAAGAGAGTAGAGAGTACGCAGAAAAGGACAATGACGTCACGTCCATAATTGGGCATGCCGAAAATGGTCATGACAAGCAGCAGGACCGCGACACCCAACACATTCTCGACCACATGAAGGACAAGGATGTATGAGTATGGACGGCTGCGATAGACCTCATTGAGCTTCATGGCCGCCTCGATGGACGACCAGATGACAGCAATGAAAAGGAAAGTGAGCAATATGCCGCGGCTGAAAAGCAGATTCCATACGGACCCGTAACCAGCCCCGAAATACATGTATGCGGACACGAAGTAGGCGAAACAAGCCAAGACCACAACACCAGCAGTCAACAACGACTTGGCAAAACGGCCACGCACACTTAACTTACTGAGATTCTCCATTTTAATTCAATTCACGAGACAACCATAGACTCTCGCACCCATATGACACGTATAGGTAACCGAGTGCGGAGTCAAGCAATATAAATCCTCACGCTATGCGCAAAGTTAATTATTTTTTAACGTCTCGCTAAATTGTTTAATTCTTTGCTCCTGACTTTTTTGGCATACAAGGAGAGTTCCGTTATCCTCGGCCACAATGTATCCCTCAAGTCCCTGAAGCACAATGCGCATGTCACCCGACGTGCGAACCACACAGTCAGAGCTCTCAATGAAACTGACCTGACCAGAGCCAGCATAGGCATTGCCTGCCTCATCCTTGTCCAACTGATTGTGGAGCGAGCCCCATGTGCCGAGATCAGACCAACCGAAATCGGCAGGCAAAACGCAGACGCCGCTTTCGCTTCCTCGCAACGTCACATCCTTACCGCCAAGGGGTTCCATTACGGCATAGTCAATAGAGATGCTCTTACATTCGGGGAACAAGTTGTTGACGACCTCACGCTCGGCCTCCGTATAGAAACTCTTGGCCATCTCATCCATCTTGGCCGCAATCTCGGGTTGGAACTGGCGAATTGCCGCCTCGGCAGTAGCGGCCTCCCAAAGGAAGAGGCCTGAGTTCCAATAATAGCCACCCTCAGCCAAATAACTCATGGCCACGTCAAGGGCAGGTTTCTCCTTAAACGCCTTGACTTTGAGTACATCACGATCAGCCACGTCACCAGACTGGATATAGCCGTAGCCTGTCTCGGGCCTTGTGGGCGTCATGCCAAGAGTCAAGACCTTTGATGTCCCTTTGATAAACTCGACACCTCTGCTGATGACACGGCGGAACTCGTCAACATTGGCGACAAAATGATCAGATGGAGTGACAACAGCAACCGCGTCAGGGTAGCGCTGGCGCATTTTCCAGATAACATAGCTGATGCACGGCGCCGTGTTGCGCATGCAGGGCTCCAAGAGAATATTCTCAACAGGGACGTCGGGTAGCTGAGCGTGCACCTTTTCGAAATATCTTTGCGAAGTGACAACCCAAGTGTGGTCGGGCGTGAAATCACCGCCGAAGCGATCCGCAGTAAGCTGAAGAAGTGTGCGTCCGCATCCTAAGACATCAATAAACTGCTTTGGATTTTCGGGTCGGCTCATGGGCCAGAAACGACTTCCGACACCACCTGCCATTATGACGAGGTGCTTATCACTCATGTTTTTAAAAGTTTCGGTTGGTTTAGATGTAGTATTCCATAAGGTCTACAAGTCCAGCATGAAGCGCATATTTAGTCGCTTCATAGACATTATTGACCTCTATCTTACGGAAGATATTCTTCTTGTGCGTGATGATGGTGTGGACACTTGAGTTTCGCTCAGAGGCTATCTCCTTGACGCTCTTACCCTTGGCAATAAGCTTGAGGACTTCGACCTCGGTTGGGGTCAGTTTACCTTGTGACGACTTTTGCGTCCGCTCCTCAATGAGCAGGTTGGTTATCTGGTGGCAGAGGAACCTCTCACCTTTGGTGGCACAACGAAGGGCGCTGCGAATCTCGTCCTCCGAATTCTCCTTGAGAACAATACTCATGCCGTCTTCAGAGGCGAAAAGCCTGATGGCCTCCTGCGTAAGTTCGTCAGAGAACATGACCCATTGACTGAGGGGATACCTTTGCCTTATATTTATTACTCCGTCCACACTACGAATGTCAAAAGAAGTGTAGTCAAGCACAACGACAGATGTCGGCCTTTTCTCCAACTCGGACCTCAGAGTCCGCTCATCGCGGATGTCCACTGCCACGGCTTCGGGATAGGACCTCTCGATGTAATAGCGAAGTCCCGCGCGAGTGACATCCTGATTGTCCGCCAAGAGAAAATACACGTTTGACATTTGAATTGATTGTAAAGGGGAAGGAAGTCTATTCCTCCAAGTTAATATTTCTCACGGCATCGAGCCCTTTGTCAATATATGGGAAAGCATAGCCCGCGAAAGACTCAACAAAGCGATAAGTCACCATCTCGTCTTTCTGCTGCTCAGTAAGGATTCCCTCATCACCAGGCCACATGCGATTAGCGAAGCCAAGAACACCGCTCACGATGAGGAGGACTTTAGCCACGCCAAACACGCCACCGGCAATTCTGTTTGGCACAGACAGCATTGCCATCTTGGCTAAACGGGTTACAAGGTTCGATATGATATAGACTGCCAGAACAATTACCAAGAGAGTCAAGCCAAAGGCTATGAGTCTTGTGGGGTAGCCTGCGAAGTACGGAGCGATAACTTCTTCCGTCATAGGGCCGAAACGCCCAGCTCCATAGAGGCCCAAGGCAATGGCCACAAGTCCAGCCAACTCACCAATGAGCCCGCGGAATGCTCCACGGACAAAGGCGATGACACTCACGACAACTATGAAAATATCGAACATAGATGCGAATTTAGCATTTTTATGTTGGCAAAGCAACCTCATAAAAAAACCTGACTGCACCAAGATAGGAACAGTCAGGCAAAAATCAACATCCATGAACAGTGGCCTCACTCAGACTCGAACTGAAATTTAGAGTTTAGGAAACTCCCGTTCTATCCCTTGAACTATGAGGCCGAAACCATTTGCTGAGCAAGCACGAGAAGCGCCAACTCGCAAATCGAGCGCAAAGTTAGACAAATTATTCTTATTTCCTAACAAGTGACATCAATTTTGTTTTTGCCATTATATAGTTAATTTTGCGTATGGACTTAAGGAGTCTCATCCTCTCTACAGACAATAAATGAATTAAGACATGAGCAACTACAAACGCAGCATAATAATAACGGGCGGCGCAGGCTTCATTGGCAGCCACGTCGTACGCCTGTTCGTCAACAAGTATCCCGACTACCACATCATCAACCTCGACAAGTTGACCTACGCCGGCAACCTTGAGAACCTGAAAGATGTGGAGAATGCGAGCAACTACACGTTTGTACGCGCCGACATATGCGATTATGACACGATTGCGGCTCTTTTGGTTCAGCATCACGTTGACGGCATAATCCACCTGGCAGCCGAGAGCCACGTAGACCGCTCCATCCGCGACCCGTTCACCTTCGCACGCACCAACGTGATGGGCACGCTCAGCCTGCTGCAGGCCGCCAAGACCTACTGGGAGAGTCTGCCTGAGGGATATGAGGGCAAAAGGTTCTACCACATCTCGACCGACGAGGTGTATGGAGCCCTCAACTTTGACAAAACGCTCTTCACAGAGACTACGCGATACAACCCTCACAGCCCATACAGCGCTTCAAAAGCGTCATCCGACCACTTTGTCCGCGCATTCCACGACACCTACGGGATGCCGACCATTGTGACCAACTGCTCAAACAACTACGGGCCATATCAGTTCCCCGAGAAGCTCATCCCACTCTTCATTAACAACATACGCCACAGGCGTCCGCTGCCGGTATACGGCAAGGGTGAGAACATCCGCGACTGGCTCTTCGTCGAGGATCATGCGAGAGCTATTGACGTCATCTTCCACCGCGGCAACGTGGCCGACACCTATAATATAGGTGGTTTCAATGAGTGGAAGAACATCGACATCGTCAAGGTCCTCATCAAGACCGTCGACAGGCTCATAGGCAACCCCGAGGGCGCAAGCCTTGACCTCATAACCTACGTGACTGACCGCAAAGGCCACGACCTCCGCTATGCGATAGACTCCACGAAACTAAGCCGCGAGCTTGGTTGGAAGCCGTCACTTCAATTTGAGGAGGGCATAGAGAAGACCGTACGCTGGTATCTTGACAATCAGGAGTGGATGGACCGCATCACGTCAGGAGCCTACGAGAAGTATTACGAGGAACAGTATTCCAACAGGTAAGTCAAGCCAAAGAATGAGAATTCTCGCGGCCACCGCAGCACTTTTCATTGCTACCATCGTTCTTGCCGGGTGTTCCGGGAAAAACGACGAGAGTGGCAGGGCTGTTGCGCACGTTCAAAACTTCTATGCTCAGGACGCCGCATCCCAAGTCAGGATAGTCACCTACGACGGCATGGGCGACAGCATAGGATCGTGCATGGCGACATACGTGGGCGGCGACATTGTGGCCGCACCACTCTCTGTCGTGCGCGGAGCTTATGCGGCGAAAGCAAGCACACTGACAGAGCCGGACAAGTACCCCGTCTACGGATTCACAGCTTTAGACTTCCATTCTGACATTGTCCTCCTCCGCATTGGCAAACGCCGCAGCGAATACGCTAAAGTTGAAACCGCAGCCCCCACGCCAAGCGACACCCTGTTCGGCGTCAACGCCAACTACGAAGGCAAGATATTTAAGAAGTCAGCAAGCTCAACTTGCGTGGACGGGTTGCAGCCTGGCGCAGGCGTATTTGACAACAAAGGGCGGCTGAGGATGGTAGCCTCAGCCAATGGCAACTTCGCCACAGGCGCCGAGCTTGACAGCTTGACGCAAAGGCAGACATCAAAACACGCATCGGTATATGACCTGAGGCTTCACACGGGTCGGACATATATGTCATATGCGGACATTGCAGGCTTTAGAGTCCGCACGTCGATGGGAGACTTCACAATAAAACTCTACGACGACGTGCCACAATACCGTGACAACTTCATAAAATTGGTGTCAGACCATTATTATGACAGCCTGCTCGTGCACCGTGTCCTTCCCTCTTTCCTCATACAGACAGGCGCAGCCGACAGCAAATACGCCAAACCTGGCGATGTGGTCGGATGGCAAGGGCCGGGCTACACTCTGCCCAACATAGACCACCAGCGACATTACCACAAACGCGGCGCCATAGCCGCCTCTAAGCTGCCACGAGACCGGAACCCGGAGAACAAATGCGACGGCGGTCAGTTCTATGCCGTGAGCGGACGCGTCTTTACAGAGGCCGAGCTTGACAAGATAGCCCGCGAGGAACACATAACATTCACTGCCGAGCAGCGCAAGACATACACCACAACGGGTGGAGCGCCACACTTGGATGGCGAATTTGTAGTCTTTGGCGAAGTGACGCAGGGAATGGACGTGGTTGACAAGATATCACGTGTCGAACTTGGGGGCGAGAAGGGCGACAGGCCCGTCAAAGACATCCGCGTCTGGTCCATATCCATCATCAAGAAGTGACGACAGGTGGCACGCCACGGCGAAAGAACCGCCGCGAGAAGAAGAAAAAGAGCGTAAGCGAGATAATGGCCTCAATACACTCATCCGACACACGGCCCGAGATTGCCGCCCGGCACTGGCTCTGGACGCACGGGTACAGGTACCGAAAAAACGCAAAAGATTTGCCAGGCAAACCAGACATCGTAATCACCACGGCCCGCACAGCCATCTTCATCCACGGATGTTTCTGGCATCAGCACGAAGGATGCTCATCCTACTCCACCCCGCACACCAACACACAATTTTGGCAAGATAAATTCGCACGCAACAAAGCCCGCGACGAACGCGTCAGGGTTGAGTTGAGGGCATTAGGCTGGCGCACAATGGTCATCTGGGAATGCCAACTCAAACCCGAAAAAATCGAAGCCACAATGGAGGCGGCCGCCCAACTGATTGACGAGGCGCGCCAAGAATGGCAAAAGCAAAAAAGCCAACGCCCCACAGAAATAAGAGCCGCCTACGACACAGACTTTGATGACGTAGGCTCACTGGCTTACGCAGCGGAAGAAACCGAGATGGACTACTACACACTACCCGACAAAACAACAGACGAAAAATGATAGACACGCACACACATATATATGAGGACAAATTCGCCGCTGACATAGCCGACGTCATAGGACGGGCAAAATCGGCCGGGGTCTCAAGAATGCTACTGCCCTCGTGCACATTAGCGGACTCGGCCCAAGTGAGAGAGCTTTGCGACAAGTTCCCTAACGAATGCTTCGCCATGTACGGGCTCCACCCCACTGAGATGGGCGACAACCCGATGGAGGAGGCAGAGGCCATAATGGACTACGCAGAGAGCAACGCCTTGCCTCGCATCGGCGTTGGCGAGATTGGGCTTGACCTGCATTGGGACAAGACACGCCGCGACGAGCAGGTGGAGGTCTTCAAATGGCAGCTGCGCTATGCATATGACAAAGGCCTCCCAGCGTCAATCCACTGTCGCGACGCCGTATGGCTACTGATGGAGGTGCTGACCGAGATGGGCGGCCATGTGCCAGAGGGGTCGCTCCATTGTTTCACGGGCAGTGTTGACGAGGCCAAAGTAATATGCCGCAAATGGCCGCAATTGATGTTTGGCTTCGGAGGCTCTTGCACCTATAAGAACTCCAAAGTCGCGGAAGTCGCGCTTGCTGTCCCCTTCACAAGCATCCTCACCGAGACCGATGCTCCATACCTCACACCCGTACCTCACCGCGGGGAGCGCAACGAGCCATCTTTCATTCCATACGTCGTCGGTAAACTCGCCACGGCTCTCAACAAGTCCACAGACGAGGTGGCCTGCCAGACACACGACAACGCCATGCGACTCTTTTTCGGATCAAAATGACAATCTGACTCCCCTAACGATAAAAAAGGTTATAATTAGCGTCAGCGGATAAATCAAAGCATCCAATAGCCTATCAATCAAAAGAAAAAGAGGAGAAAACCACTCCAAAGGCACCCCAAAAACGCCCCCACCATGCTACAAATGGAATTAAAAACGTGCTTAAAAGTCGCATTTTGCAAAGGGAAAGGGTTCTATGTTTTAAAAAATTAGTAATTTAGTGACGTAAAGCGCGCCTACTGATATAGGTGTGCGGTAACGCAAACCAACAAAAATAAAAATTTATAAAAAGTCAAATTTATCACAGATTATGAAAAAGCTTTTTGCCTATTTAGCAGTCTTCGGCATGATGAGTTTCGGCTCTGTTGCCATGGCACAGGATGAGAACGCAGAGGCCGCTGCAGCTACCGAGCAGACAGAGGCCGCTGTCGCAGAGACTGAGGAGGTTACCGAGGAGGCAGCCGCAGCAGTCACTGTAAACGAGGAGAAGAGCCTCCACCAGGTTCTCAAGGAGAAGTTCGTCGAGGGTGGCGTCGAGTGGATGCTCCCCGTCCTCGCCTGCATCGTCCTCGGTCTCTCTATCGCCATTGAGCGCATCATCTACCTCACCGCTTGCGACACCAACACCAAGAAGCTCCTCAAGAAAGTAGAGGACGCATTCGAGACCGGTGGTGTAGAGGCAGCCAAGGAGGTTTGCCGCAACACCCGTGGCCCCGTCGCTTCAATCTTCGTACAGGGTCTCGAGCGTTACAACGAGGGTCCTGACATGGTTGAGAAGGCTGTCGCATCTTACGGTTCTGTCCAGATGGGTCGCATGGAGTCTGGTCTCTCTTGGATCTCTCTCTTCATCGCCATCGCACCATCTCTCGGCTTCATGGGAACTGTCGTAGGTATGATCCAGGCATTCGACTCAATCCAGCAGTTGGGTGATATGAGCCCTGTCGCTCTCGCAGGCGGTATCAAGGTCGCTCTTCTTACCACCATCTTCGGTCTTATCGCAGCTATCTGCCTCCAGCTCTTCTACAACTACATCGTCGCTAAGATTGACGGCATCGTCAACAAGATGGAGGACTCATCCATCTCTCTGATGGACATCATCCTCAAGTATCAGGCTAAGCACTAAAAATCCGCAGTTCCGCACCTTAGCCCCGATTTGAGGTGGGACATATGCAGGAGCGGGATATAGTTTAACGGATCGCCAGTTGATCAAGCACTGGCATAATGCTAAAAGTCTCAAAAACAAAGGAAGATGAAACAAGTACAGAAAATAACGACCATTGTGATGGCTATCCTGATGATCATCAGCGCATGCCTCGTCATTGGCGGATACACGGACAAGGACCCTCTCGGAGACGGCTCCATCTGTGACATGGCAATCCTTTGGTCAATAACACTCGCCGGTCTCGGCATTATTGCGGCTGCAGCCTCTTCGGCTATCTCCGCAGCATCTGACCCCAAATCGCTCCTCAAGCTCTGCATCGCAATTGTAGCAGCTGTTGTAGTTTGCGGAATCTTTTGGTCACTTGGTGATGAAACCCCTCTGCAGCTCATCGGCTACGAGGGAGACGAGAACCAGGGCTGGTGGCTCAGGGTGTCTGATATGGGCCTCTTCGCCATCTATTTGGCTCTTGCTCTCGGCATCATTTCGATCATTGCCTCAGAGGTATACAACCTTATCAAGTAGAATTGGGTAACGGAGGCGAACCTCTAAAAAGGCTTGCCCCACTCCCAAGGAAACCCAATCTATTAATCATTAGCAATTATGGGGAATAAGAAAGAAACGCCAGACGTAAATGCGAGTTCCACTGCGGACATCGCGTTCCTCCTTCTGGTCTTCTTCCTCGTCTCGACGACAATGACCTCTGACCTTGGTCTGAGCCGTATGCTTCCTCCAATGGCACCGAAAGACCAGACCGACGCGCCCATCATCAAAGAGCGCAACGTGTTCATGGTTCAGCTGAACTACAACAACCAGCTGCTCGTCAACGGTGAATGGAAGGAGAACGCAAACGACCTCAAGAACAAGGCTAAGGAGTTCATCGCAAACCCGATGAACGACCCAACTCTCTCCGAGAAATCCGAGACTGATGTCCCGGGCATCGGCAAGGTGATGGTCTCAAAGGGTGTCATATCTCTTCAGAACGACCGCGGCAGTACGTATCAGAAGTACCTGGAGATCCAGAACGAGCTTCAGGCGGCTTACTCAGAGCTCCGCGAAGAGTTTGCGAAGAAGCAGTTCAAGAAGTCATACGAGGACTGCTCAGACGACGAGAAGGATGCCATAAAGAAAGTTTATCCTCAGAAGATTTCCGAGGCAGAACCTAAAAACTACAAGAAGTAATGGCAGTTATCAGAAAAAGCAAGAAAAAAGGGCAGTTCAAGGTCAACACCTCTTCGCTTCCTGACATCGTGTTCATGCTTCTGTTCTTCTTCATGGTCGCATCGAACATGAAAGAGGTATCACTGATAGTCAAGGTAAAACTGCCTGAGGCCACTGAGATTACGAAGCTCGAGCAGAAATCGCTCGTCAGCTACATCTACGTTGGCAAACCTCTTCAGACCAAGAAATATGGTACTGAGCCGCGAATCCAGCTGAATGACTCATACGCCACTGTTGACGATATTGAGAACTACATTCTCCAGGAGCGCGAGAGCCTGAGCGAGGCCGATCGTCCTAAGATGACCGTCTCAATCAAGGCCGACGCTGACATCCAAATGGGTACTATCACCGACATCAAGCAAGCTCTCCGCAAGGCTCAGGCCTTGAAGATCAGCTACGCTGCCCGTAAGGCTGTCAAGAATTAAGACAATTTTCTAAGCAATGCGACAAGAGCCCCGTCTTTTCAGGCGGGGCTCTTTTTTTATTTGCTACGTTTGGCAATAAAGGGGAGTATTTTGCAAATAATCCCCCTGTTTGAAGTGTCGATTGACATTTAGGGGACCATCGGACTTTAGGGGTTATAAAATGAACTATATTTGCACGTTGAAAAAACCGTAACTACCAATGAGCGAAATTAGTTCAGACAGCTATTGCCAATCCCTTTTCAAATACGAACGCCAGCAGACGCGCCAAGTGAGGGTCGGGAATGTCACATTAGGTGGCGACGCCCCTATCCGTGTTCAATCCATGACCACGACCGACACTAACGATGTGGAGGGCTCTGTAGAGCAAAGCCTACGCATTGTGGATGCCGGTGGTGAGATTGTGCGCCTGACGACACAGGGAGAACGCGAGGCAAAAAGCATAGGACTGATTAGCGAAGAGCTCAAGCGACGCGGTTGTAACACCCCCTTGGTTGCCGACGTACACTTTAACCCCAAAGCCGCCGAGACCGCGGCCGCACTTGTCGAGGCAGTACGCATCAACCCTGGCAATTACACGGGAGAGGCCAAACGGTTCAGCAAAGAAGCCGATAAGATGAGCGACGAGGAGTGGCACAACCTCATAGTCGAGAAGCTGCGCCCACTCGTTGAGATATGCAAAGCCCACAAGACGGCCATAAGGATAGGCGTGAACCATGGCTCACTCTCAGACCGCGTCATGGCAAAATATGGAGACACGCCGCAAGGCATGGTGGCGTCGTGCACCGAATATCTTGACGCATTCGAGGAACTTGGATTTCAAGACATCGCAATAAGCATAAAAAGCAGCAATACGCGCGTCATGGTCAACACCGTGCGCCTTTTGTCGGCCACAATGCGCAAAAGGGGCGAGGTGTACCCTCTTCACTTGGGCGTCACAGAGGCAGGAAGCGATGCGGAAGGACGAATAAAATCAGCTGCCGGAATAGGGGCGCTGCTCAATGACGGCCTGGGTGACACCATCCGCGTGTCGCTCACAGAAGCCCCCGAGGCAGAAATCCCGGTCGCACGCGCTCTTGTAGACCATTGCCAACAACTAAAAGAGGCTACAGCAATCCCATCAGTCGACACATCAAAATATACCCCTTACTCATATAACAGGCGAGAGACTGACCACATTGGCATTGCTGGTGGCAAAACACCTCCCGTAGTCCTTGTCGTCTGCGACGCAAGCAACGTCAACAATGCTGACGCCACATTAAGGGACATGAGCACCCCCACCCCTTACGCCACACTGACGTTGGAAGAGTTGCTAAGCGGAGAATTTGACAGAAAGAAATCCGCAGACGGCGACGTCACCTACATTGGCATCACGAAAAGTGGCAACCCGATGGCCGAACTTCGAGCCATGTCGTTGGAATTAGCAAATAAAGGGAACAGAAGCCCGTTAATTGGTTACTACATATCCAAGGCAAGCGACATCGACCAGTTCAGACTTGAGATGGCGGCAGACATGGGCGGATTATTCATTGACGGACTTTTGGACGGAATATGTATAGACGCTCCTAACATATCACCAGAGGTCGCCGCAGAAAGTGGCCAAATGCTCCTGCAGGCATGTCGCGCCAGGTTTGACAGGACTGAGTTCATATCATGCCCAGGCTGCGGCCGCACACTCTATGACATACAAGAGACCGTGGCGCGCATAAAAGCCGAATTTGGGCATTTGGCTGGTCTTAAGATAGGCGTCATGGGCTGCATAGTCAACGGCATTGGTGAGATGGCCGATGCCGATTATGGGTATGTGGGCGCAGGCCGCGGTAAAATATCGCTCTACAGAGGCAAGGAGGTCGTGAAGAGATCAATAGACCAAGTAGAAGCCTTAGACGCTCTAAAACAGATAATTAGAGAAGACGGACGATGGACTGAAAAGCGAAACGATTAAACCAATGGCAAATCATTTGCTTTTTAGGGCGAAAATCACTAATATTGTTAGTTGTAACCTCGAATTACTAAAATGAGAAAGACTATCCGCACTCTTGCCGCAGCGGTAATCGGGCTTTGCTCCGTACAGAACATGGTGGCCGAGGAATTGGTCGTCAAGGGCACTTATCAAGGTGAGAACTTATACGTGAAGAACCCGTTTGCTCCATCGGGTGTGGGATTTTGCGCCTATGAGGTGACGGTGAACGGAATGATAACGACCGACGAGATTAACTCAAGCGCATTTGAGGTTGACCTCAGCGTCTACGGCTTCAATGTCGGCGACGATGTCAGCATCGTTATCAAATATAAGGAGGATTGCACTCCGATGGTTCTCAACGCCAATGCCCTCCAGGTGCAAAAGCCGGCCAAGTTTGAGAGCGTAAAGGTCAACGGCGGGGTTATAACATTCACCACCTCAGGCGAGACAGGCTCCCTGCCCTTCATCATAGAGCAGTACCGCTGGAACAAGTGGGTGAAGGTTGGCGAGGTCATGGGTAAAGGCCACAACAAGCCGAACACCTACGAGAGCAAGGTTCGCAACCACAGCGGAGTCAACAAATACCGCGTGCGCCAGACTACGGCCAACCGCAAAGTTCAGTCTTACTCAAAAGAGGCTACCACAACCGACACTATGGACAAGGTGACCTTCAAGGCCACTAACGCGGAGATAACTTTCAGCGCTGAGACGTTGTATGAGATTTATGACCAATACGGCGGCATAGTATTCAGGGGTTTCGGAAAGAACGTAAACATCTCTACTTTGGCGAAAGGCAAGTACTACATCAACTACGACAACTCGCAAGACAACTTTACAAAGAAGTAGGCGACACTCCGTTTCCTTCCTAAAGAGCGACCAACTTATGCTCTTGGAAGTCTGACATAACAATATAGCCACGCGGCAAGATCACAATGCAAGATAAGCAGGAAATCTGGCCTCGTGGCTTTTAAACGTAAAAAGAAAAACAAAAGAGTTGACATGAAAGGCATAATCCTCGCAGGAGGTAGCGGTACAAGACTCTACCCCATCACAAAGGGCGTGTCCAAGCAGCTGCTGCCCATATATGACAAGCCCATGGTCTACTACCCCGTCTCGACACTTATGCTGGCAGGGATAAGGGACATACTCATAATTTCCACACCGGCCGACCTGCCAGGGTTCAAACGACTTCTGGGAAATGGTTCAGACTACGGTATCAACCTGAGTTATGCGGAGCAGCCGAGCCCAGACGGACTCGCCCAGGCTTTCATCATCGGGCGCGAGTTCATTGGCAAAGACTCTGTCTGCCTCGCTTTAGGCGATAATATATTTTTTGGACAGAGCTTCGACCAGATGCTTCGCAAGTCAATCGAGGCTGTGGACGAAAGAGGTGAGGCCTCGATATACGGCTACTGGGTTTCGGACCCTGAGCGTTACGGCGTAGCTGAATTCAATGACGAAGGGAAAGTCATCTCGATTGAGGAGAAGCCAGCCAAACCAAAGTCCAACTATGCTGTCGTGGGACTTTACTTCTACCCAAACAGCGTGGTTGATATTGCTGCCAATTTGAAGCCATCGGCACGCGGAGAGTTGGAGATAACATCCGTCAACCAGATATATTTGGAGAAAGGCCAGTTGAACCTGCAGAAGTTGGGACGAGGCTTCGCTTGGTTGGACACTGGCACACATGACTCACTGTCTGAGGCTTCAACTTTCATTGAGGTCGTAGAGAAGAGGCAAGGTCTCAAAGTGGCCTGCCTTGAGGAGATAGCCTATCGTAACAACTGGATTGACCGCGAGACGCTCATCCGCCTCGCCCAACCAATGAAAAAGAACGAGTACGGGCAATATCTGCTGAAAATTGCGGACATGTAGGCCGAGCCAATTAGAAAAGAAAAACAAAGAGAACAAGTGAACGTTATAAAGACAGCCATTGACGGCGTCGTCATAATAGAGCCCAAGATCTTCGGCGACAGCCGCGGATATTTCTTCGAGTCATACTCAAAGCGCGACTTTGACACCCTTGTGCGACCTGTGGACTTCGTGCAGGACAACCAGAGCTTCTCGAGCTACGGAGTGGTGCGCGGACTGCATTTTCAGCGAGGCGAAAAGGCTCAGAGC
The DNA here is from genome assembly GCA_963618945.1 of Bacteroidaceae bacterium. Lineage (GTDB taxonomy): Bacteria > Bacteroidota > Bacteroidia > Bacteroidales > Marinilabiliaceae > W3P20-009. The sequence continues at coordinate 86,784 of CAVETY010000006.1, forward strand.
AAACTGGTGCGCGTAATCCAAGGTACGGTACTTGACGTGGCCGTCGACATCCGCCGCGGCAGCCCCACTTTCGGCCAGCATGTGGCAGTGGAGCTATCAGGAGAGAACCATCGTCAGTTCTTCATCCCGCGCGGCTTCGCCCATGGTTTCGCCGTACTGAGCGAGACCGCTCTCTTCCAATATAAATGCGACAACCTCTACGCCCCGGAAAGCGAGGGTGCCATAGCATTCAATGACCCGGCTCTCGGCATTGACTGGAAGATTCCAATGGATAAGGTCCTTTTGAGCGAGAAAGACCTAAAGCACAAGACATTGGCTGAGGCCGAGGGGCTATTTGACATAAACGACAAACTCTATTAAGGGAGGGATATATGTCGGACAAGAAGACCGTAATAGTATTTGGCGCCAACGGAATGTTGGGCCGTAGAGTTATAGAGAGCCTCGTCAAGAAAAAAATTGGCAAGGCATACGGACTGACATCTGCCGATTGCGACATAACGGACAAAGAGGCTGTCAGCAAAACTGTAGCCGAGTTCGCCCCCGACGTCATTATCAACTGCGCTGCCTATACGGCAGTGGACAAGGCCGAGGATGACGCAGATGCGGCCAACAAGGTGAATAATCTGGCATCAGGCTACTTGGCCGCCGCGGCAAAAGAGAATAACGCCCTGCTGATACACGTCTCGACGGACTATGTTTTTGACGGAGCAGCCTCTTCCCCATATACAGAGGAGATGCCCAAAGCCCCGTTAGGAGTCTATGGTAAAACCAAAAGCGACGGAGAGGACGCCATCATCACCACGGGCTGCAAACATGTCATTGTCAGAACCCAATGGTTATATGACGCAGACGGCAAGAACTTTTTCTTGACCATGCTGAGACTCTTCGGCGAGAAGGACGATCTCAACATAGTGAACGACCAGACTGGCTCACCCACCTATGCAGGTGATTTAGCCAAAGCCCTGGTAAAAATAGCCTTGGAGTATGACGGGCAGGACGGAGTATACCAATACGCGAACTATGGTTCATGCACATGGTATGACTTCGCCATGAGCATAGCCCAAATAGCGGAGGCTGAGACTGAACTTCACCCTGTCTCGACCGACAAGTACCCCACAAGGGCACGCCGTCCCCACTACTCGGTCATGAGCACAGACAAGATTGCCAACACCTTTGGCGTCAAGGTTCCCCATTGGAGGCAGGCTCTCAACAGGTGCTTCAACCGTCTGAAGAAGAACAACGAATAATTTTCCATCCACTGCGCAACCCTTTTTTCGGGTTGCGCACCGCTTGAGTTTAATCTGCCAATATGCGCTGCCCCTACGATCCGAAAGAGAATGAACAGGCTTGGACCGCCTGGCAATGCCTGACACGGACCAACGTCAACGTGTTCCTGACCGGCAAGGCCGGAACAGGCAAAACGACATTCCTCAAAAACCTCAAAGAGGCCACCACCAAGAGCATGGTCGTGATGGCCCCTACGGGTGTGGCAGCCATAAACGCCGGAGGTGTAACCATCCACTCGCTCCTTCAGATTCCACCGGGGACATACTCATCAATTAAACCACTCCCCAAAGAGCGGACAATACGCAAAGAAAAGCTCAAGCTCATCCGCAGCCTCGACCTTATTGTCATTGACGAGGTAAGCATGGTACGCGCCGACCTGATGGACGCTGTGGACCAGAGGCTTAGGGAGATGCGCCGTTCGAGTTTGCCGTTTGGTGGTGTTCAGCTGCTGTTGATTGGAGACCTCATGCAGTTGTCTCCCGTCGTGAAACACGATGATATCGATTTGCTGAGGGACGAGTATCGCAACTACTATTTTTTCTCAAGCCACGCCATCTCACAGACAAGGATGGTGACCATCGAGCTGAAGAAAATATACAGGCAAAGCGACACCACATTCATCGACCTACTTAACAAAGTACGCACCAGCCAACTTGATGACACGGCTCTCGATATGCTCAACTCAAGGTACCGCAAAGACTTTGAGCCTGATGACAAAGACGGATACATCCGCCTGACCACTCATGTGGAGAGCGCAGAGAAGATAAACAGGTCAAAGCTTAAAGCCCTTAAAACAAGAGAGCTCACATACGAATGCTCTGTAACAGGAACTTTCGAGGAGAAAAATTACCCTGCGGAGGCCGAGCTGACACTGAAAGTGGGTGCGCAAGTCATGTTCATCAAGAACGACACACAGTCACCACGTCGTTACTATAACGGTAAGATTGCCAAAGTAATAGCCCTCGAAGACGATGCGATCACCGTAAGCCCCACAGACGGTGGTGTGGAGGATATCAAAGTTGGCTGGGAAAAATGGAACAACGTCAATTACGTAGTAGACCCTGAGACAGGCCTTGCCCGAGAGGAGGTGAAAGGTGTGTTCACTCAGATGCCTCTGACCTTGGCTTGGGCCATTACGATACATAAAAGTCAGGGCCTCACATTCGACAAAGCCGTCATAGACGCCGGCCGGTCATTCTCTCCCGGTCAGGTTTACGTCGCTCTGTCACGTTGCAGATCATTCGAGGGACTAATCCTCTCATCCGCCATAGAGCGCAAATGCGTCAAAACGGACCATGACGTGGATTTGTTCTACAGCCAACAGTGTCAGCGATTAACGGACACCAGCGCCATAGAGCAATATGCCGCAGACTACTCACTCGCCACGATAACCGAGCTTTTCTCATTCGGCAGCATCTTCATCCCCGTGCATAACATGTTCAACCTCTTGGAGAGGGAGGGTGAGAAGTACGCCAAAAGCGTGGATAGCCTCAACTCCATTATTCATGAGGATGCAGAGGAGATTGCCAGGATAGGCAACACCTTCATCTACAAATGTCAAAAGATACACTCGCAGACAGGCTGCATAGACAAGTCGGAGGATTTAATGGCGCAAACAATTCGCGGAGCCGCCTTCTTTGACGAAAAGATTGCCAACTTCGCAGAGAACGTGAAAATGAACGCCGACATCACACTCGACGACAAGACAGCCAACAACAGGCTCGACAACTACATTAGCACCTTCGTCAACAGCGTCAACCTGAAGCGCGCAATGCTCCAAGCCGTAGCGAAAAAGGGCTTCAGCACGGACAACATTTTGGCCGCCAAGGCAAAGGCTTTGAGCCATGCGAAGTTTGAAGACGAGACGGATGAGAGCCAGACAACAGCAGAAAGAACCTCACAAGCCGACGCAAATGAGGTGGTCAACAAAGAGTTGTTCCATGCCTTGCGCAAATGGAGGAATGAGAGAGCCAAGGAAGATGACGTTCCTGCTTACATTGTGGCGAGCAACTCAGTCCTTTTCGCAATAGCGGATGCCGTCCCGACAGACTTCAGAACCTTGAGCGGAATCAAGGGCATGGGAAAGAAAAAGGTAGACAGCTATGGCGATGAGATTCTTGAGATTACCCGCATTCACGCCAAGATGGGAGTGAAAGCAGCCCGCGGAGCCACGCCAGCACACAGTCACTACCAAAATGATGACACAGCCCCCAATGAGCCCAAGCCCAAAAAGCTGAGCACTAAGGAGGTAAGCCTTGAGGCATTCCGTCGTCTCGGCTCTGTTGACGCCGTGATGGAAGAGAGACACCTGACTCGCGGAACGATAGTCGGGCACCTCATTGACAGCATTGGCGAAGATCTGACGATAGACGACGTGATGGGCAAAGAGAGGCATGAGAGACTCAAAGAGATAGTGAGTCATGCCGCCCCGGACTGGCGTCCCGACCAAGAGCTTTACAAACAGTTCACCTATGGCGAGATAAATTACGTCCGCAGGGAGGTGGATAGCGAGATATGATTTCTTGCGAGCCAAAGGTCATATTGACAGCCTCTAAATGTAGATCCCGTGTTGTCAATGAATGCATTTGGCATTAATTTTGCAAAAACTGGTGCATCATGTCCGAGACAGAAAAACAGACCAAACTGGACCAGCGTTACATAGCAATGGCGCGCATATGGTCCCTCAACTCCTACTGCGAACGCAGGCAGGTGGGAGCTTTGATGGTAAAGGACAAAATGATAATAAGCGACGGATACAACGGCACTCCGTCGGGTTTCGAGAACGTGTGCGAGGATGGTGACGTGACCAAGCCATACGTGCTTCACGCCGAGGCGAACGCCATAACCAAAGTGGCCAAAAGCAACAACAGCTCAAGCGGCGCGACGATGTACATAACCGCCTCGCCCTGCATAGAGTGCGCAAAACTGATTATCCAGGCCGGCATAAGCCGCGTGGTGTACTCGGATGATTACAGGAACACGGACGGCATAGAACTTTTGCGCCGCGCCGGAATAGCGGTTGACAAAGTAGAGGAGACCATAATAATCAAATAACAAGGCTTAAAAGTTGGTGGCTGTGTTGCCCCTGGGTTTCTTGCGGAAAATGCGGAAACTGGTAACACTGACCACACATCATAAAGAGAGACATCGATGAAGACTGCGATAAAGAATTGTTGGATACTGGTACTAATTGTGCTTGCGGCATTGGGCGGCCTGTTTTTGGGCCACAGTGCTGGCAGGAACGCGGCAGAAAACTACATATCCGAAGAGCTTGGCCGCACTTATGGTTTTGGGCCGGACTACAAGACGACGTCCGTCATCGGTTTGATAAAAAACCTGTATGTAGACCCCGTAGATGGGGACTCCTTGGAAGATGCTGTGATCCCGTTGATTCTCAAGGAGCTTGACCCGCACAGCGTCTACATTCCACGCAAAGAGGTGGAGCATGTGGCAGCCGATTTGAAGAGTGACTTCGGCGGCATAGGCATCATGTTCAACTTGCAGGACGACACGGTGAACGTGGTCAGCGTCGTTTCCGGCGGTCCGTCATCGGCTCTCGGCATTGTGCCGGGTGACAAGATAATAAAGGTGAACGGGAATGACTTCACAGGCTCATGGATAAACAACCAGACCGTTTTGGACTCACTGCGCGGAGAGATTGGCTCAAAAGTCAAGATAACCATCTTGCGCGACGAGGACACAAAGATGGACTATGACATTGTGCGCGGCGAGATACCCCTCACAAGCGTGGTGTCAATCTATAAGATTGGCGAAGGCGTCGGTTACATGAAGATTGACCGTTTCGCCGAAAAGACATATAACGAGATGCTCGACGGCATAGCCAAGTTGAAAGCACAGGGTTGTGACAAGCTCATTGTCGACCTGCGCTCAAACTCTGGCGGATTCCTGCAAGTCGTCCAGGCCATGTGCAACGAGTTCCTCCCCAAAGGCCAGATGATAGTCTACACGGAGGGCTGCCATCAGGAGAGGGCTGAGACACGAGCAGACGGCACAGGCGTATGTCAGGATATGGGCCTCGTGGTCCTCATTGATGAGTATTCAGCCAGTGCGAGCGAGATTTTCGCCGGCGCAATGCAGGATAATGACAGGGCAACCATCATAGGCCGCCGCTCATTCGGCAAGGGACTGGTGCAGAGCGAAATACCGTTAGCAGACGGTTCGGCAGTGCGCCTGACAGTGTCAAGATACCATACGCCATCGGGACGTTGCATCCAGAAGCCATACAAGCATAATGATGATGAATATTATCAGGATGTATACAACCGATATGAGAGCGGTGAACTTTTATCAGCCGACAAGATAAAAGCAGACTCGGCGCTCATATTCCACACCCTCAACGGCCGCACTGTCTTTGGCGGCGGCGGCATCATCCCGGACATCTTTGTGCCGGTAGACACAGCCAAGGCGTCAAAATATCTCTATCAGCTCAGAGCCAAGCGACTGACCAACAGCTACGCCATGAAGCAGGCTGAGAAAGAGCGCCCGAGACTCAAAGACATGAAGTTGCCGGAGCTTGTGCACTATTTGCAGAGCCAGAGTTATATAGAGGGCCTAATGTCGTATGCAGCAGAGCATGGATTGGCCCGCCCCGACAAACTTGATTCAAAGGAACGCGACATAATCGACAACGAGGTGCGCGCCCTCATGGCGCAGACCATCAATGACGAGGGTGGCATATACCCCATTCTCAACAGCGAGGACCCTGTTATTAGCCAGGCACTCAAAACCTTTGGTTGCAAATCGCTCTACTAAGCGACCATAGGCCATAGGAGGATTGGAATGATAGACCAGCAATCTGTCATAGCCCGATGGGGCTTAGCAGGCATTTTCGTCCTTTGCTTTCTCTCCGCCACTCTGCTGCCAGGTTTTTCGGAGGTAGGCTTGGCCGCCTTAGCCGCGGCAGGGGCCTACAAAGCGTGGACACTCGTGTGGACGGCCTCGGTGGGGAATTGGCTGGGCGGAGTGGCGACCTACGCCACGGGCTGGTGGCTCGGGATTGAGAGATGCTCAGAATGGATGTGCATATCGGCCGAGAGCGTAAGCGCTGTGCAGTCGTGGGTGGAGACTTACGGGGCGTGGTGTGGCTTGCTGGTCTGGACGCCCGTCATTGGCGACCCGTTGGCGGCGGCACTCGGCCTCGCTCACTCTCCCATCTTTGGCACCTTGACCCTCATGTTTGTAGGCAAGACTATCAGATACATCATCATAATCATGGTGATGGACAGATTGTCACAGTGGATTAAGAGCAGAAAGAACAGAAAAACAAGACCATAAGAAACCAAACAAACACATGTACGACTACCTGATTGTCGGGGCCGGCCTGTTCGGCTCCGTCTTCGCCCATGAGGCCCATAAACGCGGCAAGAGCTGCCTCGTGGTGGACAGGCGTGACCACACTGGCGGCAACATACATTGCGACCAGGTGGAGGGCATCAACGTCCACACCTATGGCGCTCACATATTTCACACGTCAAACCGCCAAGTTTGGGACTACGTGACTCAGTTAGTCGAGATGAACAGGTATACCAACTCCCCCATAGCCAACTACGAGGGTCGTTTGTACAACCTGCCATTCAACATGAACACCTTCCACCAGATGTGGGGAGTGGTGACTCCAGCCGAGGCCGAGGCCAAGATAGCCGAGCAGAGGCAAGAGGCTGCCGACAAAATGAGAGCCGAGGGGGTGAGCGAGCCGCGCAACCTTGAAGAGCAGGCTCTCATATTGGTGGGAAGAGACATATATGAGAAACTGATTAAAGGCTACACCCAAAAACAATGGGGACGCAAGTGCACTGAGCTTCCCGCCTTTATCATCCGCCGTCTGCCTGTGCGCCTGACGTTTGACAACAACTATTTCAACGACCCGTATCAAGGAATTCCCATAGGCGGCTACAACGTCTTGACAGACAAACTGCTTGAGGGCACTGAAGTAAGGCTTGGAGTTGACTATCTGACCAACCGCGCCGAGCTGAACGTACTTGCCAAGAAGGTCATATTCACAGGAGCGATAGACGAATATTTCAACTTCAAATTCGGACACCTGCAATATCGCACTGTACGATTTGAGACTGAGACGCTCGACACGCCCAACTACCAGGGCAACGCTGTTGTCAACTACACAAGCGCTGAGGTTCCCTACACCCGCATCATAGAGCATAAGCATTTCGAGTTTGGCATGCAGCCCAAGACCGTCATCTCTCGCGAATACTCAACAGAGTGGCAGCCAGGCATGGAGCCCTACTACCCTGTCAATGACAGCGCAAACAGCATCATGGCAGCGCAATATGCCGAGTTGGCGCAGTCACAAAGAGCCACAATCTTTGGCGGCCGATTGGCCGAGTATAAGTATTACGACATGGACAAAGTCGTGGCATCGGCCCTTGGAACTGTACGCAAAGAGTTCCAAGAGAACTAAAAAGGGAGAGAGTAAAGAAACAAACACAAGCACCCATATTAACAGTGATTAAAAAGGTGACACTCATCAGACTGACAGCACTTCTCACCTTTGCTGTCATGCTTTGCGCAACACCAGTCGCAACCACAGCCCAGACTCTCTCAACAGCGGGGGTCTCCTCGTCAATTAACTATAAGAGCATCAACGTGGCTCAGATTCCCGAAGCCACGATAAAGTCATACGCCGAGAAGATAAAAGATGCCGGCCTGACACTTGACGAGGCCCTTGACCAGGCAAAGCAGAAAGGCGCGACATCAGCACAGATAACCCAGCTTCGCAGACGATTCTCAAAATATTTGTCGTCTTCTTCCTCTTCTTCATCCAGCAATACGGGGACTGAGGTACAGACAGAAGAGTTGTCAGTCAAGGCAGAGCCGACAACTACCCAGCAACAGGCAGCGAACGCGGATTCGCAAGTATTCGGCTACAACATATTCAACCAAGAGTCTTTGACATTCAGCCCCAACACGAGCCTTGCCGTTGGCGACAGCTATATTATCGGCGTCGGCGACGAGTTGGCAGTGGACATATATGGCGCATCTGATCAGACTTACGACTTGACGGTGTCAAACAACGGCACTGTGACCATCTCAATGGTCGGCCCCATCAAAGTGGGCGGCCTCACCGTTGAGCAGGCACGGAGCGCCATCATCAGCAAGCTCAGAAGCATATACTCTGATCTGGGTGGTCGGACTAAGGTCGCACTCAGGATAACCAACGCCACGCCGGTGTCAGTCAGCGTGATGGGCGAGGCTCACGCCCCGGGGACATTCACAGTCTCAGCCGCATCGTCACTCTTCAACGTGCTCTATCTGTGCGGAGGCCCGAGCGTCAACGGCTCATATCGCGACATACAGCTCATACGCGGCGGGCGCGTCATTGCCCATTTGGATATATATGACTTCCTTCTCAACGGCAAGACGGACGTCAACCCGTCACTTGCTGATGGAGACATCATCATGATCCCGACCTACGCCAAGCGCGTCAAGGTGGAGGGGCAATTCAAGCGCACCGGCCTGTTTGAGGCCAAAGAGGGTGAGACCATTGAGGATGTCATCCGTTACGCGGGCGGCTTCACCCCCGAGGCTCAGAGCGACCACATTGGCCTCTACCGCATTGGCAAATATACCACCGAGTATAAAGACGTCACCTCACCCGCAAGCGAGAGCGTGACAAACGGCGACCGTATAACCTGCGCAGCGAAGAACACCAAGCGCGTGGACAACACGTTGACCATAGAGGGCGCAGTCTTCTCGCCGGGCGTGTTTGAGTACACCGATGGCTCGAGCCTCAAAGAACTGATTGACCGCGCAGGCGGACTGACGGAGAACGCATTCCTCTCGCGTGGCGTGATAACCAGGCTCAAGGACGACTACACTCTTGAGTCAGTCAATTTCAATGTCTTGGATGCTGCCAATGGCACGGCCGACATAAAACTGAAGGCTGGCGACGTCATCACAATCGCGTCAATAGACGACATGAGGCAGAAACCCACGGTTCGCATTGTGGGGCAAGTCCTCAACCCTGGCACCTTTGATTATCGTGAAAATCTGACCTTGGGCGATCTCATAGTTCTCGCTGGCGGCCTGCAAGAGTTCGCCTCAGTCAAGAATGTTGAGGTTTCGCGTCGCCTGTCAAAAGACGACATGGAGAGCCAGAGCGAGCGCTCCTCAAACTACAAGACAGTCACTATAACTCAGGACCTGTCACTTGGCTCAGCAAGCAACAACTTCAAGCTTGAGCCTTTTGACGTTGTCTACATCCGCGAGTTTGCGGCAGCCCGCATAGGCGGCTCAGTTGACATAACCGGAGCAGTATTAGCCACAGGCTCATTTGGACTGACCAGCAACGCCACGCGTGTCTCTGAGATTATCAAACGTTGCGGAGGCTTCACCGAGATGGCCAACATAGACGGCGCTCACTTGTTCCGCAAAGTGAAGATTTCAGACACAGAGCGCAGGATACGCCAGCTGCAGAGCAACATGCGAGGCGACACCACAGTATACTACCTCAACCGCGGAGACGAGACCTACGAGTTCGTATCCCTCAATCTTCGCAAGGCCATAGAGAACCCAGGCGGAGACGAGGATCTCATTTTGACGGACGGCGATAAGATCGAGGTTCCGGAGATGGCTCAGACTGTCCGCGTGATGGGACTTGTGCAAAACCCGTCTAACACACTATGGAACAAGCGTTGGCGCGCAGACGACTACGTGGCGGCAGTGGGTGGTTTCTCACCTCGCGCCTTCAAGCGCAAGACATACGTGGTTCATGCCAACGGAGAGAGCGAGACGGTGCGTCACATCCTTTTCATCCGCATCTATCCCAAGGTTCGCCCCGGATCGGAGGTCATAGTGCCAAAGAAACCGGAGAGTGGCTTCAACCTGCCGACAGCCATAACCATGAGCTCGTCAATTGTCTCAATGGTGGCAGTGGTATTCGCCCTTGTCAAATAACTTAGAGAGAACGACGATATGACAGACGAGAAAAAGACTGAGGAGAAGAAAACAGAGGAGTTTGACATAGTGTGGCTTCTGCACTATGTCAAGGCGAAACGCATATTTGTGGCCAAGATAACCGGCATTGCGTTAGCAGTGGCCATGATCATGTTCGCAGTCAAGCCCAAAGAGTTCGAGGCCGAGGCTTCCATTCTGCCCCTGTCCAAACAGTCGAGCGGACTTAAGGGCTTGGGCGCATTGGCAGCGTCAATCACAGGCATAGACATATCCAGCATGGGAGGCGGAACGACGGTCAACATCGGGCCGACACTCTTCTCGGATATTATCAACAGCACCCCCGTGATGCTGAACATAATGAACACTCCCGTGACGTGGACAGACCCAGATACCATTGAGAGCCTCTACTCACACACAAAGCGCGACACCATCATGTCGGCTGGAGACTACTTGATGGCCTACACCATCCGCCTGCCATGGACCATAAAGGACGCCTTGATGGGCAAGCCCGAGCCAATTGTGGCGGGGTTCACGCGACCCGATGGCTCAGACCAAAGTATGGACTTCTCGCCCATGACACTGGACAAGACGCAGGACGACTGCATAAAGGATCTGGGAAAGCGCATCCTTGTGGATATTGACGACGAGGTGGATTTGGTCAGAGTCACCTGCACCGCCAGCAACCCCATTCAGTGCGCCGAGCTGACCAGGATTGTGTTGGAGCAGATACAGGAAGCAGTCACTGAGTTCTCGACCAAGAACGCCCGCCTCAACATAAAATATTTGGAAGAGCAGATCGCCAAGACGAACAAAGAGTATTCCGAGGCCCGCCAAAAATACATGGAGTACAAAGACCGCAACCGCGGAGTAATCGAGGAGCGTACGGGAATCGAGAGCCAGATGCTGGAAGACGAGTATCAGATGAGCTACAACCTTTTGCAGACACTACAGGCACAGTTGGAGACATCACGACTGGACCTTGTCAGCCAGACCCCCGTGTTCTCTGTCGTGGAGCCAGTCGTAATCCCTCAGAAAAAATCGAGCCCCAAATTCCTGCATCACGCCATTGGCGGCGTAATCGTTGGCATGGTCATCGCGATAGGGTGGCTGCTGCTGTCATTGGGCTACAAACAGGTGTTTGCCCCCGAGGCGTACAAGGAGATTTACGATAAATATAAATAAAGAACTATCTTCGCGCACAGATGGATGCTCTGGAGGGGGACGGCGCTAACCTGCGCCAAAGGTCTTCGCACCAGGGCAAAACGAAATATAAAAACAACACACAACAAAGCAGAAAATGGCAGAAGACGTTTTCAAGAAACTGGTCTCGCACTGCAAGGAGTACGGATTCGTGTTCCCGAGCAGCGAGATTTATGACGGACTTGGCGCGGTGTATGACTACGGTCAGAACGGCGTCGAGATGAAGAACAACATCAAGAAGTACTGGTGGGACGCTATGGTCAAGCTCAACGACAATGTCGTCGGTCTGGACTCAAGCATCTTCATGCACCCGACCATCTGGAAAGCGTCTGGCCACGTGGACGCCTTCAATGACCCCTTGATTGACAACCGCGACAGCAAGAAGCGCTATCGCGCTGACGTCCTCATCGAGGAGCAGATTGCCAAGTATGACGACAAGATTGAGAAGGAGGTAGCCAAGGCACGCAAGAAGTTTGGCGAGAGCTTTGACGAGGCCAAGTTCCGCGAGACCTCTGCCAACGTGAAGGCGCATCAGGCCAAGCGTGACGCTCTGCACGAGCGTTATAAGACCGCGATGAACGCCAACGACCTTGAGGGCCTCAAGCAGATCATCCTTGACGAGGAGATTGTCTGCCCCATCTCCGGCACCAAGAACTGGACCGACGTACGCCAGTTCAACCTGATGTTCACCACCGAGATGGGCTCAACCGCCGACGGCTCAATGAAGATATACCTCCGTCCGGAGACCGCCCAAGGCATCTTTGTCAACTTCCTGAACGTGCAGAAGACCGGCCGCATGAAGGTTCCGTTCGGCATCGCACAGATTGGCAAGGCCTTCCGTAACGAGATTGTGGCTCGCCAGTTCATCTTCCGCATGAGGGAGTTTGAGCAGATGGAGATGCAGTTCTTCGTCCGTCCCGGCGAGGAGATGAAGTGGTTCCAGTTCTGGAAGAACTATCGCCTGAATTGGCACGAGGCACTCGGCATGGGCGACCAGAACTACCAGTTCCATGACCACGAGAAGTTGGCCCACTACGCCAATGCGGCCACCGACATCGAGTTCCGCATGCCGTTCGGCTTCAAAGAGGTCGAGGGCATCCACAGCCGCACCAATTTTGACCTCAGCCAGCACCAGCAGTACTCAGGCAAGAAGATCCAGTACTTCGACCCCGAGACCAACGAGAGCTACGTGCCCTACGTCATCGAGACCTCAATCGGCGTTGACCGTATGTTCCTCTCAATCATGGCAGGCGCATATACCGAGGAGCAGCTCGAGGGTGGAGACAGCCGCGTAGTGCTCAAGTTGCCGCCCGTGCTCGCCCCCGTCAAGTTGGCAGTCCTCCCGCTCGTCAAGAAAGACGGCATGCCCGAGAAGGCTCACGAGATTGTCAACTCGCTCAAGTTGGCCATGAACGTCCAGTATGACGAGAAGGACTCCATCGGCAAGCGTTACCGCCGTCAGGACGCCATCGGCACCCCGTATTGCGTCACCGTCGACGGACAGAGCCTTGAGGATGACACCGTCACCCTCCGCGACCGCGACACCATGGAGCAGAGGCGCGTCAAGATCTCCGAGTTGCATGACATCGTGTTCAAGAAGGTCAGCGGCCACGAACTCTTTGAGCGTCTTCTTAAAGTTCAGAGCGAGCTTAAGAACATGTAGAAAGAGGCCGGCTTAGGCTTCTGATACAGACAAATAAAGACAGCTAATCCCCCGTAGGCGCGCAAGCCTGCGGGGGATTAGTGTTTTGGGGTAGGCTGGATAAGAACCAATTCAGAGGGGCAGTCTCAGACGGAGGACTATTGCGCTATAGGAGTTGCGGAATGGCATCAAGAAAAATGCGTATCAGTCTGAAATCTTGGCGAATAAAATTTTGTAAAAAAAAAATGACTTTGTTAATTTTGTTCATCATATACCACAAATACTCAAATGAGACTGAACATTTTATGCCTTGCCGCTGTCTTAATGTCGGCAACACACAGCTCGGCCCAAATCGCCGATGGGCGCGACTTCTCAATTGACGGATTTGCCGCCTATGAAGGCGATGCCGGAACCCCATTCTTCCTCACAGGAGGCACTACTGGCGGCACAGGCGGAAAGGTTGTCTTAGCCGACAACTTTTCTGAATTGCAGGCCTATCTGCAAGCGGAGCAACCGTACATTGTTATCGTGACGCACGATATCACGACAGGCATCACCGCCTATGTTGACGACATCAATGCCGGGCATCTATGCGACAAACAAGATGGCTCAGAAGGCGTTGCCACCACTTATGGCGAACGCATACTCATAGCCCCGAACAAGACACTAATAGGAGTGGCGGACGAAGAAGGCAACGCACCGTTATTCTCACGAATAACCTTTGTGATGCAGACCGTCAATAACATCATCATACGCAACTGCCGTTTCACCATGGTTGGCGTGCCCATCCTTAAAAGTGGCGAAAACAAGATTGTCGCATACAGGGATGGCAAGCAAGTGGAAGTGGGAGACCCTGACTGCATTGGAATTCAAGCGGACAAAGAGAGCGTTAAAGACCCATGGGGAGGACATATATGGGTGGACCATTGCGAATTCTCAAATGGCGATGCGGACAACAAAGACCGCTATGACGGGCTGTTGGACTGCAAGAACAACGTCAAATGGGTGACAATAAGCTATAACCACTTCCACAACCATGACAAGAGCTGCCTCTTCGGCCCTGGCAACAGCGACAATTACGACAGGACAATATCTTTCCACCACAACTTTTTTGAGAACATAGAGGGGTCTCGCCTTCCCATGCAACGCTATGGTTTCCTCCACTACTACAACAACTACATGTTGGGGTGTTCTGACGGATATGCGCCACGCAAGAATGCAGTGGGTTGTGTAGAAGCATGCTATTTCGAGAACACCAAAGCTCCGATCCTTATTGACAAATCCGAGTATACCGGACTGAACATCAACACGACAGAGGATTACGGCATCATATACAAAGGCTGCAAAAGACTCATAAAAGGCTACTCGAACATTGATGGCACTAAAACGGACAAGGAATACACACTCATAACTTCGACATGGAAGCCGACAGACGCAGCTGAGAGCTACACTGTGAATTACATGGACAAGACGGTAGACGTGCCAGCCATCTGCACAAAATACTCAGGAGCGGGCAAAATAGAGATTTGGCAATCGTACACAGACGAATTGCCAACCTCATCAGACGCCACAGAGTTTAAAAAGGCAATTGCCAACCCTTCAACAGGTTCATCTTACGACAGCGACGGCAACAAAATCTCAGCAAACGGAGGTCAGACGACCGCCGCTAAAATTACAAACTCGCAAAGTTCTATCACCCGGTCGGAGATATATGACCTTTCGGGGAAAAGAGTGGCAGCCACAAGTGCTAAAGGCGCATACATCAGGCGTGACATACTCACTGACGGAACCATTCGCTCAACAAAATTCATAGCAAAATAAGTCCCCAGGAGGGAACAAGCCACTGAAAAACAAATCGGCTGCCAGTTTCATCAACTGGCAGCCGATTGTTTGTTAAAGGTATACGCTTAATCTCAGCCTACTAAATTAATAGGTTGCGAAGTTGACATTCTCAAACTTAATCTCCGAATTAGCGTCAATGGCCTTGTCGCTCTTGAGATAGAAGAAAGTTGAGTTGCGAATAGTGATGTCATGAATAGAGCGGAAAGTGCCACCATCCTCAGTCAGATAGACAGCGCCCTCGGCCTTGACACCGACCTCAGACTCACGGCAGACTACATTCTCAATAAGGATGTTGGCGAACTCAGGGGTGTGAGGTTTAAGAGCCTCGGTGGCCTTGTTATCCCAAGCTGCGCTATCATACTTCTTATCGACATAAGAGCAGCTGAAAATGACAGCATCCCCCTTGATGTCATTCATCGTGATGTTGCTAATATGCATATCCTTGATAGAGCCACCACGACCAACTGCGCTCTTGAAACGGAGACCGGTGTCGGTGCCAGAGAAAGAGCAGTTACGCACAACAAGCCTCTCGATGCCGGCAGAGAACTCAGAGCCGACGACGAAACCGCCATGGGCATGGAATACGCGGCAGTCCTGAATGAGGACATCTGCCACAGGGCCATCCTTGACACCCTTGTCACCCGCGCCTGCCTTCATGCAGAGGCCGTCATCGCCGACATCGACAGTAGAGTTGGTAATGAGGACACGCTGACAGTTGGAGAGGTCAATGCCATCGCCATTCTGAGCATTCCACGGGCAGCGCACAGTAACGCCGTCAATGATGATATTCTCGCTCTTGCAAGGATGGAGATGGAAACGAGGCGAGTTTTGAATAGTCACATCCTTGATGAGGATGTTCTTGCACTTCTGGAAGTTAATCAAGTCATATCGGAGCGATTCCTCGCTCTCGGGGCTTGAAGTGACATTCTTGAAGTTCTTGAGGTTGAAGGGGAACCAGTACTTGCCGTCCTCACTCTCCTGACCACCCAAAGACTTAAACTCCTTCCACTCGACGTCACTCACCTTAGAGCGCTTCACATGACGCCAGTATTTGCCATTGCCATCCAAGATGCCACTGCCCGTGATGCCGATATTCTCGGCCTCGGAGGCGCGGATGAGCGCACGGCTGCGAGTACCCTCGTCATTGAGGAACAGAGTCTTGTCCGGCGAGAAGACCACAATGGCGCCATCCTCCAAATGGAGACAGATGTTGCTCTTGAGGGCAATAGGTCCGCAGAGCCAAACGCCACGGGGAATGACGACAGTGCCGCCACCGAGCTTGACAAGTTTGCTGATTGACTTCTTGACGGCCTCGGTGCAGAGAGTGAGTCCATCGCCCTTTGCGCCGAGTTCGGTGATGACAATCTTGTTGTCAGGGAAAGTAGGCGCCTCAACAGGCTTGACATTCACAGTGAGGTCCTTGTAGGCCTCAGCATAGTCAGTCTGCGCCACCGCACGGGTTGGCTGGCAGAATGCGGCCACGGCCATCGCGGCCATGGTTGCTAAAGTTAACTTCTTCATTTCTTGATTTTTTGTGTAGATTATTGATGATGAATAGATGATGCGAGATTAAAGGTGCACAAGCGTGCCTACACTCTTATCGCCGCTGAGGACCTTGGCCAGGTTGCCGACGACATCCATGTTGAAGACAATAATAGGCATCTTGTTCTCCTTGCACATGGCTGTGGCGGTGAGATCCATAACCTTAAGGCCGCGGTTGTAGACCTCATCGTAAGAGATCTCCTCGAAACGGGTCGCGGTCTTGTCCTTCTCAGGGTCGGCAGTGTAGACTCCATCGACACGCGTACCCTTGAGCATAACGTCAGCCTCCATCTCGATAGCGCGGAGGCTTGAGCCGGTGTCAGTTGTGAAATAGGGGTTGCCTGTGCCGCATGCGAAGATTACGACCTCGCCAGCCTCAAGCAGTTCCATGGCGCGGGGCTTGGAATAGAGTTCACCAATAGGCTCCATGCGGATGGCCGTGAGCACACGGGCTGGAACACCTTGCTGGGCGATGGCCTGAGAGAGCGCGAGAGAGTTGATGGTGGTGGCGAGCATACCCATCTGGTCACCCTTATAACGGTCGAAGCCCTTTGACGCACCTTGCAAACCGCGGAAGATATTGCCGCCGCCAATGACAATGCCTATTTTGATGCCCTTGCGAGCCGCCTCGGCAATCTGCTGAGCGTATTCCGTGAGACGCTCAACGTCAATTCCGTAGCCTTGATGGCCCATGAGAGACTCACCACTGAGTTTGAGAAGTATGCGATTGTACATATTGCTGCTTGTTATTCTGTGAATTTGATAGATTACTTATTAGCTATTTTCCTCAATCAAGGAAAGTGACAACCGAGTCGTCGGGACAATCGGCAAGAAGCTCCGTCACCGTGCGGCGCAACGTCGGGTGCACAAAATCCGGAGCGATGTCGGCCAACGGCATCAGAGTGAAACGCCTGAGGTGGAGGCGTGGGTGAGGGATTTGCAACACCTCTGTGTTAACGACTTCATCGCCACAGAAAAGAATATCAATGTCTATGGGGCGGTTCTCGTAGACATTGGGGTTTGACTTGGGTTTGCGTCCCAACTCGACCTCAAGGTGCTTGAGATAAGACAGAAGCGCGAAAGGCCCGACCTCTGTCACATAACGCACCACGAGATTATGAAAAGGCGAAGAAGACTCAAAACCCCAGGGTGGGCTTACCACTGTCCGTGAAACAGCCACGACATGTCCTCCCTCGTCCAAACGGCGGAGAGCCTCTGACATAGTGGCGTCAACATCACCAAGGTTGCCGCCCAAAAGAAGGTAGTAATTCATCGGCCTGGGACTCCTACCCTACTCTGTCAGTTTGCCGGAGACCTTGGCGAAATTGATAATGATGTCCGCCGCCTGCTCTATGGTTATGTCGGTCGAATCTACGCAGATATGGTAGCTTGAGGCCATGCCCCACGTTTTCTCCGTGTAGAAATTGTAGTAGTCGGAGCGTGCTGTCTCCATATCCACTATTTTCTTGGCAGCCTCCTCCTCGGAGACATTGTAGTAGTGGGATGCCCTTTTGACCCTGTTCTCAAGTTTGGCGGAGACGAAGACATCCACGCGGTTGGGAAAATCGCGGAGGATATAGTCAGAGCAACGGCCAACGAAGACAGCGCCCTTGCCCTGTTTGGCGGCCTGGCGCATTGCATCGCTTTGGAACTTGAAGAGGCTCTGCGGCGAGAGGCAGTTCTCGGCTGGCAAGAGGTGGTCGCTCATGAAGAAGCTGGTGAAACGTCCCCAGAGAGAATTGCGCTCATCGGACTTCTCAAAGAACTCGTCTTTTATTCCGCTCTCCTTGGCTGCCATTTGCAGGATTTCGGAGTCATAGAACTCAAGACCGAGGCGCTGGGCTATAATCTTACCAATCAGGCGACCGCCCGAGCCGACCTGACGTCCTATGGTGAAAATCATGACTTCCTTATTTTGTATTGTTTAGGCAAATATAAGCATATTTTCGCCTTTGCGGCACGGCGTGGCCATCATTGCGCAAAAGTTCAAGCAGCCAACCTTTTGAGGCGGCGCACTTGATAAATGGCCACAAAAATCGCCACAATGGTAGCAAACGTGTCAGAGACCGGCATGGCGATCCACACGCCCGAGACACCGCAAGCCATTGGCAGCAAGACAACGAGCGGCGCGAGACAAAGCAGCTGACGCGACAGGCTCATTATTATGGCCTGCGGGGCTTTGCCGAGAGCCATCATGAAACCAGCCGTCACAATCTGGAAACCGACAATAGGGAAGGCGACCAGCACAATGCGCAACGCCTTGTCGGCCACCTCCATCAAATCGGGATCGGAGGTGAAAAGCCCTGTGACAAAAGAGGGGCAAATCTCGGCAATGAGGAAGCCGCACGTCATGACCATCATGCCACCTATGCACGCGTACTTATAGACACGCAACGAGCGATGTATGAGGCCTGCGCCATAATTGAAACCGGCAATTGGCTGCATGCCCTGGCAGATGCCCTGCGTCACCATGACAAAGATAAACGACACTCTGTTGACAATGCCAAAGGCACCAATATAAGTGTCGCCGCCATAGCTCAAGAGGCCGTTATTGATAAGCAGGACGACGAGGCAGGCGCAGCAGTTGGTGCAGAAAGGAGACAGGCCAATGGCGAGAATAGACTTGACGATCTTTGGCCTCCAAGCAAATATGCCACGCTTGAAACGGATGAACGAAGAAGGGCGCGTGAGATGATGAAACACGACACAAAAGGCCATGAATTGCGCCAAGAGAGTAGCGAAGGCCGCGCCACGTATGCCCCAGTCAAACACGACAATGAAGACATAGTCGAACAGCACGTTTACAAAGACAGCCGTAAGCGTGGCCGTCATGGCCTTGCGCGGATAGCCGGATGAGCGGACGACGTCATTCAGACCCAAGTAGAGGTGTGTGAGGACATTGCCGTAAAGCAAGACACTCAAGTAATCGCGCGCATAGGGCAGAGTATTCTCCGATGCGCCGAAAAAGAGCAGGATTGGGTCAAGAAAGACAAGGGCGACGACAGCGAACAAGATGCCGATGACCACATTGAGATTGACCACATTGCCCAATGTATACTCGGCCGTGTCGACCTCGCGCTGGCCAATCTTGACGGCTATGAGCGACCCTGCGCCCACACCAACCATCGCACCGAAAGCGGCGGAGAGGTTCATGAGCGGGAAGGTTACCGTAAGTCCTGCAAGTCCCAACGGACCAATCATTTTGCCTATAAAAATGGAGTCCACCATGTTATACAGCGAGGTGGCCGTCATGGCTATGATGGACGGGAGGGCGAACTCCATCAACAGTTTACCGAGAGGGGCTTTGCCAAGCCTTTCTTGTTTTTCGCCAAGCATGATACTTAGTGATGTTGGAGGTTAAAACTTTTCGCTGATTGGTAACCACTCACACTCTACGCATGAGAGTTGCGGCGCTCATCCCTGAACTCGGAGACAATCATCAGGGCCTCCTCGCGGATCTCAGTTGGCGGCTCAATCTTGCGGAGGGCGAGGCTGCGTAGCCATCCTGCCACTTCGTGAGTCTGCAAAGTCAGCAGTACGTCACGGAACTCGTCGACGGCATCGTCATCATAATCATCGGGGGCTGTGCCGGCAAAGCGGTCAAGCTCCTCATCGTCATAATATATAATCTCATCGGACAAGGCGAGGAGGCTTTCCGCCTCACAGGTCTCATGCGCACCGCAACATGTCACAGGCGGCACGTGGCTGCGGGGGGCGGGCTTATCGGCCTCTTCTGGCTCAAAAGTGCGCACCCGGGCAATGTAGATGATAAGGCCTACGGTGATTATCCCGATGATAATCAAAATGATATTCATCTGCTAAAGTGTAGTGTGTTGTTGTCTGTCTAATTCTCTTCTGCTATCATTACGCCTCAACAGGCTGCACCTCCAACTTCTTTCGGTCAAGAAAAATCGAGACGAGAGTGCACAAGCCCAAGAGAGCAGGATAGTAGAGCGACGGCAGGATGTCAAGCGGTGAGCATCCAGCCAACTTGCTGGCGAGGAGCATCTGGACTCCGTAGGGCAGCAGTCCCTGCACGCAGCATGACATGGTGTCCAATATGCTCGCCGTCCGACGCGGGTCGACACCGAAACGCACAGAGACGTCACGCGCTATGCGGCTGACAGTAATTATTGCCACTGTGTTATTGGCTGTGCAGACATTGGCGAGCGAGACAAGCGCGGCGATGGCCACCTGGGCGCCACGTCTGCCACGAATACCTTTCTGGAGAACGCAGACAATGAGTCGGAGCCCTCCGTTGGCGCGGATAAGTTCGAGCATGCCGCCAGCCAACATGGCCACGATAATCAAATCGCCCATGCTTGTGACGCCATCGCCCAGATTAGAGAGAAAGCCCCAAAAGTCAAAGCGTCCAGACAAGATGCCGATGAGCCCCGTGATGACAATGCCCATGACGAGGACAAACATCACATTGAGTCCCCATATGGCCAAACCGATCACAGCGGCGTAGGGCAGAACATAAAGGAATTGCACATTCCCGTCGGCAGGCGCGACCTCGCAGCCGACACCTTTCACAATGCAATAGATCACCATGAAGACCAGCGCAGGCCAGACGATGCGGACGTTCATCTTGAACTTGTCGCTCATCTTGACACCTTGAGTCTGTGTGGCCGCAATGGTGGTATCGGAAATAAAAGAGAGATTGTCACCAAAATAAGCTCCGCCAACCACAAGGGCGGCAAGGGTTGCAGGCTCTTGCCCCAACTGTCCGGCAACACCCGCCGCGATGGGCACAAGCGCGACAATGGTGCCGACGGACGTCCCGATGGCGAGCGAGACAAAAGCAGCTGCCGCGAACAGCGCAACATAAATCATGGAGGGGGGCAAGACACGGAGCGTGAGGCCTACAGTGGCATCGACCGCTCCAAGAGCCTGAGCTGAGTTTGCGAATGCTCCGGCGAGGACATAGATCCAGACCATCAGGAGGATATTCTTCTCGCCAGCCCCAGCTGAGAAACGAGCTATGCGCTTATTGAGACCGCCACGGCTAACCGCCACGGCGAGAATGGACGACGCAAGAAAAGCCACCGTCATGGGAATCTTATAGAAGTCGCCCAGCACGGCCGAGCCGCCCAAATAGGCGAGCAAGAAAAACATCAGCGGGGTGAGCGCCCTCAGCCCCCTGCGGTTCGCCTCATTTTGAGTAGGTGTTGTGTCTTGTGCCATAAAAAGGGACAATAATCAAGCAAAGGTACTAAATAAATAGGAAACAAAAGTCTATCTTTGCGAAGCCCACACCCGACAAAGGACACGCGTCCGACATGTCAGGACCTGCCATGAAAAGGCTAATAAACAAAGGGAAAACGGCCGTGGCGACAGGTTAAAAGGATTTAGCAGAGGGGATGGTGCTCACAGAAAAGAGACATAGAGATGAACAGATGCCATATATTACCGCTTGCGTTTACCACACTGACGTTAATAGCCTCGTGCGCCCCACACTCCGACATGCCGTCTGACGCCATAACCATCGATTCGCTCTTGACAGTGGCCGAGGTCTATGTTGGCGACACTATGACAGTGAAAGGATTCGTGAAAAGCATTGACGGAAAGAGCCAAACGGTTGTGATATCCGACAGTTGCGATGCCAACCTGTTGCGCATAGACGTAACCAGCCCTGATGTCATTAAGGGCATAGGCAAAGGGGACGCGGTATCAGTCCGAGGCGTGTTGGGGGAGAGCCGTACCTCTGTGACCGACTTACTGAAAAAGGACGCCGATGTCGACTCGATATACAAGGCCGGGCTTATTGGCAAAGAGACCTACGAAAGCATGAAGAATGACATTGCCGCTAAAAAGGCGTTCATCGAGTTCCAGAAGCGTGACTACTACTCGGAGTTCCACATAGACGCCTCTGAGCTATGCGCGCATTAAGAATGCAGACCAACCACAAACATATCTATAATTGCAAAAATGGGGAATGAGCAGATATTGACAGTCGTCGTTATTATTGCCGTCGTGGCAGTGATAGGGCGCATCATCATAAACAAGCAGCAGAGCGGAGGAGTCAATTGGCGGAAATTGGCAGCTATAGCTGCAGCTGCCATCGTCTTCGTCGGGACGATGCTGACAGTAGACTCATACCGCTTAATTGTGTGGGCGAATGGAAGCCTTGACGCAGCCGAGGCCACAGAGGATGGCGGACCAAA
This sequence comes from Bacteroidaceae bacterium, assembly GCA_963618945.1. Taxonomy (GTDB): domain Bacteria; phylum Bacteroidota; class Bacteroidia; order Bacteroidales; family Marinilabiliaceae; genus W3P20-009. The sequence goes on from CAVETY010000006.1 coordinate 109,395, forward strand.
GGTCGGCAGGACAGCCGGTGAATCTATACCGAAACTCGACGGCGTAGAGCAGGGTCTGCCAATGTACTTCACCCTGACGGCAGACAGCCTGAGCGCCACCGGTTATTGGCAGATTAAAGAGGGTGCGGCGGATGAAGCCACAGTGCGCGAAGTCCTGGTGAGCCAAAGCGATTCGACAAAGAGAGCCATCAAACGGACAACGAGCTCATTCTCCATAACGCGCCACCCGGCCGACGAGTCGGACTACGTCAGGATATACAGGATGTCGCTCCCGTCAGGAGAGAAAGTTTTGTCCGTCATGGCGGACTATGACGCAGTGCCGGGACGAACACCAGTCATGACCAGCCGCCCGCTCGCAGGCAAGATGGCAGACATAGCCGCCAAGGACTCGACCTTGAGCCAAATGGTCTACGTCACCTCGTTCGACTCGGCATACTATGCGTCATCATCAGCGCTCCGACTGCTTTGTTCTGCCATTGTGGCACTTATTGTCACAGTCGTGGCCTTTGGCATAGTTTATGGCATAATGCGCATTGTCAAGAGATAAGATTTCAGACAGGTTAACATAGAAAAAGAAGATAAAGTGAAGAACATCGTCATAGCAGTAGACGGACACTCATCATGCGGCAAGAGCACAGTGGCAAAGGCCGTCGCGAAAAAACTCGGCATAGCCTATATTGACACTGGGGCCATGTATCGCGCCGTGACACTCTACGCCATCAGGAATGGATACTTCGCAGGCATGGAGCCGGACGCCGAGGCTATAGCGGCACATCTTGACGCCATCAAGATAACATTTGATTTTGACAAGAGCGCAGGGCGCAACACCACGTACCTCAACGGCGAGAATGTGGAGGACGAGATAAGAGGCATGGAGGTCAGCAGCCGAGTTAGCCCAGTGTCCGCCATCCCGGCAGTGCGCGCCAAGTTGACCGACTGGCAGCGCGAGATGGGGCGAAACCAGAGCGTCATCATGGACGGGCGTGACATAGGCACCACCGTCTTCCCCAATGCCGATTTGAAAATATTCATGACCGCACGCCCCGAGGTGAGGGCGCAGCGTCGCTTTGACGAGCTCAAGGCCAAGGGACAGGATGCCGACTTCGCGGACATCTTGCGCAACGTCGAAGAGCGCGACAGGCAGGACTCGACACGCGCCGTGTCCCCTCTTCGCAAGGCGGACGACGCCATTATCTTGGACAACAGCGACATGACCCGCGAAGAGCAGTTCGACTTCGTCATCAACCACTTGCCACAAAAAGATTAGCGCGGTGCAAGTAGAGATTGACACACATTCGGGTTTCTGCTTCGGTGTCCGCCGGGCTATAGCCACTCTTGAGAGCAGGCTGAGCAGTGGCGCGGACATATACTGCGTGGGCGACATAGTCCACAATGAGCAAGAGATAGCGCGGCTGCAAGCTCAAGGCCTCAAAGTTATTGACAGCGCGGAGCTTGGCAGCCTCCACGATGTCGAGGTCCTGTTCCGTGCGCACGGCGAGCCACCTGCGAGTTACGCCATGGTCAGGAGCAACCAGTTGAAACTGACCGACGCCACATGCCCTGTGGTTCTCAAACTGCAGGAGCGCATACGCGAGGCTTACGCCAGGATGGAGGCCATTGGGGGGCAAGTTGTCATCTTCGGCAAGAAAGGTCATGCGGAGGTCATCGGCCTCATGGGGCAGACAGGGGGGCGCGGCATCTTGATTGAGAGCGAGGGAGACGTGAGCAAAATAGACCCCTCCCGCCCCGTCGAGCTCTTTGCGCAGACCACCAAAAACCCGTCTGTCTATGCCAATGTGGCCAAACTGATAAAGGAGCGCAGCCAATCGCAAGTGGAGGTGCATGACACCATTTGCCGCCAAATGGCGACACGCGCCGAGCAGATGGAGAGCTTTGCGCGCAGTCACACACCCATGATTTTCGTCGGTGGCGCCAAGAGCTCCAACTCCAAGGTACTCTATGACATCTGCCGAGGCATCAACCCGCAATGCCACTTCGTGACGAGCGAGGGCGACCTGCGCAGGGAGTGGTTCGACGGGCAAGCCGGGCCTGTGGGCATCATGGGTGCCACATCCACACCAATGTGGCTCATGGAGCGCGTGGCGGACGAAATTCGTAAAATTTAAGAAGGGAGCATATCGTGGAAAAATTCCTCTCTACCATACTGACCATCATCATCGTCCTCTGGGTCCTGAAGTGGGTGTTCAAACTCATCGGGCCTTGGCTGCTGAGTCTCATTGCCAAACGATTGATGAAAAAAGCGGGTTTTGACCAATCCGCCTTCAGTGGGGACACGTCGGGGCAAAAGCAGCAAGAGGATGAAGGAGACTCCCGCACAGAGACCATGAAGAGCGGCAAATGGTGGAAAGAGGACGAGGTAATCCTCAAGCCATCGCGCAAAAATGGCCAACGGATATCGGACATACTCGGTGGCGAGTACATTGAGTATGAAGAGGTATCCGCATAACGACGACAGACATCTAATACACTCTAATAAACAAACAAAAACCGCAAGCATGAAGCAATTCTTTCTGACATTTGCCGCAGTGCTCTTGGCCGGCTTCGCACTGATGATACTGCCAGTCATCATCATCTGCTCGATTGCCGTCTCATCCATGAGCAGCAGCTCCGACACCGCGACCAAGCCTGGCACCTTTCTCAAGATAGACCTCACCCAAAACATCGGGGACCGCGGCTACGACTCACCGGCCTACCGCGTGCGCAACGTGCTGAACGGAGGTGAGACGCAGAGCGGCATCAACACCCTCCGCAACAAGCTTGACGACGCGGCAAACGACCCCAACATCTCCGGCATCCTCTTGACCGGTGGATACGTCTCGGCCGACTTTGCCGTCATCCGCGACTTGCGCCGCGCCATTGTTGAGTTCCGCGAGAACTCTGGCAAGCCAGTCTACTTCTTCAGCAACTCGCTGTCCAATGGCTCGGCCTATGTGGCTTCGGCCGCCGACTCTATTTTCGTCGCCCCGCAAGGCGCCGCCACACTCACGGGCTGCATCATCAGCAAGTATTACGTCAAGAGCCTTGGCGACAAATATGGCGTGGGCTTCGACGTCATCAAGCATGGCAAATATAAAAGCGCCGTCGAGCCTTACTTCCGCGACAGCATGAGTGACGAGGACCGCGAGCAGAGCCTCCGCATTGTGAATGTGCTGTGGTCTGAGCTGCGCGACACCATTGCCGCAGCACGCCACATTTCGCCCGAGGCCATCGACAATTTCGTTGACGAGGTCAAGGGCCTCAAGGCCGATGTCTCAGACGCTGTCCAGATCGGCCTCATCGACAAAGGCGCCTATTTTGACCAGGTGCTGACAAGCCTTCGCCGCGTGAACGGCATATCGGAGGATGACGACCTGTATGTCAAAGACATATTTGAGTATGGCAAGACGGAGGCTGACTTGAAAGTCGCCGTACAAGACAACTCGGCCGACAAGATAGCCATTGTTTATGCCGAGGGCCAGATATTCGATGGTTCGAGTGATGGTGACGAGTCAAACATCTATGGCGACGACTTGGCAAAGACGCTCCGCATGCTCCGCAAAACCAAGAGCGTCAAGGCTGTCGTACTCCGCGTCAACTCGCCCGGCGGCTCGGCTTTGGCGTCGGACATCATTTGGCGCGAAGTCACAATGCTCAAGGCTGAGAAGCCAGTTGTCGTATCCATGGGCGGATATGCAGCCTCTGGCGGATATTACATCTCGTGCGCAGCCAACTACATCTACGCGGAGCCTGTCACCCTCACCGGCTCAATCGGCGTGTTCGGCATGATTCCGAACTTCGGAAAACTTGCCAATGACCATGGTGTCAACTTTGACTACGTCAGCTCAAACAAGAACCCAATAATAACAGGCATAGCGCCTCTCTCAGCCCCCGTGCGCGATGCGCTCACAGCTTCTGTCGAGGGAACTTATCGCACATTCGCATCACGCGTGAGCGAGGGACGCGGCATGACGTTCGAGGCTGTAGACAGCATTGGCGGTGGTCATGTCTGGACAGGTCTTGACGCCAAGGAGATAGGCCTTGTTGACGAACTCGGCAACCTCGATGACGCCATCGACATGGCAGCCGAATTGGCAGGTCTGAGCAACGACTACGTCACAGCTGATTACCCCGAAGTTGACAACTCAATGTCCGCCGTCATGAAGCAGTTGGGACTCTCAGCCCGTGCCGACCTCGGCCAATTAGTCTTCGGTGACGACTATGCGCCGCTCTCCAAGATCCAGGAGAAGGTTAAGCAGCCTGACGGTTTCGTCTGGGCGGTGTGCGACCTCTCGGTCAGATAGTCGCAATGCTCAATTAGCACATAGGGACATATCCCCACACAAGTCGTCGGCTCGCCAAGCGGAAATATGCTTGGCGAGCCGACGACTCTTTTATGCACATCTATTTTATGCGCACGAAGCGGCATCACAAAGGATATGCGCGAGGCGTACGCAAAGATAGAATTTTAGTAAATTTGCTGTGCTTAACCAAGTCGGTGAGCGCGACTGCCGCAACCCAATGCGGGATCCGACTCCGCGCTGCCGCCTTACAAAACATACACACACAAAATGGAAAAGGTTGTTAGCGGAATACGCCCAACAGGAAACCTCCACCTTGGCAATTACTTCGGAGCCGTGACCAGCTTCGTGAAGATGCAAGATCAGTTTGACTGCCTCTTCTTCATTGCCGACTGGCATTCACTCACCACACACCCCAAGCCTCAGGACATCCAGCAGAGCGCGAACACCATCCTCTCGGAGTACTTGGCCTGCGGCATTGACCCCGAGAAAGCCCCTATCTACGTGCAGAGCGACGTGCCAGAGGTGCTCGAGCTCTACCTGTACCTGAACATGAACACCTATCTTGGTGAGCTGGAGCGCGTCACGACCTTCAAGGAGAAGGCTCGCCAGCAGCCGGACAATGTGAACGCCGGCCTGCTCACCTACCCCACCCTGATGGCTTCGGACATCCTCATCCACCGCGCCGTCAAAGTCCCCGTGGGCAAAGACCAGGAGCAGAACATGGAGATGGCACGCAAATGCGCCCGCCGATTCAACAACATATACGGAGTCGAGTTCTTCCCCGAGCCACAGTCTTTCCACTTCACAGAGAACGCCGTGAAGATCCCCGGCCTCGACGGCAGCGGCAAGATGGGCAAGAGCCAGGACAACTGCATATATCTGAAAGACGACGCCAAGACCATCCGCAAGAAGGTGATGAAAGCCGTCACCGACTGCGGCCCACAGGCGCCCAACAGCCCCAAGCCCGAGGTGATAGAGAACCTCTTCACCATCATGAACGTCGTCTCCAAACCCGAGACTGTCAAGTACTTTGACGAGAAGTGGAACGACTGCTCAATCCGCTATGGCGACCTCAAGGGCCAGTTGGCCGAGGATGTGGAGGCTTTCTGCGCGCCCATACGCAAGAAGATCCAGGCCTATGCCGCCGACACCGACAACCTGCGCGCCATAGCCCGCCGCGGTGCAGAGAAGGCCCGCGAGAGCGCCAACGCCACGCTTCAGGAGGTACGCCACATCATCGGCTTCCACAAGAGCAAGTAAGGCAAGAAGGCTCTTCTGAAAACGAAAATAGAAATCCCCCGTCATGTCAATGGATTGGCATGGCGGGGGATTGTTTATTGTTGGTTGGAGTGCAGACTCACACCATTTCGCATTTTCTGTATTTCCGACTACCTATACGCCCAAACACGTTGATTATCGGCTGCACCCATTGCAAAAGATTACAGAACCTTTCCCAATGTCAGTTCGTTTCGCAGAAAATCGAAGACGTAGCGAGGACTCTGGTAATACAATGCAGTCTTATCATCCGTCAGCCTTTGATAGGTTTCCGAGTTAATGACCGTGTCGAGAGCCTCAGTCATGGTCTGCGCTTTCCCGTCTTCAATGAGCAATATGGCAAGCTTCGTCACCATATCGTCTTTCATCATTTCTTTTTCGTCTATCATTTTCATCGCAATCCCCCTCCCATCTTACCGCAGTACTCCGTCATGTCGTCCACTACGGAATCAAATGACTGTGTGTGCAGATAATCATAATGATTCTCGACAAAGTTGATTCCTTTGTAGCGCAGCAGATAGTTGAAAGCTTGCTTGAGTGTCAATCCATGCCGCTTTCCGAATTCAACGAGAAACACCACCGTCCATTCTATTTTGTCCTTTACATTATATTCCATATCAAAATCTTGTTCTTTCCATTTTTGCGAGTCACAAACAAATGGATTGCAGACCACCCAATATGACTAACTCATTGTTCGTGTTGTGAAAATAGCTTTTTCACACACAAGAAACGAAAGTTTTATTGTTTTTCTCACGTGACGCATCATGCAAAATCAATTATCACGTGATCAGTATCATGTCGCATCCGCTATCAAGACAGCTTTACATTCTGTAGGAATCAAGCCCCCCCCGCCATGCCAATGTATTGGCATGGCGGGGGATCTTCATTTAGCCCAATCCGCAGGGAAATAATCCCTATCTTCGCGACAGCGACAACCCATAAGACACGAATTGGAGTAAGCGAGCCTTGTCACGGCTTACCTGCTAAACAATTTTGGAGACACGGCATTCATATCCTCAAAGCAATGTAATTAAGCGACATATGGGCAGAATAACTTTCGACAACGAGACCACAATCAGGGCAATCGTAAGAAGCTCTGTGGAGGCTTACGCAATGGGATTTTCTGACAGACATTTATCTGAGTTATACGATGACGATGGCGTCATAAACTCTAAGATAAACAACGTGTTCATTGCAGCATTGGGGGATGAAATACAGTTCTACTCCGCCTTGTGCCGCTCTCTCGACAGCAGCCTTGGAAACATGCTCGAAAAGATGGCAATAACCATAGCAAGACTGCACTATCGAGTGACACAACATGTTGAGGGCAGAATTACGCAATCGCAGACCGACTTCATTGCAGAGTTGTTGGAAAACTACAAGAACACGCAGGGGCGTCATCATAAAGAGCCTGAGATCTCGGATTATAAGGGAATTATAACTCAACTACCAGGCAACTCACGCCACAGCAAAAGGCACGAAAGCGACTATTACCTGTTTGACAGAGAGACAGGAAAGCATTACCTCATAGAGCTTAAGATCGGCGGGGACCTCGACAACAAGAAAGCCCGTTCAGAAAAAGAAGCTTTACTTGAACAATATTGCATACTCGCAAACTCTCTTGGCTCAGACGATGACATAGAGATATACTTTGCCACAGCATATAACCGATATGGCGAAGGACAGCCATGGAGGCAAGGACGGGTGCGTCAATTCTTTGCGGAAGACGAACTACTGATTAGCAGAGACTTTTGGAACATGATCTGCAAAACCGAAGAAGGTTATGACATTGTAATCGACGAGTATAGGGAGAATGCTGATATTATCGTCGATGCATTAGAAAAGATTAAGGATGCATATCTATGAAAGACCCCAATTGGCAAAAATGCCTATTACTTTCGGATAGTCGGGACATAGTAAAGCGAATTCCAGACAACTCCATCGACTTCATATTGACTGACCCACCATATAACTTGAGCAAGCATTCTACAGGCAACATACCATTGCCAGGCAGGTCAGCGATGAACAATGATGTAGCGGAATGGGATCAAATTGACTTCAACCCAGAAGAGTGGGCAGATGACTTCATCAGGATTCTCAAGCCGACGGGCAATCTATTCATTTTCACGTCATACAACCAGTTGGGACGATGGTACAACTGCTTAGACCACAGGTTTGACACATCAAACTTCATGATTTGGCATAAGACAAATCCGGCGCCCAAAATTTTCAAGGCAGGCTTTTTGAATAGTTGCGAGATGATTTTCACGTGTTGGAATAAAAAGCACACGTGGAACTTTTCTTCACAAAAAGAGATGCATAACTTCATAGAAAGCCCTATATGCATGAGGCCAGAAAGGCTAAGTTCCCCAAAGCACCCAGCCCAAAAGCCAGTAAAAATCCTAAAGAGAATGATAGAAATAGCCTCAAACCCTGGCGACATCGTCTTCGACCCATTCATGGGTGTCGGGTCGACAGGTGTAGCCGCATTGGAACTTGGGAGAAAATTCATCGGCTCTGAAATTAACGAAGAATATTACGTAGCGGCACGAAAACGAATTACAGATATACTGTCGCCATGCCAAGACACTCAAATATCATTTGCCGGGGAAGACGTTTTTGAAATAGACAGCCTCGGAGACATCGACCTTAAAAATTGAAAATGACATACATGGCGTCAACATTATTCTCCACGAGTTTAAAGCCAATCTTAAAATGGGCTGGAGGCAAAGAGAAAGAGCTAAAATACATCATTCCAAACGCGCCAGACTTTGAGCGATATATAGAGCCCTTCGTTGGAGGCGGGGCTGTATTTACAGGTCTCGGAGCCTCATGTAATATTATAAATGACAAGTCAAGGGAACTGATAACCCTATACAGGAGCATTTCGGAAAAGGACTACAAGTTCTTTGACTATGCTAATAAAATTGACGTCTCATGGGTAAACTCGGAAGAGTTCTACCTCAAACATTCGGAATTAACAGACGCATACAACCTCTTTAGAGACGAGAAAATAGATCTTGAGACGCTAAAATCACAGATAACACACTTTTGCGCAGAAAATGCTAACGAGATTAAAGCAATAATTGACGAAGACTTCGCATCCGCACATGATGTGTTACTGAGTGAATTCAAGACAAACCTCCAACGCAAACTCGCACGCATGCGCGAGCTTGAAAGGCAAAAGCACGCATTGCCAGAAGCGGACATCAGGGCAAACATCCAAACAGCTATAAAAAGCGCAGTCTACATGTGCTACCGCTGGCTTTATAACGACCGGACAATCGAAGAAGGAAATCTGGCAATGCACTGCGCCTTATTCCTATTCATCCGCAACTATGCATACAGTGGAATGTTCAGGTATAATGACAAGGGCGACTTCAATGTCCCATATGGCGGAATTGGATACAACTCCAAAACAATGAAAAACAAGCTGGACTACTACCGTTCGGCAGAGTTGCAGGAATTATTTCAAAAGACAGAAATATACAACCTTGATTTTGAGGATTTTTTCAGAGAAATAACCCCAACAGACAAGGATTTTATATTCCTTGACCCTCCATACGATAGCGAATTCAGCACTTACGCTCAAAACGAATTCTCCCAAAGTGACCAGGAGAGACTTGCCAATTACATGACAAATGAATGCAAGTCTAAATGGATGCTTATAATAAAGCATACAGACTTCATCTATAGTCTTTATGACAAGCCCGGCATAAACATTCGCACATTTGATAAAGAATACCTTGTCAGTTTCATGAACAGGAACAACAGGAAAACTACACACCTGCTCATAACCAACTACTAAACAGCTCAGTTCTGAGATCAAAAGCCAACAGATACGGGCGAATTACAAAACTTTGGAAATCCCTATCTTCGCGGCAGCGACAACCCATAAAACACGAATTGGAAAAGAGCAACATAACACGGCGCATAGCCAAGGCGTTGGCGCCATGCGCATTCTTGGGGGCGTTGGCCATAGGCTGCGCAAACCCCGGCACACCCACGGGCGGCCCGCGAGACCGCAAACCACCCGTGATGGTCAACTCGACCCCTACACCTGGGGCGACGAACTTCAACGGCAAGGCCGTGACCATATTCTTTGACGAGAACGTACAGCTCAAAGACGCTGACAAGAAATTCGTCATGAGCCCCCCCACGGCTAAGAAACCGAGGGTGGAGGCGCACGGCAAATATGTCAAAGTGACATTTGACGCCGAAGAGCAGCTGCTGCCATCGACAACCTATACGCTCGACTTCGCCGACTGCCTGTCGGACCTCAACGAGGGCAACGTGTACGAGAACTTCACCTTCACGTTCTCGACGGGCGAGAGCACAGACTCCATGATGATCTCTGGCAACATATATGACGCACAGACAGTCATGGCGGTTGACGGCATCTATGTCCTCCTGCATCAGAACCTGACGGACACGGCATTTACCAAGACCATGCCAATCCGCGTGGCTAAGACCGACAGCCAAGGACGTTTCGCCATAAAGAACGTCCCGGCCGGGCAGGAGTATGACATCTACGCCCTCGATGACCAGAACAGAAACTTCCTCTTCGACCAGCCAGGCGAGAAAATAGCATGGCTGGGTCGTCATGTGACACCATCATGGGAAATTCGCCAAGTGGCGGACAGCGTCAAGACCGACTCCACATTCGTGGTCAACGACACCATACACTATTACTACACACCAATAAAGCGTGACACGCTGACCTACACACCTGATTCGCTCAAGCTATTCGCATTCAGCGAAGACAACTACGACCAGTATATCAGCGTGGACGAGCGCAAGGAGCGCAACAAGATAAAAATAGCCCTCAACAAACCCATGGCGCGGCGACCCAAGATCAACTTCGTCGGCCACGAGGGGGAGAAAGGCCTGTCAGTCAACCAATACAGCCCGACGAATGACACCGTGACCATCTGGATGACCGACACAACCATCTGGAAGAAGGACTCGGTTGTCTTGTCCGTCAACTACCTGATAAAAGACTCGTTGGGCAACTTGGTGGATCAGGTTGACACCCTGCGCGAATGGCACTTTGAGAAAAAAGCCAAAGAGGCTGACAACAAACGGCGCAGAAAGAAGAAAGAGGAGGACGACAAGCCAAAGATCAAATTGCTCAGCCTCCAGGCGACGAACACCGTGGCACCCTACGGCGAGCTGTCAGTCATGTCACCCACCCCATTCGACAAGTTCACATGGGACTCCGTCAGGCTCTACGTCAAAGTAGACACCCTATTTAAGCCTGTCAAATACACTGCCATAGACGACACTGTGGACATATGCCACAAAGCCCTGAAAGTCAAATGGGACCCCGACAAGGAGTATAAGATAGAGATAGACTCCGCGGCGGTGACAGACATTTACGGGCTGTGGAACGGGCCTTTCAGTCAGTCCGTCAAAGTGAAGCCACTTGACAAATATGGCACGCTGTACATAGACGTGGACTCAGTGCCGCAGAACGCCCTCTTGCAGTTGACAGACGCGAAGGGCAACGTGGTGCGCCAAAACTACCTGAAGGCCAATGGCAAAGCCGGATTCAAGTACCTCAAGCCGGGTTCCTACATGGTTCGCATCCTCGTGGATGACAACCGCGACGGCAAATGGACCACGGGTAATTTCGCCGAGCGTCGCCAACCTGAACAGCTTATCTATTACATGGAATCTGTGACGGTGCGCGAGAACTGGGACATACACATCGACTTCAGCACCAAGGCTTTCACACCAGACGCCTATGCGCGCAAATTTGGCAAACAATCAAAGAACAAACGCAAATAGCGACATGACTGCCGACGAGAGGTGGATGGACGAGGCCCTGAAAGAGGCGCGTTTGGCGGAGCGCGAGGGTGAGATTCCGATTGGCGCCGTCATAGTTTGCGCAGACAAAGTCATTGGTCGCGGACACAACGAGACAGAGCGGCTGGGCGACGTGACTGCGCATGCCGAGATATTAGCCATATCGGCAGCCGCCCAAAAACTTGGCGCTAAATATCTCAACGACTGCACTCTCTACGTCACCGTCGAGCCGTGCACCATGTGCGCCGGAGCTTTAGCTTGGGCGCAAATCGGCCGCATAGTCTACGGGGCCGCGGACGAGCGCCGCGGCTACGCACGCCTCACGCCGTCGCCACTCCACCCCAAGACGACAGTCACCCCAGGCATCTGCGAGAGCGAGGCTGCCGAGATAATGAAAATCTTTTTCAAGGGCAAGAGGTAGGTGCGGACGGCGCCCTGCCCCATTTTAGTGGGTAGCATTGACTAAATGCCTTTTTTTTCCTAAATTCGCACGCCCTTAGAAAGCGGCGGCCGCCACCCGCACACAGCAATAAGCGAGGCGTGGCACGCCGGGGACATTCAACGCATAACTTACAATGAGCAAGAGATTTGCCGAATACAAAGGCCTGGACCTTACGCAGGCCAGCAAAGAGATCCTCGAGCAGTGGAAGCGAGAGGATGCGTTTCGCAACAGCCTGAAAGAGCGCGAAGGCCACCCGAACTACGTCTTCTATGACGGACCGCCTTCGGCAAACGGCAAGCCTGGCATCCACCATGTCATGGCGCGCACCATCAAAGACTCATTCTGCCGATATAAGACGCAGCGCGGTTTCCGCGTGGAGCGCAAGGCCGGCTGGGATACGCACGGACTGCCCGTAGAGCTCGGAGTCGAGAAGATGCTCGGCATCACCAAAGAGGACATCGGCAGCAAGATATCGGTTGACGAGTATAACGCCGCATGCCGCAGCGAGGTCATGAAATATATCGACCTTTGGGCGGACCTCACCGACAAGATGGGCTACTGGGTTGACATGACCGACCCTTACATCACCTATGACAACCGTTACATCGAGAGCTTGTGGTACCTTCTCAAGCGACTCTATGACAAGGGATTGCTTTATAAGGGTTACACCATCCAGCCTTATTCACCCGCCGCAGGCACCGGCCTCTCGAGCCACGAGCTCAACCAGCCCGGCTGCTACCGCGACGTGAAGGACACCACGGTGACTGCCCAGTTCTCCGTCATAAACGACGCCAAGAGCGAGATACTCTTCTCTGCCGCAGACGGACTGCCAGTCTACATATTGGCATGGACCACCACACCTTGGACTTTGCCCTCTAACACCGCCCTTTGCGTAGGAGAGAAGATTGAGTACCAGTTCATAAAGACTTTCAATCCCTACTCAGGCAAGCCCGAGGCCGTCGTCTTGGCTAAGGACCTCGTCCCCTCATACTTCGACATGGAGATGCAGGACAAGGGTTTCGACGAGTACAAGGCTGGCGACAAGAAGATACCTTTCAGCGTAATCAAAGAGTTCTGCGGCAAGGAGCTTATCGGCGTCAAGTACGAGCAGCTGCTGTCGTTCGCCAAGCCTGACGGCAAGGCCTTCGAGGTCATCTCGGGCGACTACGTCACCACGTCAGACGGTACGGGCATCGTACACATCGCGCCTAACTTTGGCGCTGATGACGCCCGCGTGGCTCGCAACTACGGCATCGTGCCACTCATGTTCATCGACAAAGATGGCAAGCAGATGCCTATGGTTGACAAGCGCGGACGCTTTGCCACAGCTGACGAGCTTGACCCGGAGTATGTCGCCAAGTTCATCAACGCGGAGCAATATAACGAGTTTGCCGGCCGCTTTGTCAAGAATGCGTACGACGACACATTGGCAGCGGACGCACCCACGCTCGACCTCGACATCTGCATGAAGCTCAAGGCCGAAGACAAGTGCTTCAAGATTGCCAAGCACGTCCACAGCTACCCGCACTGCTGGCGCACGGACAAGCCCGTCCTCTACTACCCTCTCGACTCGTGGTTCATCAAGACCACCGCAGTCAAAGATCGCCTCATTGAGCTCAACAACACCATCAACTGGAAGCCGACCTACACAGGCTCGGGCCGCTTCGGCAACTGGCTTGAGAACCTTCAGGACTGGAACCTTAGCCGCTCACGTTTCTGGGGCACGCCTCTGCCAATCTGGCGCACCGAGGATGGCAAGGAAGAGATCTGCATCGGCTCCATGGAGCAGCTCATGACCGAGATTGACAAGGCCATCAAGGCCGGCGTCATGACCGAGAACCCGTATAAGAACTTCAAGGTTGGCGACAACTCGGCCACCAACTACGATCCCAAGAATATCGACCTCCACCGCCCATATATTGACGGCGTAGTCCTCGTCTCGGAAAGCGGCAAGCCAATGCACCGCGAGCCCGACTTGGTGGACGTATGGTTCGACAGCGGCGCCATGCCTTACGCCCAGCAGCACTTCCCGTTTGAGCACAAGGAGCTGTTCCCCGTTGATGGCAAGGCAAGGCCTACGGACTTGTTCCCGGCTGACTTCATCGCCGAGGGCGTAGACCAGACACGCGGATGGTTCTTCACCCTCCACGCCATTGCCACAATGTGCTTTGACAGCGTGGCGTTCAAGAACGTCATATCCAACGGACTTGTCCTCGACAAGAACGGAAACAAGATGAGCAAGCGCCTCGGCAACGCGGTAGATCCGTTCGAGGTGATTGAGAAATACGGTCCGGACCCATTGCGCTGGTATATGCTCACCAACGCCCAGCCTTGGGATAACCTTAAGTTCGACGTGGCAGGCGTTGACGAGGTTCGCCGCAAATTCTTCGGCACCCTCTACAACACCTACTCATTCTTCGCCCTCTACGCCAACATCGACGGCTTCAACGGCGCAGAGCCTGTAGTCCCCGTCAGCGAGCGTCCTGAGATTGACCGATGGATCATATCGTTGCTCAACAGCCTCGTGGCTGAGGTGACAGACGCGATGGAGAGCTATGAGCCCACCCGTGCCGGCCGTGCCATTCAGGACTTCGTCATGGAGAACCTGTCCAACTGGTACGTACGCCTCAACCGTAAGCGTTTCTGGGGCGGCACGATGGATCAGGACAAGCTGGCAGCCTACCAGACATTGTTCGAGTGCCTCAAGAAGGTAGTAGTGATGGCGGCGCCCATTGCCCCGTTCATCACCGACCGCATATACCGAGACCTGTGCGGAGACCAGACCAAGACCGTGCACCTCGCCGAGTGGCCAGAGTCTGACAACACACTCGTAGACAAGGCTCTTGAGGAGCGAATGGGCTATGCGCAGAGCCTGTCATCAATGATTTTGGCATTGCGCCGCAAGGTCAACATCAAGGTTCGCCAGCCTCTCGCCAAGATAATGATACCCGCCTCGGATGAGACCTTCAAGAGCCAGATCAGCTCAATCCAGAACCTCATCCTGACCGAGGTCAACGTCAAGGAGCTCCAGTTCGTCACCGAGGATGACGGCGTCCTCAAAAAGAGGATCAAGCCCAACTTCAAAGCACTCGGTCCCAAGTATGGCAAGCTCATGAAAGGCATAGCCGCCGAGATGGCCAAGATGACAACTCACGACATAGCCACATTTGAGCGTGACGGCAAGTTCGCCCTGACCGTAGCAGGTGAGGCAGTCACCATAGAGACTGGCGACGCAGAGGTCATCTCAGAGGACATCCCGGGATGGCTCGTCACCAACGAGGGCAGCCTGACCGTAGCTCTCGACATCGAGGTGAGCCCCGAGCTCCGCAAAGAGGGCATAGCACGCGAGTTCATCAACCGAATTCAGAACATCCGCAAGGATTCTGGCTTCGACGTGACGGACAAGATCGTGGTGCGCATCCAGCCCAATGAGCAGACCGACGAGGCAGTGAAAGAGTACGGACAGTACATCGCCTCTCAGACTCTTGCGACCTCAGTCAGCATCGACCCGGCCATCACAGCCGACGGTGCGCAGAGCGTCGAGATGGATGACAACCTGACACTTCTGGTTGCCGTTCAAAAAGTTTAACAGAAGACCAAAGAAACGCCTCGCAAGCCCCCAAAAAGTTTGCGAGGCTTTTACCTAACCTTCCTCTTATTTACACTTCCATGGCAGAAAAAACTCGTTATTCAGACGAGGAACTCCAAGAGTTCAAGGAGATTATCCTCGAAAAGCTCGAGACGGCCAAGCGCGACTACGAAGTCTATCGCAACGAGATTACTCACAGCGATGTCAACGACACACAGGACACTTCGCCAACGTTCCACGCTTTGGAAGAAGGCCAGAGCCTGCTCACCAAGGAAGAGGCGTGCCGAATGGCGGAGCGCTTGCAAAAGTTCATCTCCAACCTCCAGGCAGCCCTTGTCCGCATTGAGAACAAGACCTACGGCATCTGCCGCGAGACGGGCAAGCTCATTCCCAAGGAGAGGCTGAGGGCCGTTCCCCACGCCACCTTGTCAATCGAGGCTAAGGAGAAAGGCCGCGGGAAATAAGTGACATAACAGTCAAGTGGGCCCACAGGCTCAATGTCGGCAGTCGCAGGCGCGACACCCTATGGCTGCCCATAAGGGGGCTTGCCCACTCTAATTTTCTCAAAAGAATAGTTTTGACAAAGAACTCAAAGATAGCCCTGGGAGTCATCGCCGCAGTACTCATAATCGACCAGGCGTTCAAGATATACATCAAGACGCACTTCGAGCTGGGAGACGAGGTCAAGGTGATTGGCGACTGGTTCCGCCTCCACTTTGTGGAGAACAACGGCATGGCATTCGGCATGCAGCTTTCCGGCTCAAGCTGGGGTAAAGTCGCATTGTCTGTTTTCCGTCTGTGCGCGATTGCGGTCATAGGCTGGTATCTCGTTAAGATTTGCAGACGAGGCGAAGCCCACAATGGATATGTGGCGTGCGTGTCGCTTGTCCTTGCGGGGGCGGTTGGCAACATAATAGACTCTGTGTTCTATGGCGTCATCTTCAATTCGTCTTGGGGTCAGGTGGCTACACTTTTCCCCGAAGGTGGCGGCTACGGGACTTGGCTTCACGGGCGAGTGGTGGACATGCTCTATTTCCCTCTGCTTGAAGGGCGCTACCCTGAGTGGATGCCGTTTGTAGGTGGCGACACCTACCTTTTCTTCCGCCCCGTGTTCAACATTGCGGACTCGGCCATCTGTGTAGGCATTTTCTGCCTGCTGATTTTCTTCAGGGTCGAGATTAGCAAAATAGCGACCGACAAGTCAGAGCAAAGCACGGAAGAGACTCAGGAGCAATAAAAGCCTCTCAAGCTCTACAATCAGAAACTCAAGGTTCGCCTGATATCAAGCGACCGAAAGATACAGAACCCGCCTCAGTCATCAGACCGAGGCGGGTTCTGTTTTTATCTATGGCACAGCTTTTAGCAGGTTGCCTCAAAAGTTGGCTTTCACGGCCACACTTTTAAGCTCAAGTCCGATGGGAGGAGCCACCTTGGCTATGCGAACCATTCCGCCCTTGAGTCCCTTAGAGGAGAAACGAGCCTTGAGATCGGCCACCACATCGGCGACTAAAGATTCAAGAAGGTGATGCGGAGTGCGCATAACGAGCGCAATGGCCTCGCACGCCTCCACATAATTGAGAGCGTCCATCACATCATCCGTCCGGGCTGGGATCGAAGCATCGACATCAAGGTCCGCGTCAATCACGAATTGCGCTCCGACCTGCCTCTCCTCCGCATAGCAGCCATGGTGCGAATAGATGCGGAGATCTCGTATTTCAATTATCATTCTCGTCTGAGTCTTTAAATTATTAACGGCAATGCCAGCGCGATGGCCTATTTAACGCGCAGACACCCCCGCACAATGCTAAGATACGAAATTTCTAAGTAACTTTGAGGTCTTAACAAAACCCGAAAACAGCAGATGTGCACTAACAACTTGGAGCCAGAAGAAAAGGCCGAGAGCCTGGGCAACTTCATCATACGGAAAATAGAGGCCGACCTGAAGGAAGGCAAAAACGGGGGACGAGTCCAGACCCGCTTCCCGCCCGAACCTAACGGCTACCTCCACATCGGTCATGCAAAAGCCATAGCAATGGACTTCGGCGTGGCGCAGCGTTATAAAGGTGTGTGCAATTTGCGTCTTGATGACACCAACCCCACCAAGGAGGGCACAGAGTATGTCGAGTCCATCAAAGAGGACATACAATGGCTTGGCTTCAAGTGGGCCAACGTATATTACGCGTCAGATTATTTCCAGCAGCTTTGGGACTTCGCCGTTGAGCTTATCAAGCGCGGCAAGGCCTATGTGGACGAGCAGACGGCAGAGCAGATAGCTGAGCAGAAAGGCACGCCAACTCAGGCTGGAACTGAGAGCCCGTTCCGCAACCGACCTGTCGAGGAGAGCCTCGCCCTTTTCGAGAAGATGAACAGCGGAAACGTAGAGCCGGGCAAAATGGTTCTCCGCGCCAAGATTGACATGGCGAACCCCAACATGCACTTCCGCGACCCTATCATCTACCGCGTACTCAATGTCCCACACATTCGCACAGGCAACAAGTGGAACGCCTACCCAATGTATGACTTCGCTCATGGTCAGAGTGACTACTTCGAGGGCGTGACCCACTCACTCTGCACATTGGAGTTCGTCGTGCACCGTCCGCTCTACGACCTCTTCGTCGATTGGCTCAAGGAGACGAGGGGTGAGGATTTGAGCGACAACCGCCCGCGTCAGACCGAGTTCAACAAACTCAACCTTAGCTACGTACTCCTGAGCAAGCGCAACTTGCTCGCATTGGTCAAGAACGGCCTCGTGTCTGGCTGGGACGACCCCCGAATGCCGACCATCTGCGCATTCCGCCGTCGTGGATACAGCCCAGAGTCCATCCTCAACCTCATAGACAAGATTGGATACACGACATTTGACGCCACCAACGACTTCGCCCTGCTCGAAAGCGCAGTGCGCGAGGACCTCAACAAGCGCGCCACCCGCGTATCCGCCGTTCTCAACCCTGTCAAACTCGTAGTGACCAACTATCCCGAGGGACAGGTGGAGATGATGGACGCCCAGAACAACCCCGAAGCTCCTGAAGAGGGCAGCCATAAGATCGCATTCAGCCGCAACCTGTGGATGGAGCGCGAGGACTTCATGGAGGTCGCTCCGAAAAAATTCTTCCGCATGACCCCAGGTGGCGAGGTGCGACTCAAAAACGCCTATATCGTCAAGTGCACAGGCTGCAAGAAGAATGACAACGGCGAGATTGAGGAGGTTTACTGCGAGTATGACCCAGAGAGCCGCAGCGGTCTGCCAGGCGCCGACCGTAAGGTTAAGGGCACTCTGCACTGGCTGAGCGCAGACCATTGCGTCAAAGCCGAGGTACGCCTCTATGACAGGTTGTGGAAGGTTGCCAATCCACGCGACGCCATGTCAGAAATCACAAGCGAGCAGCAATGCGAGCCTGTCGAGGCTATGAAGCAGATCATCAACCCCGACTCTCTCCACGTCCTCACGAATTGCTACGTCGAGGAGTTTGCGGCCGAGCAGAAGCCTCTCGCCTACTTGCAATTCCAGCGCTTAGGCTACTTCAATGTGGACCCTGACACACTGACCGCGGGACATCCCGTCTTCAACAAGACAGTCGGCCTCAAGGACACTTGGGCAAAGGCAGCCAAGTAAGCCACTTGAAGAAATAAAAGACTAAAGAAGCAAACCCGCCCCGTCAAACCAAGATTAGCTGGTTTGGCGGGGCGGTTCGTCTTCAACAATCAGAGAAAGGCATTTGCGGAAATGTGGCTAAAAAAATAAATAGATTCCAAAACACTGATAATAGCCGAGTTAACTACAATGCCCATATTTTTCTGCAAACAAAACACGCCACGCCCTTGCAGTTTAAGAAAAATGTCCTAATTTTGTACTCGCTAAGACGAAGCAACGTCAAAGCCAACAGATGGTCGGTTGGATGAGTGGCTTAGTCTACGGTCTGCAAAACCGTCCACGGCGGTTCGAATCCGCCACCGACCTCTGATTAAGGCGTCCTTGAATTCCTTCAAGGACGCCTTAATTCTTTATATACAGCCCACCCCACCGCAGAGCCTACATATTCGGTAGGAAACCATACAGCCGTCTTCGCTACATCGTCCGCAGCTGTCACCACGACTCACGTTAAAAGCCGCACGCAATTTGCATAGTGACAGTTATTTCATAAATTTGCCATAGGCGTCATAAAACTCGGCAAGATGGCAAGATTTATAAACCCGTTCACCGACTTCGGATTTAAAAAGATTTTCGGACAAGAGGTCAACAGCGATTTGCTCATAGACTTCTTAAACAGCCTGCTTGTTGGCGAACGTCACATACTTGATATCGAGTTCATGAACAAGGAGCGACATGGACGGAGCGCAAGTGAGAGGTCTCTTATCTACGACATCTATTGTAAGACGGACTCTGGCGAATATATAATCGTAGAGATGCAGAACCGCAAGCAGAACAGGTTTCTTGACAGAATGTTGTTCTACACGTCACGCTCCATATCCGAGCAAGGGGAAAGGGGTCGTTTATGGGACTACGACATAAAGGCCGTCTACGGGATAGCCTTCATGAACTTCACCGAGGACACGCTCACCGAATTCAGGACTGACGCCATCATTGCCGACAAGTCAACAGGCCGGCAGATGAGCGACAAGCTAAGGTTAATATTTCTCCAATTGCCACTTTTCAAAATTGACGACCCCGAGAAATGCACGAGCGATTTTGAAAGATGGATATATGTCTTAAAGAACATGGAAACACTTGAACGAATGCCATATGCGGCGAAGAGCAAAGTCTTCAAGAAATTGGAGTCAATAACCAACCTGTCCGAGTTAACCCCTCGTGAGAGGCTGAAATACGACGAGGCCATCAGGATCATGCGTGACAACTATACGTTTGAGCTTGAGGCTAAGCAACGACTTGAGGAGGCGAAAGAAAAGGGTCGAGAAGACGGTATCTTGCAAACCGCTCAGAACATGCTCGAGCAAGGACTCGACATTAGCTTAGTAGCGGTATGCACAGGCCTGAGCGAGGATTACATAAGGCAAAACCTTGCGAAAAAGTCGTAGGGTCGCCAACAAGACGCAAACGTACCAACACACTTAACCACAGCAAAAATGCAGACGGACAACAAGATCCCCAAAGAAGCAGCGGTGACTCCGCCCTCTGAAATCACGGCCCCTATCGGGAATATAGACTTGTTGAGCCGTGAAGGCAAGACCGCGTTTCTTTGCTCACGCAAGATGCCGGACTATTGCGCAGCCGCAATAAACACATGGATTGACAGTCTATCCGTCGACTGCGACTGCATAATGTGTGGTAATCTGCAAAAAGCCGAGGGGCAAGTGCTGGCGAGCCTAATCAAGCGTCGCATCCCTACAATTTTAGTTCTTGACCAGCCATTCCCGACAATGTGGCCGACAGCAATGGTCGAAGCCATAGGAGACGGGCGACTATTAGCACTTACAACTACTGACTTCCTATTGCCTTGGATTGACAAATATGGAATGGCAGAGGCGAGGAACCGATATATGATTGCTAACGCCACAAAGGTGGTAACAGGTTTTTGCCGACCCGGCGGCATGCTTCAGAAGCAATTAGCTGTCGCAAATGTAGAGGTGGAATATCTCAACCCATACGACCCAGCTCTCGACACAAAAGGCGCTTTCAGCCATTAGGTTCACGATAAAAAAGGCACGTCCGACAACCATGATTATTGGTTGTCGGACGTGTCTTTTTTAGAATATCAGGAGAAACAAGCCTTACGGCCTGATTTTCGCTTTTAAATTATCAGCATGGCGTCTCCATAGGGGCCGATGCGATAGCCCTCCTTAATGGCCTCATTATAGGCATCCATGACACGCTGATAGCCGCCAAAGGCGCAGACCTGCATGAGCATGGTGGACATGGAGAGGTGGAAGTTGGAGATGATAGAAGTCGGAACCTGAAACTCGTATGGAGGGAAGATGAACTTATTGGTCCAACCATCATACGGGGTAATGTGGCCAAAGGTGGATACGGCTGTCTCGAGTGCACGGATGACCGTGGTGCCGACTGCGCAAATCTGTTTGCCTTCGTCCTTAGCGCGGTTGACACGCTCGACGGCTGCATCGAGAATATGCATTTTCTCGGAATCCATCTTATGCTTAGTGAGATCCTCGACCTCGACATCGCGGAAACCGCCAAGTCCGACGTGGAGAGTAATCTCTGAGAAATCTATACCCTTGATGAGGCAACGCTTATAGAGCTCGCGGCTGAAATGAAGGGCAGCAGTAGGCGAAGCGACAGCACCCTCCTCCTTTGCGAAGATGGTCTGATAATTCTCAGCATCCTCGGGGACTGGCTCACGCTTGATGCAATCAGGGAGCGGAGTCTGGCCAAGTGCGTAAAGCTGCTGACGGAACTCATCGCTTGGCCCATCAAACAGGAAACGCAACGTACGGCCGCGGCTGGTGGTGTTGTCGATAACCTCAGCCACCATGTTGTCATTCTCACCGAAATAGAGCTTGTTGCCAATACGAATCTTGCGGGCGGGATCTACAAGCACATCCCACAAATGTTGCTCGTGATTGAGTTCACGGAGCAAGAACACCTCAATGCGTGCGCCAGTCTTCTCCTTGTTTCCATAGAGACGCGCAGGAAAAACCTTAGTGTTGTTGACGACCATCACGTCGCCATCATCGAAATAGCCGAGGATATCCTTGAACATCTTATGCTCAACCTCACCGGTCTTCTTATGGAGAACCAAGAGGCGGGCTTCATCACGATGGAGAGTGGGAAATTGCGCCACCTGCTCCTCTGGATATCGGTACTCGAACTCTGAAAGCTTCATATTATGATATGGATATTTTTTCTGTTGTGCTATGAACGCCAGACCACTGCTACGCAAATGGCTGTTAGTTTGTTTCTTTTGGCTCGACGGGAGGCTGCTGGCGTATCAGCTCCTCAACTTGTTCCATTGTCAATGCGTCAGACACAGAGAACTCGCCAACCTTTGTGCGTCGTAGAGCTGTAAGATGAGCCCCCGACTCGAGAGCAAGCCCCAAATCCCTTGCCAAGGCACGAATATATGTGCCTTTGGAGCAAGCGACCCTGAGAACAAGCTCGGCCGTAGGATTTTCAGGGGTAGCCGGTTTGAAATCAACAATCTCTTGTTCTGTGAACGTCACCTTACGCGCTTGGAGCTCAACCTCGTCATGGCGGCCTTTGCGCGCATATTCGTAGGCTCTATGACCATCCACACGTATAGCCGAGAACGTGGGCGGCACTTGGCCCATCTCACCAAGGAATTGGCTGCTTAAGGTTTTCTCGACAAGCTCACGCGTCACATGAGATGCGGGATAAGTGCCATCGACCTCGGTCTCAAGATCAAAGCTTGGTGTCGTCTGGCCGATACAAATGGTCGCGACATACTCCTTGTCGTGATCCATCAGGGCCTGGATGCCCTTAGTCGCCTTACCTGTGCAGACGATGATAAGTCCCGTAGCTAACGGGTCAAGCGTTCCGGCATGGCCGACTTTAATTTTCTTAATGCCGACATGACGCTTGAGGAGGAAGCGGATCTTGTTGACTGCGTCAAACGAAGTCCAAGTCAGCGGTTTATCAATCAGGAGACGCTCCCCGGCAATAAAATCCAAAACGAGATATTTTATATGTGAAAAAAGACGGCAGCCTCGCTACGTTAAGCGAGGAAAATGAGCGAGAGAATGCCAACAATGGCGCAATAGACGGCGAAGTAGATCAACTTGCCGCGGCGCACGATGCCAATCATCCATTTGCAAGCCACGCAACCAGAGACAAAGGCGGCAAGGAAGCCTGCCAAAAGAGTCAGTGGTGAGAGTGGTGACGCCGCCATTGCCTCGGTGCTGTCGCCAAGCAATTTGATCCCGTCAAGCAGAGCCTCGCCTAAGATGGGCGGGATTACCATGAGAAATGAGAACTGAGCCAAAGACTCCTTCTTGTTTCCGAGGAGCAAGCCAGTCGCAATGGTTGTACCAGAGCGAGAAAGACCAGGCAAAACGGCGCAAGCCTGCGAGAGGCCAATGATGAACGCGTCCAGCATGCCAATCTTCTCCTTTTGACGAGGCTTGGCGAAATAGGCGAATGTGAGCAATACAGCAGTGACAAGCAACATGATTGCCACAATGAACACGCCAGAGCCAAAAACTTCCTCAACCTTGTCTTTGAAGAAAACACCCACAATACCAATAGGGATCATGGATATGACAATGTTGATGAAATAGCGGGTAGCGTCATTCATCTTGAACTCGAAAAGGCCCTTGAGGATGCTCCAAATCTCACGCCAAAGAATTACAATGGTAGAGAGGACAGTGGCCACATGAACCACGATGGTGAAAGTGAGGTTCTCCTCAGCCTCGACACCGAAAAGATGAGAGGCTATGCAGAGGTGTCCGCTGCTGGAGACGGGGAGATATTCAGTGAGGCCTTGTATGAGTCCTAAGATGATGGCCTGAAACGTATCCATTGTTAATCTGTTGTCCTGTTATTGTTCTTACTTCTTCATTATGGCATAAATCTCGAACACGAAGCCGGCAAGCACCACAATGGGAGCGAGCGTTATGTGACGGAAACTATAGACGTCCTCGTTGAAGACGTTAGGGTCGTCAGAACCACCGCCAGCCATGAGAACAAAACCGATGACAATGATAGCGAGACCTATGGCTAACAATTTATAGTTACCCATTTTGAGCGAAAGCTCTTTTTCTTCCTTAGTCCCGTCAATCTGACTTGAGACTGAGTCTACAGACTTTTTCATTATATCTTTTAATATGGCGCATGAACACGCCGATTATACCTGTTTGATTTTGAGTCTTGAAAATGGCGAGGGGCGGTACGCAAAAAAGTAGGCTACACGTACAAATCGTCAGTGCTGAGACCGAGATAGCGGTTGACCGAGCGAGTGGTTGAGACAATCGTGATAAGAACCCCGACAATGAACACGACGGAGAAGAGCACTACGACAGATGTCACATTAGTGAAGCCAATCACGCCAGGCAGCTCACGCGCTGAGAAGAAAACCACGACCGCGAGCATCGCGTTGGCGATGAGTCCGCCAGCGAGTCCCTGAGCCACAGCCGACGCCAAGAAAGGTTTGCGGATGAAGCCACGGGTGGCTCCGACAAGTTGCATGGTCCGGATGATGAAACGCTTGCTGTAGACCATCAGGCGCACAGTGTTGTTGATTAGCGTTATGGCCACAATGAGCATAAGAGCGGAGAAGCCGAGCAGCACGAGTGATATTTTCCGTATGTTGTCATGAATAAGATTGACAACATCCTTCTCAAAATTAACGTCGCGGACGGGCTTGAAGCTGCGGATAAGCTCTGCCTGGGCGCTCATGCCCTGCTCGTTTGCATATTCGGCAAAAAGCTTAACCTCCATAGAGGGGAGCAGCGGATTCTCGTCGAGCATGTCCATGAAGCTCTCGCCGAGGTTGGCCTCCATCTCCTTAGCAGCCTCATCCTTATCGATGAAGCGGACGGACTTGACTTGAGGCTGAGACAACAGCTGTTTCTCAATCTGCCTAATCTCGGCGTCACGAGTGTCAGGGGCGAAAGTGACCGTCAGGCACAAATTCTCCTTGACATAGGATGAGACACGGTTGGCGTTGAGAAGAAGAAGCCCGATCATCCCTAAAAGAAACAGGACGAGCGAGATAGAAATTGTTGTCGTGAAATAAGAGCT
This sequence comes from Bacteroidaceae bacterium, assembly GCA_963618945.1. Lineage (GTDB taxonomy): Bacteria > Bacteroidota > Bacteroidia > Bacteroidales > Marinilabiliaceae > W3P20-009. The sequence goes on from CAVETY010000006.1 coordinate 134,480, forward strand.
GCGCAACTTACGCTGCGCGGCCGTGCTGCTTTGGTTTGGCATATAGTCCGTCTACAATACGGACAAAGTTAGCCATAAAAAGAAATAATTTGGCAAAAAAAACATTGCTATTGGTTAAGCCGCTGTGTTACACGTAAATAATCCAGGCAGTCACACCTATCAACAGCACCAAAAACAGGTCTCTCATCACATCTGTGCGCAAACGGAGCGCAAAAGAGGGCAAAATCATCGACGCGCCCACCGCAAAAAGGAGCTGCATCTCATAAGAGAAACCGGGCAGAGTGATAAGGAATATAGACAAGAAAACAATCCACTCCGCCACCCTCATGCGGCGACTCTCCTGAATGGTCATCTCGACCAAGTGGCGCTGGGTGGATAAAGTGGCCCACAGCACCATCAACAGAACTATGGACACATAGGATATTGAAAATGCGCCAATCTTCCACAAGGCCTGAGTGTCAAAGGCTGAGCGCATGAGCAAACGGAAATCAACAATCGGGTCGCAGACGAAAAGGTCAACCGAGGCCGCGACAAAAGCCACACCAATAATGCCAACTAAGGCCGCAGCGAGGCATCGCACACTCGACTGGCGGATGACGAAAAGCACAAGAAAAAGCAGCGGGAGAAGCCATAGTCCTTTGGCCCAGAAGAGGGAACCAGTCGTCGCGATGGCGAAGCCCCACCCCACACTGGCATAGGGAGACTCTTTCCTCATTGAGGAGAAGAGCCTGTCGAGGGCCCAGATGAAAAAGAGCGAGTAGATGATGATGGGCTGGAATGCGATGGAGGGGCGCAAACCGCCGGACAAGATGACAAAAAACAAACCGGCGGCCACGCCCTGTTGAAGGGCGAGACCAAACCGGTTTACTATATTATTCACAAGGAGCGCGCAAAGCGCAGTCGCCACAATGGCGAGAACGGCGGAAAGCGCACTCGCAAGCTCAACATGACCAAAGACAGTATTCCACAACGGGGCATAAAGACCAGTCTGATCACCAAGGACATAGAACTCGGGAGTGAGAATAAGCCTCAGCCTCAGGAGGACAAGAACGGCAACCATGGCTATATAGGCCAAAGGATTGTTGCTCGTGAAAAGTCGGAACAGCATCAGTATCTTCTGTTATGCCTTTTATGCCTTTGAAGGAGTGGGATAGCCGCCAAGATTAGTTGGCTTTACGCTGGTCACGGATGCGAATCATGTCCTGACCAATGTCATGACGGAAGAATCTGTCGCAGTACGCGATCTTCTCGGCGTTGCGATATGAGGCCTTGAGGGCGTTCTCTATGCTGTCAGCGAGAGAAGAGACTGCGATGACACGTCCGCCATTGGTGACGATGGAACCATCTTCGGCGTTCTTTGTGCCGGCATGGAAAAGGATTGAATCAGAATCCACCTGGTCAAAGCCAACCATCGCCACGCCCTTGCGGTAAGAACCCGGGTATCCGCCAGAGACAAGCATGACAGTGGTGCAGACGCGCGGGTCTATTGACACCTTCTCGTCCTTGAGGCGGCCTTCTGCTGTCGCAATGAAGAGGTCGACCAAGTCGTTTTGGAGACGCGGCATTACGACCTCAGTCTCGGGGTCACCCATGCGCACGTTATACTCAATCACCTCAGGCTCGCCGTCGCAGTTCATGAGGCCGAGGAATATGAAGCCTTTATAAGGGATACCATCCTTTTTGAGGCCTTCGACAGTGGGACGGACGATGCGATCCTCAACCTTGCGCATGAACTCGTCATCGGCAAAAGGAACAGGCGACACCGCACCCATGCCACCGGTATTGGGACCCTCGTCATTGTCGCGAATTCGCTTGTAGTCCTTAGCCTCAGGGAGGATGACATAGCCCTCACCGTCCGTGAGGACAAAGACGGAAAGCTCTACGCCCGAGAGGAACTCCTCAATGACGACTGTAGCAGAGGCGAGACCGAACATTCCGCCAAGCATGGCACGGAGTTCACGTTTAGCCTCATCCTTGTCATTTATAATAAGGACACCTTTGCCAGCCGCCAAGCCATCGGCCTTGAGCACATAAGGGGGACGGAGTTCATCAAGGAAAGCCTCACCCTCGGCTGCATTGGCCTGAGTGAAACTGCGGTAGCGAGCTGTAGGAATTCCATGACGAACCATGAAAGCCTTGGCAAAATCTTTGCTGCCCTCCAGCTCCGCGCCTTTGGCCTGCGGGCCAATAACAGGAATCTTGGCTGTGCGCTCGTCCGCCAGAATGGCGTCATGAAGTCCGCGTACCAGAGGCTCCTCAGGGCCTACGACAACCATGTCGACACCATTCTCAACCACGAAGTCGCAAACCGCCTTATGGTCATTAGGGTCGAGAGCCACGTTTTGCCCGAGTTGTGCCGTTCCTGCATTACCAGGCGCAATGAAAAGATTGGAGAGCTTCGGGCTCTGCTTCAGTTTCCACGCAATGGCGTTTTCGCGGCCGCCAGAGCCGATGAGGAGAATATTCAAGGCTTTATAGGTTAAATTTTCTCTATATGTGACTTAGGGCAGCATGTCGGGAACAAAAATCCCCCTTGCTGGCACCGCAAAGATAGGCAAAAATAACCTCTAAGAGACAAAAAAGCGGAGACGATGGGCATTTAGTGAGCATAGCGACAATGTCACGGGCTGGGCATTTTGTTGATTTATGAAATAAAATCATCCTATACATAATCTGACATGTTACGAAACGATGACTTTCCGCTTAATTCTACGTTAGATTTTTGGCGTGTGGGCAAATCTGCGTTAAGCTTCTGCGCAAACATCATGTTCGACCAATATTAAATGTCAAAGTCAAAAGGGTATAATTGCGCCAAACGATATAAATTCGCGGCAAGCCGCGGTGTGCGCGGTCAATTAACGCCAAGTAAAAAAGTGGCCGGGAGACTCAACCGGTCCAGAATAGTTAAATGAAGCAATACAAACTGATCAACAACGTGATGGGCTGGGTGGCGTTTCTCGTCTCAGCCATCACCTACATCCTGACGACAGAGGCGTCGGCGAGTTTTTGGGATTGCGGCGAGTTCATCTCAACGGCCGACAAACTACTGGTGGGCCACCCTCCCGGAGCCCCATTGTTCATGATCATAGCCCGCATGTTCGCCATTGCGGCCCCTGACGTAACCCTCGTGGCCAAGTTCATCAACGTCATGAGCGCGTTGGCGTCAGCATTCACCATCCTTTTCCTTTTCTGGACCATCACGCACCTTGCGCGCAAAATCATGATTGACGGTGCTGAGAAAGACGCCAATGGCGAGCCTGAGGCGTGGCGCGTGTGGGCAGTCATGGGCGCCGGCATGGTTGGCGCATTGGCCTACACCTTCTCAGACACATTCTGGTTCTCGGCAGTCGAGGGTGAGGTCTATGGCATGTCATCACTCTTCACTGCAGCCGTGTTCTGGTGCATCCTCAAGTGGGAGAATGTGGCAGACGAGCCCGGCAGCAACCGCTGGCTGGTACTCATAGCCTACCTTATGGGCCTCTCCATCGGAGTCCACCTGCTCAACCTGCTTTGCATCCCGGCCATAGGACTCATCTACTACTTCCGCAAATATAAGGCTACGGCCAAGGGTGTCATCATAGCACTTTGCGTGTCATGCGTCATTTTGGGCGTAATCCTCTATGGCATAATCCCCGGCCTCGTCAAGATTGCGGGCTACTTTGACCTTTTGTTCGTCAACGGACTCGGCCTCGGGCTCAACTCAGGCGCCATTTTCTGGATGATTTTGGTCATTGCGGGCCTCATTGCAGGAATGATAGTAACCTACAAGCGCAGGAAAGTCGTAGCTAACACCATACTCAACTGTGCGGCGGTCATCATCTTGGGCTATATGTCATTCGCCATGGTCGTCATCCGCTCGGCAGCCGACCCCACGATGGACCAGAACAGCCCGGATAACGTGTTCTCGCTCATTGACTACCTCAACCGCGAGCAGTACGGTGACACTCCCCTCTTCAAGGGTCAGACCTTCGCCTCACCTCAGGCAGAGCCGGGAACCTACAACAGCGAGGGCGCTCCCGTCTACAAGATTAAAGACGGCAAATATGTCGTGGCGGAGTATAAGACCAAGTACAAGTATCAAGCCGAGGTCCTTTTCCCCCGAATGTATAGCCCACAGGCTCCGCACATTGCTCAATATAAGGCATGGAGCGGTTTCAACGGAAAGAACGGCAATAACGTCTACGTGGAGCGTAACGGGCAGAAACAGGTTGTCAACATCCCGACTTTCGGACAGAACCTGCGCTTCTTCTTGAGCTACCAGATCAACTTCATGTATCTGCGCTACTTCATGTGGAACTTCAGCGGTCGCCAGAACGACATACAGGGCAATGGCGAGCTGACCCATGGCAACTGGCTGACAGGCATCCCTGCCTTAGACAATTACTTCTATGGTGATCAGGAACTGTTGCCAGACTCGCTTAAGAGCAACAAGGGACACAACGTCTACTACATGTTGCCCCTCATCCTTGGCTTGGCGGGCCTTTTCTTCCAGGCTGGGAAAGACAAGAAAAACTTCTGGGTCGTCATGCTCCTGTTCTTCATGACGGGCTTGGCCATCGTGCTTTACCTCAACCAGACGCCACTGCAGCCGCGCGAGCGCGACTATGCCTACGCCGGCTCGTTCTACGCCTTCGCCATCTGGATTGGCTTGGGCGTCCTGCAGCTCATCGATTGGCTCCACGCGCTCAAGGCGCCCCGCATGGTGGCCACTATAGTCGCATCCGTCCTCAGCCTCATCTTTGTGCCAGGCCTCATGGCCGAGCAGAACTGGGACGACCATGACAGGTCGGGTTGCACCATAGCCCGCGACATGGCCTACAACTACCTCAACTCTTGCGACGACAACGCGGTCATCTTCACAAATGGTGACAACGACACCTTCCCCTTGTGGTATGCGCAAGAGGTGGAGGGATGCCGAACCGACGTCCGCGTCTGCAACCTCTCATACTTGCAGACCGAATGGTATTGCGACCAGATGAAGCGCAAGGCGTATGAGAGCGACCCGCTGCCCATCTCGTTCACACACGATGAGTACACCCACGACCGCGACGTCGTCTACCTCATTGACCAAGACAAGTGGAAAGACGGACTCAACCTGCGATCGGCTCTCGACTTCATCCATAGCGAGGATCCGCGCACCAAGAGTTTGCCTCAGTACACGTCAGAGCGCATATGCTTCGTCCCCGCCAAGAAGTTTGTCCTTGACGTTGACACGGCTGCCGTCATCAAGGCCGGAGCTGTCAACCCATCCAAGACGAGCGACATCGTCAAGCAGATGCGCATTACGCCAGGTGGCAACTACATCCTCAAGAACTGCCTCATGGTCCTCGACATGCTTGCGACCAGCAACTGGCAGCGTCCTCTCTACTACGCCGTCACCGTCGGACGCGAGAATTACTACGGGCTTGACAACTACTTCCAGCTCGAAGGTCTCGCCCAGCGCATAGTCCCCATCAAGGGCGGCACCGACCGCAACAGCGGAGCGAGTGGCACCGTCGACACCGACAAGATGTATGACAACGTCATGAACAAGTTCCGCTGGGGCTCATTTAACGCACCTGGCCTCTATCTCGATGAGAATAAGAGCCGCATGGCGTCCAACATGCGTATGCACCTGACACGCTTGGCCACGGCTCTGCTTGACGAGAGGGATTCAACGGCCGACACCTTGGTCGCCAATCAGAAACAGACCCGCGCCATCGAGGTTCTTGACAAGATTCAGACCGAGATTCCGAGCTGGGCTGTGCCACACAACTTCCTCTCAGTCCAGATGGCGACCGACTACTACCGCGCCGGGCTGTCTGCCAACGGAGACTCCATCATCAGCGAGTACGCCCTTGACAACAGGCAGGAGCTGAACTACTACCTGAGCATGCGCGAGAACCTGATGGTCCAGTCAGTCTCAGGCATCGAGCGCTGCATGGCCATCTACTATGAACTGCTCCGCGTTTGCGACAGGAATGAGCGCAAAGACTTGGCGGACAAGCTTATCGATGACTATGCCGCCCTTGCGGAATTCGCCACAAGCCTGTTAGGCTACGACGAGTAAGCCTCACTGATAAACAAAAAAGAATCGGCTCCGGTTCGGCAAGGCGACTTGCAGGACCGGAGCCGATTGCTGTAAGAATTAGCTATATTTGCAATAGTAGGCGAGTTTACCACACGCGCAGGGCAGGTGATATTCCTCTATCAAACACCACAGACGACCATGAGCAAGGTGAAAAGAATACCATACGGCATATCGGATTTTCTCTTGATGAGAACCGGCAACTTCTATTATGTGGATAAAACCATGTACATCCCGCTTCTCGAAGAGCAGGCGAACTACATATTCTTTATCCGACCCCGCCGATTTGGGAAAAGCCTGTGGCTCAACATGCTGACGGCATATTACGATTGCGCTTGCAAAGACCGCTTCGGCGAACTTTTTGGAGACCTGTGGATTGGCAAGAATCCTACTGCAGAACAAGGCCTTTATCAAATACTTACACTCGACTTCTCGCAAGTTGGGGGCAAGTCGGACACACTCGAAGAGAACTTTAATGGTTATGCGTCAAAATGCTTGGATGCTTTCATGGATAAATATTTCCAAGCATATACTGACGAAATCAGAAACAGATTTCATGCGGCAGACAAAGTTGGCGACAAGCTTACCATTCTTAATCTCGCGGCAAAATCAAGAGGCGTAAAACTCTTCCTTATAATAGACGAGTACGACAACTTCACCAACACCGTACTTAACGAGGAGGGAGAATCTGTATACAATGCCATAACACACGCCAGCGGATTCTACCGCGACATCTTCAAGAAATTCAAGGGGATGTTCGACAAGATTATCATGACGGGCGTTAGTCCTGTGACGCTTGATGACGTGACAAGTGGCTTCAACATAGGTTGGAACATATCGACGAAGCAACAATTCAACCAAATGTTGGGGTTCTCGGAAGAGGATGTACTCCAGATGGTTAATTACTACAAGGAGAACGACAAACTGCCCGCTGACGTAAGCGCAGAAGACATTGTCGAGGACATGAAGCCGTGGTACGACAATTATTGCTTTTCAGAAAGGGCGCTTGAGAACCAAAGCCACGTCTTCAACAGCGACATGGTGCTCTATTATCTTAGCAATTACATCGATGACAAGTGTCCACCCAAAAACATGGTGGACCCGAACACTCGCACAGATTACGAAAAACTCAAGAACCTCCTCTTGCTCGACAGACTTGACGGAGACCGCAGGGGCGTAATAAATGAAATAGCCACTAATGGCGAAATCCTCGCAAACGTAGAGGAGTCGTTCCCCGCCAAAATGCTGGTTAAGCCCAATATATTCACGAGTCTGCTATTCTACTACGGAATGCTCACCTATAAGGCACTGCGGCGCGGAGGTCAGACCATATTAGGCATACCAAACAACAACGTGCGCAAGCAATATTACGACTATCTCATTGAGCAATTTGAGGAGATCGCGACCATAGACACCAACAGACTTCGCCTTGTTTTCGCCAACATGGCCATGGACGGTAAATGGAACGACTGCATGCAATATTTGGCAGACACATACGCAAGAATATCGTCCGCACGCGACGGGATACAAAGCGAGCGCAACATCCAAGGCTTTTTCATGGCATACTTAGGCCAGTGCGACTACTACATTCTGACACCTGAATTAGAGATGAGCCACGGCTATTGCGACTTCTTCCTTCTGCCCAACTTCACGTACTACCACGCCGACCACAGTTACATCATTGAGCTGAAATTCCTCACGCAAAAAGAGTGGGAAAGTAAGTCGGCAAGCCAATGGGATGATGCGGTGGAGCAGATAAACCGCTACGCCGAGGCGCCACGAGTGGAGGCACTGCGGCAAGGGACTACCCTCCATAAGATAATAATGCAGTTCAAAGGTGGAACAGTCATGCGAATGGAAGAGGTTTGAGCAATACAGAAAGACCTCCGAGGCAGCGAGTCTCGGAGGTCTTTCTGTATTTATGATACTGCAAACGGAAGCTGCGCCTACTTAGCCGGCTCAGCAGACACTGCCTTCTGCTCAATGAGTAGTTTGCGAGTGGCAGCGGGGTAGCCTGGGCGAGAAACGCGCTTGACATGGCCATTGGCGTCGCGCACATACGAGCCGTCGGGGTTGACTTGGCGGAGAGCCATGTCGTTGTGCTTGACAATGATGGTCATGGCGAGATTGTTCCAAGCCTCCATCATCTCGTTGGCGCTGGCTATGGAGTAGTCGTTGAGATACTTCGTGGCGGCCTCTGTGGTCATCTTGGCAGCTTTGGCCTCAACCTCAGCCTGACGAGCGAGGAAATTGGCCTCAAGAGTGTCACGAACAGCCTCAAGGTCAGGGAAGAGAGCCGAATAGCGGGGGTAGACCATGTTGGCCACCCAGTTGCACATCCAGAATGCGTTTTGGAACGAGAAAGTGACCTCGTCAGCCCCCGGCGTGTTGTAGCAGACAGGGCGGCGGGTCGAGGCGCAATATATCGGAGTGTAGGCGATCATGTTGGCATCATCGTTGCCGAACCAGAGGACTCCGCCAATGTTATTGGGTAAGTTCTGACGCATCTGAGCCACAAACGTGAAGGCCGTCTGCTGAGTGCTGGTGGGACGCTCCCAGAAATACTCCTTGCCATCGTCGCCCGAGAAAACGAGAGGGGTCGGGCGGTAAGGCATCATCCATCCGCCACCTGCGAGATTTGTCGTATCGGCGAGACTGAGCGGAGTGCCCTCATAGTGGTCACGCATGCCCATCATGACATCGTGGACAGAGACCTTGTGGTTTGGCTTGACCCACAAAGGCATATCCTCGGCATCGGGGTCTGAGCCCTCGGCCCAGGCGAAATAACGGTCCATGCCATCAGCATGGCGGCGGAAGAAGCTCCAAGCGCGGGCGTCACACAGCCTACGAGCCTCGAAGTCCGGTTTAGCGAAAGCGTCCTTCCATGAGAAATCGGCGTCCTTGCCAGTGAACCAACCCATCTTTCGGGCAAAGCTGATGACATCCTTAGAGGCTATGACATCCTCCTTGGGCAAGCCGAGCTTCTGCCAATTGCCTATGCGGCTTTGGTTGGCATGCGCACAAATGTAGCCATCGGGCACACGCAAAGCGACATAGACAACGCCTTTGGAGCCTGGGCCTTTACCCATCATCTCCATAATCCAGGCCTCATGTGGATCGGCGATGGAAAAAGTCTCACCCTCTGAGGAATAGCCATACTTATTGGCGAGCGACGTCATGACCTCAATGGCCTCGCGGGCCGTACGGGAGCGCTGCAAAGCGAGATAGATGAGCGAACCATAATCAATAAGCCCAGTAGTGTCAACCATCTCCTCGCGTCCGCCATAGGTGGTCTCGCCAATGGCAACTTGATACTCATTTATGTTTCCTATGACATTGTAGGTCACAGGAGCCTCCGGGATTTGACCAGCCCAGATATGTGAGTCCCAGTTGACAATGTCACGGAGGGAGCCTTTGGCATGCACGCCGGCCTCATAATGGCAAAGCGACCCGAACATGCCATAGTCGTCGGCATTATAAGATATAATAGTGGAGCAGTCGGCCGAAGCGCCAGGCGTCACTATGAAATTTGTGCAGGCCATGGCCGCCGTGACAGGCAGCAGCGCTATGACCGTCAGAGTTGAACGTAAGTGCGTCATTTTGAATATGAAAACAGGGTTAGGTTCACGTAATAAAAAAGAAAACCCGGACACGATTGCCAAGGTTTTCGCTTAAGTTATCCATCCTCGTGCGACAATGTTCAAGACACGGCCGCATTAAATTCCCCGCTACTTAGGCATGAGGATGAGCATGATAATGTAAAGGATTATGCCAGCACCGCCGCAAAGGGTGAAAAACACCCAGAGAATGCGCACGACAGTGGGATCAATGTCAAAATAGTTGGCCACACCGGCACATACACCGGCAATCATCGAATTAGAGGAGCGTCTAAGAGATTTGCTCATGCTAAAAAAGTATTGTCTTTGTAAACTTGTAAATAAAAATGGAGTCGTTGACTCCCAATATCTCAAAAAGTTGAGGAGTAGGGGGCATACAGCACACCCCCTTGGCAAAGATAGCACAAATATCAATACATGCGCCAGCGGCTCTATGACGTGGAAAAACAGTATCTTTGCCACCAAGACAACCATAGATAAACGACAAAGACAGTGGACATTTCAGAGAGCGCGATGAGGCGTACCGAGTTGCTGGTGGGCAAAGACGCCATGAGCAAACTCGGCAGCCTGAAGGTAATCATCTTCGGCGTAGGCGGCGTAGGGTCATGGTGCGCAGAGAGCCTTGTGCGCAGTGGAGTAAAGACAATAACGATAGTGGACTCAGACCGCGTGTGCGTCACCAACGTCAACCGTCAGCTGATGGCCACGCTCAAGACCGTCGGCCAGGTGAAAGTGGACGCTTTGCGTGACCGCCTGCTGAGCATCAACCCTCGGGCGGAGATTACGGCCCTCCAGAAAATATATACAGCCGAGACAGCCGACCAGTTCGACTTGGACAGCTTCGACTATGTGGTCGATGCCATAGACAGCCTGAAAGACAAAGCTCTGCTGATACTCAGGGCATGCGACAGCAAGGCTAAATTCATCTCGTCAATGGGCGCGGCGCTCAAGATGGATGCCACCCAGATTCGCATGGTCGAGTTTTGGGACGCCAAGGGATGCCCATTAGCACGAGCCCTGCGCAAAAAATTCAAAAGGGACGGAGTTCGCCCATCACGCAAATTCAAGTGCGTCTTCAGCCCCGAGCTGCTCACCAACAAAGGCAGCGAGACCACGTGCGGCACAGACAAGTGCGTATGCCCCAAAGGTGAGCACGGACCGGGTGACCCGAGCTTAGTAAACCACGAGTGGTGCTCATCCAAGGCCCAGATAAACGGCACGATTGCGCACATAACAGCTATTTTCGGCCTCATGATAGCCGGCGAGATTGTACGCGAGGTGACAGCCGAGTGACACTCAGCCCCAAAACGCCAAGACACACAAAGAAAAACAACAGAACATTATGGATAAATTCCGCAACTACCTGATAAAAGCCAACGAATGGATAGGCGCCCACTGGAGATTAGTAATGTGGTGCTTAGTAGCGGTTATCATGATGCAGCAATGCACCATAAACAGGTTGCAATGGGAAGTCAGCCAGCTGACACAGGGTGTAGCCGCCTCGAACGGGCAGCACGAGAAGCAGACCACAGAGTCTCTGCCGACAGACACCATCGCCTCGGCTACTGATACAACCGCCACGGGCACCCCAATAGCCCTGACTGGCCCGTCAACCGAGCACGCGGCTCACAACGGTTGGATTATAGCACTTGTTATTGTCATCCTCGTTTGCGGCGTCATAGCCTACCTGTATATGCGCCGCAACGGAATATACCCCATCGGCACGTCAATCCGCGGCAAGCTGAAGAGCAATGGCGCCGGGCGACTCACCTATTGGATCCGCGTCAAGAACAACTCACGCAAACAGATAGAGGTGGCCGAGCCGCTCGTCTATTTCGTCATGGGTGGCAACTCACGCAAATTCAGGGCTAACGTGCCACAACTGCCTCTGACGCTTGACTCCGGCACCTCATTCGAGACAGAGATCAACCTCTCTGGCCTCATCACAGCCAATATGGAGCTTTGCAACGCCAAGGCCATCGGCATGAGCGTCAGCACCAACGGCAAGCGTCACAATACCATCCCCACCCCAGTCAGGATCAAGACGGCGTAGGGACAAAAAAGACGGCGTATGGGAGTCCTGTCGCGGACATGGAGACGCTATCGATCGCGAAAGAGCGTCAAAGGCATAATCATAGATTTCGCCTTTTTGGCCGTGGTCATAATCTTGGCCATAGCCCCGTTGCGTCGTGCGGCAATGACGGGTTTGCTGCGCATATTGCTAGTCCAGCCCGAAGTCTTTGAGCCTATGGTGTTCCTGACGGAGAGCGACAACGTAGATTTGCTCACACCCGATGGCAGAGACACCGCCCTAACATTTCCGCCAGCTCGCCCCACCCTAATCAACACCTGCAGTCCATGGAGCGCACAGAGCCGAGCCGAGCTGCGTTCCATGTCTAAGGCCGCAGAAAAATGGGACGGAATAGACTTCTTCCTGATTGTGGAGCCAAACGAGGCCGAGGAGATGTCTCGTTATCTCAACAAGCGCGGATACTCCAAACTCCATCTTTTAGTATTCAGCCCTGCGGATGACGGTGTGTTAGACAAGGGTGAGCCTGGACTAAGAGACGAGTTGCGACATTCCGTCCCCGCCACCATAGTGGTTGACGCCGAGGGACAAGTGATAGCCAAGAAGACAGGAGCCGCAAGATGGACGGGTCAGAATGCTGACAACGTGCTGAAAAAGGCGACGGACGGAAAGGGGTCACTACCTAAAAATGAGTAGGGAATGCTACATTCTGTTTGCGCAAGTGCGACAACTCTGTTTTTATTCATTCAAAATAGTCATTAATAAGTATTGCCAAGGGAAGCCGAAGGACGTAACTTTGCAATGTTGTAAGTCGGTGCCACGACTGACAATAAATGTCTTGTGCGCCCAACGGGGCGCATTGGCAAAACCGCAGTGATTGCGAGATGCCATGTATCGTTCTTTGGTTTTTTTGAGCGACGAGATGCCGCAGAGGCACCTCTCGCAGTTTGCCATCGGGCGCAACACTCCCGAGGTAAGCTAAAATGGTTTTTTGTTAATAATGGATGGTGGCTCTTGCATAATAGTCATGTGCAGGCTGTCTGCCGTTCAAAAGCGGAGACGAGGGTTAAGACTCTTGCCTCCGCTTTGTCTTTTATGCGCCACAAGAGAATAGAATTCTCAAAGTATGGAACGCACTAATAGATAGTTAATAAAGCAATACTCAAAAAGCGTTTCTTTAGGAAAAATCAATATAATTTTGTAACTTCGCGTCACGAACGGGTGCGTAAGGGGCGCAGTGCCGCGTCACGAATTTTGATGATTATCGGCAGCCCAGTCCGCGCTTAAAAATTTTAAGATGGAGAACACGAAGATACTTTACGTCTCGCAGGAGATTGATCCCTATTTGCCGGAATCCGAAATCTCCAAGTGGAGCCGCAAACTGGCGCAAGGCGTCGTCGAGTCGGGCCGTGAAATCCGCACTTTCATGCCGCGTTTTGGCAGCGTCAACGAACGCCGCAACCAGTTGCATGAGGTGATAAGGCTCTCAGGTCAGAACATCGTCATTGACGACACTGACCACCCTCTGCTCATCAAAGTGGCGAGCATCCAGGCCGCCAAGATGCAGATATACTTCATCGACAATGATGACTTTTTCGCCCGTAAGAGTGTCATCACAGACCCCGAGAGCGGCAAGTTCTTTGAGGATAACGACGAGCGCGCCATCTTCTTCGCACGCGGTGTGTGGGAGACGACAAAGAAGCTGCGCTGGGTTCCCGAGATTATCCACCTCCATGGCTGGTTCACCATGATGATGCCCATCTACCTCAAGCTGCTTCAAAAGCATGACCCATACTTTGCCAAGGCCAAGACCATCGTCAGCCTCTATGACGAGAAGTGGGACGGCGAGTGGGCCGACGAGAACAAAAAGATATGGATGGAGGGCATCGATGAGAAAGGCCTCAAGAAAGTAAAGGTAACAGACTACTTGAGCCTCATGAAGAATGCCATAGACATGAGCGACGGCGTGACCATCTGCTCAGCCAATGCCACCCCCGAGCTTGTGGAGTACGCAAAGGCGAGCGGAAAGCCAGTGTTGGACTACACGGGTGAGACTCCCGACATTGCGGCCTACAACAAGTTCTACGACGAGGTGAAGGGATTGTGAACTTATCCTACAATCATACCAATGCGGTGAGCGAAGATATTTCGCTCACCGCTTTTTTATTTACCATTGATAGTCCACATACATACCATCTTTCCTACTTATCCCCATCAAAAAATTATCCCCATCAATAAAAACTCACCCCTCGCAAGCGGAGTGTTCCGCAGCGAGGGGTGATACAATGAAAAGTTTATCTGAGGTGGCGAAGCTTATTCCGTGGCTTTCTTAGTCATGACACAAGTGGTACCATCTAAAATATAACTGCTTGTGCCATACCAAGCAGTGAAGTCAGAGAAAGTGATTGCGCCATCATTTCCAACAGTAGCGACAACCGCTGTTGAAGAGGATGCTGTAGCAGCAAAGATATAATAGCCCCACTCGCAAGCTTCTACGGTAATAGTCCTATTCTCAAGATCGACAACACCAGTGAAGTCAGATTCCCAATCATAAAAATTGCTGATTGTCACTGTGCCGTCCGTATTAGCTGTGATAGTGACCTCGTCTGTGCGGTCAACCGTCTGCTCGGTCCAATAATTCGAGAACAGATCAGAGCCACTTACTTTTGCGTCATACGTGCCGACAATATCATCAATGGTGAGAGCCTTGACCTTTTTAGTCATGACGCATGTTGAACCCTCATAAATGTAGGAAAAATTGCTATACCAAGCACCAAAATTAGAGAACGTGATAGTGTTATCATCATTAATGGTAGCCACGACTGCCTTGTCCTCAGAGGAGGCGTCGGCAAAAGTATAGTAAGTGGCCCATGTGGAAGCAGGCACTGTGATGGTGCGGGCGGCAAAATCAACCGTGCCGGTAAAGTTATCCTCCCAGCCATAGAAGTTGTAAATGTTGACAGTCCCGTCACTATTGGCGGTGATGGTCACCTCATTATCTTGATCCTTCACTTCCACCCAGCCAGGAACAGAACTATAAGAATCATAATACCAACCATTAGACACGGCCGAATAGGTTCCGACAATATCATCAAGAGTCAGAGATGAGGAGGATGAGCCCCAGACGAAATCATCATATCCTCCTTCACCAATCAGACTGTTTGACGTGTCATAGGTATAAGAGTAGAACGAGACCTCACCAGAAGACTTGTCACCAGTGAACTTTGAGTATCCACCGGCTGTATAGATTGCCAAATAATACTCAGAAGAGACATAATAATATGAGTAGTTATAGCTGTCGGTAGAATATGGGTCTACGGCAGTGATTTCCTTTGAGTCGCTAAGCGTCGCGAAACTTATGGAATAGCCTTCGACACCGATGGGAGACTCGATGGTGTAAGAGCCGTCATCGTAAGAGACGATAGTGGCATCGAAGGATTTGGAAAGGCCGTATGAAGTATACGTACCCGTCTTGCGCCAAAGCTCAGACTTTGCACGCTTGAAGGTGAGGGAGTATACCTCCGAGTCAGCAAAAGCCTCGTCATCGCTGACAGAGTAGATATTGATGGTGTACTCACCGACAGCGAGACCCTTGAGAGTGACACTGTTAGTCTCCACATCACCCTCAATCTCCTCACCATCCACAGTGTAGCTATAGTGATAGCTTGAGGCGTTCGCGACCTCGGGCCAAGAGATTGTCACACTTCCGTTGACACAGGCTGCCTCGGGGACCGGGGCGTCAAGAGTGACAACAGCGGCAGTAGTGGCTGTGAGAGTTGCGATTGGGGACGTAGACCTGTCGCCATCAATGGCGGCGTAGGCCCAGACCTTGAGCGTGTAAGCCGTGTTTGACTTCAAGCCCGTGATGATGGCGGAAGTAGCAGTGGTGACACCGCCGGACACAAGGTTGCCATCGGCATCATACAGTTCATAGGCGTATTGCGTAGCGCCAGCCACCTGCTTCCAGTTGAAAGAGAGCGAGCTGACCTTGGTTGCGTCATTCTCGACCGAAGGAGTGTCAAGCGGCGACTTGACCACATCGTCACTGTCATCGCAAGAGACAAGGCCAAGCGACAGCATTGAGAGCAGAAGCAGGAGACTATATATCTTTTTCATATCAAATGCATGTTTAGTTTAACTATTCCTCAACAACAGGGTCGAAAGTGAGCTCGACATAATTGTAATAGTCATACGAGCCGTCGGTGTAAGTTGACCACCAAGTTGAGAACACTGCATAGCCCTTTGTGAAACCGATGTAGGTGTACTCGGTAGAGCCGTAGTAATTAAGGAAACAAATCTCATCGATAGTCTTGTCGCCGACTGTCCAATGAGGCATATCGTCGTTGGCAGTGTCATAGAAATAGAAACCTCCCGCGCTGCTTGAAGCGTCAGTGTAGGTATAGTAGTTTGTGTAGGGGTTGATCTTATAGTAACCGCTACCGACTGAAGAGCCGACAGTGAAAGTCATATCAAGATCCGAACCCATAAACTTACGGATGCTATAGCGGTCCGTGTCGCCGAGGCGCTCAATGTCGACCGTCCAAGTATTAACTTTAGAGCCAGTAGTGTAAGTCATAGTGGCATCCTTGACGTAGACGTTCCATGACGCGGCAAGCACATAGCCCGTGAAGACAGACGCGCCGTCGAGTTTAGAGTAATGGTCGGCATAGTCGTCATCAATGGCCACCGTGAAATTATACTTCTTAGAGACCTCGAGATCGCCAAAAGAGATGGTAAGGTTGGTGCTCTTCTCGCCCTCCTCGAACTTGACTGTCGAAGGAATTGAGAGGCCTTCATCAGCCGACTTGCAAATGATTGGCACCTCGGCCGCAGAGGTCGTATCGACACGTGAGACGACCACATCGATGGACGTGCGCGCACCAGGCTCATCAATAAAATCTGCCTGATTGCTTGAGTCGAAATAGACCTGCATGCAGTCTTCGGAAGTTGCGGCTCCCGGGGTGAAATCATCATTCTTCTCATCGCACGAGGCGAGGCAGAGGCCCATGGCGAGTGCCATGGATATATGCTTAACAGACATGTTCATGATAGTGACTGATAATGCGCTTTATTTGCAATATTGGCTGATATAGGTAGTCGGGTCCGGGTTCATAACAATGGCCTTGTTGAAGCTCTTCTCGACATCCGAGATGTAGAAGTTGAGCCAAGGCGCGGCATATCCGGCTTTAGACTTGAGCTGATAGACGTCGAGGTAGTTGGTGTCAGTGAACTTACGGTTGACCTGAATGCCGAGACGCTTATAGTCAGCAAACATGACATCCTCGGCCCAGAACTCAATATACTTCTGGTCAATCATCTCACTGATGAAATCATCGGCCGTGGTGGCAGGGCAAGAGTAAGAGCCGCCCGAGTAGCGATAGGTGTTGAGGAAAGACTCAAGTTGGCTCTTGGCCTCGCCGACTCCGCTTGTGCGAAGCGCAGCCTCCATCTTGATGAAATACATCTCCTCGACACGCATGAGAGGCATGGCGGTCAGCAGACCCTTCTCCTCTGAATCCATGTCGGCACCTGCCGCACGATACTTGAGGCTCGCGTAGGCCGGCAGTCGGCTCCAGTTGGTGTTGGCAGCCGTAGTTGTTGCATTCTCATCCTTGAGAGTAGTCTCATACTTGTCAGAGGGGACAGTAGCCTCGCCTGCGTCCTCGGGGTCTACCCAAGTAGTCTTGCGCCAGTCGGCAGAAGGCATCTTGTCAAAGAGCCTCTTGCTGATGCAACGGTACTCCTTAGTGTAGGCGGGGAAAGCCCAAGTAGGCTCAACGGCGAAGAGGCCGGTGAAAGTCATCCAATAGCGGGGAGTCTGCTCGGTTGAGCTGTACTTGATGTCCCATATCCAAGCCTGATTTGCTGTGTTAAAGCCGGTTGAGACGTCATGCCACTGATCCTTGGTAACAGGAGAATAGCCGGCATTGATAACCTTGTCGGCATACTCAGCGGCCTTGACAAAACACTCGTTGGCGGTAGTGACACCAAGAGCCTTATATCCGTCAGCGTCATCCTCATGCTGAAGCTGCGCAGTCAAATCCTCAGGGCTGCGAAGGAAACGGGTGCCGATGTTCATCCAGAAACGCGCCAAGAGGCCATTGACCACATCGGCGTTTATGTCATTCTTCTCCGACCTCGAATAAGAGGCTATATTCTCCTCGGCGATAGAGAGGTCATTGTAGATGAAACGATACATGGTGTAGAACGGGGCGCGGGGGTTGTCCTTGCTCTCATCGGCCGAAGTGTTCTCCGTCACAATGGGGACAGTGAGACCAAGCACGCCATCGGCAGCCGCCTGCTGGTCGAGACCGTCAATGCCAGTCTTGTAGAACTCGTACATCATGGTCAGGTTCATATAGCTGAGAGCCCTGTAAGTCCTGGTGATGGCGAGCGACTGCTTTACGCTTTCGGGAGCAGCTTCCTCAGAGCGCGCCGAGATGATACGGTTGGCGTTGTTGATGAAGCTGTAATAGTAGTAATAAGGGTAGCCGGAGTAGCTGGTGAGACGAGTTGCCGCCTCAAGCGAATACTGGTAATTCCAAGACGAGCCTGTCGTTGGCATGCCGTCAAGCATCACATCGCGCCACAACATGTAGCAGGGGTAGCCCCAGTCCGCCATCGCCTCAGCGAAGCTGCCGGACTCAGCGCCATAGGTGTCAGTTTGAATCATCTTGGACTTCAAGCCGTTCACGAGTTTTGCGAACGACTCACTGTCCTTGCTAATCTGTGTTTTCGAGGCCACATTGGTGGGCTCAATCTCATCAATGCATCCACCCATCATGAGCGAAGCCGCCACAAGGGGGAGAATATATATCTTTTTGACCATTGTGTTCATTACTTGTCGGTTACACTAAAATTGGATGGTTATGCCAGCCGTCACGGTACGCGCGGGAGCATAGGCCACATCGCTGCTGACAGAGCCCGCATAGCTGATGCGCGGGTCGAAGCCCTTGCGCTTGCTCCAATAGGTGAGGTTCTCGCCCGAGACGTAAAGGCGGACATTAGAGAGCTTGATGTTCTGAATCAAGTGCTTGGGGAAGGTGTAGCCGAGCGACACGTTTTGGAGGGAGAGCCAGCTGGCGTCAGTCAAGAAACGATCTGACGTGGTGGCTGAATAGGTGTCGCCATATTGGAGGCGAGGAATGTCAGAACCCGTGTTAGAGGCCGACCAGGCGTTGAGGAGATCCTTGTGAAGGGCCTGACCCGTGAAACCTGACTCAGGAACAGCCATGAGGCTCTGATAGCTCCAATCCATTGCCTTGCCGCCAACTGAGTAGGCGAACGAAGCGTTGAAGTCGAAGCCGAAGAAAGTCACCGTAGTGTTGAAACCGCCATAGAAGTCGGGCAGCGCGGTGCCACAGTTGAAGAAATCCTCATCCTTAGTGATGTCGGAGGGGTTTGTGGTTGTGGTGAGGTTGCCGTTAGCGTCGTGGATATACCACTGAGACTGGCCGTCAGCAGCAACACCGGCATACTTGCGGAGCCTCCAGGTGTACATTGGCAGCCCCTCGCCATAGTAGTAACTGCCGCTTGTGTAGCCGGCATGACCCTCAAGGTCGTTGTACTTGTTGTCGTCGTTGAGGCGGATAATCTTATTCTTGTAAGTGGTCAGGTTGAGACCAATGGTCCACTTGACATTCTCAGTAGAGATGGGGTCGCCCTCAATCTCAATCTCGACACCCTTGTTCTCCATATCGCCAATGTTTGACGAATAGCCGGCATAGCCAGAAGAGAGGGGTACGCGGACGGTGCAGAGCATGTCAGTCGTCTTGCGGTAGAAATAATCAATTCCACCACGGATACGGCTCTTGAGGAACTCAAACTCGACACCCGCGTTGGTGTTGCTCACAGTCTCCCAAGTAATGTTCTCATTGCCAATGTTAGAGAGGACGAGGCCAATCTCATTACCCTCACCCTTCTCAATGGAATAGGTGTCAGTGTAGAGGAAATCGTCAATATTGTCATTGCCATTCTGACCGAATGAGGCCTTAAGTTTAAGGACGTCAACCCATTCGACATCCTTGAGCCAATTCTCGCGGCTCATGATCCAGGCGCCGCCAACTGAGTAGAAGTTACCCCAACGATGGTCGGGATGGAAGCGCGAAGAAGCGTCACGGCGATAAGAGACCTGACCGAAATATTTGCCATCGTAGTCATAGAGAGCGCGGAAGAGCCAACCCTCTGTCTGATACTCGCTGGCGTATGACGAGTTGGAGATGTAGGTCGTCGCTCCATTAAGCTCCTGGTTGCCGAAGTATGAGAACATATTCTTACGGTCGCCAGTTATGTAGTCATAATCGTGCTTATAGTTCTCATGGCCTGCCATGAGAGACACGTTGTGAACCTCGCCGAAAGTCTTGTTGTACTTGAGGAACTCCTGGAAGTTGATAGAGTAGTAGTTATAGTTGTACTTATAGACATAGCCACCGGGGTAGCTCATGTTGCCATAGCCGTAGAACGGGTTGATGGTCTGCGTCATGCGGCTTGAGTTGTGATAGACGCTGCCATTGACAGTGGCCTTAAGCCCGTCCCAAATGGAGATGTCGGCGAAACCGTCAAACTGGAATGAATTGGTGACAGTGTTATTCGTGTTGAGGTGGGCGTCCGTGATGCCGTTGCTCTGAGTGAGGTAGGGACGGACATAGGAAGAGCCGAGCGCAGTGCCATCGCCATAATCACCCACCTTGCCATAGTCATCGCGGATGATATTGCCCTCGCCATCACGGAGATAGACGGGGTAGATGGGGCCCATGAGCGCCGCCTGATAGAAGATATTTGTTGCTCCGGTTGAATCCTCATCGGCCGAGTTGGTGTCGGAGTGCGTGAAGCTGCCGTTGCCGCCAACGTTGAGCCATTTGTAGACCTGATAACTAGCCTTGAGGCGTGCGGTGATACGCTCAAAATCAGAACCTATCACGATACCCTCATTCTTCAGATAGCCGAGCGAGCCATAGAACTGACCCTTGTCATTGCCCGCATTGATGCTGAGGTTATACTCCTGACGCAGCGCACGGCGGTAAGTCTCATCAATCCAGTCATCGGGAAGGATGGTATAGACCTCACCATTATTATAGACACGAGTGCCAAGAGTTGCGTTGGGGTTAAGCTTACCATTGTCGCCAATCAGATACTCACCCTCCGGAACGGTATAGGGGATGTAACCGAGTCCGCCATCAGCCGAGGACTTGTAGAGAGTCGAGTTGGCGCTCTGATGAGCCTCGTAGGCTGACTGACCATTGGATATATAATAATTGTAGAGAGCTGCGTAATAGGTCTCAAGATACTCACCCGGGGAGTCAATGGTGTCATAGCGCTTAGACGCGCGGCTGCTCCAGCCCACCTTGGCGTCGAGCGTGACGACCGCCTTGCCCTGATCGCCCTTCTTGGTTGTGATGATGATGACGCCATTGGCGCCACGTGCGCCATAGAGGGCGTTGGATGCGGCATCCTTAAGGACAGTTATCGAAGCCACATCGGCAGGGTTGATGCTGCTCCAGAGGCCGTCATAGGGAACACCGTCAAGCACAATGAGAGGATCGTTGCCAGCATTGAGCGAGCTGAAGCCGCGGATACGGAACTCAGGCGTGGCATCGGGGGCGCCGGACGATTGGAAAGACTGAAGACCTGCGACATTGCCCTGCAGAGCCTCCATGACATTATTCACCTGACGCTTCTCAAGCGACTTATTGTCCACCACGCCGGCCGAGCCTGTGAAAGAGGACTTCTTCTGCTCACCATAGGCCACGACAATAACCTCGTCGAGCTCCTTGTCATCAGACTTCATGCTCACCATCATGTTAGTGGCGGCAGGTTGAGTCTGCTGATTCATTCCGAGGAAATTAATGATAAGCATATCACCGGGCTTAGCGCCGGGAAGGGAGAATTTTCCGTCGAGGTCGGTGACAGTACCAGTAGTCGTGCCTTGAATTTGAATCTGAGCGCCGACAATCGGCTCACCGTTCTCATCGATGACCTGTCCGCCAACTGGAGTCTGCGCCATCAAACGCCCTGACGTCATTAGCACCAGCGACGCGAATAAAAGCCTAAGTCTCATATCGTCCTTATTCTTTCTTGAGTTATCTATTGGAGGTTTTGTGTAGTTGTAATCTTGACATCCTCTTATCGAATGCAAGTTTATAAAAGTTTCATGGCGCAAACAAGAGATTTATGTACCCACCCCACACTTTTGCTATTAAAAATTCAGAAAACACCCTTTCAAAGTTACATTTCGCCGTCCACAATAGGGGTTTTACGTAAAATTGAACATTTTAACCACGAAACGCCATTTTCACTAAGCGAAACGCCCACCCCCAAGATAGAACACCATGCCGCAAAATTCTCAACACAGCTCAGAGAGACCACCCTTAAAATTTAGGGGCACATTAAATTTACCGCAAAATGCGCCGAATGAATATTCATATCGCCTATGCATAAATAAACACAAAGCGGAGACCACTAAAACCGAGTGGCCTCCGCTTTGTTTCATACCATAACCCCGCCGCCAAAACGGAATAGCGGGGACGGTAGTATTATCAGTTCTCAGTCATTAGTCCTTAATCAGGCTACGCCAATCATTAGCTCCATCGGCAGAGAAGTCGACCGTCGCGTCACGATCCTCTTTATCCATACGAAGGATAGAGATAGCCTCACCCATATACTTCTGTATAGCGTCAATCAGTGGCTGCTCCGCAGGGTCGGAAAGAGTAAGCGCATAGCCTTTGGCCATGCCACGACCAGTACGGCCGACGCGGTGCACATAATTCTCAGGCTTCTCCGGCACGTCATAATTGACGACATAATCGACCGCCGGAATGTCAATGCCTCGCGCTGCCACATCTGTCGTGATAAGCATACGGACCTTGGCATTGCGGAAATCATCGAGAGCCTGATTACGCTCGGGCTGAGTCATGCCGCCATGGAGGTGCGCGGCGTTGATGTTGACACGCGCCATGGCCGCCTGGACACGCTCGGCGCGCACTTTGGTGCGGACAAAGACAATAATGTGGGCATCAGGATTCTCGCGCACAATGCGCTCAAGGAAGAAGCGTTTCTGATCCATTGTCACGCCAAGCACCTGGTGAGTGACATTCTTGGCAACCTTATTCTGGCTCATCTCGATACGCACGGCTCGATAGACCAGCGAATAGGCCAACTCCTTGATCTTGGCGTCGATAGTCGCCGAGAAGAAGAGGGTCTGCCTGCGCTTGGGGATGCGGCGCACCAATTGAGATATGTCATCATAGAAACCGAGGGCCAACATGTGATCAGCCTCGTCAACAACCAGCATCTCAGCCTGATCCATAACCAGATGCCCCTGCGAAGCGAGGTCAAAAAGTCGGCCGGGCGTTGCCACAATAATATCAGCCGCACCTTTGAGGAGAGCAATCTGATTATCCTGCCCCACCCCGCCATGAATGGCCACGACGCACACGTCGGTACCCTTGGCGAGCTGCTTGATGACGGCTGCCACCTGTGCGGCAAGCTCATGAGTCGGTTCCATGACAATGCAACGGACGCCGCGGTAGCCGAAACGTCTCGAACGTCTCATGAGGTTAGAGACAGCCGGGATGGCAAACGCCGCCGTCTTGCCCGTGCCTGTCTGAGCAATGGCCATGATGTCCTCACCCTCAAGGATGTGGGGGATGGCCTTGAACTGAATGTCAGTGGGGCGGTTGAACCCGAGAGCCTTTATATTCTCCTGCAACACAGGCTGCAGAAGTCGCAAGTCAGTAAACTTCAAAACAAATGATGATTAAAAGAGTGAGAAACGAGTTTAGGCCCGAGAATTTAAATCTTCTTAAGCTCCTGACGGATGGAAGTCCACCTGTTGGCATCCATGTGAGACCCTATGACCTCAATGACATTGCCAGAGGCTATAGCTCCCGCCACAGCGCACTGCTCCGGCGTCATGCCATTGACCGACGCCCAGAGGAAGCCGGCCGAATACAGGTCACCCGCGCCAGTCGTATCAATGCAGTTAGAGCTTCGGACGCCGCACTTCGCGCGCTTATCGCCCACCTTGACAAGGCTGCCGCGTCGGCCAATCTTGAGAATGACAACATCAGCATACTCGCCAATCTCATTAAGAGCCTCGTCATCCTCCTTGCCCGTGAAAGCCGTAGCCTCCTCCTCGTTGGCGAAGACCACGTCGACATATTTGCTGATCAGCCTCTGCATAAACTCCAGGTTCTCCTCCACGATGTTATATGACGCCAAGTCGAGAATAGTAGTCAGACCTTTCTCGTGGGCAGTCTTAAAGGCGAATTCGATAAGCTCAGGGTTCTGCACGAGGTAGCCCTCGACATAGAAATGCGTGTACTGGTCGAAAACGGCGGGGTCAATATCCTCTTTGCACAACTCGACTGAAGCGCCAAGGTTGGTGCACATGGTGCGCTCGGAGTCAGGGCTAATCAAAGAGACGCAAGAGCCGGAGTGCTTATCCGTATACTTAAGCAAAGGCTCAATACCATTGGCCTTCAGGTCGGAGCTATACCTCTCGCCCAGCTCATCGGGACCTATTTTGCCTATGAACCCGGTTTGAATGCCGAGATTAGCAAGTCCGTAGATAGTGTTTGCAGCGCAGCCGCCAGAGGAGATGCCTGGATTGAGGTCTTTAACCGCCTCGACAATTTCAGCGGAACGCTCATCGTCAACAAGCTGCATGCTGCCCTTGGGGAGATTAAAGTGTCCGAGGATATTGTCATTAGGCATGCGGACAAGGATATCCACAAGGGCGTTGCCCATGCCGAGGATTTTAGCTTCCACTATATTTTCTTATGATTATCGAAGGATGGATCGCCTCAAGCGCCAAACGGGGCTGAGAATTGCGGCACATCCACATATTAGACAAAAAAATATTTTTTCTTTAGAAATTGAAAATCAGCGCAAAGCGACAAAAGCCAAACATTCATCAGAAAAAACATTCGCGAAGATATTGCTAATTCGGGAAAAGTGCATAATTTTGCTCTCGCTTTTCGGGAGAAACAAAGCCTGACAGGCACTTCAGCAAAGCCGGCGAAAGCGGGGCAGCTGATTTAAGCTCATCCCAAGTTAGGGATTCAAAATATACATTTTCACCAATAGCTCAGTTGGTTAGAGCATCTGACTGTTAATCAGAGGGTCGTAGGTTCAAGTCCTACTTGGTGAGCGAGTGAGGGCATCTGGTGCGAACCGGGTGTTCTTTTTTTTTTGCGCATACGTTATCTATTCACATTCTCACGATTGCGCAGGCGCGATATGGCCGCATAGACATCGCTCACGCTTAATCACATAAGCCGCCTTTCAAAGTGTTTCATCATCATACGGACTGACGATGGCCGTGCTGCAACAAGAATTTCATAAGGTCGCCACTTTTCCGCACAGGTATTCCAAACAGCGCGCGAGCAACAATCCTTAATAAGCCCACCCCAAAACCTCTTCTTAATTCACGCCACGCAAACAAGCCTACAGAAGAATCCCCAAACCATAGCCTTTGCTGCTCTAAAGTAAGCGGCAAAGCCCTATTCATCCAGACGCCGCGCAGAGGAGAGCGGCTATCCACTACTATCACAAAAGGGACTGCGCACATTTTTGCGCAGTCCCTTTTTATTTCCAATTTCTTTCGGAAGAAGACGCCTACAGCTTCATAACTCCGCAAAGATATGTGATCTTATAGATCATGAGGACAATCATGCTCGGATGCGCCCCCTTGAGGTTCCTCTCCATCGGGTTACGGAAACGCCCGAAAAAGGAGCTGACAAAGCCGGTGAGGTGGAGGGCGTCAATCTTGTCATAGAGAGAGAGAAGGCGCGAGCTGCCGCGCAACTTGTCCGCATGCATGCTCAGGCTCTGGATGGCTATGCGCACCTTGGAAAGATATTGCTCGGAGGTGTCTGTGTTGTCGTGATATACGGGAGCGTCAACATGCTTAATGGAGAAGCCTGCCTTTTTGAGCGCGGCGCCGTAAAGCGTATCCTCATGGCCATAGCGGTCGAAAGTCTCGTCAAACTTGACTGCGTCGGCCACCTTGCGGCTTATCATGAAATTCGACGAGTTGAAAGCGTCATACGGCTTTTTCGACCTCTCGGCCACCGACCGCTCCTCGCGGCTCTTGCCATAGCGGAGACGCAGTGGATTAGCCACAGTCTCCTCGCCCTTGCGATATTCAATCCCACCTACAATGACATCAGCGTCATCAGCCACGGCGATGAGGCGGATGAGGAAATCATCGTCCACAGGATAGGTGTCCGAATCGAGAAAAAGGAGATGCACACCTTTCGCCTCGCTCATCAGCCTGTTTCGAGTAATGGCGATGCCGCAGTTGACAGGCGAGACAATATACCTGCAATGCTCTATTGACTCGATAGAGGCATTTTCGGCAAGAACCTTGAGGTCGCTCGATCCGTCATCCACCACCACAATCTCGGCGTCAATAGCAAACTCGTCAATCTGCTGGGCGAGCGCATCGACAAGGAGCAAGCAGTCCTTGTTGTATGTAGGGATAAGAATCGATAGCTTTTCCATAGTTGTTCTTTCGCACTTGCGGGATAAACGGGCTGACGGCAATCCTGTCGGGGAAGCTTCATTGCAAAAACGCCTCACAACCCTCTCCAAAACAAGTGAATATATCAATACAAATATAGCTACACGGCGGCAAACATAAATACAACCATTGTTAACAAGATTGAAACATCAATGCCAAACCTTCCCAAAAACGCAACTTCACGGCAAAAATGATTTTTTTTAGAAGAAAAATGCGGCTCCCTATTGCACATGAAACAAAAGTGCTATATCTTTGCACTCGCAATCGGGAAGAAAACGATAGCAAAACAAGAAAAACATTCACCAATAGCTCAGTTGGTTAGAGCATCTGACTGTTAATCAGAGGGTCGTAGGTTCAAGTCCTACTTGGTGAGCGGGGAGAAGAGGCGTTTGGCTTATGCCAAGCGTCTTTTTTTTCGTTTATGACATAAGCACTTTTCTTTTACACCTCCACCTTTCCATGGCGAGGGAATTGAATAGCGGACTTTAAGAAAAAGTTCAACCGCCTTGCGCACATACACAGGTGCGCAAGGCGGTTGATTTATTATACAAGTTATGAGACTATAACTTCCCGCATCAAAACACTACACGAGCCTCTTGACGAGGTCGCGACGATTGCCTGGAAGAAGATCAATGGGAGGAATCTCAATCATAGTGTAACAGCCAGGGCGCTGACGAAGCACGGCACGTGCGCAACTTACGAGGACCTGACCAGTGAGGGCCGGGTTGTTAATCTCCATGAGGAAACGGAAATTCTGGTTAGCCGTGGCACCTGATACGCCATTGCGAATAAGGTTGACACCATGGCCTACATTATTGAGAGCCTCGACAGAGGGAACCTCTATGACATGAGTCTCATCATGAGCGAAGTAGTCGTCAGCCTTAATTGCGGCAGCCACCTCATCAAGTTTATAACCATCCTTAAGCTCTACATACACCATGCGGCGATGAATTCCTGTTCCGAGGGGGATAGTCATCGAGAGCGCATCTTTAACGCCCTCTTTGCTCTTGACGCATACGGTGTGACCCATAGAGCGACCCGGGCCAAAATTGGTATACGTAAGGCCCTTTGGAGCCATGGATTCCATAATCGCCCTAATCATGGAATCAGAGCCTGGATCCCAACCGGCCGAGATAATAGCCGCCGTGTTGTTCTCTTTAGCCACAACATCGAGAGCGTCGCGAAGCTCAGGCACCTGGGTGTGGATGTCAAAAGAGTCAACCGTGGCGATTCCCTGCGCAAGGATAGACTTTGCCATGTCTGGCACGGCACGCGTCGGGGTGCAGAGAATGGCCACATCAACCTGGCCGAGTTTCTTGATGTCATCAACAACTTTGACACCAGTAAGTTCAACAGGCTGCGGCTCTTCGGGATTACGGCGAACAACGCCGGCGAGTTCCAAGTCGGGCGCAATAGAGAGGGCCTCGACGGCAGCCTTACCTATGTTGCCATAGCCCACTACGGCAACCTTTTTAATTTCAGACATATCAGTAACTGTTCTTTTACAACTGCACAAAATTAAACATTCTGTTGAAAAGAACAGCGCAATGATAGGGATTTGTCAGAATAAAAAGGATGTTCCGTTAAAGGATGTCCCATTAAAATCTCATGGAATTGATTGGGACTTCTATTGACAACTTGAAATGTTCAGGCACAAAGCGACATCCGCATTTATCGATGTGGAATGGCAAAGCCTATAGGCAAGGATGGAAATCGATTGGTTATAAAATCACCCGCACACTCCTACAAGCCCATGTTCACTCTCGGCAAACAAATGGGCTATAAACTTCCTCAACTGCTGTTTTACTCGCCCTCAAGGCTCTTGGGAACGAAAGAGAGCGGGAGAAGCGATAGTGCTACACCAGGCAGGTGGTAGAGGTCATTAGCGCCGGCAAGAGTAACCTGCATAGGCTGACCTTGGATGGTCTCCTTTTCAAGAAGCACCTGACGGCAGGCTCCGCATGGCGAGATTGGCGTGAGCACCGGGCCTTTGTCTGTCTCAGCATATATCAAAAGACGGATAACCTTGGCCTCAGGATATTTGGCATTGGCATAGAAAATAGTGGTACGCTCGGCACAAAGGCCAGACGGATAGGCCGCATTCTCCTGATTTGAGCCCGTTATGATCTCACCATTATCAAGCAAGGCAGCTGCCCCCACGCGAAATTTGGAATAGGGAGCATAGGCCTTGTGTGCCGCGGCTTTTGCCCCTTCGAGGAGGGCGGCTGTTTCTTCTGACATAGCCCCATCGGAGGGCAATATATTTGTTGTGATATTAACGTTATGCTGTTTCATTTGTTCAATATAGTTACAGGGTTAATATCAAAGATAGTCAAAAGAAAGGAAAAGATGAATGAAAAATGAGAAGCTGTAGGAATTAGGAATGAGGAGTGAGGAGTGAGGAATTAGGAATGAGGAATGAGGAATGAGGAGTTAGCAATTAGGAATGAGGAATTACGCCGGGTTGCTGGTTTGCGTGATTTTAGAGGGGATTTAGCAATGAGGATTTAGGAGTGAAGAGTTAGAAATTGCGCAGAGTTGCTTGATTTGGGTGGGTTGCGTTGTTTTAGAGAAGATTTAACAATGAGGAATTAGGAGTGAGGAATGAGGAATTTAACCGGATTGCGCGGTTGGGATGTTTGCGTGATTTTAGAGGGGTGATTTTGGGGCTGCTTAAAAGCAGTTCAGATACTTTTGTGAGGGTGAGGAGGGGGAAAAGCGGTGTGAGGGCAGGCTTGGTGGAATAGAGCGGGGAAGGGAAGTTGGCGGTGAGGAGGGTGAGTATATACATGAAAAAAATCCGCCCCCCGGAGATGACTCCAGGGGGCGGACTGTTTTAAGGGGCGGCAACCTACTCTCCCACACTCGTGTG
>CAVETY010000007.1:0-125670 GCA_963618945.1 Bacteroidaceae bacterium
AAGCCGAAGCAACAGATTTACAGTCTGCCCCATTTGACCGCTCTGGAAACCTCCCGATTGCGAGTGCAAAGTTAGCGCATCTATATTAATTATGCAATAGGCAGTGTGCTTTTTATTTAATTTATCACTCCTCGGGCTTATATGGGTGATGCTGGGCAAGCGTCGACTTAAGATACTCGTTATCCAAATGAGTGTAAATCTCAGTAGTCATGATAGACTCATGCCCCAACATCTCCTGAACAGCCCTGAGGTTCGCACCGCCATCAACGAGATGAGTAGCAAAAGAGTGACGCAAGGTATGTGGACTAATGACTTTAGTGATGCCAGCACCAGCAGCCGCCTCCTTGACAATATTGAAAACCATCACACGGCTAAGTTTTTTGCCAAGACGACTAATAAAGAGGTAATCCTCGTGGCCTGGTGATGTTAACGCATCATTTCTATAAAGCTCAAGATACTCAGATATGTTCTCTTTTGCTTTTCCGCCAATCGGAACGAGCCTTTCCTTCTGCCCCTTGCCGAACACAATGACATAGCCCTCATCAAACCTCAAATCAGAAAGACGAAGCTCTGTCAATTCAGACACACGTAAGCCACAACTATACAGAGTCTCTATGATGGCCAAGTTTCTAACACCCTCGCATTTTGAAGTATCAAACTGAGCCTCAAGCGCATTTATCTCCTCGACTGACAAGACGGTGGGGAGCTTTCTCCCCAACTTGGGAGCCTGAACAGATTCCGTAGGATCCACATTAATTTTCTCAGAGAGGATAAGATTCTTATAGAAAGATCTAACCCCACTAAGAATGCGACTTTGCGTCCTTGGAGCAATTCCCTCCTCAGCACCAAGCCAGACGATAAAATTGCGGAAAGACTCAGGCGTCAACTCCTCTGGACCCACAAGAGTTCCACCATCCTTAGAGAGAAAAGTCACAAGTTTTTGAATATCCGTCACATAAGCCTTCACGGAGTTTGCCGTCAAACCGCGTTCCAGTCTTAAGTAAGCTTCAAAGTCCTCAATCTCGGACTCCCACTGCATAATATCTATATTTGAAAATAGGTAAATAAAAAGACGCTTACACCAAATGGCATAAGCGTCTTTTTGTATTCAGATAAGTCTTGCGAGAGCAGGCTTACTTCTTTGCGAAGAAATCCTTGACAGCCTCGTTGACTACCATCTCCTCGGCGAAGACGTAAGCGCCAGTCTTGGGCGACTTAACCATCTTGATGACCTTGGAGAAACCTTTGCCCTCACCCTTCTGGAGAGTTGCGACAGTTTTCTTTGCCATGGTTAGCTGTTATTATTTGATTTCACGATGAAGGGTGACCTTCTTCAAATATGGGTTGTACTTCATACGCTCCAAACGATCTGGAGTGTTCTTGCGGTTCTTGGTAGTGATGTAACGAGACATACCAGGAACGCCACTTGCTTTCTGCTCAGTGCACTCGAGAATGACCTGAACGCGATTGCCCTTAGTTTTCTTTGCCATTGTCTCTAATTATTATTTATCCAAGTAACCCTTAGCCTCTGCACGACGGATAGCTGCAGAAATGCCAATCTTATCAATGAGGCGGAGACCAGCGCTGGTAACCTTGAGGGTGACCCACTTATTCTCCTCGGGGATGAAGAACTTCTTCTTGGCGATATTGGGAAGGAATCGACGCTTGACCCTCCTCCTAGAATGGGAAACATTGTTTCCATTCTGATATTTAATGCCAGTTATTTGACAAACTTTTGACATTGCTCAATTAGTACTTTAGATACATTTTCAAAACACAGCGCAAAGTAAGTGTATATTTTCCACTTAAGCAAATGTTTCTGATTGAAATCGCATCATTATGATTTAAAAATATCGGGTTGGGCTTATTTTACCGTGCGCACCTCAAAAATCCTTGGCGAGAGATGCTTCTCAGACTTAGCCGCTATCTTTACAACGACGGTCTGCCCGTCGACGCCAGACAATGGGAACTCAACAGTACGGAACCCGTCTTCACCTGATTGTAGCTCACCCGTTGAGTCTCCACATACTACAATAGCCTCTCGACCTGGTGCTTGCTGGTAGGAGACTGACAGCTTGGTTGCGACCCCAACCTTAAGGACGTAAGAGAACCAAGAATCTGTCTCGCGCCAATGCTTACTATCCAAATCTCCGCCGGACGAGGAAGAGCCTTGCGCAAACCCGTGATCACTCTCAGGCTGCTGCTCACCACAGACTACGACATCGACAGTCTTGGCCTCCAACGCCTTACGTGCTTCATCCAAGATACGCAATTGCTCCATCTTGTTTGCATATGTCGCAGTAGATAGTTTACGGAAGTAAACTTGGTACCTGCGCTCGGACAGCTTGACAAACGGCACAAGCTTAAGAGATGCGTATTTATCTGGACGAATACAGTCCACAGACCATTGCCAAGAATCAGCGTCACGCTTTATGTGAGACAATGGATCATCATCCGCTACAAAAACCGGCACATCGCTCAAATCCATCTTGGGTCCCATGGCAATGTGTCCGCCTCGGCTATCATCAGCATAGATTCCCAATTGATTGTCTTTGCCCAAATCAGCGGCGAGCACCATTGGGCCATAGAGGTATGAGTAGTAATCACTACCATCAGGCAAAGCCTTCACGGACAAGCTCATGGGCATAGAGACTGACACGACATCCTCCGCACCCCAAGTTCGCTTGATTGAGATGTAGCCATCATCGCCAGCCTCAGAGTATTTCTCTCCATCAACATTGACACTGAAATCAGAAGACCATTCGGGCTTGCGGATTTTCAAAGTCCATTGCTTTGGCTTGCGAGAGCGCACGACAATCTGAGCGTTCTCCGTCCATGGGAAATCTCCTGTTATCTCGACATCAGCCTTATTCTCCGTCCAGCTAAGTTTAGAGGGCAGGAATGTGTTGACATACAACTCATCCTTTCCTTTGTGCGAATAAATCATTTCACCATAACGGCTATGATTTTCAATGCCCGAGCCTACGCAGCACCAGAAACTTGTCTGCGGCTGAGAGTAGACACGATAGTGACCGGGGCGCATTGGGGTGAAATAGACAAAGCCACCCTGTACATCATTGATTGACGAGAGAATATGGTTCAGCATAGCCCGCTCATAGAAATCCACGTAATGAGCATCCGGATTAGCAAGGAACAGCATCTTGGTAAGGCGCAACATATTATAGGTGTTGCAAGTCTCGGGACCTTGTTCACTCTCAATCATGGAAGTGAAGTCGTCAGCGGGATTGAAATGCTCCCTCACACTGTTACCACCGATTGTTATGGTCCTATGCTCAGTGACCGTATGCCAAAAGAAATCTGCGGCTTTTCGCCATTCGGCATCATGATCGACTTCGGCCACTTTCGCAATGCCGATAACTTTAGGAATCTGCGTATTGGCATGAATACCGTTGAGCTTATCCTCATTTTGCTTGAGGGGGTCGAGGATATAATTATGCGTCATACGGCGGGCCATGGACAAGAAACGGCGTTCGCCAGTGATGTCATAGGCGTCTGCCATTATCTCGTTAATTCCTCCATACTCACTCACGAGCATTGTCTGAATCTGCTCGTCAGTCAACTTTGCGGCATTGCTTTCAAACCAAGAACACAGCTTTATGAAGACAAGCTTTGCATCGCTGTTACCCCCGACACGGTATGCGTCTCGGAGACCAGCCATGATTTTGTGTATATTATAAAGTGGTACCCACTTGCCATTGAGAGAAAATGCGCCAGCGTCAATTTTTCCCGAGAAAACGTCGGCCCACATCTCTTTTCCGCCAACGACACCGCTCAAGTAACCATCTTGAGCCTGGATTGTAGAAAGTTGCGATACCATGTAATCCATACGCTCCTTTAACCTGGCATCACCAGTCGCGGCATACATGTAGGCAAGTGCTGAAAGGTAGTGTCCGCCTATGTGACCATCAAGACCCGTGTTTTCCCAATTAGGATAATTATCGGCAAGAGGGGTTAATCCCGCCTCCTTATAATAGGGGGCAAGCAGACGATCTGCATCAAGACCAAGAATATAGTCCTTGGCCAACATCTGCGCATGAAGAAAAGTCGGAGATGTTACTTTTACATCGGAAATAGAGAAAGCCTCTAAGTTTTCAGAGCCTCCGTAAATCCTGGCCGAGACAACAGTCGGCAGAGAGGCAGAGACCATTGTCGCCAATAGCGCGGAAAGGATTTTTTTCATTTTATATAGTTTGGTTTATTGCTTTTGCTCAGTTTCTTTATCGGGATCAGACGACACGACTGACTTCTCATCAGCCTTCTTGCGTCGAGTGTTAAGCTCGTCCATGTACCCGGCCGTAATAATGCCCGAGGGCAAAGCGACAACAGCGACACCGACAATTGCGGATACCATACTGATAATTCTCCCAATGTTAGATACAGGGTAAATGTCACCATAACCGACAGTGGTCAGTGTGCAAGCGGACCAGTAGATGGCATCGAATATGTTTCCGAACATCACTCTACCACCATCAAGCTCATTTTCGTACTCCGCGTTGAACATGATGAGAGCTGTGATGAAGATGTAAGACAAGGCAAGGCCTACAACAGCCAGAAGAGTCCTACCCTCTTTCCGCATGACCGAGACAATTATCTGCAGCGGCTCATAATAGCGGACGAAACGGACAAAACGTAAAATCTTAAGCAGTCGCGAGAGACGGAACAACTTAAACGACGGAGCGACAAACTTAAGGACGGAGGGAAGGATGGAGAGTAAGTCAATTATCGCATTCAGAGTGAAGGGATAGGCCAAAAACGCTTTCCATCCTTTATATTTACTGCGAAAATCAGCAGTAAACCAACGCAAGACATAATCAATTACAAACCAGACGAAAGAGACATGGTCAAAAGCGACAAGCACAAAGTCTTGCTGCTTGAACATAAGTGGAGCTATGCCAAGGGCGATGGCTACAATCATGGCAATATCATAGGCATATGATAATTTATCATCACTGCCATTTACCGATGGCTCAACAATTTGATTAAGCCTCTTACGAAAGTTATACAGGCTGCTCATTATGCGAATTACGATGAAATTTTACAACTTAAATAAAAAGACCGCAGCCACACCCTAACAAGCGTTCGTGTGCGGCAGCGGTCTAAATTTACTTCGATTTGGGATCAAAATATATTGATTGCTCAGGCTT
Source organism: Bacteroidaceae bacterium (assembly GCA_963618945.1). Lineage (GTDB taxonomy): Bacteria > Bacteroidota > Bacteroidia > Bacteroidales > Marinilabiliaceae > W3P20-009. The sequence continues at coordinate 5,166 of CAVETY010000007.1, forward strand.
ACGCGTGAATGCGTAGATGAGGCTCGCAATGCCGATGAGTACCATTGGCACACTCAGCCATTGCCCCATATTCATTGTCATGCTATCCTCAAAAGCCTCCTGATTTTCTTTGAAATGCTCAATGAACATACGGAAGCCGAAGACGCAAACCATAAAGACTCCAAACAAAGCCCCACGTCTGACAATCAGACGCTTCTTCCAATAGAGGAACCAAAGCAGTCCAAACACACAAAGATAGAAAAGAGCCTCATAAATCTGAGTCGGGTGACGCGGGATGAGAGCTTGCTCCGGGTGCAGACGCAAAAAACGGAACGCCCAGGGCACATCGGTTGGCATGCCCACAATCTCCGAGTTCATGAGATTGCCCATACGAATGAAAAAGGCAGCCAGGGCGATAGGCACGCACACGCAATCAAGAATCCACAGAACAGACTTATGACTAACCTTATAGCTGAACCACAAAAGCGCAATCATAATTCCGATGGTTCCGCCATGGCTCGCAAGTCCGCCTTTCCACACTTGAAGTATTTCAAGAGGATGCTGCGAATAGTAATCCCAACCATAAAAAAGGCAGTGGCCAAGCCTTGAGCCTATCACGGTGGCGATGATGATCAGGAAAAAGACCTTGTCCAACATTCCCTCAGGCACCTTCTGATCCCTGAACATCTTGTCGGTAATGACATAGCCGAGCCAGAAAGCGATTGCGAAGAAAAGACTGTAATACCTGATCTCAAAGTTTCCCAAATGGAAAAGCACAGGATCGACACTCCAGTCTATAAAACATAAATCCATCATTCTTAGTGATTGGTTAAAAGTCACATATCACACGAAACATAGACAAACCACCCCGCTCTGCATTTAGAAATGAGAGAGGGGTGGGTTTTATTGTCCAACGTTATGCAGACTATAGCACGGGAGCCTATTCAGGCAGACCCTTGCCACAGCAGTTCTTATACTTTTTGCCGCTACCACATGGGCAGGGGTCGTTACGTCCGACCTTTTTATCCGCCTTAATGGGCTGAGTATGCTGGGCTTGGCTTGGAGCATCCGGCATCTTGGAAGGTCCAGAGACAACTTCCTCCTCACGGCTTGCGCGGAGACGCTCAATCTCGAGTCTGCGTTTAGCAAGCTCAGCCTGCATTTCACGCATCCGTCGCTGCTGCAAAGCCTCCTCCTCTTCAGGAGAACGCTGCTGAACTGGGATAGAGAGGCGAGTGAGAGACGCCACGATAGAACTGTTGATAGACTCTATCATGCTCTTGAAGAGGTTGAACGACTCGAACTTGTAGATAAGGAGCGGATCCTTCTGCTCGTAGGACGCATTCTGAACAGACTTACGGAGCTCATCAATCTGACGGAGATGCTCACGCCATGCGTCATCAATGGCAAGAAGCATGATGACCTTCTCGAACGACTTGATAATCTCCTTGCCGTTAGTGTTATAGGCATTCTTGAGATTAGTCGGTATCTGGAAAATGCGCTGTCCATCGGTTATGGGGAAGACAATATTCTTGAACTTGTCACCCTGCTCCTCGAATACGCGCTTCACAGCCGGCATTGCCTGAGCAATGATATGCTCACACCTCTGGTTGAACGCCTCATAGGCGGCCTTGTAGAGTTGCCCTGCAAGTTCATCAACCTTCTTCTTGTCAAAGTCATCCTTAGAGAAAGGAAGTGCAATGGCAAAATTCTTGAGGACATCGAGCCTAAAGCCCTCGAAATCAGTCTCGGCGGTCTGCTTAGCATCAGAGAGAAGCGCATAGGCAGAATCCTGCATCATGTTGATGATGTCGATATCCATTCGCTCACCATAAAGGGCATGGCGGCGGCGGGTATAGATAACCTCACGCTGTGAGTTCATCACGTCATCATACTCAAGGAGCCTCTTACGGATGCCGAAGTTATTCTCCTCAACCTTACGCTGCGCCTTCTCAATGGCACGCGTCATCATAGGATGAGTGATAACCTCGCCCTCCTTCATACCCATTCGGTCGAGGAGCTTAATCATCTTTTCGCTCATTCCGTTGATACGCATGAGGTTATCCTCAAGCGAAACAAAGAACTGAGAAGAACCCGGGTCACCCTGACGGCCGGCACGTCCACGCAACTGACGGTCGACACGACGGCTCTCATGACGCTCTGTGCCAATGATGGCGAGACCACCAGCAGCCTTGACCTCATCAGAAAGCTTGATATCGGTACCACGACCTGCCATGTTTGTGGCAATGGTGACAGCACCCTTTTGACCAGCAAGAGCTACAATCTCCGCCTCCTTCTGATGGAGCTTAGCATTCAAAACATTATGCTTAATGCCACGCATCTTGAGCATACGGCTGAGCAACTCAGAAATATCGACAGATGTCGTACCGACAAGGACTGGACGACCTTGCTCAGTGAGGCTTACAATCTCCTCAATGACGGCATTGAACTTCTCCTTTGTGGTCTTGTATACCAAATCATCCTTATCGACACGCGCAATTGGACGGTTGGTAGGAATGACGACAACGTCGAGCTTGTAGATGTTCCAGAACTCACCGGCCTCAGTCTCCGCAGTACCAGTCATACCCGAGAGCTTGTGGTACATACGGAAGTAATTTTGGAGAGTTATGGTGGCATAGGTCTGGGTAGGAGCCTCGATTCGGACATTCTCCTTAGCCTCAAGAGCCTGATGGAGACCATCGGAATAGCGGCGGCCGTCCATGATACGACCAGTCTGCTCGTCGACAATGAGGACCTTGTTGTCCATGACGACATACTCCTTGTCCTTCTCAAAAAGAGTATAGGCCTTAAGGAGCTGAGTGATGGTGTGAACACGCTCACTCTTAATCGCATAGTTTTGCATAAGCTCGTTCTTCTTGGCGAGCTTATCCTCATCACTTATGTCAGCACGCTCAATGTTGGCCATCTCAGTGCCGACATCAGGCAAGACAAAGAACTGAGGGTCATCGGAGGCAGAAGTGAGAGCGTCGATGCCTTTATCAGTCAACTCGATCGTGTTATTCTTCTCGTCAATGACAAAGAAGAGGGGATCGGTTGCGATAGGCATGTTCTTGTTGTTCTCCTGCATGTAGAAGTTCTCAGTCTTGAGCATCTGGGCTTTAATGCCAGGCTCAGAGAGGAACTTGATGAGGGGACGGTTCTTGGGGAGACCCTTGTATGCACGGAAGAGGGAAAGAGTACCCTCCTCGACAACCTTGGGGTCCTCACTCTTCATCATGGTCTTGGCATCGGAAAGGAGCTTCGTGACATAGGCTCGCTGAGCCTCCACAAGCTTCTCTACACGCGGCTTAAGAGCCTCGAATTGCTGGTCCTGCTTCTTTGTGACAGGGCCAGAGATGATGAGAGGGGTACGTGCGTCATCAATGAGGACGGAGTCGACCTCATCGACAATGGCGTAGTTATGTTTGCGCTGCACGAGTTCCTCGGGCTGGCTTGCTCCGTTGTCACGCAAGTAATCGAAGCCAAACTCGTTATTGGTGCCGAAAGTGATGTCTGCAGCATAAGCCTTGCGACGCTCAGGAGAATTGGGGCGGTGCTTGTCGATGCAATCAACACGGAGGCCATGGAACTGGTAAAGAGGTCCCATCCACTCCGAGTCACGGCGAGCGAGATAATCATTGACAGTGACGACATGGACACCACGGCCAGGGAGCGCATTGAGGAACACAGGCAGGGTTGCGACAAGCGTCTTACCCTCACCCGTTGCCATCTCAGCAATCTTACCCTGATGAAGAACGACACCACCGATGAGCTGTACATCATAGTGCACCATCTCCCACTTTATGGGAGAGCCACCGGCAAGCCAAGTATTCTTATAGATCGCCTTGTCACCTTCGATAGTCACGAAATCTTTCGTGAGGGCAAGCTCGCGATCATAGTCAGAGGCAGTAACGACAACCGTCTCACTCTCTGCGAAACGACGCGCGGTGTCCTTCATGATGGCAAAAGCCTCCGGAAGGATCTCATTAAGCTGTTCCTCGACCTTGTTGTCTACCTCTTTCTCAAGCTCATCAATTTTCTTGTAATTAGCCTCCTTGGCCTCAATGGGGCACTCAGGCGAATCATTCTCGGCCTTGATAGACTCAATCTTATCAAGATCCTCTTTTATAGCCGCCTGAATTTTATCACGCAACGACTGCGTACGGGCGCGCAACTCATCGTTGCTAAGGCTTGCGAGTGAAGGGTAAACCTCCTTAATTTTGGCCACGATAGGAGAAATCTCCTTCATGTCCTTCTCTGATTTGCTCCCGAAAATCATCGTCAGGAGCGAATTCAATATAGACATTTATTACTTGAAGTTTTCTACTTAAAAATCAGTGCATTCAACACGGCTCGTAAAGAAGAGCCATTAAAACGACGTTCCAGCTATCTTTACAGCCAAGAACGCTTTACAGAACACAAGATCAACAAGACGGACCTGCCCTGACAAGGCCAGAAGAAGCTATATACTCAATATGACACCTTGCCCCCTGTGGCGCAGAGATGAAATTCTCCCTACAGCACCTTAAATCGACATAAACAGGAGCCTCGGCTACACTCGCTAAACCTCCTGCTCCACCGTCATCAGCATTGACATCGTCACCACCTTGAGAAAAAGATTCGCAAGATTTGGTGCCGAAGCAAAGCGACGCGAGACGGCTCGACAAAGAAGAAAGAACAGATTTGAGTCCACCCCACCCACTACGGACGACACCAGATGATGACGCCTCTGGCTGAAAAGCCAATAGTCTTGATAATGAATTGGATGAGGAAAGGCGACAATGCGAACTCTCAACCTCTTTGAGAATCGCCACGCGGCATACGTCCGGGCTGACAATGCCCGCCCCGCAGAAAGAAATCAGCAGGGAGACGCTAAGAATGCGTACGTATACCTTGTCCACTTTTATTTAAAAATAACTTCTCTGGGCAAAAGTAGGTAAAATGCGGTTAATATCCTCAATTTTCGCCAACTAAAATAGGCGGTCGCCTCTGTTGAAGAGCCAACCGCCTATGGATATAACGCACACCTCACTTTGGAGCAGGCGTACTTAGTTCAAATTTTCTATTTGCGGAAAAGGAAGTGCTTGGTAATGGTCTCGTGGTTGTAGACACAAGCAATAGTCTCAGCAAACATATCGGCAACAGAGAGAACCTTAATCTTGTCGCTCTGCTGCTTGAGGGGGATAGAGTCAGTTATTACGACCTCCTGCACGGCAGACTTCTCGATGTTGTCATAAGCAGGACCTGAGAGGACACCGTGAGAGGCGAAGACACGGACAGAGAGAGCGCCTTGCTCCATCATCTTGTCGGCTGCGGCACATATAGTTCCAGCAGTATCAATCATGTCATCAAGGAGGATCACATTTTTACCCTTCACATCACCAATCACACGCATCTCACCAACGACATTAGGGCGTGGACGATGCTTGTGGCAGATGACCATAGGCGCGTCGAAATACTTAGCATAGCTGTTAGCGCGCTTCGAGCCACCAGCGTCAGGTGATGCCATTACCATGTCTGAGAGACCGAGGCTCTCAATATATGGTACAAAGATGGTGGAAGAATACAAGTGATCAACAGGGATGTTGAAGAAACCTTGAATCTGATCGGCATGAAGATCCATAGTGATAATGCGATCCACACCGGCGGCTGTCAAGAGATCGGCAACAAGCTTGGCACCGATAGCGACACGCGGCTGGTCCTTTCGATCCTGACGAGCAAAGCCGAAATAAGGGATAACGGCGTTAATGCTTGCCGCAGAGGCGCGCTTGGCCGCATCGATCATCATGAGGAGCTCGAAAAGGTTGTCTGAAGGCTGGAACGTGCTCTGAATGAGGAAAACGTGCGAACCACGGATGGTCTCATTGTACATCGTGGTGTACTCACCATCGGAGAAGAGGAGCTTGTTTACCTTACCAAGCTCCTGACCAAAGGAAGCTGCGATTTTCTCGGCCAGATACTTAGTGGCTGTACCAGTGAAGATTTTGACAGATGATTGAGGTTGCATTTCTTCTATGCCTTGTTTATGTTTATTTGCGTTCAACTGGCAGGTCACCCAGCCAAGTATCACGCGGCAAAAATAGCAAAAGTCTTTTCTTATTGGTAACCTAAGCGGACAAATTAGGGCGATTTAAAATATTTTGCCTCATTCGTATACGCATTTACCACATCTCCGCTAAGGGTTGTACTTGCTTCCCTGAAGGATAGACTGCGCATCAGTGATGGCCATCAGCGCCTCGGGTGTCACATCGGGATGCTCTTTCATATAACCTCTCACAATGTTATAGCCGCAGTAGATGGCGGCACGACCTGGGGAGTTATTCCCGAAAAAGAAGGTAAACGGCGCATCGTTGACCAGTTTATTTTTGTCGAGCATATCCGTGCTATACAACAACTTGCGTTCAACAAGGCACCCCCACATATTTGCCTCATTGGCTTTACACCACTCAACCTCGCCCTTTGTCATACCAAAGAGCGCAACATCATCTATTGAGGGTATGCAGCAATGCAAGGCATAGAGAACCTTTGCTTGATATATGATGGAGGTCAGAACATCCTGTTTGCCTGAAGCCTCAGGCATTGTTGACAATATCCAAGCCTTTACGAGGTCAGAGACAATGAAATTGCCACTACGATTTTTCCGTGCATAGACAGGAAGTTCAAGCCACTCATAGAATCTGCAATCAGAGCCAAGATAACTCTCAATTGCAAAAGACACATAGGCTGAATCTACGAGTATGCGGCTGTTAAAGAACGAAAAATGGCAAAAGACGTCGCCTGGTACCGGTCTTTGTGGAAACAAGGCAGCAAAACAGCTGAACGCATCAGAGATATCCGCATCAATGTCAAGCTTGTCATACACGCTGTCGCAGGCAGCTATAACCTCAGCATTTTCAGGCTGTGAAAGAAAACGACCGAGCATTGAGTCGCACAAAGCAGAACCTGGCAAACCAATCCTCAATTCATAGTTGCAGAAGTCCGAATAAAAAGCGCCATACTTATCGCCAAGCTCTTTACTCAGTTGAGCTGGCGATTTCTCGCCACCTTTCATCATATCCTTGTAGAAAGGCTTGACATTCAAGCTAACCTCGTGTCCACTGACATCCGCGTGGTGAAACTCCCCTGAGCAGCCGCACAAAAGCGCAGGAACTGCGAGAAGCCAAGACAAAGTGACTCTCATCTGTTTCACTCCTCAATTGTAACGACCATGGAGACATCTGAGATTGGCCTGTCACGCCCATCCGTCGCCACTTGTTGGATTTTGTCAACGATATCAAGGCCTTCGACAACCTCGCCGAAGACAGTATATTGATTATCAAGGAAAGGAGTGCCGCCCAAATTCTTATAAGCCTCTTTTTGCTCCGGGGTGAACGAAGGCACGCCAATCTCCTTGCTGCGCTTATGCGTCAACTCAACAAGTTCATCTTGCAAAGCTTGAAGACCTGCACGATCACGATTGCGACGGAAATTCATAATCTCATCGTGATGCTCCTTTGCTAGGGAGTTAAAAATCTCCACCTCCTGTTGATTAGCCATTTGCTTTTCCATCTGCCTCAGCTGAGAGTCATTCATCGTGGTTCCCCACACAATATAGAACTGACTTCCACTACTTTCACGGGCAGGGTTCACCTCGTCGGAGAGTCGAGCGGCACTCAGCGCACCTCTTTTATGAAAATACTTTGGATAGACGAACTCGGCAGGAACATTATAGCCAGGGCCGCCAGTCCCAAGAGACTTTCCAGCCGGGGCTCCTTTGCTGTCTGGGTCACCGCCTTGAATCATAAAATCTTTCATGACACGGTGGAAAAGCGTCCCGTCATAGAATCCCTCTTTTGCGAGCTTCACGAAATTGTCGCGGTGCTGAGGCGTTTCGTCATAAAGGCGCACAACAATGTCGCCCAACGTAGTCTTGATCCTTGCTTTCATAATCGTTTTACTGTTTTCGCGAATTTAGCCACAAAAAATTCCCGACAGCCACAAAACGCCATCGGGAATGTAATTAGTCGCTGCAAGAGGCTTCCAATTCGGTAAGAATCTTCATCGCCTCATCATTTGTATCGCCACAAAAGAGGCGTTCGGCCTTAAATCCATCGCAAACCTTTGGCCTGTCTGGACTACCGAATATTGCGCACAGGTTGTCCTCTGTCAAATTTACGCACCGGACACCTCCAGGCTTTCCATTTGGATGACCAGGGATAGGTGAGCTTATCGATATGCATATGCAACAAGCGCCACACCCTACCCTACAGTCGAAAAACTCGCCAGCCTCGTGAACCTTACTCATAAGATACTAACTCAAAGCGTATTGAATAGGGCTTCGGCAGCGGCGATATACTTGTCCGCATTGTTTGATTTCTTTATGGCCTTCAACTCACGATGATGAGCGTCCGCATCTCTGCAGAAGTACTCCCAATATGGCTTCATATGCTCAGCGACCTGACGAGACTCTGTCATCCTGGCCTGAGCATCCAACAGCATCTGGTCATGCAAGGCCTTCAGGGACTTCTTTTCATCAACAGGCTCCAAGCCGCGAAGTTTTCGGCCAAGGCTCAAATCGGCCAAAAGACCGCGACCAATCATTACGCCCTTGAGGCCCGAGTAGTTCGCCACGAGGCTCTCCACGTCATCAACGGTAAGCAAGTCACCATTGTAAATGACGGGGTGTGAGCATGCCGAGAAGAACTCAGCAAAAGCCTCGCGGTTACACTCACCGCGGTACTGCTGCTTAGCTATTCTTGCATGAATGGTGACATGACGGAGCTTGGTGGCGTTAATCATCTCTATGACATCCTTCCACTGATCGGGGCGGTCATATCCAAGACGCATTTTGAGGCTGAACTCAACATCCGTCATCTCTGATATACCCTTAAGAACATCTTCCAGTTTTTCGGGGTTGTTCAATAGAGCAGCACCACGATTATGGGCCATTATTGGTGGGAAGGGGCAACCTACGTTGACGTCAACACGCTTAATGCCTTTACTCAGGACGGGTTCGCACAGACGCTTAACCTCATCTGCTGAACCAGGCAGAATTTGAGGAACCAGATTAGGCAACTCATCATCGGCCAAATCCCTCAAATCCTTCTTGCGGAACATGCCTCGCTCAATACGCAAAAAAGGTGTGTAGTAAAAATCAACCCCAGAGAAGAGACTCGCATGAAGACGACGGAAGGAGACATCTGTCAACCCCTGAAGCGGAGCAAAATGTATCTCATATTTAGGATCAAGCGACATAATGGTATGAATTATAGCCACGACCTTACCCCAAGAAAAGATGAGCAGGCATTGGCGGTTAGCAATGTACAAAAGAAAAGGGCGGGGTCTACGTGACCTCGCCCAATATATGTGCCCAAGACAGGACTCGAACCTGCACCTCATTGCTGAGACTAGTCCCTGAAACTAGCGCGTCTACCGATTCCGCCACTTGGGCTTGAACACGGGTGCAAAATTAATGTTTTCTCCCGATTTATCAAGCATTACACCCGATATTTATTTAAGAAAATCAGACACGCACACCCATTATTCAGGTTCTCAGCCAATTAGCGATTTTTACGCCCCAATAAAGAGAGCACGCCATTTACGAATGTCAGCGGATGAACAGGATTACCCGGGACGTAGAGGTCGACATGCAGACCATCAAGGACCGAGCGTCGGAGAGCAGCCGAGCCTGCAAAAATACCGCCCGAAATAGCCTCCGTACCAGCCAAAATAAGAATCTTAGGATCCGGCACAGAGTTATACGCCTCAAGAAACGGCTCAGCCATATTCTCTGATATTGGACCGGTGAGGACAATTCCGTCAGCATGCCTTGGTGACGCCACGAAATCTATGCCAAAACGGCCGATGTCAAAATTGACATTGCCTGTCGCATTTAGTTCCATCTCGCAGCTGCCATCGCCGCCAGCTGAAACCTCCCTCAATTTAAGAGAACGGCCGAAAAGGCGTCGAACCTCAGAACGAATCTTATCAGGGTCGACCAGCACAGGATTGTTTGAACCAGCCTTCACAATTAGCGCTTCACGGACGTTGGAAGCTATGTGATAGTCCTTGGTAAACCTTATCTTGTCGGGAGCCGCAAACATACACTCTCCGCAAAAAGTGCAACGACCGAGGTCGATGGAGAGCGGCGAACTCGTGATGGCTTCAGTCGGGCACAAGTCAACAAGGGAGGCCTCATCAACTGCGGCATCCGAAATCTCGGGACGACCGCGGAAAACGCCTGGGACATCCGTAGTCGTCACATCAGTTATATATTGCTTGCCCTGATGAAGCCAGATTTTGAAAGAATCAAACATTTAGAAGCAGAAAGCTAAAAAGAGAAACCGCACAAGGAGATTAAAGGTCATGACCGCAATAGCTCAGGTCAAAGCTCTTGTTGCAAATGGGGAAGTCGGATATGCCATTACCACGCACAGCCATCGCAAGTCCCATCCAATTGTGGACAGACGGGTCAACGACCTTGTATAGAGACAATTTGCCGGCGGCATCAGTCTGAGCCACATGGACACAGACTCCACGCCACCCCTCTACTGCGGACAGGCACATCTTTCCTGGTTGCAGGGATGAAATTTGCACCTTTTCGCGCAGATCTGACTTAGGTTGCGAAGCTATGAGCCTACGGATGTTATCGATAGACTGGAGAACCTCCTCATAGCGAACCCTTGCACGCGCATAGACATCGCCAGATTGCTTGACAACAGGCTCAAAGGCCATCTTGCCGTAGAGGAGATACGGGTGTGACGCTCGGACATCCCTTGCCACCCCCGACGCCTTGGCTGCCATGCCCTCAAGACCAAGCCTCTGGGCCAACTCTGTGCTTACTACGCCTGTGCGCTCAATTCGCGACAACACGGACGGCAAATCAAACATCTGGGCAGCCATCTCACGGAAATCAGGCTCAAAGGCCTCGACCGTCTTGAGCCATTCTTCAGCCAACTGGTTCGTGAAAGCGAAATTGGTGTACCCCGGCCTAATCAGACTCTTCGCAAAACGGCTTCCACACCATTTTTGGAAGAAATTGATCATGGGTGTACGCAGACGACCGAAGACCGCATTACCCAACTGGTAAGCGATGTCCGTACAAATGGCCGACAAGTCACCAGTGTGAACAGCGATACGCTCATGCTCAAGAGCAACCGTGCGATCGAAAGACAACATAGGGTCTACGTCAACACCTGCGAGCGCCTCATACAGCAGAGCGAACGCCGTGGCATGACCTACGACGGTATCACCAGCAATGTTTTCGGAGACAGTGGCACGCTGCAGCAGCTTCTCCTTCGCCAACATGACATCCTCGACACCGCGATGCTGCCATCCAAGCTGAATCTCAAGATGGTGGATTTTCTCGCCCTCACAGATAAAGCGGAAATGACCCGGCTCTATGATACCTGCGTGAATTGGGCCGACGCCAACACGGTGAAACTCCTCGCTCTCAACATTGAAAAACGGATAGTCGTATATGTCTCCGCCTGATTTTCGTCCATGACTGAAACGCAATGGTTTGAGCCATGGATGATTAGAGAAACCGATGCCAGTGGACTCATGTATGTCGCGTTCAAAAGCATGGAGTTCCGGGCGTTCGGCAGTCATTGACATGAGCGTGCACCCTTCACTCACTTTCGAGCCATACACCTCTATAGCCTTAGCGGCGTCATCCGCAATGAAAGCGTAGAGAGCAAGAGAACCGCCTCCAAGAGGCTGAGCAAAATAGGAGAGGCAATGAATCGACTGCGCCCCAAGACGCGACAAGACAACCGTGTAGAAGTCAGAATAATCCAACAACTCCACACTCTCGGTGTCGAAAGCCTGCCCGTTTTGAATAATCATTACCGTCAGAGGATCAGTGATTGCAAACTTTGGTCTTGTCTACAGTGAAGCCAAGTGATTCGGCCGGCATGAACTTTCCCCTTGCCTCAAGGAAGTCAACAAGCTCGGCAGCCGTCATATCCTCAGCAGAGCAAGTGTAAAAACGCTCATCAGGGCCGAACTTAGAGATTATGGCTTCAACGAGCTCCTGCCTGTTGGCGTAGCTATTACCCTCCATCATTTGGAGCACCTCATGACCATGTGTCATTACTGTAAAATTATATTTTGGCAAAATTAAAAAAGTCGCCCAATAGAAGACTACTGAGCGACTAAAACTTGTTGGCGGTGAGGACGAGGCTCGAACTCGCGACCCCATGCGTGACAGGCATGTATTCTAACCAACTGAACTACCCCACCATAAGTTTTTTTTCAAGAAATAAGCGGTGAGGACGAGGCTCGAACTCGCGACCCCATGCGTGACAGGCATGTATTCTAACCAACTGAACTACCCCACCAAGTGTAAGACTTCAGCAGTAAGCTTTCAATATGTCTTGCTTTCAGTTCCTTGAGCGCTGCTCTTGTTCCCGATTGCGAGTGCAAAGTTAGGGCATTTTTCTTTCCCTGCAATAGCTACAGCCATTTTTTTTGAAATAAAATCGCACTTTTCTTTCAACACACACGCTTAACCGCTAAAATACAAGACATTACGTTTACGATATTTTTCAGAGAAATTTTAGGTGATAAAGGCGAGGAGAAACGGAATTGGAGGAAACGCCCCGTTTGCGTGGACAGAAAAACAGATTGAGCAATCAAACCACATCATAGAAGCGGACTGACGAGGTTGACACAATAAGGTATAATTGTCAAAGATAGGCGGAAAAAAATATTTACTTTCGCGACATTATATAGTGTATACGTAAGACAGACCTTACTCACGTTAATGGACAACCTGATATTCTTAGACAAAGAGCTAACACTCTACCTCAATGGGCTGAACAATCCTGTTTTAGATATGTTCTTCCATGCCGTCACGTCAAAATGGCTGTGGCTGCCGCTTTATGCGGCTCTCCTGTGGATGATTTTCCGCCGTCAGGGTGGCCGCGGCATCATGACAGTCGTCGTCATTGGCATACTTATACTTTTGGCAGACCAGCTGACCAGCGGCCTTATGAAACCTCTTTTCGAGAGGCTGCGCCCAAGCCATGACGAAGTGATGCAATATTTGGTCCACACAGTCAACGGATATAAGGGAGGCCTATATGGTTTCGCATCATCTCACGCCGCCAACACATTCGCCCTCGCCACATTCTTTATTCTCGTGGTCAGACGCTGGTCACTTTCATTTGTTCTGGTGGCGTGGGCTTTGCTCAACAGCTATGGCAGGGTCTATCAAGGCGTTCATTTTGTTGGAGACATAGTGGTCGGCGCATTGATAGGAATCATATTGGGAAGACTTGTATACGAAGTGTATCTACATCTGGTACTCCACTTCTTCGTCATAAAGCACCACAATAAGTGGACCTTGAAGAGCGGCTTGTCCGAGACGTTCGGAAAAAGCGACCCTCACATTGTCGCCTACACCTTTTGGCTCACGATAGTATTCTCTGTCATTTTCATACTTTTGTTCAGAAGTTTCTATGGAGCTGCTTGTTGACCCTGAATTTACGCCAGGTTCCATTCTGTGCCCAGAGGAGAGCCAGCATTGCGTTAAAGTGATGCGCCACAGGGAAGGAGACAAAATCGTAGTGACTGACGGGAAAGGGATGAGGTATGACTGCACACTGACACGGGCTGACGCAAGAGGCTGTGAGCTGATGGTCAACGAATCTACAGAAATCCCAGCACGTCCATTTCGACTACGCATGGCTGTGGCTCCGACAAAGAATATAGACAGATTCGAGTGGTTCGTAGAAAAAGCCGTCGAAATAGGAGTGACTCACATCACCCCCATTGAGACGGAAAACTCGGAGCGCACAAGGGTGAGAGTTGACAGATTGGAGAGGATTGTAACGGCAGCCGCCAAACAATCACTAAAATACTACCTGCCCATAGTTGACGAAATCACCCCCATCGATAAACTCTTGGAGGAGGACCAGTCAGAACAGAAATTCATCCTGCACTGCGCAGAGACACCCAAACCGCACTTAATGAACGCCTGCCAAGCGAAGACTGACACATTAGTGTTAATCGGCCCCGAGGGCGACTTCTCACACAAAGAGGTAGCCAAGGCTTTGGGATTGGGCTTCAAAGAGTGCACACTTGGCCCAGAGAGGTTGCGCACAGAGACGGCGGCCGTTGTCGCAACAAACATAGTCGTATTGCGTAACCAATTGTAAAACACAAAAACTGAAGAGTATGGCATTTTTCGGACTTTTCGGCAAAAAAGAGGAAAAAGAGACAAAAGAGGGGCTCGACAAAGGCCTTGCGCGCACAAAAGAGAGCTGGTTCAAGAAGCTGAGCCGCCTGCTGACAAGCAAACGCAAGGTTGATGACGACGTCCTTGACGAGTTGGAAGAGATCCTGATCACATCGGACGTGGGAGTGGATACGACGATGAAAATCATTGACCGCATTCAGACCCGCGTGAAGAGGGACTCATACAGTGGCTCTGACGAACTTGATAAAATATTACGGGAAGAGATAGAGAAGCTCTTGGAAGAAAGCGACAATGGCAACGAACGAGCCGAGGTGGCAATCCATGAGAATGGCGACCCGTATGTTATTATGGTTGTAGGCGTCAACGGCGTAGGCAAGACCACGACGATTGGAAAACTGGCCCACAGATTTAAAAAGGCGGGTAAGAAAGTCGTTTTGGGAGCGGCCGACACATTCCGTGCGGCTGCCATTGAGCAGTTGGAAGTCTGGGCCAAGCGAGTCGACGTGCCCATCGTAAAACAACAGATGGGTTCAGACCCGGCATCAGTGGCGTTTGACACGCTATCTTCGGCAAAGGCGCGAGGAGCTGACGTTGTCATAATAGACACAGCAGGCCGACTGCATAACAACGTTGGCCTCATGAACGAGCTATCTAAGATTAAAAACGTCATGAAAAAGATAGTTCCGTCAGCCCCGGACGAGGTCCTGCTTGTGCTTGATGGCTCGACTGGACAGAACGCGTTTGAGCAGGCCAAACAATTCACAAAAGCCACTGACGTGTCAGCACTTGCCATAACAAAGCTTGACGGGACTGCCAAGGGTGGCGTGGTAATCGGCGTGTCGGACCAGTTCAGCATACCCGTCAAGTACATAGGTGTGGGAGAAGGCATTGACGACATTCAGATTTTTGATAAAAAAGCATTTGTCGAGTCTCTTTTCCGAGAGTAAAAGAACACGACAAACCATAGACAAGCAAAAGACCAGAACGACAGAGAGATGAAAATAGTAGACGTCATTTCACTCGGATGCTCAAAAAACCTTGTGGACAGCGAGCGACTGATGGCGCAGCTGCGCGCGAACAACATAGGCGTTGAGCACGACCCCGCAAACCCACGGGGAGAGGTGGCTGTGATCAACACATGTGGATTCATTGGAGACGCGAAAGAGGAGAGTATCAACACGATACTTCAGTTTGCGGAGGCAAAGCAACAAGGCAAACTGAAGAAACTCTACGTCATGGGCTGCCTCAGCGAGCGTTACCGTGAGGAGTTGACAGAGCAGATCCCGGAAGTTGACAAATTCTACGGCAAATTCGACTGGAAAGGTCTGGTAGCTGAGCTTGGCGCCACATACAGGCGCGACCTGATGAATGAGCGAAGCCTGACCACCCCGGGTCATTACGCCTATCTGAAGATTTCAGAGGGTTGCAACAGGATGTGCAGCTATTGCGCCATCCCACTGATTACTGGTCCTCACACCAGCAGACCGATGGAAGATATTATCACGGAGGTGGAAAATCTTGCCAAGTCTGGCGTGAAAGAGATTCAGGTTATCGCCCAAGACCTGTCGTCATATGGCACAGACTTGTACAAAGAGAACAAGCTGGCTGAACTCATCACAAAGATTTCAGAGGTTGACGGCATTGAATGGATAAGGCTGCATTACGCCTACCCTGCCGGATTTCCGCATGACATACTTGACGTCATGGCAAACAACCCCAAAGTATGCAAATACTTAGACCTCGCATTGCAACACGCGTCTGACCATATGCTTGGTTTGATGCGCAGGCGCATAACCAAAGAGCAGACTATAGCCCTGCTTGACGAGATCAGGGAGAAGGTGCCTGGCATACACATCCGCACGACAATGATAACCGGACATCCGGGAGAGACGGAGGAGGACATTGCCGAATTAGAAGAGTTCGTAAGGAGTCAGAAATTCGAGAGGCTTGGTGTGTTCCCGTACTCACACGAGGATGACACATACGCTTTTAAGCATTATACAGATGACATTCCCGAGGATGTGAAGCAAGAGCGTGCTGACAGGATTATGGCCATTCAGGAGACGATAAGCGCAGATGTCAACCAAGGAAAGATTGGTAAAACATTGCGCGTGATGGTAGACAGGAAAGAGGACGACCATTTTGTTGGCCGCACTGAATTCGACTCGCCCGAAGTTGACCCAGAGGTCGTGATATATGGCGATGCGAAAATTGGCGAATTCGTCAACGTCAAGATAACAGGCGCGGAAGATTATGACCTGATTGGAGAAGTGGAGGCGTAACAATGGCAAAGCAACAAGATTGGAAAGACAGGCTTGGCGTTGTGTTCTCCACCAACGCCAACTTCGAATATACCCATGAAGAAGAGCCCGAGGAGGACACCCTGCCGCCACAGCAGCAAAACCTGCACGTCATGCTTGACAAAAAGCAGCGTAACGGCAAAAAAGTCACGTTGGTGAGCGGATTCGTTGGCAGAGAAGACGACTTGAAAGACTTGGGTAAAAAGCTAAAGAGTTCATGCGGAGTTGGCGGCTCAACAAAAGACGGAGAGGTCTTGATCCAAGGAGACTTCCGAGAAAAAGTAGCCCAAATACTCACAGCCGGCGGATATAAAGTAAAACTACACAAGTAAAAGAGCATAGCGATGCTACCTTTGGCAGAAAGGATGCGTCCGACGACGCTGGAGGATTACGTAGGTCAGAGTCATCTGATAGGTGAGGGCGCCATATTGCGCAGGATGATAGACCATGGCAACATCACGTCCATCATCTTATGGGGGCCTCCCGGCGTTGGCAAGACGACCTTGGCGAAAATCATATCTCACAAGCTTGAGCGCCCGTTCTATACGCTTTCGGCTATAAATTCGGGCGTGAAAGATGTTCGAGACGTCATAGAGAAAGCCAAGCAAGGGCGTTTTTTCAATCCGTCGGCACCACTGCTCTTTATTGACGAGATACACAGATTCAGCAAGAGCCAACAAGATTCATTGTTAGCTGCCGTTGAAGAGGGCACCGTCGTTCTAATTGGCGCGACAACCGAGAACCCTTCATTTGAAGTCATATCCCCATTGCTGAGCAGGTGTCAGGTCTACGTCCTCAAATCGCTGGAGCAGGCGGACCTCATGTCGCTGTATGACAGGGCCATCCACACCGACGAGGTCTTGAAGACCCTAAAATTTGAGCTGGTAGAGGATAATGCCCTGATACGTTTTTCGGGAGGAGACGCACGGAAATTCCTTAACATATTGGAGCTTGTCGTCAATTCACAGGAGGGGAACGACACCATCATTGTTGATGACAAGCATGTGGTGGACATACTGCAACAGACATCGGCCACGTATGACAAGCAAGGCGAGATGCATTACGACATCATATCAGCCTTCATAAAGTCGATACGCGGCTCAGACCCTGATGCGGCCATATATTGGTTGGCAAGAATGATAGAGGGGGGCGAAGACCCCAAATTCATTGCACGACGCCTGATTATATCAGCAGCGGAAGACATAGGACTTGCCAACCCCAACGCACTGCTGATGGCGAACCAGGCATTTGACGCCGTTAATAAGATTGGTTGGCCAGAGGGACGAATAATCTTAGCAGAGGCGACAGTATACTTGGCGACCTCGGCGAAGAGCAACGCCTCATATAACGCAATCAACCAAGCACTTTCGTGCGTGAAGCAAACGGGCGACCTGCCTGTTCCACTGCATTTGCGGAATGCCCCCACAAAGTTGATGAAACAACTGAATTATGGCAGCGATTACAAATACGCACATGATTATCCAGGACATTTCGTAGAGCAGCAATACATGCCTGACGCATTGTCATCCACACGCTTCTATTTTGAGCAAGACAACCCATCGGAGGCCAAAATCGCAGAACGAATGCGCATGTTATGGTCTGGCAAAAAAGGGTGATATAGTTTCACGACAGAAAACAAAAGAACAACAACAGTAAAAAGATGTCCAGCAATTTACGCGGCTATATGTACGCCGCGCTGTCATCAGCAAGTTATGGAGTAAACGCATTCGCAGTGTTGCTATACGCCTGCGGACTAACGACAAACTCAGTACTTTTTTATCGCTACTTTTTCGCAAGCCTCATAATGGGCTGCATCCTCTTGGTGAAGAGGGAAGGATTTAAGCTGACACTTAAAGAGTTGGCATTGGTTTGCCCCATGGGCATGCTATTCGCATACTCATCATGGTCACTATTTGAGGCGTACAAATACATGGGCGTTTCATTATCCGCCACCGTGCTGTTCGTCTATCCCGCCATGGTCGCAATGCTTATGTGGGCCTTTTTCCGCGAGAAGCCAGGCAAAGTCACCCTTTTTGCAATCCCCATAGTGTTCATGGGAATAGTCTTGCTTGACTGGGAAGGTATAATGAGCGGGACATCATCATTGGTGGGCATGTTGATAGTCTTGTCATCATCACTGAGCTACGCCGTGTACATGGTAGTCGTGCAGAAAAGTTGCCTAAGCCAGATGCCCTCATCAAAGCTCAGCTTCTACTCACTGCTTTTCGGCTTCCTGTACTACATCATCGTCACCAAGTTTTGCACAGAAGTCCAGCCTCTTGAGTCAACGAGAGAGTGGGCTGTCGTTTTGGCCTTGGCAATGTTCCCATCGCTTATATCCGTGTCCTCAATGGCAGTGGCAATAAAACTTGTGGGATCAACAGCGACGGCTGTACTTGGCGCCTTTGAACCAATAGCATCAGTCCTTATAGGCGTGTGCCTTTATGGAGAGCGCCCGGCACCATTGTCATGGGTAGGCATGGTCGTGATATTGCTATCAGTCACGGCCGTTGTGGCGCAAAACAGAATAGTAAGAATAGGCGGTAAATTCATCGGATACGTAAAAAAACATATACATAGGGGACATACGCAAAAACAAGTCCCAGAAGAAGAAAAATAAAAACAGATGAAACGAGAGGAATTGATGGGGCATGGAGCTATATTCGGCGCCAACTTCCTATGGGGCGTGATGTCGCCCATCACTAAACTTGTATTTGCAGGCGGAATTATCACGCCATTCATCCTTGTGGGATTGAGAATGGGCGGTGCCGCTATCCTGTTTTGGCTATTCGCACTTTTGACAGGTTATGAGAAAGTGGCGAAAAGAGACATACTCCTTTTCTTCGTGGCGAGCTTGTTGGGAGTGATATGCAATCAGGGCGTATATACAATAGGATTAAGCATGACCAGCCCTGTTGACGCATCAGTAATCTCGACAAGCACACCGATATTCACCATGGTCATCGCCGCGTTATACCTGCGCGAACCGATGACGGCCAAGAAAGTTGGCGGAGTCTTGCTTGGAGCGGTTGGCGCTGTCATGCTTGTGCTGAGCGGAGTAGAGAATGGCGCGGGATTGGGAGGAAGCGCATTAGGCGACGGATTATGCATCTTTGCCGAGTTGTGCTTCGCCAGCTATTTGGTATTCTTCAAAGCCCTGATTAGCCGCTACTCCCCTATGACCGTCATGCGATGGATGTTCACATGGTCGACACTGATCGCACTGCCTTTCACTTGGAATGACATAACATCAGTGGACTATGCATCACTTGACACTCCGACATTGGCAGGTTTGGCCTATATAGTAGTTGTGGCTACATTCGTTTGCTACTTCCTTTCACCTATCGGACAGAAACACCTTCGCCCGACTGTGGTTAGCATGTATTTCTATGTACAACCAGTGGTAGCAACAATACTTGCGACAATATTGGGTTCTGCCGGCACATTCGGGATTGTGAAAATCATATCGGTTATCATGATATTCTCGGGAGTATTCCTTGTGATGAACAGCAAGAGCCGGGCTGATGTGGAGAAGGAGGCCAAGCGATAAAATTGTCTCTTTGCCGAGAAACATTTTAACGGCATTTGCGTATATTTGTCATAGTTAACTTTCTCATCCAGAACTATGGCATACAAGATTATCGACATCGAGGGCATTGGCCCTGTGTACGCAGAGAAACTTGAGGCGATTGGCATCAAGACTACTGATGACTTGCTGGAGCGCGGAAAAACTCCGACCGGTCGCAAAAAGATAGCCGAAGAAACCGGCATCTCAGGCAAACTCGTCTTGACGTGGGTAAACCACTCAGACCTTTTCCGCATCAAGGGGGTCGCAGGTCAGTTCGCCGAACTCTTAGAGGCAGCTGGCGTTGACACAGTCAAAGAGTTCCGCCACCGAGTAGCAGCCAATCTGAAAGCGAAGATGGACGAGGTTAATGCTCAGAAGAACTTGTGCAACAGGGTTCCATCCGAGAGCGAGATTGAGAAAATGATAGAGCAAGCCAAAGAGCTTGAGCCTATTGTAACGTATTAGGGCAAAGAAGAGAAGTTGCTCTTTACGACACAAGGGGTCACGCCGACCGTCATCAGACACGGGGTTGCGTGACCCCTTTTCCGTATTTTCTGAGACACTTACATCTAAAAATCAACGATAAACCATGGTAAAAGTTCGCCCATTCAAAGGCCTGCGCCCACAAAAAGAACTTGTAGAACGAGTATCCTGCCTCCCATATGACGTAATGAACAGCGAAGAGGCTGCCCAAATGTCAAAGGGTGACGAGGTGAGCCTTTTAAACATTACAAGAGCCGAGATTTGCTGCCCCAAAGGGACAGACATCCATTCTGAAACAGTATATACTAAAGCATTAGAGAACTTCACTAAAGCCCAGAGCAACAACTGGCTCAAGCAAGATTCCACACCATGCTATTACGTGTATGAGCAAGTAATGAATGGTCGTCATCAGACTGGAATTGTTGGCGCCGCCTCATGCTCTGACTATAAAAATGGCCTGATAAAGAAACACGAGCTGACGCGTCCGGACAAAGAAGAGGACCGCATGGTGCTCACAAGAAAGCTGCACGCCAACATAGAACCCGTTTTCTTGGCCTACAAAGCTGTTCCTGAAATAGACAAAATTGTGTCGGGAGTCATGGCTGGGCCAGCAGAATATGACTTTGTTTCAGAGGACGGGATTGCGCATAAGCTGTGGGTTATTTCTGACGCAGCCACCGTTAACGAGATAGAACGCCTTTTCTCGACAAAAGTGGAGGCGACATATGTTGCTGACGGTCACCACAGGACGGCGGCGGCAGGCCGAATCGGCGATGAATTTGCCCGTCAGAACCCGAAGCACACGGGCGAGGAGAATTACAACTTCTTCATGGCCGTGATTTTCCCTGACAGCCAGTTACGCATAATGGACTACAACCGAGTCGTGAAGGACTTGAATGGCATGACCAATAGTGAGCTTCTTGAAAAACTTGGGAAGGTCATGACCGTGGAGAAAGTGGGGGCTGAGGAATATCGACCCAGCAAATTGCACGAATTCTCCATGTACCTTGGCGGCGATTGGTATAAACTGACAGCTAAAACCGGGACATATAATGACAATGACCCTATTGGCGTTTTGGATGTGAGCGTATTGACAGACAACGTGCTGAAACCGATATTGGGCATTGAGGACATGCGCACGTCGCAAAGGATCGACTTCGTCGGTGGAATTAGGGGATTGGGTGCCTTGAAGCAAAGAGTTGACTCAGGCGAGGCCGCAGTAGCATTCGCGCTTTACCCTGTCTCCATGAAGCAGCTGATAGACATTGCAGACACAGGCAACATAATGCCACCCAAAACCACATGGTTTGAGCCCAAACTCAGATCGGGACTTTTCATCAAGAAAGTCGATAATGATATAGAGAGGTAAGTTTTCATACAGAAAGTCAACATATACGCTGACAAAAAGACTCTAATAAGACGACAAATTAACTTAAGGCATAAAAAACAACGAGGACATATTTTAGTTATATTTGCATAAGTGCGAACAGAGCACACCAAAAGAAATGACATCTATACAAGCAGCCATAGCATCAATAAAGTCAGAATTGCCGGAAAGCGTCCACCTGATTGCAGTGTCAAAGACTCACCCTGCCGAATATATCAAAGAGGCATATGAGGTTGGCCAACGCGACTTTGGCGAGAACAAAGTCCAAGAGATGACAGAGAAGGCGGAAGCATTGCCTACTGACATAAGATGGCACATGATTGGCCACCTGCAGACCAACAAGGTGAAATATATGGCTCGCTATGTCTATATGATACACTCTATAGACAGTCCGAAACTCCTTGAGACAGTGAACAAAGAGGCGCAGAAGGCAGGCAGGACGATAAAGTGCCTGCTTCAGGTTCATGTGGCCAAAGAGGAGACAAAATTCGGATTTGCACCTGAGGCCTTGTTGAGTTTCCTTGACGAGGGAAGCTACAAACAACTCTCTAACGTATCGATTTGCGGATTGATGGCCATGGCCACGAACACCGAAGACGAGAGAGAGGTGGAGTGTGAATTTGAATTGGCGCGCAAGTTGTTCGAAGATGTCAAAAAGCGGTATTTTGCGGAAAACCCCGAGTTCAAAGAGCTCAGCATGGGCATGTCTGGCGATTATGCCATAGCTATGAAACATGGTTCGACCTACGTCAGAATAGGAAGTAAAATATTTGGTCAACGCGACTACTCGAAAGTCGAAAAATAACGACAACAAAAGAATATGAGATACACCCTCATTGCCGTCGCATCGGCAACTCTCTCTTTGGGAATGAGTTCGTGCATGCGCAACCAGACGACTCAGAATTATGAAGACAGCATGGCCACCGAACAACCAGAAAATGGAAGTACGATGGAGGATGACATGAACAAGTCAAAGACAATCCTTTACACGCTGCCGACACCAATAGAGATGGCCTCGCTTGTCAAGGAGACAGGAGTGCGGTTTGATGACCAAATCCTCTCACAACTGGACCAGGCGGACAAGTATGCCACCAATGTTAAGATGGCCCTTAATTTGGGAGTATACACGGCTGACATGAGTTTTGCCGGGATGTTCAACCAATCACAAAGAATGGTTGACTATCTGAACACAATCAATGGATTAACCAAGAAACTGGGCATTGTCAATATACTTGATGAGGGAACAGTAGCAAGGCTTGAGAACTCAGAGATGACACGTAAAGAGGCTCTTAATGTGATTTCTGAGGTCTACATGAACGCTAACCAGAATCTCAAAGAGAACAACAGACGAAACATTGCCACCATTGTAATGGCAGGCGGATGGGTTGAAGGTCTGTATATCGCTCTCAATCTGGTAAACCCCGACAAGTTGAACAAGGATCTCGTTGGCCGCATTGTCTCACAAAAATTGGCGATGGCTACCATGCTCAATATAATCGAGACACAAGACCCGGGGAACACCGATGCCGACCTCAAGTTTGTAAAAGAGAAAATGGAAGAGATAAATGAGGCATTTTCATCTGTTGAGGTTGAGATGACGGGTAGAGTTTCCGCTATTACAGACCCTGAGACACATACGACTTCAATAAAAGCCAACACGAAAGGAGATCTTGACAAAGAGACCCTGCTCGCACTGAAAGCAAAGGTCTCAGAGGTAAGGGATGAGTTTGTCAAGTAGACTCACCTTGACATAAAAGACACAATTGCACGCCTGCGCCCGGCATAGCAAAACCGAAGCGCAGGCGTAGCTATTTATAAAACACAACAAAGAAATGCCAGAAAAAAAGAGAACAGAGATTGAGGACCAATACAAGTGGGACCTCACACCACTCTACCCCACCATTGACGATTGGCGCAAAGAGAAGGACGATCTGACGAAACAACTTCAGAATATTCGCAATTACAAAGGACGGATTGGCGAATCTGCGGCCACCCTGTTAGAATTTATGCGAATGAATAGCGAGTACGACAAGACTTTGTCCCGCTTATACATATACACCACTTTACAGTCAGACGAAGATGTCAGTAATGCAGACAACATAGCCTTGACGAAGGAGATGGAGCAGGTTTGCGTCATATATGACGAGCTTTCTGACTTTGTGCGTTCCGAGATGGCCTCTATTTCTGACGAGACGTATTCGAAATACATGGCTGAGGAGCCTGGGTTGAAGGAATATGGGATGGACATAGACGTCATCTGTCGTCAAAAGCCTCACACCCTATCAGACAAAGAGGAGATATTGCTATCTAAAATGAGCTTATTGGGCGACACACCGACCAGCGCATTTAATATTTTCTCTGATGCTGAGATGCCCCACCCCGAAATCACACTTAAAAGCGGAGAGAAGGTCGAGCTAAGCCACTCGATGTTTGGCATTGTGCGAGCATCGTCCGTCCGTGAGGATCGAAAGGCCGCATTTGACGCGTTTTGGGACAACTATAAAAAGTTTGAGGGAACGTTTGGCGAGTTGATGGGCGGAAAACTGCGCGACAGGGTTTTCTCCGCAAAGGTTCGCAAATACGAATCGGCTCTGGAGGCTGCGCTAAGCGGTAATAAAATTCCAGTTGGCGTATACCACTCACTGATTGACAATGTCAACCGCAATCTGCCGACCTTCCATCGTTACCTGAATTTGAAAAAGAGACTGTTGGGAGTAGACGAACTGCATTATTATGACCTTTATGCACCAGCGACTGAGGATGTAGACCTTACATTCACTTATGACGAGGCTAAGGAGTTAGTTCTTGAAGCCATCAAACCATTAAAGGAAGACTACGTTGACGTAGTAAAACGTGCATTCGCCGAGAGGTGGATTGATGTTTTCCCAACAGAGAATAAGGCTACCGGCGCATACTCTAATGGAGCGGCATATGACGTGCACCCGTATATACTGATGAACTTCGACGGGCGTTATGACAGCGTAGGCACATTGATCCATGAGCTTGGCCATACAATGCAAAGCTACCTCTCAAACAAGACACAGCCTTACTCATTGCATGACTACACGATTTTCGTGGCAGAGGTTGCGTCAACTTTTAATGAGGCTTTGCTTGACCACCTGATGCTTGGGAAGTTGAAAGACAAGAAACAACGCATCTCACTGCTCATGAACATGTTGGACGGGTTCAAGGGAACACTTTTCCGTCAAACGCAATTTGCTGAGTTCCAGTTGGCGGCCCAGGAGAAAGCAGAGCGTGGAGAACCTATTACGGGTAAAGTGCTGTCAGAGATCTATGGTGGCATCACACGCAAATACTATGGGCATGACAACGGAGTTTGCGTAGTAGATGATAAAGTAGACATAGAGTGGGCGTTTATCCCTCATTTCTACATGGGTTTCTACGTCTACCAATACAGCACATCGTTTGTAGCCTCCCAGGCACTTTCGGAACTCGTACTTAGCGGACGAGAGGGTGCGCTTGAACGTTACAAGACATTCCTTTCCGCAGGACGATCTAAATATCCGATAGAGGAGCTTGCAGACGCAGGAGTTGACATGCTATCCAACGAACCTTTTGACCAGTGCATCGGGAAGATGAACAAAATCATGGACATGATTGAGGAATTGCTGTAGACCACCGCAACTTACAAAAAAACAGGCGTCACCCTAAGATTTTCGGGGTGACGCCTGTTTTTGTCTCCACATCATATTCCTTGCAGACTGGTATTAGCCGTACAAAGCGTAGGTAATGAAAGCTATGAAACTTATGTTTGACAATATTACCCCACCATTGGGGAGCCTAACTCAAAAACATAGTATTACAGTCCAAGTGGATTTGAAGACAACAAGGTGATATACACCAAATAAAAAGAGTCACGCCAACAAAATGGCGTGACTCTTTTTATTATGTCTTAAGACCAGCAATTAGTTTGCAGCCTCAAGGTCATTGATTTGCTGGGTAACCTCCTTATTCTTTTCGAACATCTCAAGAATGTAGGTAATCCTCTTGAGGTTGGTGAGAACCTCGAGCTTCTGCTGCTTGTCAGGAGCGATTTTAGCAGCCGTCTCGAAGAAAGGCACAGACTTAGCAAAAGAATCGTTAGCCTCCTTCATCATGGCGTTATACTTGTTGATGTCACGCTCTGCACTCGCATCCTGCTTGATCTTGAGACCAGAGTTGTAGTAGACAATAGCGAGGTTATAGGTTGAGCCAAAGTGATTTGGGTCAATGCTGATAGCCTTCTTATAGTCAGCCTCTGCATCGCTGTAGCTGGTGCTCTCATTGAGGCAACCACGAGCGAAGAAATACTGAGCGTTGTTTGGATCCTTCTCAATGGCATTGTTCAAGTATACGAGAGCCTCGTCATTCTTGTGAGCCTGGAGGTAGTAGTTAATCAAGGTATTGATGATGTCAGATACCTGGGGATAAGCCTCGAAAGCCTCCTTGAGAGTACTCTCAACATTGGCAGAGTCCTTAAGCTGCTCATAGCAATACTTAGCACGGAGATAAGCCATAGAGCCGTCGCTATCCTTGCCGGCAGTCTTGGTGTAGAGACGGGCCGTCTTGAGGAAGTAAGGAGCGCCTACAGCCCAATTCTCAGCCTGCATGCTGACAATACCGATGTTGGAGTAGAGTGCGGTATCAGCGACCTGCTCAGCAGCCTGATTCTCAAACCATTCGCAAGCGAGGAAAGCATCAAGGCTCTTGTTGTAGTCCTTGTTGTTGAAGCTCTGGCCTGCGAGGCTCTCGGTGAGATCGCGATACTCAGCACGAGCCTTCTCGATCTTCTTGGCAGCCTTGCCTACCTTCTTGCCCTTAGGACCACCCTGAGCGTCAAGCTCCTTAGCCTTGGTGAAATACTCCTTAGCCTTGGCGATTCCATCCTCAGCCTTACCTTGAGCCGCAAGAGTGAGGTAAATCTTTGAGGCTACAAGATATGTGTTGGGCTCCTCGTTTGACTTTTCGTTCTGCAGGGCCTCGTCGATGTCAGACTTAGCAGCATCATACCTCTGGAGAATGAGGTTATTCTCGGCACTGTTGACCTTGCTTGACTGTGCCGAAGCCGAGAGGCCCGCAAGAGCCAATCCCGCCAAAATGATAACTTTTTTCATTTTGAGTTTACTTGTTTTTCTTGATTTTGTTTAGTGGACAAGAAGAGGTGACTTGTCTACTCCTGTACAGGAGCTTCATCTTCCGATCCACCGTTATCTGCTGGTTGTTGGTTTTGTTCCGGGACTGAGCTTTCTATGCCTTCCTCCTCGGCCTCCTCGTCATCCATATGGGGGACAATGGTGCCACTGGCGATCCGGTCATTCTTCTTGCTCAGGTTAATCAGGCTCAGACCTTGAGTATTACGACTTGTAGTCTTGATATCCGTGGCCTTGATGCGGATTGTGATACCGCTCTTATTGATAATCATGAGATCGTCATCATCTGTCATGATATCAATTGCCACAAGATCACCAGTCTTGTCAGTAATCTTTATAGTCTTGACACCCTTACAGCCGCGGCTATTGACAGGGTACTCGCTTATCGCAGTCCTCTTGCCGAAGCCCTTCTGTGAAAGTGCGAAAATATCACCTGCGTCATCAGGGTCAACAGCTACAAAGCCTACTACTTGATTACCCTCGCCAAGGTTGACACCCCTTACGCCCATGCCTGAGCGGCCGACAGAACGGACTGAAGCCTCTGGGAAACGGACAGCACGTCCGTCTGAAGTGGCAAGCATAAGCTGTTTGCTTCCGTCTGTGAGGACAGCCTTGAGCAGCTCGTCGCCCTCACGGATGGTCACGGCAATGACACCATTAGCGCGTGGGCGAGAATACTCAGACAAGCTCGTACGCTTGACGACACCTTGCTTTGTGGCGAGTATGATGTAGTGACTTTGGGTAAACTCGGAATTATTAAGTCCGCGGACATTAATAAAGGCCTTGACCGCATCATCACTCTCAATATTGAGCAGATTCTGGATAGCCCTGCCCTTGTTGATCTTATTGCCCTCAGGAATATCATAGACCTTGTACCAGAAGCAGCGACCCTTGTTCGTGAAGAACATCATGGTGTCATGCATCTTGGCATAATATATATGCTCAATGAAATCCTGATCGCGAGTGCTTGAGCCGCGTGAGCCTATGCCGCCCCTGTTCTGAGTCTTAAACTCGGTCAGTGAAGTACGCTTGACGTAACCCATGTGGGATACAGTCACAACGACGTCGTCATCGGCATAGAAATCCTCGGGATTAAACTCATCCTCAGAGTATTCGATATTTGTCCTGCGCTCATCGCCATACTTCTCCCTGATCTCAAGAAGCTCATCTTTGATAACACCCATCTGCATGGATTCGTCAGCGAGCAATCGGGTGAGGTAATCGATATAGTCTGTCACCTTCTTAAACTCATCGTGAAGTTTATCCTGCTCCAAGCCGGTGAGCTGTCCGAGCCTCATCTCTACGATGGCGCGAGACTGGACCTCAGAAAGGTTGAAACGCTCCATGAGTTTTTGGCGAGCCTCATCCCTGCTGCTTGCGGCACGGATGATATGCACAACCTCATCAATATTGTCGCTTGCAATGATGAGACCTTGCAGAATGTGAGCGCGCTCCTCAGCCTTACGTTTCTCATACACAGCTCGGCGGACAACCACATCATGGCGGTGCTCAACAAAGCACTGGATGATATCCTTAAGGTTGAGCAGCTTAGGACGTCCGCCGACAAGGGCGATGTTGTTTACGCCAAAGCTTGATTGAAGCTGGGTATTCTTGAAGAGGTGGTTGAGAACGACATTGGGAATGGCATCCTTGCGAATCTCAATGACAATTCGCATACCGTCCTTGTCACTCTCATCGCGAAGATTGGTGATGCCGTCAAGTTTCTTGGCGTTGACAAGCTCAGCAATTTTCTTGATAAGGTCGGACTTGACGACCATGTAGGGTATCTCAGTGATGACGATACTCTCATGGTCATTAACCTTCTCTATCTCATATTTGGAGCGGATGACGATACGTCCACGGCCTGTGAGATAACCATCTCGGACACCAGAGTAGCCGACAATAGTGCCACCGGTCGGGAAGTCAGGAGCCTTGATTATCTTGATAAGCTCCTCAATATCAACATCCTTATTCTCAACATACGCGATACAAGCGTCGATAGCGTCCTTTATGTTGTGGGGGGCCATCATAGTCGCCATACCGACGGCGATACCCGAGGCTCCGTTGACCAACAGATTAGGTATACGGGTCGGGAGCACCGAAGGCTCGTCAAGGCTCTCATCAAAGTTCTTGACCATATCGACAGTCTCCTTGTCGAGATCAAGCATCATGTCCTCAGCTATGCGCTGGAGCCTCGCCTCCGTATATCGCATTGCCGCCGCCGAGTCACCGTCGACTGAGCCAAAATTGCCCTGGCCGTCAACAAGGGGATAACGCAGAGCCCAAGGCTGAGCCATGTGCACGAGCGCGCCATAGACAGACGAATCGCCATGCGGGTGGTACTTACCGAGTACGTCACCGACAATACGAGCTGATTTCTTGTATGGTTTGTCAGATGTGACGCCCAATTCATCCATGCCGAAAAGGATGCGACGGTGGACAGGCTTGAAGCCATCTCGCGCATCAGGCAAGGCACGGGCGACAATCACCGACATCGAGTAGTCGATGTAGGCGGATTTCATCTGCTCCTCAATTTTTATAGGGACAATCCTTTCTCCTTCTGCCATTCTAATTAAATGAATTACACATAGATGCGCATAAGGCGCAAGAAGTTTCACCAATCTTGGCCGCGCAAGCTGAATGAGTCGTCAGCAAGCTCTGGAAAAGCTCCACAGACAGCCCCATTCACCCTACTAAGTTACTACTTTTTTAACCGATGGCAAAACTATATGGCCATTTTCAGGCGCAGAAAGGCCGTTTTTCGGCTTCACTGAGCGAAACCGACCAAGTGGCGGATTTGGATGCATGGCAGAGAAAATACCCACCGAAAAAGAAATACACCCGTCAGCTAAAATTTCCTCGTTTGCATAAAGTCTCTCTTTATGCCACAAATGACAAAATAAAAAAACTCCCCGACTCACGTCGGGAAGTTGTCCTAACCTAACCCAAATTCATGAAAAAACTTGAGGAGACTTTGATAGTCTCTGAGTGCAATTATAATTATTTTTCATCCAATAAAAAAATTTAGATTGGATATTTTCGCAACCTCGTGGATCGAGTCCGCATCGCCTTTTGAAGGAGACACGGGAGTCCTAACGAGCCAAAATCCATTTGAAAATATACAGATATATGGCTAAGGCATAAAGGGTGCCAAGTGTAACCCACTCGACCCATTCATAAGGCGCATTTGATGAATTTCCACCATGCCGTATTGCTTTCACGACATTGGTGAGGAATGGCGGGACACAAATAACAAGGAACAAGAAAAAGATGTGCCCGAAAATCCTTAATACGAAGTCAGCGGTAATCATAGGCAACTCTATTTATTGGTTCCCTACATATTACGGCCTTTAGGTTAATTTGTTGCGATAACATTTGCGTTATTCAACGCAAGCAACATCAAAAACTCGCACTACGCGACAAAAAAAACCTATGCCACCACAAAAGAAGCTTCTTAATATAGGTTCTTCTTAAAAGCCACAGTGTCCACGCGATGCATAACGCAACGCTCCCAGAAGTTGTAGATAAGCCCCAAGCCGTAACCCACTATTTGACATGCGCCAGCCCACACACTCATCAACGCTACTTGATAGTTGTGGAATGTTCGATTCGCATCGACAAAAATAAGCGCACCATAGGCTACTATGGGCAAAACAAAGAGCAGGGACTTGAAAACTACGCAAAGAACGAGAAGCGCCACTAACGTAAGCACTGCAAACGACGGGAGCAGATGCACAAGCTTGATGGCCCCCTTATGACGACGCGCGATGTCAATTCGAGCTGTGCCAGAGCAGAAAGTCTGCTTGAAAAAAGAGCGGAATGTCGAGCGCCTCTTATGGTACACGAAAGTCTCACTGACAAGCCCTAACTTACCACCAGCCTCTTTGACACGGAGGCTGAAATCAATATCCTCACCATAACGCATTGACGAATCGAAACCGCCAACCTTATTAAACATATCCCGACGAACTCCCATGCTGTAGCTCCGCGGATAGAACTCATCCATCTTACCACCTTTACTGCCACCGCGTATGCCACCCGTGGTGAACATGGATGTCATGGAATAAGAGATGGCTTTCTGAATGGGAGAGAAGAACTTATGGGCCGCATCCCTCGTTCCGAAGCAATCGAAACCATTCGCTACAATGGAGTCATGAATCTTGTCCAGGAAATCAGAGGGGAGGGCGCAGTCGGAGTCAAAGAAAAAGAGGTACTCGCCCTCAGCCTCCTGCGCACCACGATTACGAGCCGCAGATGGACCTGCATTTTCCTGTTGTATATATTTAATCTTCAGCTGCTTCTGGAATTGCGAAACAGACTCCTCGCTTGTGAGCGTAGAGCCATCCTCGACCACAATGACCTCTGTCCTATCTTTGAAATGCTGGATTGTGAGAGAATCAAGCAATTCCTTCAGTTCTTCAGGCCTGTTGTAGACGGGCACAATGATGGAAACCTTTATCATATTGAACACCAGAGCGCGAAAGATTAAAAAAAAGCCCGTGAGGATAAGGTGCGACCTATCCCACGGGCGAAAGTCTAAAAGAGGTTAGGCCTCAGCCTTCTGCTCCTCATTTTCCTCATCATCGACACCAGATACAAGTCCATGAGCGAGGAGAATGTTGTACCACGAGACAAGCTTCTTTATGTCAGAGACATAGATGCGGTCAGCGTCCCACTCGGGAAGGGCCTTAGCCATGAAAGCCTTGAGCTCCTCGTTTGAAGAGGTGGCAGGGATGCACTCCTTGCCGCCAGTGAGATTGAAAATGTTAGCCATGACATGGCTGAGACGGACATCGCCGTCAACCGTGTACATAGAAATCTCCTGAAGAGCAGAGACACGGGCGGTGCCACTGACAGGGAGTCGCTTGCCATCGGCAAGGCTCTCGACGATTATATTGTTCTTACCCTGAGATACGAGCTTGAAGAGGCCGCTCTTGCCAGATATGGAAAGAATACCGTTAAGCATTTCCTAAGTTAGTATAGTTTATTTTACGTAATTAGGCGCAAAGATAGTCGTATTGGCTCAACTTGCAAAATAAAAGCCCCGTGGAAAACCTTTTAGGGTATTTCCTCGGGGCGAACCGTGTGCTTTTGCCGTGGCAAATATATCTTTAACCCAGCCTCACAGAGTGCGACGTCTGGGCTACAAATGATACTTACTGGCGGGGGCCGCGATTGTAGGCGGGACGCTCCTCGCGTGGACGAGCCTCGGAAGTAGCGATGTTGCGACCCTTGAACTCGTAACCGTCAAGCTCCGCGATTGCGGTCTTGGCAGCCTCGTCGTCGGGCATCTCAACAAAGCCGAAGCCCTTGCTGCGATGAGTCTCACGATCGGTGATGATGCGAGCAGATGAAACCTCACCGTACTTGCTGAAAAGTTCGCTGAGCTCCTCTTCCTTGGTGTTGTAGTTCAGCTTTGCTACGAAAATATTCATTACTGAATGTAAATAGGTTATGGTAAAAAATTGTTGATGTAAAGTTAGACCATTTTATTTTGTACGCAACCTAAAGTAGACATTTTTTTCTGTAAATTTCCCAAATAAGTGTTTTAACATTTGACACACAATGGAGTGCGGATTTTTTATACTAAATTTGGCCCGAAAGACAAAACAAACAATTTTATGAAGAAAGCTATTTTGACTGCTTTAGCATCTGCGGCCATGATGCTTGGAGGCGTCAACGCTCAGGCGCAAAGCGAGTTCAACAAGGGTGACCTTGCTTTCAATTTGGACTTTAACCTTGGTTCGGACGGAGTCGGAGGCTATAACGGCGGGAATGGAGCGACAGCCGGCTTCAGTCTGCTTGGCGAGTATGGTTTCATGAATGTCATCAACGAGAAAGGCACGATCTCGGCAGGTCTGCTTTTGGGCGCAGGTTTCAACAGCGGCAACGTTTATGACTTCAGCCGTGTCAGAATTGGCACCCGCGGAACCCTCCACTACTCCTTCATCCCACAGCTTGACACCTACGCTGGTCTCAACTTCTGCTTCGTGGACATTGAGAAAGTGAAGCTGCATGACGGATATAACTCCAAGAACACCGATGTCAAATTTGTCGTTCCGGCCATTGTGGCAGGTTGCCGATATATGTTCACCAGCAATCTCGGCGCAAACTTCGAGTGTTCATGGGATCGCTTCCAGCACATCGCGATTGGTTTGACCTTTAAGTTCTAATCGCAGAGACCTCTAAGTTTAGAGACATTAGAGAAAAGAAAACTCCTCCGTCAACCTACACGGCTGGCGGAGGAGTTTAGTTTTAGAGATTTATTTGGGTATTTAGTTTTTTCTATTGCGCCTTGAGAGTCAACTGGGCAGAGAGGCCGCAATCGTCATCCGTCACACTTACGGTTATTGAGCCCGGCTTATGTGTAGCACGAACAATAGCGACCAGCTTACCGCTAAAGAGATTCATAGTCTCGCTCACAAAAGGCGTGAGAGACGTGGCGTCGCCATTGCATGAAGCCTGATAAACACCTGCGCCTGAGACTTTAATAGTCATCTTATCGCTGCAAGTGGGAATGAAATTTCCATCCTTGTCAGCAAGCGAAATTGTAATAAAAGCCAGATCGGCCCCATCTGCAGCAAGAACATTCTTATCGGCCGAAAGCACGATATGCTCGGGGGCTCCAGCTGTTCGAACCGTGTCACGCCCGGTCTCATTTCCGTCAGCGTCATACGCCACGACGGCAATCTCGCCTGGCTCATATACGACATCATTCCAACGGAGACGATAACGATCAAGCTTACTATCCTTGTTCTTAGAGATCTTACCATGGCTCTTTCCGTTAACGAAAAGTTCAGCCGTAGGAGCATCTGTGTAGCAGTAGACAGGAGTAACTTGCCCCTCACGCCCCTGCCAGTTCCAATGTGGGAGGAGGTGAGTAGTATGCTCTGCCGTATTCCACTGGCTACGATAGAGATAATAGCGATCCTTGGGGAGGCCGGCAAGGTCACAAATGCCGAAGTAACTGCTGCGACTTGGCCAATAGGTGTCGTATGGGGTTGGCTCGCCAAGATAGTCGAAGCCAGTCCAGACAAACTGGCCAATAGTGTAACTCAAATCATCCTGAGCTATGAAATCGTCCTCGGGAATATTGCTCCAAGGGCAGTACTCGGTGTCGTAGCTTGAGCATTGCCCGTCATCATAGACCTTACTATCGGACACCTCAACTGGGAACTTGTATACGCCTCGGCTTGACACGGTCGAGGCGGTCTCAGACCCAAGGATAATACCCTGCGGAAGGCTATCGATACTCTCCTCATAAAGATGGACGCGGTAATTCATGCCAACGACATCCTGAAGCTGCGCAAAGTGATTTTTGATAGCCCAATAGATACGATCCATTCCCTGAGTGACAGGGCGCGTCTCGTCAAGACTATGGCAGAGATTCTGAAGGCGGACAAGGTTCTCTGGGCCCTCAGACATGCCCTGCTCGGGAATTTCGTTACCGATGCTCCACATGATGACAGACGGGTGGTTGCGATGACGGCGGACAAGGTTGGCAATATCCTTGTCACTCCACTCCTTAAAGAAGCGAGCATAGCCGTTCTTGCACTTGGGATATATCCACATATCGAAACTCTCGGCCATGACCATCATACCAAGCGAATCGCACACGTCCATCTGCATCTTGCTCGGCATGTTATGGGCAGTGCGGATGGCATCGGCACCCATATCCTTCATAAGCTTGATCTGACGGATGAACGCAGCCTTGTTCTCAGCAGCGCCAAGGGGGCCCAGGTCATGGTGGAGGCAAACACCCTTTATTTTACGGGTTTGGCCATTGAGTTGGAAGCCATTCTCCTTAATCACAGACACTGTTCGAATGCCAGTTTTAAAAGTCTGGACGTCGGACTGTTTATCATCGAGCAACAAAGAGACGGAGACAGTGTAGAGGTAGGGCTTCTCGGGAGTCCAGAGCTGCGGATCTGAGACATCAACAGTGCCTGAAAATCCACGAAGCGAATCAGCCCTGATTGTAACAGCGCTGACAAGGTGACCTTCTGCATCGGCAACAGACACGGCCAATTTGGCCTCGGCACCTGACGGGACATCGATTGCATTGGCATTGATGGCGAGAGTAGCCATATCCTTTGCTATATTCTTAGTCCTCACGAAAGTACCCCAATCGTCAAGATAGGCACCTGTATTCGTTATAAGTGTCACTGGGCGATAAAGACCAGCGCCAGGATACCATCTGCTGCTCTCTTCAACATTCTGAAGCTTAACGAGGATGTCATTCTTCTCGCCAACCTTCATGAAAGGCGTCATGTCAACCTCAAAGGCATTATAGCCATAGGCCCAATGTCCAGCCTCCGAGCCGTTAACAAAGACGACAGGCTCACTCATAGCCCCGTCAAAAATAAGCCTTGCCGAGGTTACACCCTTTTCAATGAAAACTGAAGTTTGATACTGCCCCTCACCAATCCAAGGGAGGGAGCCAGAGCGGCCACTCTTCTCTGTCGCCTCACTCTCGCCATTCTGCTCAATGGCGACTGTCTGTAAATCCCACTTCTTATCAAATGGGCCAGCTATTGCCCAATCGTGAGGTATCGAGACATCTTGCCATTCCTGTCCATCACGGCTGAATTGCCAGCCATCTGAGAGAATCCTCTCCGTGCGCACGGGCTGCTCAGAGCAACTGAGCAACGCAAAGCCAAGCGCACCCATAAGCAAGGCACTAAATTTCATTATGCTGTTGAATAGGTTTTAAAATGTGTAGAGTATTTTTAGGCAAATTAACCATAAAATATCAACATTTCCAAAACTATCCCTCCCTCTTAGCGCAATCGCACTTGGCCTTTGAATGGGGACAATTTGAGCAGCCTTCACATCCCCCACCCTTCGCAGCGCGTTTGACCGTCCTGACAATTTTTATGACGCAGTACACGACTGCGGCAAAGACAACAATTCCGACAATAACGTATTGCATAGTCATTTAGGTTTCTAAGATTCCGACACATTAACGTCATCAAGGTCCGTTAATTTGGCGACCAAAGCATCTCGCTCGCCCATGCGGATAGTTATGTCAATCTCACAATCAGTATCGAACTTCTGTGCGATGATTTTTGCGGAACTGTCTTTTAGCACCTTCATGACGCCATTCATGGCAAGATAGGGGAATGAGATTGCCAAAGCCGCATCGAACGTCCGAGTCACAATCTGAGCATTTTGCAGACAATCTGCGGTAGCGGTCTTATAGGCGACAATGAGACCACCAGTTCCAAGTTTTATGCCGCCAAAGTAACGGACAACGACAACAACCACATTAGTAAGCTCGGCCGAGAGAATTTGACCGAGAATGGGGCGGCCCGCAGTTCCTGACGGCTCACCGTCATCACCTACCTTCGTCTCCCCCTCTCCTGGCCCAAGGCGCCAAGCGTAACAATGGTGACGTGCGTCATGAAACTCTTTCTGTTTGTCACGGACAATGGCTTTTGCCTCGTCAGCAGTAGTCACGTTATATGCAAAGGCGAGAAAACGGCTTCCCTTCTCTTTATATATGCCTGTGGACTCCTTATCAACCGTTTTATATTCGTCTGTCATCATTGGGCTTTAGGGATTTATCAGAAGCAATAGCCGATATTGACATTGACATTAAACTTGTCATCGGGCGAATACATCAGCGTGAAATCTAAGGGGAAAACACCAAAAAGATTATAAGCTAAAGAGACACCGCCGCCATGTATGTACTCAATCGGCTTGAACACCTCGCCATCAGTAATGTAATACTCAAGCCCTTTGAATGTAGCGGCAGAATTGATGTGAAAAAGCAGATGTACATCAGCCACTGCATTCAAGTCGACAGACAGACGAGCCATAGCCGCCGTCGACTCATACCTGTGAGCCGTCAGAAGGCCATAAAAGTCAAGGTGACTCGGGAGAAACTGAATGGGTCCGCCAATGGCAGTTTTGTGAACAAAAGTCTTATCACCAAAACCAGCAGCCAAACCAATGGTCTCTCCAAGCGAGACACGGTCGTTCAGGCTCTGATGCAACTCAAGCCTCGCCATGGCGCGCACCAAGAAATCATAATCATTAAGGCCATGAGCATACAGCACCTCACGCGCCAAACCTCTCTTGATAGAGTATTGAGGGAAAAGCCCGACGTAGGCATTAAAATCCCATTTCACACCAGATTGCGGGAGGAACTTACGATCTAACGAATTATATCGGCTACGCCCGTTTACAAAAAAGTTATTTATATGTCCCTCAATCCGGTCATCGGAATTACCGACATTGGGAATGACATGAAAATCCTCCCAACCCAATTTAAGTGAGATATCACGCCGCGGGTTGATGGTGTTACCGATTGCCGCAGAGACCTCATTGTGAACATAATCATATATGTTGGCCGAACTCTCGTGATCATCATAGTCGGGGACCTCGAAACGAGAGTGGTCATACATGATGTCAAGATAATGGTTATCCCTCACGCCAAAGAGTGTCCTATTCCTCACTCGGAAACGGAACGACTTGGAGATTGCCAATTTAAAATCGGTTGTAGTCAATCGGCCAAGAAGGCTTCTTCGTTGATAGTCAAGAATTACGGCAGCGTTTGCAAAAGAATTGTAAGACAGCGCCAACTTGAACGTGGTCATGGGGTTTTCGACGACCGTGCACCTGAACGTCACGTCATTACCAGCTTCTCCGACAGGTATTAATTTATAAATCAGATTATTGTAATAGCCTGTCGACATGGCCGACTTAATAGCCGCAGTGAAATCGGCCGGCGTATAATAGTGGCCGACATGAAGATTAAGGGCATGAAGAAGAAGCTTGCTCGTCGTATTCTCAAGTCCCTTGAAATCAAAATCGACTATACGAACTTGAGAGTCGTAAGCCTTGAGGCGATCAGTTTTTGAGTAAGGAAGTCCGAAAGATTTGTTCAGTGAATCAGCGAGTTGCTTAAAGAGAGGCTCAAACTCCATTCCGATTGAGTCTCCGATGGCCAAAATAGTATCCGCCGCGGCAAAACTGGCGGCGCTATAACGCGTCACATCAGGTTCAATGACCATGTCGCAGGCGGCTTTCTCCTCATCCAGATCCTTAGCATCCCGGAAATTCGTTATCTGGAGCATCACATCGACCATCGAGGATAATTGGTTAACAGGAGTCAAGCCAGAGAACAGATTGACACCGATGACGAAATCGGCACCCATATCGATGACGTCACGTACAGGGAAATTGCGCACAATGCCGCCATCAACCAATTTTGTCCCATTGTAGTCAGTTGCAGAGAAAACGCCAGGGATGGCCATGGAGCTACGCGTGGCAAATGCTATGTCGCCATGATCAAGCACAACTGCGTCGCCATTAGCCAAATCGGCAGCCACACATAGGAATGGGATATCTAACTTACTGAAATCATCTACTTTATATACAGGATAAAAAAGCTCCTGCAAATAGGTCATGACCTGATAAGGCGAAAAAAAACCGGTATTGATTTGCGGGACGAACCCCTTCATGGGCAGTTCGAGCATATAGTTCTCGAACTCGTCTTTCTCCTCTATAGAGATGTCGCCAAGCACGGGTTTGCTGTTGATCAGCTTCATCCACTCCGTTTGGCGCGAGAGTTGCTCCATCTGCTCACCACTATAGCCCGCAGCATACATTCCGGCCACGATGGCCCCCATACTGGTTCCAGCAATATAGTCAATGTGGAGACCACTGCGGTCAATGGCCTTAAGTACACCGATATGCGCCAATCCTTTTGCGCCGCCTCCACTGAGAACAAGACCAATCTTGGGCCTCTCGCCATCGGGACGCTCACGTTTAACTATCTGGGCATCAGCATGTGATGACAAAAGAAGGGAGAGGGAGGTTAGAATAAAAAGGGAGGCGTGTTTCAAAAAAGGACTCATCGGGATAAAAAGACACAGTTTCAGGGCAAAGGTAGCTTATTTCTTTTTGGCATCGGCAAATGAGGTGTAAAAAACGGCTTAGAGAACGGCATTGTAGCCAAAATGGCAAACGATTTAAGAGGCCTGTGTTTATTAGGGCATGACAGACTGAGGGGGGAAACAAACCTCTGACCATCTGCAAATAAACAAAGCCTCCTAAGACCCCGCTGTCAAAAGACATCAAAAATACCCTTAATACGATGCCCCGGTAAACGATTCCACTCATGCAAGCCCCGATAATAGAACATCTTCAATTCGTCGGTAATGATAAAAGGTACAATACCACGATTTAAGCATTCCTTAAACATGATAAGTCGCCCACACGACCATTCCCGTCCTGAAAGGGGCGTATAAGTTCAAAACGCTGATGAAAGTCAAGAATATCCTCAAAAGAAATCTTCTCTTTATCCTTGTACACCTTTAGCAACTCCCTGTTTCCCTTTCCAACCTGTTCAAAAAACAAGCAGTTTACTTTATCTTTTGATTTTAAACTCACCCAGATATACATTAAACCTGCCATGCGGACAGCAGACATCTTCAAACCAAAGATTCGCAGGATTATAATGAAAATACTTCCCATTCCGGCTCTGAGTCCTTAGAACCTTATAGCACTCGACATCCTTACCTTCTTTATGATAGAAAAATATCATTGAAGAATCAATCTTTGATACCATTGTGGCTAAGCCATTTTTTTCTAAAGTATCTTTAATGGTAGGATAGCCGCTAACCATGTCTAATACGCTATTATCCTCGTAATAACACTTGCCAAATGCCCAATAACACTTAATCGTAACTCGCTTTCTGAAAATATCCCTCAACCCTTTCCCATAGCAATTTGCGCAAGAGACACCAGCAAGCAACAATAATAAAACTACAGCAATCCTCTTCATAACCATTTGATTTTTCTCTATATAACGCGCCTTACCATGCTTTTATTGTGGTCGGTGTTAGGTGAAATTAATTATTTCGCACTATCATGTCAAACAAGAACAACTCCGCACAGAAGATAGATTCAGACAATAGCACGTCTCGCCAAGATGGGCATCACCGGCTTACTACATCAGACTGACCGAATCTACAAGACAAACAGGAAAGCGGACTGAGCAGTGAACACTAACTCATTCCCTCCCCTTACCGCTTAGTTGGATTTCTAAAGAAATTGTCGTCTCAAGGCGAGATTCAAAAAGCAAAGAGCAAAGCGACAATTGCTACAATAGTCGCATGTGTGGCATCAGTAATCTCAGTGGCCTCTATTGTTCTCGCTATTGTTTTATAGGTTGTTACAACGCAAAACGAGCTAAAGACAAAAGCACTCCGCCTCTTTTTTCTGCGCACATACTTTTGAATTACATGTGGCGTGCGTGCGGATCGAGATTGGGCAGGTGGCTAAGGCTGTAAGACAAGGAATGGAAACAAAAAAACATGTCCATCATCTGCATTCGCAAATGATGGACATGATATTTGACTACTTAAATCTCAAGAAAACTACGCCTTGCCATTACGCCTCAGCTTCTCGGCGAAACGGTCAATCCTGTGAAGCTCCTTGGGAATGTCAATGCGCTGTGGACAGTGAACCATGCAACGGCCGCAACCGATGCAATAGGTGGCCTGACGCAGCTTAGGCACACTGCGATCATAGCCCACAAGGAAGACACGCCTATTCTCCTCATACGCCTTGCGGGCTACTGGATCGGCAGCGTCAACATCCTCAACATGTGGCATATGACCTTCGTTTATGCACTTATTATAGTGCAAAAGGTTGGCTGGAATGTCTATGCCATAGGGACAAGGCATACAGTATTTGCAATCATTGCATGGTATCGTGTTAAAGCTGACAATCTCACGCGCAACATCCTCAAGGAAGTCAAAATCAGAGTCTGATAAGACATCCAAAGGACAATAGGAGACGAGATTATCACGAAGATGCTCCATGTATGTCATGCCACTGAGCACGGTCAGCACTCCTGGGAAGGAGCCTGCGTAACGGAAAGCCCAAGAGGCCACGCTTCGACTTGGCTCACGCTCCTTCAGCCTTTGCGCCACGTGAGTGTTTACCTTGGCGAGTCGTCCACCCAAGAGCGGCTCCATGATGACGGACGGGATGCCACGTTTTTGCAACTCGCCATAGAGATACTCGGCATTCGTATTTCTGTCATTTATCTCTTTCGCATGATGCCAATCAACGTAATTGAGCTGAATCTGCACAAAATCCCAATGACATTCGTCATGACGCGACAAAAGGTAATCAAACACCTCAATGTCACCATGGTAAGAGAAACCGAGATTACGAATTCGCCCGGCTTTTCGTTCCTCAAGAAGGAAATCAAGCACTCCATTGTCCTCATATCGGCCTCTATAGGCTTCCATGCCTCCCATGCCGATGCCATGCAACAACAGATAGTCAATATAGTCAGTCTGGAGTTCCTTGAATGAGTTATGGTACATTGCTATAGAGGCCTCACGACTCCATGTCTGAGGAGCGAAATTGGACAATTTTGTAGCAATGTAATACTGGTCTCTCGGATGACGTTTAAGCGCGATGCCCGTTGCCCGTTCACTTAAGCCCTTGCAATAGGCTGGTGAAGTATCGAAATAGTTGACACCATGCTCTAACGCATAATCAACCAATCGGTTGACCATATCCTGATCTATTTCATCATTTTCATCAGTTGGCCAACGCATGCAACCATATCCAAGAATCGAGACACGATCACCTGTGGTCGGATTGGTTCGATATGTCATCGCCCCCTTCTGCTCCTCTGCCTCCTTGACATCATCATTGCCAGAAGATGAGCAGCCTGCCACAGCCACGGCGGCAGCACCTGCGCCTATCCGTTTCAGAAAATCTCGTCTCTCCATATCAGCAAAAATATCTAAAGAATAATACCGACTACTTTTAGTTCACCCTGTGATTTTCATGGCCCTCGACATAGATTGCGCTCAAAGGCCGTGTGGGGCAAACATGTTCGCACGCTCCACAGCCGATGCAACGATCCTCGTGGACTGCAGGAATGCGCAAATCAGGATTGTCAGGATGTTTAACCATTGCGATAGCGCCCATGGGGCAGTGGCGTGCGCAGTTACCACACTTCACACCCTCCGCATTTACGACGCACCTGTCCGCCACCCAAACGGCGTGACCAATCACAATAGAGCTTTTCTCGGACAAATCAATATGTTCAATTGCCCCCGCAGGGCAAACAACCGAACAAACATTACACTCCGGCCTACAATAGCCTCGCTCGTAGCTCATGCGAGGCTGCATGAAAGTGGCGAGGTCAGACGATGGACGCAACACCCCATTGGGACATTTGGCGACACAGACCTGACACCCCGTGCATCGCCTACTGAACTGACGAAGACTCCGCGCTCCTGGTGGCACAAGGGGAACCTCCCTACGTGAAGGCTTTTTATCCTCAATAATGGCGAGACCGCCATCAGCGACCTTATCCTCCTGAGATTTTACAGCGGAAGCAGCCACTAACCCAATCCCGACCAAAAACGCACGTTTAGAGACATCAGCTGTTGGGGCTTCAGATGATTGACTATCCTCAGTTTGACCTTCGGCCGAGGTCACTTTATCATTTAAATGCCTCTTATAGCGAATTGTATATGAAATGGCACCTTTCCGACAATTATCAATACAGTTAAAGCAAGTGACGCAACGGGAACCATCAATCTCCTGTCCTTTCTCCCTTGGACCATTGATTTTAATACAGGCTGCCTTACAATTCTTTTCACACATTTTGCACCCTACACACTTAGAGCTGTTAATCACAGGCGCAAAAAGAGAAAACTTAGCTACATAGCCAAGAATGGTACCCACGGGGCAAATAGTATTGCAATAAGTCCTACCATTACGCCATGCAAGGACGGCAACCGCCACGAAAGTAACTAACGCAACAATAAAAACGGGCAAAGACCGCAACCAAATGTCGGACCTACTAAAAGTATAGTCATCAAAAGATTCAGACCCGAAAGCCAAGAGATTGTTGAGTAATTGATATAACGGCTGAAAAAGGTTCTGCGCTATCCTACCAAAAGAGCTGTAGGGGGCAAGGAGGGCAACGACACTGCCAAGCCCAACAACCATGGCCAAGATAAAAACAAATAGCACAACAAGCCTCAAAACAGTCTTTGCAGGAGAATATGAATACCTGCGTTTGCGGGCTCGGAGTCCGAGACGACCAAAGAGATCCTGCAGAAGTCCCATTGGACAGATGACCGAACAATAAATGCGGCCGAAGAGGAGAGTCAGCAGGACAATGACAGAGACTACGATGAAATTACCAGCCATAAAAGCTGGTAGAATTTGAATATGCGTCAGCCAATGTAAATGCTCAGCGGCAAATCCGCTCACATCGACAAACAAAAACGTTATGGCGGCAAGCATTAGGATGCCTAAAATCATTCGTATGATGCGCAGCATATTCATTACTCTGGTTTTTTGATTTGCTAATGTAGTCAAAAGAGAAATCAGGAGGAATACCCAAATTACATTATTGCCATTATTCGACATTATTAAGACGCAATCTCAAAAAAAAGATGTGCGCTGCACTGTTAATTGCCAATACTTACATATTGCTTGCCCCCTGACACAGATTGGCGATACACACAAATTGCGAAGGCTTCTCAAAAACATTGGCAACTCATTAGATGCCTCTAAATCTACATTTGCGTCATCACGATAACTATCAATTTACCACCTACAATAAAAAAACAAAGGGGCGACCACACTTATGTGATCACCCCTATGTGTGTGTGTTGAAAATGTATCTGCGTTGTTAATGCAAATTCGCACCGGGCAAACCCAGCTACTTTACAGTCTCAGTAAATTAGCTTACAGTCCAAAAATCCGAAAGACGGACAACCAGCAAAGGCTCGGCACACTGGTTAAAATCGGCTTACTCAGCGACTACGTCGAACTCAACGTCAACGGACACCTCACGGTGGAGTTTGACCTGAGCGGTGTAGTGACCAAGCTCCTTGACAGCCTCCTCTTTGACGAGGATGATCTTGCGGTCAATGTCGAAGCCCTTCTCCTTGAGCGCCTCAGCGATCTGGATGTTGGTGACAGAACCGAAGATTTTGCCGGTAGAGCTGGCCTTAGTGCCGATGGTGAGGGTAACACCCTGCATTTTAGCAGCGAGATCCTCAGCGTCCTGCTTAATCTTAGCGAGCTTGTGTGCACGCTGCTTAAGGTTCTCAGCGAGTTCCTTGCGAGCAGACTCAGTTGCGAGGATGGCGATGCCTTTGGGGATAAGATAGTTGCGACCGTAGCCAGGCTTGACAGAGATGATGTCGTCCTTGTGACCGAGCTTCGCAACGTCAGTCTTCAAAATAACTTCCATTGTGCTGTTTTCTCTTTAAGATTTACTTCAACAGGTCGGTTACGTAGGGCAGAAGGGCCAGGTGACGAGCACGCTTTACAGCCTTAGCCACCTTGCGCTGGAACTTGAGAGAGGTGCCAGTGATGCGGCGGGGGAGGATCTTGCCCTGCTCGTTGAGGAACTTCTTGAGGAACTCAGGGTTCTTGTAGTCGACGTACTTGATACCGCTGCGCTTGAAGCGACAGTACTTCTTCTTCTTAACTTCGACAGTTGGAGGGGTGAGATAACGAATCTCAGAAGATGCTTGTGCCATTTCTTAGTTCTCCTTTACTTCTTCTTTTTTAGCTTGGTTTCTACGAGTCTCACTGTACTTGACAGCGTACTTCTCCTGCTTGAAAGTCAGGA
Source organism: Bacteroidaceae bacterium (assembly GCA_963618945.1). GTDB lineage: Bacteria > Bacteroidota > Bacteroidia > Bacteroidales > Marinilabiliaceae > W3P20-009. Next base: position 49,853 of record CAVETY010000007.1, read on the forward strand.
AGCGGAGCAGACGCTCATCGCGACGATAGGCGGTCTCGAGCTTGTTGATGAAGCTGGGGTCAGCCTTGAACTCGAACAGGTTGTAGAAACCTGTGGTCTTCTTCTGAATCGGGTAAGCGAGTTTACGCATGCCCCAATTCTCTTCGTTTACCATCTCACCTCCGTTGGCAAGGATGAGGTCCTTGTACTTCTGGACCGCTTCCTTCATCTGAGCATCAGACAAAACGGGAGTTAAAATGAAAACGGTTTCGTAGTTGTTCATAAAACTTCGTTGGGTTATAGTGCTTATAAAAACGGTGCAAATTTAGAGCATTAAGACGAGAAAAGCAACAGGTTAGGCTCTTTTTGCCAAATATTTCATTGAAAGGAGCAAAACCAGCTTCATGCAACACTATTGTGCGACCTGTAAATTTTCAAGTCGAGAGAAATAAAAACGCTCCGTCGCTAAAGACCGTAGCGTTGACACTTTCACATACAGGTCATGCAAAAATTCGCCCGTTATATTACTTCAGAAAAACGCATAAGTAGTCGATATTCAGCTAATTAAAGAGCTATATCGATTGAGCCCTCAAAGACTTTCTTGGCAGGTCCGGACAGACACACATCAGAGAAAGTCCCGTCATCGTTACGGGAGAAAGAGACCATCAATCCCCCACCCTTTGCATCAACTTTGAAATTTTGCGACCCGGTGACAAAAGAAGAAGCTATTGAAGCCGCCGTGATGCCAGTTCCACAGGCAAGGGTCTCAGCCTCAACACCGCGCTCATATGTCCTAATGGCTATGTGGTCGTCAGAAACGACATGTACAAAATTGACATTTACTCCATTTGGCTTGTATGCCTCCGAATAACGGATAGATGGAGCGACCTTCATAATGTCAAGATTCTCCAAGTCATCGACAAACTTCACGTAATGAGGGACTCCCGTATTCAAAACAAAAGCGCCATCAGGTTCTTTTGTTACAGACTTTACAGGTATCATTTGCAGGTCAACCCAGTCCGCCGTCTCAGAAACAGTTGCCTTATGCTCACCATCGTCTGCAATAAAAGAGAACTCGGAGCCTGCGCACACAACACCACGGAACACAGCAAATGCGCAGATGCACCTGGCACCATTGCCACAAAAAGACGCACGGCTGCCGTCTTGATTGTAATACTCCATTCGGAAATCGAATGGCGCATCAGACTTTGAAAGAAGCAAAAGCCCGTCAGCCCCAACGCCGAAACGGCGGTCGCAAAGATAAGCCACATGCTCGGGCGTAAGCCTGTCGAAAGCACCAGACATATTATCAAGGACGACAAAATCATTGCCCGCGCCCTGATATTTGAAGAAATTAATCTGCATTTCAGTCTAAAGAATGATCGATGAGGAGAGAGTTCTCACACTCAAGCGTGCGAGCCGGGAATTTACCAATGACATTATGGTTATGCGTGGCCATAATGATAGACTTTCCTGTCGAACTAATCTGAAGGAGCAGCTTCATAAGCTCATCCGTAGTGTCAGGATCAAGGTTGCCAGTAGGCTCGTCAGCAAGAATAAGATCCGGGCTATTGAGCAGTGCGCGGGCTATGGCAACTCGCTGCTGCTCACCGCCCGACAGCTGATGAGGCCTCTTGTAGCCTTTATTAATCATGTCAACCTGGGCAAGGACTTCGCGAATTCTCTTATCAATCTCGACCCTCTTCTTCCACCCCGTAGCGCGCAAGACGAACTCCAGATTGTCATAGACAGCGCGGTCGGATAAAAGTTGAAAATCTTGAAACACAATGCCCATTCGCCTTCTGAGGAAAGGCACATCAGAATTCCTTATGCCATTCAAATCATATCCAGCCACATGGCCAACCTTGCCCTCAAATGGCAACTCAGCATAGAGAGTTTTCAGAAGGCTCGACTTGCCGCTGCCGACACGCCCAATGACATACACGAACTCACCAGCTTTTACTTGCATATTGACATCACGGAGGACAATATTATCCTCCTGCATGACGGTTGCGCCTATCAGCTCAACGATATTCCCGTTTTCATTGACAACGGGCTTGTCTGTTTTGGTTGACATGAGATAACCTATCTATATATCTTATTCTGGTTAAGCATCTTGTGATAATTCGCCGCATTTCGTTGATGCCCGGCGAGCGTACGAGAAAAATCGTGCTTACCACTTCCGTCGGGACGTGCGCACATGTAAAGATATTCGGACGCCGTAGGATTAAGCACGTCATCAATGACGCTTTTGGACGTTATGCGGATGGGGCCGGGGGGAAGCCCGAGGTTGACGTAAGTGTTATATGGTGACTCAATGCGAGTATCGGCGGTCGTAATGCGCCTAAGGGTAAAGTCGCCGAGCGCATATTTCACTGTCGGACACGCCTGCATTGGCATGCCTATACGCAAACGGTTGAGGTACAACCCGGCAATTATCCTCCTGTCATCGTCACGATTACTCTCCTCCTCAACAATGGAAGCGAGAGTCACGACCTGAAGTTGCGACAAACCGATAGAGTCCGCTTTCGCTTTTCTCTCCTTTGTCCAAAAACGATTATACTCATCACTCATGCGCTCCACCCAGGCTTCGGGTGAAACATTCCACCAAAGCTCATAAGTGTCAGGCAAATAGAGGACGGAAGCATGCTCCTCATCAAGTTCCAAACCTCTCAAAGTGGCGGAGTCCGTCATAGCCGCCAATAAATCAGCAGAATCGGCCTCTATGCTCTTAGAGACGACACCTGCCAACTGCTCAAGAGAACGAACATTATTAAACGTCACTCTGACAGGCGACTGGCATCCGCTCCGCAAAATGCCGACAAGACCACGTGCGGAGAGGTCACTCGTCAACTTATAACGACCAGACTTCACATTGTCACGGTAGCCCATGATCGTAGACATGACGCAAAAAGCCTCCTCATCGGCCAAACGGCCATCGGCAGACAAGAGCGTCACGACATCAGTGAAATCGGAACCTGTCGGAATATAAAGATACTCGGCCTGACCTTTCGGAATATTCAGGATAGAGTTAAAGCAATAGCGACGGACTGAAAAATAGGCTACTACGAGCAGCGCGGCGACAACAATGGCTGCCACTAACAATATCCGCTTTGGCTTTATCGGAGAACTGGATTTCTTTATCGCCATAAGAGACTAAAAATGCTTTTGCGCCCTATCCATATCACGCCTTGCGTCTTTCTCCTTAAGAGTCTCCCTCTTGTCGTATTCCTTTTTACCACGAGCCAAGCCTATCTCAAGCTTAGCAAAACCGCGGTCGCTCAAGAAGAGCGCAATAGGTACAATCGTCAAGCCGCTCTCTTTTGTCTTGCGCTCCCATTTGTTCAACTCCTTCCTTTTCAAAAGGAGCTTCCGCTCTCGTTCGGGCGCATGATTATTAAACGTTCCATAGAAGTACTCGGAAATCCTCATACCCTTCACCCACAACTCGCCTTTATTGAAATAGCAGTACGAATCGGGAAGAGACGCATGTCCGCCGCGGATAGACTTAATCTCCGTTCCATATAGCTGGATGCCGGCCACGAGGCGTTCCAAAATTTCATAGTCGAACGTTGCTCGCTTGTTCTTTATATAGATCTTTTCTTGTTTAGCCATTACTATTAGTAATCAAGACTGCGGTCGCCGAGCCTTATTCTATACCATTTTTGTCGCTCTCCTCAACAAGTTCCTTGAGGCGCTCAATTTGGCTCTGCTTGTTGACCTCTCGCAGACTCTGCGCTGTCTTTGTATAATACTGATGATTAGAGATGAACTTGATTTGAACTTTATTCCATTGATTGATAGTCATGTTAGACCCGCCACGCTCTACAATCTCCTTGTATAACAAATTGGAGACCGGTATGAAATCAGCGCGTCCGAGATAATCGAGGTCGGCATCCTGAATAACCGCCTCAAGGATATCGGTCGGCGTATGCGGAAGCTGGGTAGCCATGATAATCCTCTTAATCGTGGAAATCTTATCTTGCGAGTAGCCATAGGAGGGCAATATCTCGTCAACATACTGGCAGCTCACATTCTCATGCCCCTTGTCACACTGTATCTGCCCTGTGTCATGGAACAAACCAGCCACCTTTAGCAGAAGGATGTCACTCTCCTTGAGCCCCTCGGCCCAGCCAATGAGCTCGACCTCGGTTGTGACATCTATCGTGTGCTTGACATTGTGATAATAGAGAGACTTCGGTAATTGCTGCTCAAGCATGTCAAGCATATACTCCTGAATATCCATGAATTGGACACGCGAATAGCACAAATCGAAAGCGTCACTCCATTTCTTCGCGGCATCGGTATTGATAAGCTCAGGCCTTAGATTGAGGAGTTTAAACACCTTCATCTCGCTGCCATACCTTACAGGGATTTTTGAGCACTCAGTGACCTCGAAAAACTCCTTGATTAGCTCGCTCGTCATAGGCGAGATGAAGACGCCACCTGGTTCGGCAAGAAGAGCGAGGCGCGTGACAATAAGCACATTGTTACCAGAGAGTGTGTATGGCAACTTGCGCTTCCCTGAATACCTGCCAATAACAGGACCGGTGTGTATACCGACTTGAATATCCCAGATTACCCTTTGAGACTTTTTGAATTTTGCGACCCACTCGATAATCTCAGTAGCCGCAGCCGCCGCGTCTATCGGGTTAGTTTTATTCTCACGCTCTATGCCTCCGCACAGCAGCATGTTGTCTCCAACTGTCGGAATCTTTGCCAACCCATACTTCTCCGCGATGTCAGAGATGGTGATGAAAAGCTCATCGAGCAGGTCTAATTGCTTTGGTGCGTCAGGGGCTACAGCCAAATCCTTAAACCCTCTGACAACAATGAAAACCATTGACGCCATCTTGAAATGGCGCACACCCTGCTTGCCCTTTTGCGACTCGTCATCAAGACCGAACTCACGCAACAATTGCTTATACTGCTCATCACGTGAATTCAAAGACTCATACTGACCAAGAAGTTCCTCAAGCTGTTTATCCAACTGCCTGTTCCTCTTGACGAGCTCGCGAAGTCTTGTAAGTTTCTCTTCTTCCTTGCTATCAGCCATTATTGTCTGATTTATGGATCAATAGGAATGGTATTGCAGACTTTGCAACAACACCACAACGCCGACGCCTGCTTTCAAAAGACCCGACACGGCGGCAAGGGATAAAAGTAACAAAAAGCCGCCGGATTACAAGCATCCGACGGCCAAATTATTTTCCAGTCCCCAAATTGGGAGGAATGTATTACTTCTCAGGCTGAGACTCAGAGGCTGAATCAGCTCCGTCTTTTTGAGCACGATTAGCGAGCTCCTCGGGGCGACGATAGTAGAGCTTGTCATCGCAATACTCCTGGGTGGCGATGCTTACAGGCTTGGGAAGACGCTCGTAGAAACGAGAAATCTCAATCTGCTCACGATTCTCGAAGACCTCCTCAAGGCTGTCGGTGTAGGAAGCGAACTCCTGCAACTTCTTGGAGAGCTCGTCCTTAATGTCAATGCTGATCTGGTTTGCCCTCTTGGCAATCACGTTCACCATCTCGTAAACATTACCGGTCTTCTCTGCCATCTTGACGGTGTCGCGGGTGACAGTATTGAGAGGAGCATTACTTTTCTTGAAATCTGCTGGCATGACAGTAAAAATTAAATTGGATATCGTTAGCACCCAAGTTGTACGGGTGTGAAAGTTCTAATCTTGGAAATCTTGAGCTGACTTACGGTTTCTCTGTCCGTAGTTCTTGTAGTAGTCCATATCGTCCTGCGATGGGGGGAGAAGCTTCTCAGCCTCTGTCAAGCCCTTTTGCGAACGAGAGAGAATCTTATCGGCGTCTGACCTGTATTTGCTCACAGGATACTCGTTGACGAATGAGTAATACTCATCGATTGCATCACGATAACGATCGGCCTGCTTTGCCAAGACGCTACGATCAGCCTGGATATACTTAGCACGAAGGATCAAAAAGCCGAGTTCCTCACGATGAACGTTATCAGGGTATTTCTTCAAGCAATTTTGAGCCGTAATGACTGCACTTTGGTAGTTATTGCCCATATAATTACCGAGGTCAAAGTAGAGCTTGGCGTTAAGATAGGCCTTATAGGCCAACTTATCCTCCATCTCTGATATCATGCGCTCGGCCTCCGGCACATTAGGGCTGTCCGGGAAAAGATTGACAAAGAGGGAAAGCTCATCAATCGCACTCTGGCTATCGGACTGGTCAAGTTCAGCCTTGGGGGACAACTTATAGTAGCAATATCCAGCCATATACTGACACTCCTCACATTTGGCAGAAGAGGGGTAAGTCTTGACGTAGTCACTAAAATAGTGCGCTGCCGTATAGTAGTCGTTGAGTTTGACGAGAGCGTTCGAGTAGGTGATGACTATCGTGTCATACTGCGACGTGCCGGCATATTGCGTAAGGATGCCTCCAAGGAGGTTTGCGGCTTTATCGTAATCACCCTTGGCATAATACTCCATGCCTTTGCGAAGCCACAACTCATTATCCTGAGACTTAAGGATTGCCTGATACTCACCGCAAGATACGGCAACAGCCCCTAATGCGAAAAGGCACAAGGGCTTCATATATTTTTTTAATATGGCTTTCAGCATTACGAAAGGAATGGATTCAGACAACGTCGTAGCGACACTCTGCAAATCGAGACGCAAATTTAGAAAATTAGTCTCAACATAACTAAGATTTCGTCATCAAATTGCCCCTACAAATAGTTAATGTAACTTAATGACGTCATTCCAATCCGTCGTATAACGGGGACTGATATGGTCACGCCTCAGATTCATGAGAAATAACTCACTCGCCCCGTTATCCGCTTCTGATGATTTCGACGCCTGCGACGCAAGATGTATCATATTACTTCCCTCCGTTTTGTTAACCTCGTCCACGACACGAGAAATCCTCATCATTTTTTCTTGCCTTTGGGGATCTGAGTAGAATAGAGACTGCTGGACAGCTCGATCCGGCAAGATGCCACTTAAAATGACCCCAGCCTTCTTGTAAGCCACATTTGGCCTGAATACGGACTTCAAAGCGGCTTCGGCAGCCTTGACAATCTCAATCTGGCTTGACGCGGCCACGGGCATTACAATGTTGCTTATATTGGAGTACTGTTTCAAATCCTCACGAAACGCATTGGAGGTGACGTATACACTCACAATATTCGCCACAGACTTTTGGTTTCGCAACTTGGCGGCGCACATCGACGCGAAATTCGCCACAATGGAGCGCAATTCCTCAATCGATGTCACCATTGTGGAAAAGGAACGCGAAGTACAAATACTTTTGCGTGACTCATCATTAGACGAGATGCCAATGCTGTCATCACCTCTCAACTCGTGCCACATCCTAAGTCCATTCACACCCAACAAACGCCTGATTTGCGCCTCTGAAGCGTCACATAAATCGGCCGCGGTATAAAGCCCGGACTTATTCAATTTTTTCAGCGAGTTCCGTCCCACGCCCCAAACATCCTCAAGCTTGATCAGGGCCGCAGCCCTTCTGCGCTTATCGTCATCATCTATGGCGCAAAATCCGTTATATCCTTTGTACTTCTTTGCGAAACGGCAAGCAAGCTTAGCCAATGTTTTTGTCGGAGCGAGACCGACACTCACAGGGATGCCAGTCCATTGCCTAACCCGTTGAGGCAACTCGGCGCATCGCCTTTTAATGTCGGAAACGTCATCGCCATCGGCCAAGAAAAAACACTCATCAATCGAATAGGGCATTGTATCTCCGAAAGCGTCGCTCAGAATACTCATGACGCGCTTTGAGAGATCGGCATAAAGCGTGTAATTTGAAGAGAAGGCAGTCACCTCACCCATCGGATCATATTCCCCTAAGCGAAAATATGGCACCCCCATTGGCACACCCATGGCTTTCGCCTCGTTGCTGCGCGACACGACACAACCGTCATTATTGGAAAGCACAACAACCGGTTTATCTTCGAGTTCTGGGCGGAAAACGCGCTCGCATGACACGAAGAAATTATTACAATCCATTAAACCGTAAAGCATAGGTGATCACCTAAGGGATAAGAAGGAGACAGCCATACCCGCAGTAAAGATAAGCAGGTATGGCTGTCATAAATATCAAGTCGTGTAAATCAAAAAACTATCTTGTAGCCATCATAAACAGCCGTCACATCTGGGAATACGGCTCTTGCCTCATCCTCAAAGGCGTCCGTGTTGTCATACCGACTTGAGAAATGCCCCAAAATCAGTTTCCCGGCATTTGCACTCTTGGCTATTTGAGCAGCTTGAAGCGCAGTAGAATGTAAAGTCTTTGCCGCCAATTCAGAAAGATCGGACAAAAAAGTAGACTCGTGATAAAGAAGCGAGACATTCCGAACCTCATCCGCCACAGAGGGAAGATAGGCCGTATCAGATATGTAAGCGTAGCTTCGGGGCTCTGGGGTTTCCTTTACCAGTTCGTCTCGTGGTATCAAATCTCCGTTTATATCATAAAGGGGCTTGCCGTTCTTTACGGATACAATATCCGCAATGGACAACCCATATTTGTATATAGCAGCCTTCTTTATATTTGGCTCCTTAGGCAGCTCCCTGAAAAAGAAACCACATGTATCAATCCTGTGCCTGAGAGGGATGGACTTCACATAAGCGCAGTGCATGCCTTGCAGGACCTCAGGCTTGTCAAAACGGAGTTTATGAAAATTAATCGTGAAAGAGAGATTGTCGCAGTAGGTCTCAATCAAAGGCCGCAAAATAACCTCAAGTGATTCCGGCGCATAGATGGAAAGGGGTGAAGACCTGTTAAAAAGCGACATTGTGGAGAGGAGGCCAATCAAGCCAAAGACATGATCTCCGTGATTATGAGAGATAAAGACAGCCTCAAGCCTCATGAAATTAATATGAAGCTTTCGCAACTGAAACTGGGTTCCCTCACCGCAATCAATTAGGAAGAGATGCCCTCCTACAGATAGCACCTGCGCAGACGGGTAACGCGACGAAGTAGGCACTGCCGCGTTACAGCCAAGGACAGTCAATTCCATTATAATTACTTGAATAGTGATTAAAGTGACATCTGGCTCTTGATACGAGCCTCCGCTTCGGGGAGAGTAGCCTCAATTACGAGTTCGGGATCGAACCTTTGAATAGAAAGCATTTTCTCAACCTCGTCAGATACACAAGAAAGGACAAGGAAGCCATCCTTGCACAATCGGTGGGCAATAAGGATTGCACTGAGACCAGAAGTGTCACAATAATGACACGGACTCAGATCAAGAACCATATTTTTGACGTCATTTCCAGCCAACAAGACCAGCTCTGAGCGCAATTCCGCCGTCGTCTGAGTATCCAAGCGATCAGACAACATGCGAATAACAGAGTAGCCCTCCTTATTCTCGGAAACAAAACTTTCCATAGATAGTGCGAATCTCAAAAGTGGGTTTAACCTAAATTACACGTTTCACATTTTGTGTATACGGCAAATAGGTGAATATGTGTCAAAAAAGGATGAATTGGATAAAAAAACTCTATGTGAGGACAAAATCCCCACATAGAGTAATTGTATTAGAGAGTCTTAAACGACTGTACTATCAAACCTGACAGATTAATCGTTCTTCTTCTCAGCAGCCTCGAGCTTACCCTTGAGAGCAGCGAGGTTGGTGATATCACCGAGGGTGGTAACCTCCTTAGCCTCAACCTGCTTGCGAACAGCAGAGCCGCTGTTTGAAGTGGTCTTCTTGGCGCGGGGCTTACGCTCCTTGTCCTCACCCTTAGCCTCCTCGAAAGTACGAGAGTGCGAAACGATGATGCGCTTCTGGTTCTTGTTGAACTCGATGACCTTGAAGGGGAGCTTCTCGTCAACCTTAGCCTGAGTACCATCCTGCTTGATGAGGTGGCGAGGAGTTGCGAAGCCCTCTACGCCGTAGGGAAGAGCGACGATTGCACCCTTGTCTACCATCTCGGTGATGGTGCCCTCATGGACAGAACCGATAGTGAAGATGGTCTCGAAGACATCCCAAGGATTCTCCTCGAGCTGCTTGTGACCGAGGCTGAGGCGGCGGCTCTCCTTGTCGATGTCGAGAACAACGACGTCGATGTTAGCGCCAACCTGAGTGAACTCGCTGGGGTGCTTGATCTTCTTGGTCCAAGAGAGGTCAGAGATATGGATGAGGCCATCGATACCCTCCTCGAGCTCAGCGAAGATGCCGAAGCTGGTGAAGTTGCGAACAACTGCAGTGTGCTTAGAGTTGATGGGGTACTTCTCCTCGATGTTGGTCCAAGGATCGGGATGAAGCTGCTTGATGCCGAGAGACATCTTGCGCTCCTCGCGATCGAGGGTGAGAACCTGAGCCTCAACCTCGTCACCGACCTTGAGGAAGTCCTGAGCGCTGCGGAGGTGCTGAGACCAAGACATCTCAGAAACGTGGATGAGACCCTCAACACCGGGAGCGATCTCAACAAACGCACCGTAATCAGCCATGACGACAACCTTACCCTTAACACGATCGCCAACCTTGAGGTTTGCGTCGAGGGCATCCCAAGGATGAGGAGTAAGCTGCTTGAGACCGAGGGCGATACGCTTCTTCTCGTTGTCGAAATCAAGGATAACGACATTGATCTTCTGATCGAGAGAAACGACCTCCTCAGGATGAGAGATACGACCCCAAGAGAGGTCGGTAATGTGGATGAGACCATCGACACCACCGAGGTCGACGAATACGCCGTAAGAGGTGATGTTCTTGACGGTACCCTCGAGGACCTGACCCTTCTCGAGCTTGGAGATAATCTCCTTCTTCTGCTGCTCGAGCTCGGCCTCGATGAGAGCCTTGTGAGAGACGACTACATTGCGGAACTCAGCGTTGATCTTAACGACCTTGAACTCCATAGTCTTGCCTACGAAGATATCGTAGTCACGGATAGGCTTAACGTCAATCTGCGAACCGGGGAGGAATGCCTCGATGCCGAAGACGTCAACAATCATACCACCCTTGGTACGGCACTTGATGTAACCCTTAACGACCTCGTCGTTCTCGAGAGCTGCATTGATGCTGTCCCATGCACGGATGGCGCGTGCTTTCTTGTGAGAGAGCTCAAGCTGACCATTCTTGTCCTCTTGATTCTCTACGTAAACCTCTACCTTGTCACCGACCTTGAGATCGGGATTGTAGCGGAACTCGTTACGGCTTACGATACCGTCTGACTTGAAGCCGACATTAACGACGACCTCGCGCTTGTTGAGAGAGATTACGACGCCATCAACGACGTCCTTCTCCTTGAGCGTAGAGAGAGTCTTGTCATACTCAGCCTCTTGCTGAGCCTTCTCTGCTGCGCTGGTGGCGATACCACCATTCTCAAGAGCGTCCCAATCGAAATTCTCGACGCCCTGCTGGATTTCACTCATCTTAAAAAGATTAACTAATTAGTTGTTAGACTTTATGTATTGAATAAATCGGGTGCGAAGTTATGAAAAGCTTTCCACTTATCAAGCCTAAGCCCCACATTTTTAGTAATATTTTTCAGAATATCAAGCAAAAAGCCTCCCAGGCGTATGCCCGGGAGGCCTATCCATTGATTTGCTCAATCAACAATTATTTTCGGCCATTCTGTCGATTTTGCTGCTCGAGTTCTTTCATCTTCTTCTCATAGTACTGCTGGAAACGACCCTTCTTGACGGGCTTCTTCTGGTTTTTCTCGATTTGGGCAAGAATTGCCTTCTCGTCGATAAAGAACGCCTTGATTAAAGTCGTCTGCAATACAGTGATGAGGGTAGAGAGGAAATAATAGTAGCAGAGGCCAGCCGGGTAATCATTGAAGAAGAAGAGCAGCATGATGGGCATAAGGTACATCATGAAACTCATACCAGGCATCGAGGAAGTGTTCTGACTCTGCATAGTAAACTTGGTGTAAATCACCTGAGTTACGCACATAAGGAGACAGAACAGGCTGACATGGTCTCCATAGAAAGGAATGGAGAACGGGAGATTCAGAATTGAGTCATACGTAGAGAGGTCACTCGCCCAAGCGAAAGACTGACCACGCAACTCGATTGCGGCAGGGAAGAAACGGAATGCCGCAAACAAGATAGGCATCTGGAGAAGCATAGGCAAGCAACCACCCATGGGGTTAATTCCCGCCCTCTTGTAGAGGTTCATCGTAGCCTGCTGGCGCTCCATGGCTTTCTCCGCCGGATACTTCTTGTTTATCTCGTCAATCTGCGGCTTGAGGACACGCATCTTTGCCTGGGACTTGAACGAGGAGAAAGTGAACGGGAAAAGAATGAGCTTGATTATGATGGTGAGAACCAAGATAATCACTCCATAGTTAGAGAATACCAGCTCAAGATTCTTGAAGAGAGGTATGATGAAGTACTCATTAATCCAACGGAATATGCCCAAGCTAAGCGGCAGAAGCTTCGTGAACTGCATATCCGCATAGCTATCCAACGTATAGAAGTAGTTGGGCAGGAAGAGGAAAGTGAATTGTGCATTCGCCGCTGAACGGAAATCATATTTGACGCCGAGAACGGACGAAGCCTTCTTGATGAAGCCGTCACCTTCCGCAGTGCCAGCCTCTGATTTCACAGTAACACCAGCGAAGTCATCCTTTGCGAGGAAAATACTGCTGAAATACTGATTCTTATAGGCGACCCAGTCAACACTCATGTTCTCCTCAGCATTGTCATTGCCAGACGCACTGAGTTCCTCCACGTCACCATCAGAATAACGGTAGCACACATTGCTCCACATGCTCTCAGCCTTACGCCCCTTCTCTTGCTCGGGCATCTCAGCCGCCCAAGTCAAATCAATATTCGCCCTTGGGGTAGATACCTTGTCGGCAAGTTTATCTGAAGAGATTTCAAAACCTACCTCATAAAGGCCGTTCGTAAGGGTATAAGCATACTCCAAGAAGCCGTCACCTATGTTAAGACGGAAAACGACACTCTGGGTAGAGTCATTAACCTGTTTAACTCCGTCACAAGAGAAGAACAAGTCGTTGGTGTTATATACCCTATTATTGTGGATGAAAGGGAAACCGAAATTGGTGGCAGACTCATTTCCATACATCAAGAGGACCGAATCAGCAAAGCTCTCGTAGCCCTTCATCTCAACGTTTGCGATTTTTCCGCCTTGCGTTGAAAGACTTACTTTCAGCAGGTCATTCTCAAGAGTCACATACTGTTTTTGTCCCTCAACAGCATCAGCCATCAGGCCGTATTTTTGCGTACGCAAAATAGCTTTCGCTGTATCAGAGAGGGCAACAGTATCCTCTGCGGATGACTGAAGCGCACGAACTTGCGCAAGACTGTCTTGACGGAGTTGCTGCACAGAAGCGAGAGAATCGTAGTACCTCTGCCATTGCTCACGCTGTTCCTCTGACGGCTTATTCAGCCACCAGAAGATAACGAGGATACCGAAGCACAGGGCGAGACCTATGTTGGTTTTCTTGTCCATTGTGTATGTTAGTTGTCTATGTTACTCAGAGATAGCCGCCTTAACGAAGGCGAGGAAGAGAGGATGCGGAGAGAGGACAGTGCTGCTGTACTCGGGGTGGAACTGGCAGCAGACATACCACTTGAGAGAAGGAATCTCCATAATCTCAACAAGTCCGGTGTCAGGGTTGGTACCCGTTGCGACCATTCCCGCCTTCTCGAAATCTGACAAGTATTTCGAGTTATACTCATAACGATGGCGGTGACGCTCACGGACAAGAGACTTGCCATAAACCTCAAAGGCCTTGCTACCCGGCTTCAGCTGGCAATCGTAAGCGCCAAGACGCATTGTGCCACCGAGGTTGCGAATATTCTTTTGGTCCTCCATGATGTCAATGACAGGATATGGAGTAGCATGATCCATCTCAGAGCTGTTCGCATTGTCCCACTTGAGTACGTTGCGAGCGAACTCAACGACAGCCATCTGCATTCCGAGGCAGATGCCAAGGAACGGGATATTGTTCTCACGGGCGTAACGAGTGGCAATAATCTTACCCTCAATTCCGCGATTGCCGAAGCCAGGGGCAACAATTATACCCTGAAGGCCAGCAAGTTTAGAAGCAACATTCTCCTCAGTCACACTTTCGGAGTGGATGAGTTCGAGCTTAGCCTTGCGATTATTATATGTAGCAGCGTGGTTTACAGCCTCGATAATAGACTTATAAGCGTCAGGCAGCTCGACATACTTGCCAACAAGGCCAATCTTTACAGTCTCCTTAGCATTATCAAGAAGAGTAAGGAAATTCTTCCAGCTCGTCATATCGGACTCATGATTGCCCGGGAGCTGGAGCTTGCGCATTGCGATCTCGTCGAGGTGCTGCTCCTGCATAAGGATGGGCACCTTATAGATTGAATCTACGTCAACACTCTGGATGACGGCATCAGGGTCGACATTACAGAAGAGAGCAACCTTCTTGCGAATGTTCTCGTTGATGTCATGCTCAGAGCGGAGCACAAGGATGTCGGGCTGGATACCCTCCTCAAGCAGAGCCTTAACAGAGTGCTGGGTAGGCTTGGTCTTGAGCTCCTTGCTTGCGCTGAGGTAAGGAACAAGGGTAAGGTGGATGAACATGGCCTTGTAGCCGAGTTCCCACTTGAGCTGGCGGACAGCCTCGATGTACGGGAGGCTCTCGATATCACCGACGGTACCACCAATCTCAGTTATCACCACATCGTACTTATGGTGAGTACCCATGAGCATGATGTCCCTCTTAATTTCATCAGTGATGTGAGGGATAATCTGGACAGTCTTGCCAAGATAGTCTCCACGGCGCTCCTTCTCGATGACGCTCTTGTAGATGCGACCCGTCGTGACATTGTTATCCTGACTTGTGCGGACATTGAGGAAACGCTCATAGTGTCCGAGGTCAAGGTCGGTCTCCGCACCATCCTCAGTCACATAGCACTCGCCATGCTCGTAGGGGTTGAGCGTGCCCGGGTCAATGTTGAGGTAAGGGTCAAGCTTCTGGATTGTCACGTTGTAGCCGCGGCTCTGAAGGAGCTTAGCCAACGAGGCGGAGATAATTCCTTTGCCGAGGGACGATGCTACACCGCCCGTCACGAAAACGTATCTTGTTTCTGCCACTTTAATGTGATTTATATCACTATTCCGTTAATAGTGCATGATTTATGCACAACACGGGATGCAAATTTACTAATAACTTCGGAACAAACCCCCAACTTTGGCTTTTTATAGTTTATTAAGAAGAAACGCACAATCCCAACTATAAAAAGGAAGAGCGCAGGACAACAGCGGATCTTGCTGAAACATCTCGCCATCGCTCAACATCGAAACCAAGGACAAGTACACCCGACGTTGGGAAAGCCACGGGGAGAGGCTCCGACATCAAAGCATCAGCCCTGTAGGACAAATCGGGGTTATGTCCGACACATAGTAGACAATCCGTATTTGCCGAGCCAAATTCTTCTGCGACCGCCGCCAAATTGTCAACAAGTACTTGAGTTGTATAAGACTGGTACAAAAATGGCAGACGCCGAACTGCGCTCCCCGCAACATTAAGAGTCGAAAGCACAGAATCTACAGTCTCAAGAGCACGTTTGGCATCAGAACAGAGCGTGACATCGGGCGCAATCCCCCACCCCGCCAAAAGTTTTGCGGCATATTGGGCCTGCGAAACGCCACGTGCGGTCAACCTCCTTTCATGATCATCACAATCAGACGAAAGTTGCGCCTCCGCATGGCGCATGAGGATGAGAGTCAGCACGCCGCCTTAGAATTTATATGTTATACCAGCCATAGCGTTAAGCCTGTACGACGAGTAGCCGAGCCAACGCTGCTGATCGGCACAGCAAATGTTGTTGATATCCAAGAAGGCAGTCCAACGATTTGATATATAATAATTGGCACCTACATTCAAATCGGCAAAGGCCTTAAGGTTAACAGCGGAGCGTAGTGTCGGATCATAAGCTTTACGTTTGCCTACGACATTAAGAGAGGCCTTCACCTGCAGTCGTTCTACGGGCTTAAACTTTCCAGCAAGAGTGAACTCGCAAGAGGGCCTATTCCACGCCTCCTCAATATAGTCCATACTATACTTGAAATACGTGGCGGCAATTCTCACATTGCTGTTTTTAGTGGGATTGACATTCAACTCTCCATGCAAACGCACGAGCTTTCCATCATCCTGGACAATCGCGAACTGACTGCTATGGGCAAACTGGGTCGTGTCTGCGGCAAGAGCGAAGTTTCGGTTGACAAAGAAAACTTCATCACCCAAAGATCGGAAATCGAACCCGATATGCAACTGGACAAGATTGCTGAAAGAAGCCCTTGCACCTATCTTAAAGAGAATGGGACTCTGTGACGGCCTAAGCTCATCGCGAAGAACAAACCTCTCCGCAGACTTTGACCATACATATTTGCGGCAATCAGGAGACAGATATCTGTTAGTCTCAGCAAGATGCCTATAACTGTTGGCGGTAAAATCGCCAGTCATCCCGGCATAGAAACGGACAGAGCCATCGCCAATAAAGAAATCAGCATTAAGATCAGGCTGAACGATAAAGTCATCCTTTGTGTAATCGTCTCCGATAACCGGAATCATGCGGAGTCCGAGACGCAACTTCATATAGTCATACTCAAGTAAGAAATGGGGATAGACACGAATATCAATGCCCCTACGCTGCAAAAAGAGACAAGAGGGAACAGAATCACCCTCATGAACCTTGAAAGCGTTAACCGCAAGGTCAACATCCAAGCCAGCCGCACTCTTGACAGGGAAACGGAGGGCACCACCGAAACGAATATCAGTCTCGTGGACACCACTCTTATTTCCAAAGAAACCTACACCTGCGGATGCGGCAAACGTAAACTTATTGAGAGGATCTACCATTGCGTTCCCGACAAAGAAATCGACGTCAGCAACAGTCATTCGTTGTTTCTCTTCGCCAGCCAAATCAGCCCCCGACAGCTCAATGCCATCCTCTGAAACATACATCAACGTATCATTCAGAGTATTAAGGCCATAATACCTGTAAGCAGAGTTTTTGAATGCGAAATTGAAACCGAACCTTACATTCTGGCGGAACCTGTGAAAGTTAATATTGGCCCAGGTATCATTCTGCGGAGCATCCGCCTTAGTGCCGTCAGTCAGCTTAGCTTTTCCAAGTTGGGCAAGATGCCCAGCATTAAAAGACAAGTGATAACGCTCGGACGCGCCGAGATTATAAGTTATCTGCCCCAAGAAAGATGGCAGGGTTCCGACCCCGGCTTGCAACAAAGCACGGTATGGGCTCTCATACTCAGGGAAAGTCATACTGGCGGCCGAAAGAGTGTCAGGCTTCGTCGTCACAGTCTCAACCCTATTGAGCAGCTGGTATTTAAAAGAGTCGTTATATGAGATTGTGTCATCCATCACTGGAGCCACAGTCAGCTTTTTAGCCTTACGAAGAGTTGGCTGATAAGCATTAACCACATCTACGGACCTGTCAAGAGCAGAGTCATCTTGAGCGTAAACCGAGCCCGACGACAAAGCCAAAACGACAGAAGCTAATGCGTAGAGAGCTATATTTTTCATTTTTATATTGCTCACGTGAGTTATTGAATACAAGAATTAATACGAGCCGACAGTGGATTCCACCGCGTTTTCATCAGAGACATTCCACTTGGACATACGCTCAGCGATATCGGATGCAATGTCGTCATCTGCAGAATAGCTGTCCTTCAGAGTCTGAAGATATTGCACTGCCTGGAAATCGTCGCCCTTGACATGGTATATGTCCGCAAGGAGGACAAAACTCTTTGCTAACCAATACTGGTGGGGCGTACCCTTCTCAACATAGTCGAAGACCTCCTTCTCGGCCGCATCAAGGTTACTATTGTCATAATAATCCTTGGCAATGAGATACTTGGCCTCAGCACCCTCAGTGGTTTTAGTGCTTTCAGCAAGCAGACGAAGTGTTGGGACCGCTTCCGATGTTTTACCGAGAGAGATAAGCGACTTAGCCTTCAGGTATTGCGCCTCGCGGACAATAGCAGGCGTAGCGTGCGGCATGCCAATAACCTTGTCGGCGTAGGAGACGCAAAGACTCAAATCGCCCTGTTGTCTCATGCAACGCATCTGGCCGATGATAGCCTCAACCTTGTTCGACTCAACTTCGGCCTCAACCTCAAGGCGTTTGAACATGTCAAGAGCCGCAGCATATTCACCACTCTTGTAGAGCAATTCGCCAGAACGGAGAAGAGCCTCCTCAGTGTAGATACTTCTTGGCTGGGATGCGACAGCCTGATAGAGCGAAAGCGCTTGCTCGAACTCCTTGTCGGAGTAGCAGCAGGCAGCAAGGTTGTAATTTGCTGGAGTGACGTAACGACCCGTCGGGAACGTGTCGAGATAACGTTTAAACGCAGTCTTGGCCTCAGCGGTCTTTCCATTGAGATAGAGGTTAGACGCGCTAACATAAAGTAGGGAGTCCCTTTCACTCTCACCGACATGCGCAAAAGAGCCAAGAGTTGACGTGTATGCGATATATCCGTCATAATCACCACGCTCCATGTATACGTTACGCAAACCAGAAAGTGCGTCAGCAGCCTCAGGGGTTGACGGGTACTCATTTATGACCCTCTTGTAGAAAGCCATAGAGTTGTCAAACTCGTTATTGTTGTAATAGAGCAAACCGAGCTGAAGCATCGCCTGCGAAGCCAAACTGCCCTTAGGGTAACGCTCCTTGACAATCTTGTAGTTGTATATGGCATCCTTAATCTGGCCCATTGCCACATATGCCCTCGCCTTCTCAAAGTAGGCATTATCAACGTAAAGCGACTTAGGATAACCGGTTATCAGCTTATCCAACTGTTCCAACTTTGACTGATAATTGCCACGGAGACCAAGACAGACCCCCTTCTGAAGCAGGGCATAGTCGGCGTGTGACTTGCTTGAGGATATCGACTTGTCATAGTAACCGATAGCCCCGGAGAAATCACGATCAACATAGAGGCAGTCGCCTATGCGATTATAGGCGTCGGCAACAAGACTCTCATCTGACTTCAGACCGAGCGAGACAAACTTGACAAACCAATGGCGGGCATTAGAGTAGTCCTTTGCATTATAATAGGTATACGCCACATCATAGTGCGCAATTCCAAACTCTGACGCCTCGACAGACTGGTAGGCATTGATGAACATCAGATACTTGTCTCGCGCCTCAACAGGTTTTGACGAAGAGTAGAGGCACTCACCTTGCCAATAATAGGAACGAGCCTTGATAAGCGGGTCATAATCACCGTACTCAAGAGAACGATCAAGGAACTTGCTTGCACCCTCTACATCGCCGTCATTGTATAACTCAAGTGCATGATAAAAGGCAATCCTCTGCATGGCTTTATAGAGCGCAAGATCCTTATGTTGAATCTTCTCCATCGTATCCAAAGCCTTCTCATAGTTCTTGGTCGAGACGAGAGCCTTGCCCATCAGATTGTACGCCTCATCGCGATGGACGGATGCAGGGTAGAGGTCAAGGAACTCGACAAACTGTGAAATAAGGTCATTGAAAGGCGCAAAATTCAGCTCATAAGCCAATTTGAGCTTATTAAAATGGGCATCCTCGGCAATCGCCATATCGAATTTGGAGCGTGACGCAGCATCGAAAGCCGTGCGAGCGCGTTTCTTGTCACCCATGTTGATGCAGCACGACGCGAGGTTATAATAGGCATTTTGTGCCATGGCATCGTTGGCCGACGTGACCTTAGACAAGTTGGCCGCGGCATCGTCATAATTGCCAAGGTTGTAGTGCGAAAGTCCGATGTGGTAATAATCCGCCCTCGTAAGCTTAGACTTGACAAGTTTAGACAACGCATTGTAGGAAGCCAAGGCGTCATTATACTCACCGAGCATGAAATGGCAGTCGGCAACAATGCGCGTCATCTCAGCCGCCTTGTCATTTGACTGGGCAGCGAGCGGCACTGCATATCGCAAAGCCTCAGTATAATGGCCTTGCATATAGAGTATCTGCGCAATATAGTAGGAAGCCGCGGTGTGAAAGCCATCATCCTGCTCGAGTTCCAGGAACAGCTTAAGAGCCGAGTCGAGATTTCCGTTCTCGTAATAGACATGCGCACGATAGTACTTCACCGCGCCATCGAACTCACCCTCCTCACCCTTGAACTTATCGAATTGGGCTATAGCGAGATGATGTCGCCCCGTCATGAAATAACAGTAACCTCTTTTAAAGAGGAGCGGGACACGGTTTTGCGGAGAGACCTCGGACTCATCAGCTTTTTCAAACCACTTGGTCGCCTTCTGGACCTTCTTTTGGGTCAGGAGGTAATCACCGGCATGATAGAGAGCGTCAGCCCTGTGAGCATTATGCTGGTCGTAGTGCTGAAAATCATCTATTTGCCTAAGCGCATCGGGATTGTTAGACAACTTGGCGGAGAGAGCCTCAAAATATTTAGCGTCCTCAAGGAGAACCGAGCTAACCTTTCCGTCTGACCAGTTTTGGCTGAATTGGGCGAAAGCCGTCCTTGACGCTCCGTACATTGAAGCGTCATAGAGCGACATGGCATTCTCGAACTCAGCCTCCGGCGAGTCGTAGACATAGGACTTTTGCGCTATGGCTGAAAACGGGAAGAAGAGAGCCAGCGCTATGGCCAATAAAGAGTTTTTCATTTGATGACAAGAAAGAAGTGTGAAGGGAGTAGCGGACCCCGCTTAATTATTCTGCCTGTCTGAGGCTGCTTGGATAATATCCAGCACTTGCTTCGGACAGCGGGTTGGCCGACCTGTTTTCATATCAACAAACACGAGAGTCGTACTGCCATCATTGAGAAGCACACCAGCCTCATTGAGGATACGGTAGTTTATCTTAATCTTGACAGTTGGCAAAGTTTCTATTGTTGACTCGACAGTTATGAGGTCGTCATACCTTGCCGACTTGTGATAATGAGAGATGAGCTCAACCACAGGCAAAGCTACGCCCTGCTCCTCCAAAAGGGAGTACGGGATACCGAGGCTACGGAACATCTCTGTCCTTCCGACCTCATAGAACACCGCATAGTTGGAATAATATACCACTCCCATTTTATCAGTGTCCGCATATCGGACGCGCACCTGGGTCGTCGTTGTAAGCATATGTTGTGTATGTGTTTAGATACGAGACATAAAATTACTACATTAATTGGAGACTGCAAAATTGGCGTATTGGGCATTTGCGAGTTCCGCAAAAGACGAATGGCCGCCACAAATGTGGCACATGGAGGCTGAGGCGGTTCAGATTAAGAAATTTAATGTTATATTTGTGACGAAATGAGGATAAGCGAGGCATACAGCATGCGTAAGTCTATGGTGGCCACTTTGTTGTTGTTAGTGGCCACGGTGTTGGCTATGCCCTTATTTTCCTCGTGCGGATGGAAAGGTGAGCCAATTCCTGAGTTCCCGACAGAGCAGATAGACACGGTCTATAATGACTTGACATACACTGCGGTCACGGGAGGGATAACATCAGTGTCGGCCGTAGCAGTCAACCTCGGAGGATATGCGAACAGCAGCAAAGGCTACGTCGCTGAATTTGAAGAACAAGGTTTCCTGTTGTCACGCTACGTCTCCAACCCGACACTAAATGACGTGGGCGATGAGGAGGGACGTCAGGTCCGGAAGATTCCCGTCTACGAAGTCAACAGTGACAACTCGATTGCGGTGCGGGCGCATGGACTTCTGCCATTCACCAAATTTTATTATCGGACCTACGTCGTCCGCAAAAACGGAGAGACTGCTTACGGCGTCGTGAAAACATTCATGACAATCCAGATGAGCGTAACAATGAGCTCCCCCACCGAGACCGGGTGGTTTGACAGCAAATTACCGATTAGCGTTGTCGGCATAGGGCCATTGGACTACGTGGATGGTGTGAGCGTGAAAGTTCGGTGCGCCGACGTGGAGTTCACAAGTCCAACAGTCCCGACAGACCCTGAGAAGGTTACAGAGAAAGAATATGACGAGATTATTGATGCGGAGCAGGATGGGGACAGTGGCACTTCATATTTGGCGCATGCAGAGCAGCTCGTGCCTGGGCGCAAATATTACGCAATGGCATTCGTCAAAATAGAATCTGATTTTTACAATTATGACGAGGACAACCCATTAGAATGGGGAAGTTACGCATATGGCATTGAACCCGAGGGCGTTGAGACCGACAAATATAAATCGTCAATAGTAGAGTTGACATCGACGGCTTTGGCTGGCATAAGAGCATTCAGCGGCAAGAACTACGAGCTTGACTATGACGCAATCGAAATCAAAGACAACTACTTCACATTGCCCTCAGACACGCTCACCGTCACAGAATACGGCATTGCCATAGCGAAAGGCGGCACGATAACGAAAAGCAACCAGACGCTGGTACGCTCATATGACGAATTGCGCACGGGAAACAGGTTTAACGTATACACTAATAACCTGGCACTTAAGACGCAATACACTTACAGGGCATATGTGGTGGTTCACGGATTGACAGTCTATTCACAAGACGTGTATACCTTCTCCACAAAGGACTACACCCCAGGATATGTAGACCTCGGGCTGAGCGTCATGTGGGCCGACCGCAACGTTGGGGCCTATGCGCCAAGTAATCCCGGGTCATACTTCGCATGGGGAGAGACGGCATCAAAAAAGAGCTACACCGACGACAATTACAATGGCGCCGAACTGACTGATAAACAGATTTCCGGCACATCTAAGGACGTGGCGACTGTCAAATGGGGTGCCGACTGGCGAATGCCGACTTGCGAAGAGATCAACGAGCTCTATGAAGAGTGCGAATGGAAATGGAGCACTGAGAATGGCATCCAAGGATATCGGATAACAGGGCCGAGCGACGAGTCCATATTCCTACCAGCTGGCGGAGTTAAAATCAAGAGCGAGTTGCAGGATTTGGGTCAAATGGGTTACTACTGGACATCGGAGCGCGCATCCGGAGAAAATGACTACGGATACGCCTACGAGCTATACATACTCAACGGCATGTTCGCAACGGGGCAGTCGCCCACACGCCGTTGCCTACCCACTTTAGGTCTAAACGTAAGGCCCGTCTACACTGGCAAATAAAAAACACGGAAACGATGATAAAGAAAATCATGCTATTGGGCTCTGGAGAGCTCGGCAAAGAGTTTGTAATCGCAGTCAAACGTCTTGGTTGTCACGTCATAGCCGTTGACGCCTATGACAACGCACCCGCAATGCAGGTTGCAGACGAGCGTGAAGTGCTGACCAGCATGCTTAACGGAGACGAATTAGACGCCATTGTGGCAAAGCACAAGCCTGATATCATCGTGCCTGAGATTGAGGCCATCAGGACCGAGCGTTTTTATGACTACGAGAAACAGGGCATACAAGTGGTTCCTTCTGCTAAAGCAGCAAACGTGACCATGAATCGCCGCGCCATACGCGACCTTGCGGCAAAAGAGCTTGGAATTCGGACGGCCCCCTACACATACGCCTCAAGTGAAAGCGACTTAGAGGAGGCTGTAAAAAAGATAGGCCTTCCTTGCGTCGTCAAACCCCTCATGTCTTCATCAGGCAAAGGTCAGTCCTACATCAAGACCCAGGAGCAGATTCATGAGGCTTGGTTAGCAGCCCAAGGCGGCCGCGGAGACTCGAAAGAGGTCATAGTAGAGGGCTTCATCAAGTTTGACTATGAGATAACACTGTTGACAGTCAAGCAGGCTAATGGCCCAACGCTATATTGTCCGCCGATAAGTCACCATCAGGTTGGCGGCGACTACCATGAAAGCTGGATACCGTGCGCGATGCCCGAGAAATTCCTGCAAGAGGCTCAGGGTATGGCAAAGAAAGTGACCGACGCTCTCGGTGGCGCCGGAATATTCGGAGTCGAGTTCTTCGTATGCCAAGACGGGGTCATTTTCTCAGAGCTGTCACCGCGTCCCCATGACACGGGCATGGTCACATTAGCGCCGACACTCAATTTGTCTGAATTCGAGTTGCATGCACGCGCCATCTTGCATTTGCCAATCAAAGAGATAAGGCTCGAGCACAGTGGAGCGTCAGCGGTAATTCTGGCGCCAGACGACACCTTTACAAACCCAGACTACCAAGGCGTTGACGAAGTTCTGCAAGACCCATATGCAGACATAAGAATATTCGGCAAACCACTCGTTAAACCAGGTCGTCGAATGGGCGTAGTGGTCAAGTGGAGCGAAAAAGGCACGGACCCCGAAATTCTTAAAGCAGAAGCCAGAAAGTTGGCCGACAACGTCAAAGTAGTGAAGGGCAAATAAAATATTAAAGTCCAATAGTTGTGGTTTTGCATAAATACCTATCTTTGGACTTTCAAAACGAAAATTCCCACCCCACCACATTCGGCACCCCGAATGCGATGGAAAACAAGTCTGTCTGCCTCTGAAATAGAAACGAGGCTCAACTCTATCATTTTATGGAAGAGAACGAAAGCTCATTGCTGAACAAACAGCAGGAACCTGAGAACAACGGCTCGACAACCGCGAGCAACCCAACAGGAGAGGATGCGGCAACCGCGACTCTGGAGACACAACATGCGTCAATAGACGTGGCCCACATAACCGCGCCCGAAGCCAATTCCTATGGGGAAGAGGCTGAAGCCATGGCAAAAGAGGTTGCCGACGCCACAACTGACGAGCCCGCCGCAGTTCAAGACGAGGAGGCTCCCGCATTTGACGTGCGCACTCCCGAAGAGCTGAAAGGCATGACAGACGAGCAAATCCTCGACTATCTGAAAGAGATAGCCAAGACTCGCCCAGCGCGTCCCGCCCGCGAGGCTGTCGCCGCCATTAGCGCGGAGATGGCTTCACGCCAACAGACCGAGAACAAAGCGGAGGCAGAAAGCGAAGCAAAATCGGAGGATGGCGCAGAGGCCGAGGTGAAAGAGCAACATGAGCCGACCCCGACAGAGAAAGAGATTGCAGCTCTTCTTTCAGCTTTCGACGCAGCAGTGGCCGCAGAGAAAGAGGAGGCCCGCAAAAAGATGGAGGAGAACGCGGGAGCGAAGAAGCTCCTGATTGAGCAACTTCAGCAAGTCATAAAGGCGGTTGAGGAGGCAGACCCGTCCACTATGCTTCACACAGTTCGTGAGATAATAAGCAAGTGGAAGAGCATAGGACACATTCCTTCAAGCTTAAAGAGCCTCAACAAGGACTTCAAGGCTCTTGCGGACGAGTACTTCGAGTATCTTAATAAAGAGCGCGAACTGCGCAATTACTCACAGAAACTTAACCTCGCAAAGAAAGAGGAGCTTTGCGCTCAGGCGGAAGCACTTGACGCAGAGGCCTCAATCCGTAAGGCTTACAATCAGGCTCAGAAACTTCGTGAGACATGGAAGACAATAGGTCCAGCCGCTCGCGAGGAGAATGATAAAATATGGGCAAGGTTCAATGAGGCCACAGGCGTCATCCACAAGAAGTTCCGCCAGTTGGTGGCAGAGGAGCGCGTCAAGGAGAAAGAGAACTACGAGAAGAAGAAAGCCATCTGCGAAGAGGTTGAGGCTTTCCTTGGCTTGGAGCGCAGCACTCGCAAAGAATTCGACGGACTTGCCGACAAGGCTCAGGAGTTCGTGGCAAAGTGGAAGACCATAGGCTTCGCACCCAAGTCAGTTAATGACGAGATATATGCGCGTTTCCGCAAGGCGATAGACGGCCTCTACGACATGCGCAAAGCCTTCTTCAAAGGTCAGGACGAGCAGTACGCTGACAACTATCGTAAAAAGGAGATTCTCTGTGAGAAAGCCGAATCCGTCATGAATAGCAGCGATTGGCGCAAGACGGCCGACTACCTCATTGAGCTCCAACGCGAATGGAAAGACGTAGGCCCCGTTGACCACAAACGCTCAGACCTCATCTGGAAACGCTTCCGCGGCGCTTGTGACACCTTCTTCAATAACCGCCAAAGCCAGAAGGATGGCGAGACTGCTGAGATGTCAGAGAACTTGCAAAAGAAGCAGGCTATCATCGATGAGCTTGAGGCTTATGCAACGCCAGCTGATGACGAGCAACATCTGAACGACCTGAAGAATTTCGTTGCACGTTGGAACGGAATTGGCGCAGTGCCAAGCAAAGACCGCAACAACGTCAATAAGAAATTCTCAGCACTCATTGACAAGCACTACGACGCACTGAACATTGACAGGGCTGACGCAGAGATGGAGCGCTACAGAGGCAAACTCGAGGCCATGGCGACCGAGGGTGGAGACCGACTTCAGAAAGAGCGCAGCAGACTGATGATTCAGATTCGTCAAGCAGAGCAGGCGGCAGAGACCTTGGAGAACAACATCAACTTCTTCTCTAAGTCTAAGACCGCAGAGAAACTTGTGAACGAATACAGCGGCAAGATTGCCAAGGCCAAAGCTGAAGTTGAGCAACTGAACAAAAAGATGGCAGTGCTCAATGAGATAGCAAGGCGATAAGGCAGCCCAATTATCCAAAAGCATTCCGCCCCGCCGGCAAGACAAAAAGCCGACGGGGCGGTTAATTTTAGGCAATGAAAGAGCTTGACATATTTAATGCGGAAACAGAGTCAGACCTCACACTCGACTTTGCCGACGCTGGAATACATGCGGGCTTTCCAAGCCCGGCGCAGGACTATATAGAAACAGGCCTCGACCTTAACAAGGCGTTAATCAGACATAAAGCGAGCACATTTTACGGTCGCGTTGTAGGCGACTCGATGCGCGATGCCGGAATTAACGAGGGGGACATAATAGTAATAGACAAATCGATAGAGGCAAGAGACGGCGATTTGATTGTTTGCTATATAGATGGCGAATTCGCAATAAAATACATTCGGCACGAAAAAGGCAAACTGCTGTTATGCCCGGCCAATGACAAATATGCACCTATTGAGGTCACAAATGCTGACACTTTCAGAGTTTGGGGAGTAGTCACGTACACTATAAGTAAACGCTATAGGAGGTAAAAAGCGCAAAACGACAAGGCATAGTGTCTTGTCGTTTTTTTGCACATGAGCAGGGTGTCAAATGGTAGGGGATTGACAAGCAAGCGTAAGTTTGAGAAGTAAAACTTTCGAGGAGAGTGACATCAATAGGGAGACGTAACCCGTCTACAATGCGGAAAATTTCTGTAATTTTACCCTAAGCGAGCGCATGGTAGCGTTTTGTAAAAACAGATTTACAGACCCCCGACCATCATCTGCAAGCGGATACAATCAATCGACACACCAAATGAAAACAGTAAAAACTAACGTAGCACGCATACTCGACAAGGAGAAAGTAGAGTACGAAATAAAATCCTACGATTTCGACCCGGAGGATCTTAATGCCACCCACGCCGCCGAGCAATTCGGATTGGAATATGGACGAGTGTTTAAGACATTGGTTCTCCGCGGAGATAAAAGCGGGCTTTTTGTCTGCGTCGTGCCAAGTGACAAGACAGTAGACCTGAAAAAGGCGGCAAAGGCATCAGGCAACAAATCGGCCGAGATGCTTCACGTAAAAGACCTGCTTGAACACACCGGCTACATTCGCGGCGGATGTTCACCTATAGGCATGAAGAAACACTACCCCACTTACATAGACAAGAGCGTCCTCGACTGGGAAAGCATAACAGTCAGCGCAGGGCAACGCGGTGTAATGGTCCTCGTGAAACCTGAAGACATAATCAGAGTGGCCAGAATGACAACTGCCGACATAACAAAAAGCGAGGCCACCAACGAAGATTGCGAGTAATGACACAGAACGGCAATGAGACTCTGCTTATTGAGGATGGCACAGAAGTCATAGAGATTGGCAAATATTGTCAAAGGGAGGACATATCAATCGTTGTCCTCCCGACGAGCGTCAAACGAATTGACGATTACGCATTTGCGGGATGTACAAACATGACACGCATCAACATCCCCAATGACGTTACAGAGATTGGCGAGAACGCTTTTGCCGGATGCTCCTCTTTGGAAGAGATATACATTCCCGATAACGTTCGGCAGATTGGGACGGAGGCATTCGCCAACTGTTCACACCTCAAACGCATCTCCTTGCCGAGATTATTCAATGACCTCACCCCTACCCTATTCCTTAATTGCTTAGAACTTGAGGAAATCAAGATTGGGGACTTTTACGAAACTGACGGGAAATATATTTGGAGCAAAGAGGGACGGAAACTCATCATTGCGCTTTCGGCACCTTGTGATACTCAGTTAGCAATACCCGAAGGCATCACAGAAATCGCACCAAACGCATTGGCCCTCAATCCACATATCAGCAGCCTAATCCTGCCATCAAGCCTCGAAAAAATAGACGGCAAATCAATAGCGGGCATGAAAGGGCTTTGCAAAATAGACACAAAAGAGGGGGCAAAATACGAATCGAAAGATGGATTGCTGACACGAGATAATACTATAATCCTTTGCCCCCCGGCATTTGAAAGCAAAGTCGTTAAGATAGATGAGAAAATCAAACGCATAGGCGAAGGAGCTTTTCGGTCGTGCGACAAGATTGCCTCCGTCTTATTGCCTGAAAATATCGAGAACTTTGTCATTGACGACTTCGCATTTGCCGAGTGCCATAATCTGACAGAAGTGCGCGGCTCAGCGAAATCAATTGGAGGAAAAGCTTTCGCCAACTGTAATAAGATAGCAGTCATTCCTATAGGAGAAAATACGGAAACAATTGGTGAAGATGCATTTGAGGGATGTGAGGCTTTAACCAGCGTGTCACTGCCAACAGGACTAAGACACATCTCGCAAGGGGCGTTTGCCGACTGTTCACACCTTAGCGAGATTGATTTTCATGACGATATCGAGGAAATAGGAAATCAGGCTTTTATCGGGTGCAGTAAATTAGAGACAGCAGACCTTCCTCTCAATCTGAAAAGGGTTGGATATGGGGCTTTCGCATGGAGCGGGCTTAGGGCAATTGCCCTGCCTTGCGAAATTGAAGATGTCGCAGACTTTGCCTTTGGCATGTGTAAGAATCTGGAGGCAGCCACACTACCTAACAAATTATTCAGCAAAGCGGAGAGAATTTTCGCAGGCAGCAACAAACTACAATTAATGGGTTCAAACGATAAGCGGAGATGAAAATAGAGATGACATTTTTGGGGACTGGCACATCGACCGGCGTTCCCGTAATCGGCTGCCAGTGTCCGGCATGCACCTCGCAAGATCCGCACGACCGCAGACTGCGCTCCTCCGCCCTTATCAGAGTAGACGGTGACACGACATTTCTTATTGACGCAGGCCCTGATTTTAGGCAACAGATGCTTGGGAGTGGGACCAACCATATTGACGCCATTTTACTCACCCACATGCATTATGACCATGTGGGCGGGCTTGATGATGTGAGGGGACTCAACTTCACCATGCACAGCGGCATCGACATATATGCGCAAAAAGCGACCGCTAATGCAGTCAGGCACAACCTTTTTTATGTCTTCAGCGACCACCCGTACCCGGGAGTTCCGAACATAGCGCTCAAAGAGATCACTACCGAGACATTTTGCGTCAATAAAATAGACATAACCCCACTGCCTGTCATGCACGACCAGCTGCCAATAATAGGATTTCGCATAGGTCCCGTGGCCTACATAACAGACGCAAGCCTCGTGCCTGAGAGTACAATAGAGTTGTGCAGAAGCGTAAACATATTAGTGGTTAACGCATTGGGGCTAAGCACCCACCACTCCCACATGAATCTTGAGCAGGCCATTGAAGTGGCTGAAAAAGTAGGGGCACAGGAGACATACTTCACACACATCGGACACACAATGCCATTATACTCCCAATGCGCCCCCCTGCTGCCCAAGTCAATGCACTTAGCTTATGACGGGCTTCGCTTGGAAACTGAGGCATAACTAACCACAAAAGGACGGAATAACGCAGAAAACATCTTAATCTTGCGGATGACACCATTAAAAATCGCGAGAAAACAAGCAAGACAAATAAATTATTAAATTCGCGAAAAATGCCAAAATCCAATTCAACCGCATGCTTATATGAAAAAACAGATTCTCTACGTCATCAACCCGCACTCAGGTGTTGGCCGTAAAAAGATCATCGAAGATGAAATCTGCGAACGCACGGATAAGTCCGAGATTGATTTTGAAATCATACACACGACCCACAGAGGACACGCGACGGAGATTGCGCAAAAGTGCAGAGACAAGATTGATGTTGTAGTCGCAGTCGGTGGTGACGGAACAGTCAACGAAGTAGGCTCCGGTCTTTTAGGGAGCACGACGGCGTTGGGCATCATTCCGTGCGGCTCAGGCAATGGATTGGCGCGCGAATTGGAAATTCCATTACGCACATCTTCGGCTATCGACGTCATCAACGACATGGGCAAGAGGGCTATAGACGTGCTCTGCGTGGACGACCACATATCACTCAACGTAGCTGGAGTTGGTTTCGACGCGTATATAAGTCACCTTTTCGCGAACCAGAAGACTCGCGGACCGCTGCAGTATTTAAAACTCATCGCAAAAGAGTTTCCCCAATACGCCCCCATCGATTACATTTTGGAAATAGAAGGGAATATATACAAGCGGACTGCCTTTCTCATAAGTTTCGCAAACTCAAGCCAATGGGGCAATAACATCCACATTGCGCCGAACGCATGC
This sequence comes from Bacteroidaceae bacterium, assembly GCA_963618945.1. Lineage (GTDB taxonomy): Bacteria > Bacteroidota > Bacteroidia > Bacteroidales > Marinilabiliaceae > W3P20-009. The sequence goes on from CAVETY010000007.1 coordinate 80,355, forward strand.
ATGAATGACGGCCTTATGGACGTGTGCATGGTGTCCGAGTTCCCTAATATGGCGATTCCGTCATTAGTCATCTCGCTCCTCAGTCAGTCAATTGACACCAATAAGTATGACGAGATGATTCGCACAAAAGAGGTGACCTTGCTTAACGACACCCAATTGCTTGGTCATGTGGATGGTGAGCCAATAGTACTCAGGCCTCATTCGACAATAAAAGTACTGCACAAGTCGCTTAACGTCATCTCGCCCACAATGGACTTCTTCAAGAGCCAACGGTTCACCCCGTCAAAATTCAGGGACCAAATAATAACCAAGGTCAAAGAACAAGTGCAAGACCCTATTAACGAGATAAAACAGATTTTTAAGGATATATAAGCATTTTACACTGTCAAAGGTGCGATTGCTAACCCAAAAACGAGTAAATTCGCAACGGGGATGTCGTACATGCGCAGCATAGGCTGTCAACGGCATTGCGAAGACAACAGCAGCCCACCCCGTCCGCGGGCTAACCATTTGAAAAGAAAAAGTTCTTAGAGAGATGTTAAGCAGAAGACTGATAAGGGTCAAAGTAATGCAAATCCTCTACGCCCAGACACAACAGGGAGAAAAAGACCTGATAGAGGCGCAGAGGTTGGTAGAGCACAGCATTGAGCGCAGCCAAGACCTCTACAATCTTATCCTTCAACTGCCAGTGGCTTTGCGTCACCTGGCTGCCAAGCGCATCGAGCTCGGCAAGACGAAAATCCGTCCCACGGCGTCGGACCTCAACCCTAACACACGTTTTGCGGAAAACCGCTTCATCCTCCAACTTGAGGAGAATGAGGAGCTGAACAACGTGATTGAGAGCACCGGCAACACATGGGCAAACGACGAGAGCCTCATCAAGACCATCTACTCAAAGATGACGCACAGTGAGCTCTACGACAAGTATATGAACAGCGACGAGGACAGCTTTGAGGCAGACCGCAACTTTGTCATCAAATTCCTCCTCAAGGAGCTGCCCAAGATGGCATTCTTCTTTCAGGCCATCGAGCTCAAGAACGTATATTGGAATGACGAGGCCGAATTCATGATCAGCATGGCGGCTAAGACATTCAAGGAGTTCGACGGCACCAACGGCGCAGACGTCAAGCTCATGCCTCTTTACAAAGATGATGATGACGTCAAGTTCACGAGCAGCCTCCTGCGTCACAGCATAACAGAGTGGGACAACACGTTCGAGCTCATCAAAAAGTTCTCAAAGAACTGGGACGCCGACCGAGTTGCCCTCATGGACGTCCTGCTCATCGACATGGCCATCGCCGAGATGACCACAATGGTGAACATACCCATCAAGGTGACGCTCAACGAGTATATTGAGATTGCGAAGTATTACTCCACCGAGAAGAGTAACGTCTACATCAACGGAATTCTCGAAAAGATAGTGCGTCAGCTTGTCGAGGACAAGAAGATTAGCGAGGCACAGCTTTTCTAAGTTCCGAACCACAACAGGTAACGATATGTTTGCAGAGAGCGAAATCTTACGAGTTTTGCGTCCGTCCGCTACACGAATAGCGTCACTCTTCATCTCCTTGAGCCTCATGGCGTGCGACGGGAATGGCAGCGTGGCAAAAGGTTCTTCCGTGGTGGACCAGTCATCGTGCTTAGTTGTGGACAAGACGTTGGTCGAAATGGGAAAGGTCGGCACGGCCGACATTGTTTCAACCTCCACGGTCATATCAAACGGAGGCAGTTCGGATGTTAAAATCAACAGCATAGAGACCGACTGCCCATGCGTGTCAGTCACGATGGACAAAGAGACTTTGCGTCCTAATGAGACTGGAAGAATCCGAATTGAGTTTGACGCAAACGGCTCGTTTGACAAGCAATACCATTTAGTGACCATCAACGGAGATAACGGCCAAACGATAAACATTTGCGTCACGGCCGACGTCGTTACAACCCGATAAAAACAACCCAATAAAAGATATAAGATGTTCAACACACTTCTTCAGGCAGCTCCCCCTCAGGCTGGACAGGGCAGCGCATTAATGTCATTCCTGCCCCTCATCCTCATCGTTGTCGTCTGCTACTTCATGATGATTCGTCCTCAGCAGAAAAAGCAGAAAGAGGAGCAGAAGATGCGTGAGGCCCTCAAGAAAGGCGATCACGTCATGACTACCAGCGGATTGAAAGCAAAGGTTGCGAGCGTCCGCGAAAACGAGGTCGTCCTTGAGATTGCCGATGGCGTCAAAGCTACTTTCGCAAAGGCAGCCATCATGCAGGTCGAGAGCAGCTCAAACACTGAGATCACCGAGTCTAAGTAAGCAAGTTATAGCGACAGTCCCAGAACCGATTTCAGTCGGGAGGGACTGCCGTTTTTTTTTACACCACAAAGTACGCAAGGCAATGGAAGAGCAGAGCCAGAAGCTGCCTCCCCTGTATGACCAACTCAAGGTCGAGGCGGACAGATATATTCCATTAGATCACATTTCTTTCGGTGGCGAGAATCCACACGCCCACCTCCTGCCCATCGAGAAGATATATGACGTCAATGTCGACGCAAATTACCCCTACGTTGACAACTCATTCAAGTTCCGTTTTCTTAACTGGCTCTATTATTTCCAGTCCAAGACCTTGATCGTTTTCCTTAACAAGTTCCGTTACGGATTCAAGATGAAAGGTAAGGAGAACATAGACAAGAACATGGACAAGCTGAAGGGCGGCGCCATGACCGTATGCAACCACGTGTTCCGCTGGGACATGTGCGGTGTGTTCAGCGCAATAGGTTGGCGTCAGCTCCGCTTCCCTATCTATGCGGGCCAGATGGCTGGCAAGGACCGCACTCGAATGGTCGAGATGGGTGGTGTGCCTATTCCAGATAAACCATCTGCCATAAAGAATTTCTACAAGGCGTTCGACTATTTCCACGAGAAAGGAATGTGGATGCACTTCTTTGCAGAAGAGAGCCGTTGGCAGTTCTATACGCCAATACGCCCGTTCAAAAAGGGAGCATTCGCCTTTGCCGAGAAATATAACCTGCCTATCATCCCCATGGCGTATTCATACCGAGAGAGGAAAGGTTTCCTCAAGCTCTTCGGCAAGGAGGCATGCGTCACACTGAACGTCGGAGAGCCGATATTCCCAGACCCAGCTCTCAAAGGCGACCGCAAAGCTATCGTGGAAGACCTGCGTAAGCGCACCCATGCGGCGATGGTCAAATTGGCGGGTATAACCAACAACCCGTGGGAGTACAACCAGACAGAGAAGTAGGATGCTGAAAATAAAGACCTTTTGCGTCAACATGATGCACGAGAACACTTACGTCGTCAGTGACGACAGTGGCGAGTGCGTCATAATCGACTGCGGATGCTATGATGACGTCGAGCGTGAGGAATTGGCGTCATACATAGACAGTTGCGGACTTAAGCCTCAAAGGCTTTTGTGCACACATTTCCATTTAGACCACGTTTTCGGCATCAAATTCATAAAAGAGCGCTACGGACTCGACGCGGAGATTAATCCTGCCGACCATTTGCTGCACGAGATGGCTCACTTTCAAGCCATAGCGTTTGGACTTGGAGACTCTGTAGAAGAGCTACCCGCACCCAAACAGACATTGGATGATGGTGTAGAAATCAAGTTTGGCAACACAACGTTCACGGTTATTGCCACGCCTGGCCATTCTCCCGGAGGCATAAGTCTTTATTGCCAATCGGAGAACATCGTGTTCACGGGCGACACTCTTTTTTATGGGACTTATGGCGCGGTCAACCTGCCAGGCGGCCGATTGAAAAAGTTGTATAGATCCATAACAGAAAAGTTGTTCACACTCCCCGGCGAGACTGTAGTCTATCCTGGTCATGGACAGACTACAACGATAGGAGACGAGAGTAAGACGAATCCTATTCTACTGGTAGACGGGAGCAAATGAAGGGGTGTAGGCGGCCTATTGTTAAATTTGCCACCACTCGTTGAGATTATACTCTTTGCTTTCTATATTCTGAAGAAAATTATGCATATCTTTGCATCCCGAAAGCAAAAAAGCCCAAACAACATAAAAGCATAAGACATATGAGCCAGATTTCAGACCGAATTCTCTCCATGTCTGAGTCAGCGACCCTGGCTATGACCCAGAAGAGCCGCGAACTTCAGGCAGAAGGCCTTGACATCATCAACCTCAGCATTGGTGAGCCAGATTTCAACACTCCAGAGCACATCAAAGCTGCGGCTATCAAGGCGATTCTTGACAATCAGACTCACTATCCACCAGTACCCGGCTACCCTGCACTCCGCAAGGCTGTCGTTGAGCGCATGAAGAATTGGCTCGGGCTTGACTATGATCAGGCACAAGTCATCGTGTCAGCTGGTGGCAAGCACTCCCTCATCAACATCATCCTCACCGTCATCAACAAAGACGACGAGGTTATTCTGCCCGCCCCTTATTGGGTTACTTATACCGAGCAGGTCAAGTTGGCAGAGGGAAAGAGTGTCATCGTGCCCACTGGCATAGAGCAAGACTTCAAGATGCGCCCCGAGCAGCTTGAGGCCGCTATCACCCCGAGAACCCGCCTCCTCATCCTTTGCTCGCCGTCAAACCCGACCGGCAGCATGTATACAAAGGAGGAGCTTGAGGGCCTTGCCGCCGTTCTTCGCAAGCATCCCGACGTTCTCGTCCTCTCCGACGAGATCTACGACATGATATCATATGGTCAGAAGCACTACTCCATGGCTCAGATGGAGGGCATGAAAGATCGCGTCATCGTTGCGAACGGCATGTCGAAGGGCTATGCCATGACTGGCTGGCGAATGGGATATGTCTGCGCTCCTCTCGAGGTAGCGAAGGCCGTCAACAAGCTTCAAGGCCAGATGACTTCCGGCATTTGCACAATCACTCAGGCTGCGTCAATTGCCGCACTCACCGAGAGTGACGAGCCAAGCCGTAAGATGACCGCAGAGTTCAAGCACCGCCGCGACATCGTGTTTGACCTCCTTAGCGAGATCAAGGGTCTCAAGGTCAACATGCCAGCCGGCGCGTTCTACTTCTTCCCTAATGTAGAGTCTTACTTCGGCAAGAAGACTCCTGACGGAAAGGTTATCGAGAACTCCAGCGACTTGGCAATGTATCTTCTCACTGTTGGCCACGTTGCCACTGTTGCAGGTTCGGCTTTTGGCGCAGAGGGTTACATCAGGCTCTCATACGCAACCAGCCAGGAGAAGCTCCGTACCGCAGTCAAGCGCATCTCTGACGCGCTCAAGCAGTTGCAGTAGTACATACGCATAAAGAATTACAATCGCCTTGCTGACCATATCAGTCGGCAGGGCGATTGTTTTTATGAGTGATAAAGAAGGGAGCCCTGTTTTGACCAAAACTGAAATTTCTGATTGTTGAGTATTTCTCTTAATTTTGCGCTATGCGACATTGCCTGTCATCGTCAATAATAGCGGCAATATTCCTATTGCACACCAACCTGTCCCATTCTCAGACAAGAACTGGGGCCGCCATGGCGTTTCTTGACGTTCCTCAGGCCACACGGCTTGTCGGAGCGGGCGGCATGCATGCAACTACGGGAGTATCATCCCCGACAATGGTTTTTCATAACCCGGCATCAGTAGCTGATACCATTAGTGGGACAATCAGCCTGAGCATTGCTCCCGTCACAGAAAGCATAAAATACGCATCTGCCGCCTACACTCATGATGTTGCTCATATTGGAACATTTACGACCGGCATAATCTATGCGGGTTACGGCAATTTCGTTGGCGCAGATGATCAAGGCGTAGAGACCGGGACTTTCACGGCAAACGAGGGTGCGTTATACCTGTCCATGTCTAAGGAAATGGCACCATGGTTGCGACTTGGAGCCACATTCAAACCCATATATAGCAAAATGGCGGATTACACGTCGTTCGCCTTGGCCATGGACTTCGGAGCGGACTTGACATTTGCCGATGGAAGACTAAAAAGTGCTTTGGTAATTCGCAATGCAGGCGCCGTAGTGAAAAAGTACACAAGCGACGCGACCAACCGCCCACTGCCCATTGATGTCAAGCTGGGTTTCGCCTACAAAGCGAGCCATGCGCCCTTTCGTTTCATAGTGACACTGAAAGACTTGACCCAATGGGATTTGAGCGTAAACAATAAAAAGCTGAGTGCAGGCGACAATATTTTGCGCCACTTCTTAATAGGCATTGAGTTCACACCAGTAAAAGCATTCTACGTCAACATGGGCTATGACCACAGACGTAGGAGGGAATTGACAGACGCCGACGCAGGTGGAATGGCCGGCTTCTCATGGGGAGCCGGGCTACACGTGGCAAAAATAGACATACAATACTCCCACAGCAGATATCACGCGGCAGGCTCGCTTAACTCTATAACACTTGCGACCAACTGGCGCAAATGGATCAAATAAGAGGCAATGGAACGACTAAAACGAGACATTCGTTCACTAATATTCAATTTATTAGCTTTACTATTGATATGGCTTCTCACGTTTGCCGTGGGACGCATACTTTTCATAGCAATCAACTCAGTCAAGGCTGTTGACGTGCCAGTGGCGGTTTTACTGCAAAGCTTGGCGCACGGAATGATTTTCGACATCAGCATCTGGGGATACTGCTCCGTGCTGGCATGTGTCGCATTCGCCATCGCCATTTGGTTTGACAAACTGGGCACAGACGTCTGCCGGAATACGCTAAGAATAACATCTTACGTTGTGGGAGTCTTGGCAGGAATCGCCATCTTCCTACTTCCTGCGGAGGCCTTGACATACAAGGCATGGGGACATCACGTAGACGCAAGTTCACTTATGATGATAGCCGACAGGCCGGAGTTGGTCATGGCGTCAGCAGAGACATGGTTCGAGGTCGTATACTTTGTCATTATGGCAATAGTGGCACTTGTCCTGTTCTTGACAACATACAGGCTTTGCAGAAGGGCAAGCAAAATGGCGTATGGAAATACGGAATATCGCCCAGCCACAAACACAGAAAAGACACTTACGTCAATAATCTCAATCATCATAGGCGGCCTCATGATTATCGCCATTCGCGGTGGACTGGGCCTCATTCCCTTGAACACAGGCAATGCGTACTTCAGCCAACATCAATTCGCCAATCACGTAGCTGTCAACCCGCTGTGGAATTTCATATATTCCACAAAATATGCGAAGCAAGCTGACATAAAGTACGAGTTCATGGATGACGAGGCGATGGAAGCCCGCTTTTCCAAACTTATGCAAGCCGAAGGTAAATCGCCAAAGATATTCAAGACTGACCGTCCGAACGTCGTCATCATCTTGCTTGAAAGTTTCTCAGCACACGGAATTGAGTACTTAGGGGGAGCGAACGCAACACCAAACATAGACTCACTCCGTCACACAGGTGTATACTTTAACAACTTCTTCGCCTCGTCTGACAGATCGGGCAAAGGGCTTATTGCCGTCATGAACGCCTACCCCAGCCTGCCCACCATCAGAGTTATCCAATTTCCGCAAAAAACGCAGAACATACAGCCGTTGGCCCGCACATTACGCGACAACGGGTATACGAGCCAGACATTCATATACGGAGGAGACATAAACTTCAACAATTTCAACTCACTCGTTAATCAGGCTGGATTCGACAGAATAATAACCCAAGACGACTTCACAGCTGAGGAGATGGGCGACAAATGGGGCGCGCATGACCAGTACACATTCGACCGATTATTGAATGTTATGGACACCCAACCAGAGCCTTTCTTCAACTTTTATTTCACACTGAGCAGCCACGAGCCGTTCACTGTCCCCATGGAACGGAAGATGGACAACGACTACTTGAACTCTGTCTACTACACCGACTCATGCCTTGGCAAATTCATGCGCGAGGCAAGGACACGCAAATGGTTCTCAAACACAGTGTTCATACTCCTTGCCGACCATGGTCATGGTGGACCGGAAAACGTGGGTGAGACCGACAGGCGGAAGTTCAACATCCCGTTGCTCATAACAGGTGGCGCAGTCGCTCCACAAGACTCGCTCGTGACAAGTTACGGCAGCCAAACTGACTTGACAGCCACACTGCTACATCAGTTGGGTATAGACTCAAAAGACTTCGCATTCAGCAAAGACCTTTTAGACCCCACAGCGAAAGACTTCGCCTTTTTCGATTTTTCCGATGGATTTGGATACGTAACGCCAGACAATTACGAGGTCTATGACAACCAAATGTCCAAATTCATTCGTCAAGACGACACATCAGACACAGCCGACACAATTAGCGGCAAAGCATACCTGCAAAAAATAGCCAAAGATTTCCACAGCCGATGAAAAGAGATGAACTGGAGATAATGGCCCCGGTGGGGTCATATGAGTCGTTGATGGCCGCCATTCAGGGGCATGCGGACTCTGTCTATTTCGGCATCGAAAAACTGAACATGCGCTCAAGGTCGAGCAACAACTTCACCTTTGACGACCTGAAAAAAATAGCGCAAATTGCACGAGAGCACAACCTGAAGACCTACCTGACCGTCAACACAGTCATATATGATGGCGAGATTGAGCTCATGCACCAAATAGTCGACGCAGCCAAAGAGAACGGGCTGACAGCGATAATAGCGTCAGACTTAGCCGTTTTGACATATGCGCGCTCAATCGGAGTAGAGGTTCACATATCCACACAGTGCAACGTCAGTAATTTCGAGGCGCTTAAATTTTACAGCCAATTTGCGGATGTGGTCGTTCTCGCCCGCGAATTGAACATGACGCAGGTTAAAGCAATCAGTCAAAGGATTATAGAGGAGGACGTACGCGGCCCAAAGGGTGAGCTTGTGCGAATCGAGATGTTCGCCCATGGCGCTCTGTGCATGGCAGTCTCTGGCAAATGCTACCTAAGCCTCGACAACCTGGGACAAAGCGGAAACAGGGGGGCGTGCCTACAAGTGTGCAGACGCAAGTACACGGTAAAAGACACGGACTCAGATCTGGAGCTTGAAGTAGACGGCAAATACATAATGTCGCCCAAAGACCTCAAGACTATAGGCTTTCTGAATGTCCTGATCGACTCTGGCGTGAAAGTGTTCAAGATAGAGGGACGAGCCAGGTCGGCCGACTATGTCAAAACCGTCTGCGAATGTTATGATGAGGCAGCAAACGCCGTCTGCGACGGGACATATAGCCCGGAAATGATCTCGAAATGGGATGAGCGACTCAGCCGCGTTTTCAACCGCGGATTCTGGGACGGATACTACCAAGGTCAGAAGATGGGGGAATGGAACGACATAAACGGAAACAAGGCGACCAAGAAGAAAGTCTATGCAGGCAAAGTGACAAATTACTTCAAGAAAATAGGAGTAAGCGAGATTAAACTTGAGACCTGTGGACTTTCGGTAGGCGATGAGATAGTCATCATGGGACCGACATCAGGAGTCGTCGAGACTACCATTGAACTCATCTGCGATGCGAATCGTCAGGAGGTGCAATCAGCAGCCAAAGGACAAATCATAGCGGTCAAGACACCAGACAGGACACGCCTGAATGACAAAGTGTATAAAATCATGGATTCTGAACTTGTTTCAGATGGAACAATAAGAGAATTATAGTTACATTTGCTAAGAAATCCAGTAGCGGATGTAAACATTCACGCAGCTATACAAACAGTCTACGCGCCATAAAACATAACATCATGTCAGAACAAAACGAGAAGCCCACAATTCTTGTAGCAGAAGACACTGAGAGCAACTACCTCTTGGTCTCTTACCTGTTGCGCGATGAGTACAATATAATCTGGGCGCGGGACGGTGTCGAAGCTTTAGACTTGTACAAGACTAAGCATGTAGACCTCATACTCATGGATATGCGAATGCCGCGACTGAGCGGATTGGCGACTACTGAGCAGATAAGGCGGACAGACAAAACGACTCCGATTATAGCCTTGACCGCTTTTGCCTTTGACAACGACAGGGCGCAGACGTTAGAAACCGGCTGCAACGACTTCATTGCCAAACCTCTTAACACCGAAGTGCTTAAAGCCAAGGTGAAGAAATACATCAGCCAACGCGCTGCTGCAGAATAGACCATATTCATCAACACCCACAACAATAGATTATTAAAAAGATGGGAAAGGTTCTCCAAATAGGCGCCGGTGGCGTCGGCACGGTTGTGGCTCACAAGTTAGCCAGCCTGCCCGAGATTTTCAGTGAGGTGACACTCGCAAGCCGCACAAAATCCAAGTGCGACATCGTGGCCAAAGAGGTGGAGAAAAACACCGGTCACAAAATAAAGACGGCTCAAGTAGACGCCGACGATGTTGACCAGCTCATCAAGCTCATTAACGAAGTGAAGCCTGACCTTGTGGTTAATGTCGCATTGCCATATCAGGACCTCACAATAATGGACGCTTGCTTAGCATGCGGAGTTTCCTACCTTGACACGGCAAATTATGAGCCAAAGGATGTAGCTCACTTTGAATACTCATGGCAGTGGGCGTACAAGGAAAAATTCGAGAAAGCTGGTCTCACGGCAATTCTCGGATGCGGCTTTGACCCGGGTGTAACCTCAGTCTTCACTGCCTATGCGGCAAAGCATCACTTCGACGAAATCGAGTACCTTGACATTGTTGACTGCAACGCCGGCAACCACCATAAGGCTTTCGCAACCAACTTCAACCCTGAAATCAATATCCGCGAGATAACCCAGAAGGGACGTTTCTACGAGAACGGCAAATGGGTGGAGACGGGAGCCCTTGAGATTCACAAGGGTCTCAATTACCCCGAGATTGGCGAAAAGGAGTCCTACCTCATGTTCCACGAGGAGTTGGAGAGCCTCGTCAAGAACTTCCCGACCATCAAGCGCGCCCGCTTCTGGATGACGTTTGGTCAGGAGTACCTTACCCACCTGCGTGTAATTCAGGATATCGGCATGGCTCGCATTGACGAGGTGGAGTATAATGGCGTCAAGATTGTGCCACTCCAATTCCTCAAGGCAGTGCTGCCAAACCCTGGTGACCTCGGCTCAAACTATGAGGGATGGACATCGATAGGTTGCCGCATCAAAGGTAAGAAGGACGGCAAGGAGCACACCTACTACATCTACAACAACTGCAGCCATGAGGCAGCGTATAAAGAGACTGGCACTCAAGCCGTCAGCTACACCACTGGTGTACCCTGCGCCCTCGGAGCAGAGATGTTCATGAAGGGATTGTGGAAACGTCCGGGTGTATGGAACGTTGAGGAGTTTGACCCAGATCCATTCCTCGCCCGCCTTGGAGAACAAGGCCTGCCTTGGCACGAGAAATTCGACATCGACCTCGAGTTGTAATAAACACCAACGACACAAGCCCCGACAACTTTGCCGGGGCTTGCGTTTTTATATGACCTAATCAAAAAAGGTATGATGCAAACAATCAAGATATGGGTTTCAGCCTTCCGCCTCAGAACCCTGCCGCTGTCATTCGCACTTGTCATAATGGGTTCCGCTGTCGCAATACAAGAGGGGAAATTCAACATAGAGATATTCCTGCTCATCCTGCTGACAACCCTCTTCCTACAAATATTGTCAAACCTCAGCAACGACTATGGAGACAGCGTAAGCGGCGCTGACCAGGCAGGACGCGTGGGGCCGACAAGAGCCGTACAGAGCGGCGCTATAAGCCTCAATCAGATGAAAAAGGCCATGATTGTATTCGCTATATTATCTTTGCTGTCAGGCCTTTTGCTGTTGTACACTGCATATTTGCAGATTGGCTTTGCATCAGTCGCCATCCTGTTAACTATAGGATTGTTGTGCATAGCTGCCGCCATAACATACACAGTGGGCAAACACCCGTACGGATACGTAGGCCTTGGCGACATATCTGTTTTCATATTCTTCGGCCTCGTAGGAGTCGTAGGCACATACACACTGCAAACAGGAGGCCCGTCCCCATCCATATGGCTGCCCGCTATCAGCGTTGGCCTACTTTCATGCGGAGTCTTGAATATGAACAACATACGCGACATAGAGAGCGACACACGAGCAGGAAAAAGGACTGTGCCAATCATAATCGGGTTGAAATCAGCCCAGAGATACCAGGTTATATTGATGACGGTGGCTATCGCTTGCATGATTAGCTACATAGGCATCTTCGGCAAACCATGGCAACTATTGTGTGTAGCAGCCATGCCGCCATTTGTGATGAATGCGGTAAATGTCCTAAAACCGGACGCAAGCACAACATTCTATGACTCACAACTAAAAGTGATAAGCATCTCAACATTTGCCATGTCAACACTCTTCTTGATTGGGTCAACCATATAATTTACTCGTTTACAGTTCATATTTTCGGAATATTCAGTTCAAAACCCTAAATTTGCAAATTGAGTGATTTTGGCCAAGAGTAAGCCTGAACATAGTACCACCCGAAAATGACTTCCAAGCTAAAGACTGTCCTTCTGACTGCGGCGGTAACGCTGCTAATGTCTTCGTGTATTCCCCAGCGACAAGTTGTCCTGGTGCAGGATGCCGTGCCCGAAGAGAGCACATTCAAGACCACGGAGCAAGTAACAGAACGCTATGTTCTAAAACCGAATGATTACCTCTTTATAAACGTATCATCGCCAAATATAGAGCTGTCAGCGTTCTACAATCCGCAAAGCAACCAGAAAACCAACAGTTCTCAGACGCGTGCCGATTTGTTTTACTACGGATTGGACGATAGTTGCCGCATAGACTTCCCTGTTGCAGGTCTCATAGACTTGAAAGGTTGCAACCTTCGCGAAGCAAAAGAGAGAATCTATCAGGCCGTTGCCAAAACGCTTACGGGGTTCACATTGACCGTACGCTTAGCCTCAAACACATTCTCAATTATTGGAGAGGTCAATAAGCAAGGAAACTACACCATGAGCCGAGACCAGATGACAGTATTTGACGCCGTCTCTATGGCTGGAGGATTCACATCATACGCCAAGCGCCGCGAAGTAAAGCTGTTGCGCAAAAACGAGCATGGAGAGGTCGAGGCTCACGTCTTAGACATGACAAAAGGAGCGTTCATTGAGTCGGACTATTACTACGTTTACCCGAACGACGTCATTTACGTACGCCCTTTGTGGTTCAAGATGTTTGGCTTCAGCGAGACATTCTCTGTAGCGTTAGCGACATCACTCGTGACGTTATACGTACTCATCAGGTCATTATAAGCCAATAGGTTATCCCCGTAAAACCATATAAGGTAAATGGAGAATAAGAACTATAATGTAGAGGAAGAGGAGGACAATTTTTTGTCATACATAGATGTCAAAAAATTGCTGTCTGACGTTGTCAAGTATTGGTGGCTATTTGTGATTTCGGTGGCGGTTGTTCTTATCGGCCTAAAGTATTATCACCGGTATAAAACCCCAATATTTCACGCAGCGGCCACTGTCATCGTTGACAACACGGTCAAAAGCACATACCGAGTAAACATACTTGATGGTGTCAACCTTGGCCAGAGCATGAGCAACTTCGACAACCAGTTGGCCATTCTCGGCTCACGCACACTGGTAACAAAGGTGATTGAGCAAATGGGGATTTACGTGTCTTATTATCACATAGGTAGGATAAAAGACACGGAGGTGTATGGCACAAACGAATTCATGGTTGTGATGGATTCGACGCATGTGCAGCCGATAGGGACCAAGATATATATCACACCTGTTGATGAGAACTCCTTCAAAATCAGCGTCTCATCCGAAGGTATCAGCACTTATAACTATTCGACAGGCAAAGTTAGTGGCAGTGAGGAAAACCTGACCGCAGTTAACTTTGAGGATACTTACCGCTATGGTGAACCTATCATAACACCATGGTGTGCATTTTCAATTGTCGCAAGCGCTCCAATCAAAGAGAAGTACTACTTCTACTTCAATACGCCAGAATCACTTGTCGCACAATATTCAGGGAAGCTCGAGATAACAAGTGAGAGCAAGACAGAGTCAACAGTCGTAACCCTTGGAATATCAGGAGCTAACAAACAGAAATGTCTTGTTTTCCTGAATACTTTGGTTAAAACTTATGTGAACGACAACCTGCGTCAAAAGACCCAGATGTCAGAAAACACCATTAGGTTCATTGAGAACCAGTTGGGATTATTGTCAGACTCTTTGGATATTGTAAGCACACAATTGAGCCGTTTCAGGTCAAACAACAGGATACAAGACGACTTAAGCAAAAAAGGTGAGGAGCTGTTTGACGAAGTCAAGTCGTACGAGACTGAACTTAAGCAATTGACTCTTGAAAACGCGTACTACGACTACCTCGAGAAATACTTCAGTAACGACAGCATAATGAAGGGCGACATAGCACCCGCGACATTCAAGACGGAACGCCCCATTATAGCCGACCAGCTGAACAAGATACTTGACATAAACGCAAAAAGGCAAGTATATCGCGACACATACGGACGCGAGGGCAACCCCATGTTCGATGCACTCAACGCTGAATTCAACATTGTCCGCAACACACTGTTGACAAGCATCAAAAGTCAGCGCGAGATGGTGGCAAAGAACATGAACGAGGTTCAAAGCAAGATCGACACATACACCCGCGACATTATGGATTTGCCAGAGGCAGAGCGCGCTCTCCTCGGAATAGACAGAAAGTTCAAGGTTACTAATGAGCTGTATACGTTCCTCATGCAAAAACGTGCGGAGGCTCAGATTCAGCGTGCGTCCAGTACACCAGACCACAAAGCGTTAGACCCAGCCATCATAACAGGCCAAGTAAGTCCCAATGTCAACAAAGACAAGATGTTGGGATTAATGGCCGCCATATTCCTACCTCTGCTATTCTTGGTACTCCGCCAACTTCTTGATAACAAAATTCGCACAACGAGCGACGTCAAGAAATTGACGCAAATGTCAATCATTGGCGAGATACCCAATAACAAAAAGGAGACCACATTTGTGGTACAGGAATATCCGCGTTCAATGGTGGCAGAGGAGTTCAGAAGGATGCGAATCAAACTGAACTTCATGACAAAGGGGTGCAAGCCAACAGTCATAGCTGTGACATCGTCAATGCCAGAGGACGGCAAAACATTTTGCTCGATAAACACAGCCTCTGTATTCTCTATAGCAAAGCAGAGGACTGTCCTATTAGGTTTTGACCTTCGCAAACCAGGCCTCTCCAAAGTTCTTAACATCGAGAACAAGGAGGGCATAACCGACTATCTGATTGGAAATTGCCAATTGGAGGACATAATAGTAAAAGTTGGCGACCTCTACGTTATTGGCTCGGGAACAGTCCCGCCCAATCCTTCTGAGCTTATTGTGAGTGCGGAATGTCATCAGATGATGGACAGGCTCAAAAAAGAGTTTGACGTTATCGTGATGGACACCCCGCCTGTTGGTCTTGTCTCAGACGCAATCATGTTGTCTCAAATGGCAGATACGACAATGTTTGTCATCCGTCAGGACTACACAAATAAAAACGCACTCAAATTTACTCTGGAGCAACTCTCAGAAAACAACCTCAAAAACCCGGCTGTCGTCCTTAATGACATCAACAGTAAGAAGACGCGTTATGGCTACGGCTATGGGTATGGTAACTATGGCAAATACGGTCATTACGGACACTATGGTTATGACAAGAAACATGGTTATGGCTATGGTTACACAGATAACGATGATTAGTGAGACAAATGAAATTTAACAGCATAAAAATAACGTCACTCTGTGTGCTATCATTGGCAGTTGTTGGCTGTGGACCGAACAAATTGACGGTAGCCAACAAGGCGCTGAGTGACGCAAATACCTTAGCCCAGCAAGAGAAGTTTGCGGAGGCGTATTCTAAATATGTAGAAGCAGGGTCCTTAGCCGCTTGGGATAGCACATCCTGGCGTTACGCAACCATAACGGCAAGCGCAATCAAGCAAGACAGCGCAGCAATAGCATGGGGCTATAAAACGGCATCAAAGGGTGACATTGACAAGTTGACTGCACTTTCAAACAGTCTGACCCGTCTGGGCCGTGATGCGGAAAAAGAGGAACTCATATTAAGCGACACGGCGTCTTTCTTCAGCATAATAGGGGTTCAGCCAGTGTTGTCAATTAAGGCGAGCCGCTTAGCCGAGTGTAATAGCACCGAGCTTCTTAGCCTCTATCCACGTTTGACGGACTGCGACACCAAAGTCAAAGTGTTCGACTCCTACTTCAAAATGGCGAAGAAGACGGAGAACGAAAACGTGTTGGAAAAAGCCTGCAAAGACATTCTGAAAACTGATTCGAACCAAGCCACAGCTCTTTTATATCTTGGAACGTCACGTTACGACTCGGCGGAGAAAAAATACGCTAAGTTGATGAACGATTACAACAAGAACAAGACGCAGGCGGCTTACGCATATCTGACCCGAGACTTAAAAAAAGTGGTTACTCCACTCTATAAAGAGAGTCGTGACTACTTTGAGCGTCTGAGGAAGATTGAGCCTGAGAACAAGACCTATATCAAATACCTCATCAACATAAATGACCGCCTGAGCAACGAGTCTGAAGTAAAGAAGTTAAAAAAATTGCTCTAAATGAGGAATTTAGTTCTTCTACTCATCCCCGTAATCATCTATTTTCTGGTCGAACAGATATATGGGAGCGTATGGGGAATAGCCGCGGGCATCTCATTGTCTGTCCTATGTGAGGTTATAGGCAGACTACAGGGTAAGAGCATAGGACGGAACGCTATAGTTACTGATATATGCGTCATTCTATTGTTCGGAGTGTGTGACATTGTTGTTGAGAATGTAGCGCCTGGGGCTTCGGCAGTCGTAAGTTCAGCGACATTGGGCATACTGATTGTATTAGGGCTGACGGACAAAGGCTCTAAATTCTGGCTCGGCATGATGGAACGCATATCCCCAAGAGTGTCGGGTAACCCGTTCATGATCAACCTGATGAGGCAAAGCATGAAAAGGATGTTGATGTGGGCGATTGTGGCGACAGTTGTCTATGGAGTAGCCATGATGAACCCCAATGTCCAGGCCTCGCAATGGATTGACAACTATTTCCTGCTCACACTGCTGCTTAGCTATTTAGCTTCCGAAATCATCATCTCACGAGTTCGGAAAGCCAAATATAAAGATGTGGAATGGGTACCATTGATAACAGAGGATGGCCGTGTCGTGGGAGGCGCCCCGAGACCATTGGTTCACAATGGCAGCCATTGGCTTCACCCCGTGGTTCATCTCCACGTGATAAACGCAAAAGGCCAGCTGCTGCTGCAACTTCGACCCAAAAGCAAAAAAATCCAGCCTGGCCGATGGGATACCGGCGTAGGCGGACACATATCTCTCGGGGAAAATTTAGTAGACGCATTAAAACGCGAGACGCTCGAGGAGATAGGGCTAACAAACTTTGAGGCTCAACTGACACGCAGATACGTATGGAAGTGTGAGGCCGAGAATGAGTATGTCTTTGTCTTCACGACCCGAAACGAAGGGCCATTCAACCCTAAGAATGTCGACGAGGTTGACGACCTTAAATTCTGGTCAGCAGAAGAGTTAGAGGCGCAAATAGGAACGGGAGTCCTCACGCCAAACATAGAGCGAGAGTTGACAGAGGGGCTTCTCGACAAATTGAAAAAGCTGAAATAGATAAAATTCAAACATACAACTATCATACGGGAAATGGGGAAACAAGAGATAAAAACAGCCTTGGTGACAGGCGCAACCTCAGGAATAGGCCGCGCTACCGCACTCATGCTTGGCCGCTTGGGCTATAACGTAATCATAACGGGCCGCCGCTTGCCACTGCTTCAAGATCTTTGCAAAGAGATAGAGAAGACATCGGGAGTAGAGAGCTACATCCTTTGCTTCGACATACGCGACAAGCACGAAGTATTTGACGCATACGACATGCTGCCAGACTCATGGAAAAAGCACTTGCTGGTATGCGTTAACAATGCGGGTCTCGCACTTGGCGCGGACAGCTTTGACAAATGCAACGACAATGATTGGGACACCATGATAGACACCAACATAAAAGGCTTGCTCTACATGTCTCAATTAGTGTCCAACACAATGATTTCAAACGGGTGCGGACACATAGTCAACTTGTCAAGCGTGGCAGGAAAGCATGTCTATTATGGAGGCAACGTATATTGCGCCACGAAACATGCGGTTGACGCCATTACGCAGGGCATGCGAATTGACCTGCTGAAACACAACATCAAGGTGTCGTCAGTCGCCCCTGGCATGGTGAACACTGAATTTTCAACAGTGCGCTACAAAGGCGACAAGAAATTGGCAGATGCCGTATATACAGGGGTCAAGCCCCTCTCCGCGCAGGACATTGCATCGGCCATCGAGTTCATTGTGACCCGCCCAGCGCACGTCTGCATCAACGACATGCTCATCATGCCGACGCAACAGGCTATGCCTTATTACGTGAACCGCGAAAACGAATAACCGAGCTGCGACACGCAAATATGGTTCGCCATCTACTTTTTGACCTTGATGACACATTGTGGGATTGCGCAGGAAACAGCGTAATCTCACTTCGTCGCCTGTATGACAAACATCAGTTAGGCAAATACTTCGAGTCTTTTGAGTATTTCAATGAGCGGTATCAGGCCATCAACCACATGCTATGGGCAGGTCTGCCGGACAATGGCCTGACGGTGCCAGAAGTAAGGGTTAAAAGATTTGTCATGACCCTTGCCGAGACGGGCGTAGAAGACGCAAGTTTCGGAGAGAAGCTAAACGACGACTATCTGCTCCTGATGATAAGTTGTCCTGCCACAATGCCTCATGCCACAGAAGTGCTTGATAAACTGAGCGCCAAATATCAAATAGAGATAGTGACCAATGGCATGGCTCTGACGCAAGAGGGCAAGCTGAAGGCAAGCGGTCTTGAGAAATATGTGAGGCACATGTTCCCCTCGGCCGAAATGGGAGAGATGAAACCCAAACCTGGTTACTTTGAAAAAGTTTTGTCAACGTTGGGATGCGGCAAAGATGAGTGCATAGTTATTGGAGATAATCCGCAGACAGACATACAAGGAGCTCTAAACTTTGGAATAGAGGCCATTTGGTATAATTGGCAAAATGCGGATAAAAACATTTGCCCCAACACGAAAACCATATCGGATCTTAGGGAGCTACTTGATATTTTGATGTAAATTTTGCCCATAATTATGTAAGAGCTTAGGCTGCTTGGCGCACTATCTTTGCATCATCAAAATTAAGACAACTCAACTACTTGATGATGAAGAGACTTTCAACCATAGCAACCCTGTTTGGCTTGACATGTGCGGCAAACGGCCAAAACATAACGGGTCACATATATGGGGCAAGCCCTGAAGGCAAAGAAGCGTTAGCTGGTGCCTACGTCATTTGGGCAGGGACATCTCACGGAACCATAACATCACCCGACGGCGAATATGACCTTCAAATGATTGACGGGAAAGCCCGAAATCTGGTCGTATCATACGTAGGCTATACATCTGACACCCTGATTATTTCGGCAGAGGGTACGTATGACGTGACACTCAAACCGATTGAGATGACGGACGTTGAGGTGACAGCACGCCGAATAGGCTCGGCGATTGACCGATTGTCGCCTATGTTGACCCAAAACGTCACGGCCGACGAGTTAAGCAAGGCAGCCTGCTGCAACTTGGGTGAGAGTTTCCAGACAAACGCATCGGTCGACGTCAACTATGCTGACGCAGCCACAGGAGCTAAGACCATCCAGCTGCTTGGCTTACAGGGACGTTACGTGCAGATGATGAGCGAAAATGTGCCATCATTGCGAGGCATTGCATCACCCTACGGATTGAGCTACGTCCCAGGACCATGGATGAATGGCATCCAAATTTCAAAAGGCGTTGGCACTGTCGTAAATGGCTACGAGGCGATCACAGGACAGATTAACATTGACTACAAGAAGCCAGTCGGGACAAACGAAGTCGCAGCCTTAAACCTCTACGGGTCAAACGCGGGCCGCATGGAGGCCAACGCAAGTCTCAATTTGAAAGTAGGTCCGCAGGTTCGCACAAACATCATGCTCAACATGGTCAATGACCTGGTGGACATGGACGAGAACAATGACGGATTCAGAGATGAGCCGCGAGTGAGGCAACTCAACCTGTTCAACAGATGGTATCGCCACACCGATTTCTACACGTTTGATTTTGCGGTAAAGACCCTTAACGAACGGAGATTAGGCGGTCAGAAAGATTTCGACTCGACACACCAGGATGGAGAGCATTATGGCGTCTTCATACGCACGGACCGCGTTGAGACGTGGATGAAAAACGGTTTTGTCTTTTCTCCTAAGTTTTCAATAGGTTTCCCTATAGGATACACGTATCACCATCAGGGTTCGTTTTTTGGAGACAGAGAATACCGAGGGACACAACACAGCTATAACTTCAACTCCATCGCTAATTGGAACAATGGCGGGCGTCATGAGTTTCATGCCGGCATATCGTCACAGGGCGATTTCTACAACGAGACAGCCGACTACGGCAAAGGAGCTAAGGACTTTGACAGGGACGACATATCATTTGGCGCCTATGGGCAATACACATTCCGTCACGATGATATCCTGAGCATCATAGCCGGAGTCCGAGTGGACCACCATAACCATTACGGGACATTTGTCACCCCGCGACTTCACGTGCGCTATGCGCCAACTGACTTCACGACTATACGATTGGCGGCCGGCAAAGGATACCGTGGGGCCTCTATCCTATCCGAAAACAACTACCTGCTGACAAGCAAACGAGAGTGGACACTCGACAACAATTACGGACAGGAGAAGGCTTGGAACATGGGCCTGAGCGTCACACAATACGTCAACATCGGCAGCAAGCAGTTAACTCTTAATGCGGAGTTCTACCACACCGAGTTCGAGGAGCAGATGGTCACGGACATGGACATCAGCCCGCGATTACTCCATGCCTACTTCGCCACGAGCCGTGGATACGCCAACAACTTTCAAATAGAGGGAAAGATAGAACCCGTCAGGGGACTTGAATTGACTGCTGCATGGAGATGGAATGACAACGAACTGCGCCTCAACGACCAGTTGCAGCGCAGGCCTCTGACCAGCAGATATAAGTCGCTCGTAGCCCTCTCATATCAGACACCACTTAAGACGTGGCAGTTTGACGCCAACATGCAGATTAATGGTGGAGGACGCATACCCACCACATCGGGAAATCCTGAAGAATACGCACGCACAAGGACATTTGGAAGTTACCAGATGTACAACGCCCAAATAACCAAATGGTTCAGGCGCTGGAGCATATATGCGGGATGCGAAAACATTGGCAATTTCATGCAAGAGGACCCTATAATATCAGCAGACGACCCTAAAAGCCAATACTTTGACTCGTCTCTCATTTGGGGACCACTCATGTCAAGACGCTTCTACGTCGGCTTGCGTTGGCACTTCGACAAATTCGATTAAACATTAACATATCAAAAACACATAAAGAATGAAACAAATCATCATCTCGCTGATGGCAATCATCATCAGCATCTGCGCAGCGACTCCAAGCCTCGCCCAGAAGAGCAAAGGCAAGGAAATGGCGACCGTTGTTTTCGCTACCAGCCTGCATTGCGAAAACTGCAAAAAGAAGATTGAGAGCAACATAGCCTATGAGAAAGGCGTGAAAGACCTCAAGGTGGACTTGGCGGAAAAGACTGTCACAGTGACATACCGCAAAGACAAGACAAACAGCGAAAAACTGCGTAAGGCCTTAGAGAAACTCGGTTACACCGTCTTAATCAAAGAAGAGAAAGAGGCAGAATAACCGAAAGTGCTACATTGCGCCACCCGAAGATACAATGACGTCTTCGGGTGGCGCATATTGTCGTTTTTATTCGTTGACAAAATACATATTGCAATGCAAGTCAAAATAATAGGCGGTGGAGCGGCGGGATTTTTCACCGCTGTAAATCTTAAAGCCTTACGACCTGACATAAAAGTCACCATTCTTGAACGCACACGATATGTGCTGAGCAAAGTAGCGATATCGGGAGGTGGAAGATGCAATCTGACCAATACATTTGAGGGTATAGGAGATTTGTCTGAGGCATATCCGCGCGGACACAGGTTGATGCGCAAACTCTTTCATTCTTTTGGACCTAAAGATGTCGTTGCATGGTTTGAAGATCATGGGGTCAAACTTGTGACACAACCCGACCAATGCATATTTCCAGCCACACAAGATGCTCAAACCATCATAGACTGCCTGCGAGGTGAGGCGAGGCGATTAGGAGTCGAATTGCAGCAAAACGTCACCGACATCGACATAGATAAACTTTTAAATGATGGTGATAAGGTTGTCGTTTGTACAGGAGGCGCACCAAACATATCAATGCTTAATTGGCTGAAACTAACGCCAGAGGAGATTGTCAAACCTGTGCCGTCACTCTTTACCTTAGCCATAAACGACACCGACCTGAACAATCTGATGGGGACTGTGGCGGAGAACGCCACACTCAGCATAGCAGGAACAAAACTCAAGGCAAGCGGTGCACTCCTCATAACCCATTGGGGCGTAAGTGGCCCGGCCACACTACGCCTAAGCAGCTATGCGGCCAGGACACTTAACGAAAATGGTTATACAGGCACTCTGCTTATCAACTGGCAGAGCAAAAGCGAGGAAGAGACAGCCGCTGAGCTGAAACGCATGTCTGCCGCCAACCCACAAAAGAAAGTTCTCAACACCCACCCGGAAGACATTCCAACACGATTGTGGGAACACATAGTAGGACAAACCCTTGGCTCGTCAGCTGAAAAGAGATGGTGCGAGATAGGAAAGAAAGAGATGAACAAACTCATCCAAAATATGACAGCCTTCCCCTACCCCATCGCGGGTCGTGCACCATTCAAGGATGAAT
The DNA here is from genome assembly GCA_963618945.1 of Bacteroidaceae bacterium. Lineage (GTDB taxonomy): Bacteria > Bacteroidota > Bacteroidia > Bacteroidales > Marinilabiliaceae > W3P20-009. The sequence continues at coordinate 103,170 of CAVETY010000007.1, forward strand.
TTGTCACAGCTGGAGGTGTCAGCCTTAATTCATTGAACTCAAACACATTGGAAAGCAAACGCCGCCCCGGACTTTACTTTGCGGGTGAAGTCATTGACGTTGACGGCATAACTGGCGGATTTAACTTCACCGCCGCATGGAGCACAGGCATGGCTGTGGCCCGCGCCATTGCCGAAATCAAATAGAAATATAGGTGTTTGGGATGCGTGGATGAGAAAATCATCCACGCGCCAACTCCTCTCGCAAAAACTTTGCGGTATAACTCTCGTCACACTTCGCAACCTCCTCGGGTGTGCCTTGAGCCACGATGCGTCCACCGCCGCGACCACCATCGGGACCCATATCAATGACATAATCAGCCATTTTGATGACATCGAGGTTATGTTCTATGACAATGACAGTGTTGCCCCTGTCCACAAGCTTGTTCAGGACGTCCATTAAGATTCTTATGTCTTCAAAATGGAGGCCAGTGGTAGGCTCATCAAGCAGATAAATGGTCTGCCCTGTGTCTCGCTTGGCAAGCTCAGTGGCCAATTTGACTCGCTGACTTTCGCCGCCAGACAAGGTTGTTGACGGCTGTCCGAGAGTAATATAGCCAAGACCTACATTCTTAAGAGTGCTCAGCTTGTTATAGATAGAAGGTATGCTCTCGAAGAACTCCGTCGCCATGTTGATGGTCATCTTCAGCACGTCACCGATAGACTTGCCCTTGAATTTGACCTCAAGCGTCTCCCTATTATACCTCTTACCTGCGCAATCGGGACACTCAACCATCACATCGGGCAGAAGACTCATCTCAATAACCTGAACGCCAGCCCCTTTACAAGTCTCACAACGTCCTCCGCTTACATTGAACGAGAAACGACCGCTCTTGTAGTTTCTGAGTTTAGACTCGGGCAGCTCTGCGTAAATCTTCCTGATGTCATCAAACACACCAGTATATGTGGCAGGATTAGAGCGCGGTGTTCGGCCGAGAGGCGTCTGATCAACAGTCACCACCTTATCCACATTCTCAAGTCCCTCAACAGAGTCGTAAGGCAAGGCGTCTCGCAAGGCATTATAGAAATGCTTGCTGAGAATTGGAGACAACGTGCCATTGATGAGAGAAGACTTGCCACTGCCGGAGACACCCGTCATGCAAATGAGCTTGCCAAGAGGGAAGGAGACATCAACATTCTTGAGGTTGTTGCCTCGGCACCCTCTGATGGTGAAGAACTTGCCTGAACCTTTCCTACGTTCGGCAGGAATCTCAAGACATTTAGTGCCATTGAGATAGCCGGCAGTCATTGTATCCGTCTTCAAAACCTCTGACGGAGTGCCTGCTGCCACAACGTTGCCGCCCTTGCGACCTGCCCCAGGGCCAATATCCACAATATAATCGGCGGCCAACATCATGTCGCGATCATGCTCAACGACAATGACACTGTTTCCTATGTCCCTCAAGTGTTTGAGGGAATTAATCAACTTGATATTGTCGCGCTGGTGAAGACCGATGCTCGGCTCGTCAAGTATATAGAGCACATTGACAAGCTGAGAGCCTATTTGAGTCGCAAGCCTTATGCGCTGACTCTCACCGCCGGAAAGAGTGGTCGCGCTTCGTGACAAAGAGAGATAATCCAAGCCCACGTCGAGCATGAAGCCTACGCGTCCGCGAATCTCCTTTAATATCTCCTTGGCAATCAGTCGCTGCTTTTCGTCAAGCCTATCCTCAAGTGAATTAAGCCAATCAGACAACTGGAGCATATCCATGTCACTGACCTCGGAGATATTCTTGCCGTCAATGAAGAAATTGAGGGCTATCTTGTTAAGACGCGCACCGCCACACTCAGGGCAAACAACGTCCTTAATGTATTGCTCAGCCCATTTTTTCTCTTTTACAGAAGTGGCAGAGTCCTGAATGGACACAATGTAGCTGACGATGCCATCAAAAGATGGGAAGAAATTGCTTGGCAGACCCATGTCATCCTTCAGATGAAGCTGCTCCGTCGTGCCATAGAGCACAGCATCCAGTCCTTCATCTGATATATCCTCCACCGGGGTGTCGAGTGTGAAGCCATAGATGTCGCCAATTGCCTCAAGCTGGGCAAAAATGAGATTTTTCTTGGCTTTGCCGAGAGGCTCAATCGCCCCTTGCGCAATACTCAGTTTGGTGTTGGAAATTATCTTGTCAGTGTCGACAGAGGCGAAATGACCCATGCCCTTACATTTCGGGCATGCCCCCTGCGGCGAATTGAACGAAAAATTATGGGGTGCCGGCTCGGGATAGGATATGCCCGTGGTGGGGCACATCAACTGGCGGCTAAAATATTTGGGGGTGTCAGTGCCTGCATCAAGGACCATCATGATGCCCTTGCCAATTTGGAGGGCGGTCTCGATAGACTGCTTAAGCCTCTTAGCGTCAGTCTCGTCAGTTCCTCCGTCTGGTTTATGGACGGCCAACCGATCAACTACAAGCTCAATGAAATGCACCTTGTATCGATCGACCTTCATGTTCGGGACAATCTCACGGATTTCACCATCTACACGGACATATATAAATCCGCGTTTGGAGATACGCTCAAACAGTTCCTTATAATGACCCTTGCGGCCTTTGACAAGCGGGGCGAGAAGAGATACGCGATGACCATCGAAAGCAGACTCTATCATGTCGAAAATCTGCCCTTCGGAATATTTCACCATCTTCTCACCCGTCTCATAAGAACGCGCCTCACCGGCACGCGCATAGAGCAGACGCAGAAAATCGTAGATCTCCGTTATAGTGCCAACAGTCGAGCGCGGATTCTTATTCGTTGTCTTCTGCTCTATCGAGATGACAGGGCTAAGGCCGGTAATCTTGTCAACATCTGGACGTTGAGAGCCTCCGAGAAATTGACGGGCATAGGATGAGAAAGTCTCAATATAGCGACGCTGCCCCTCGGCATAAATGGTATCAAATGCGAGAGACGACTTTCCGCTACCGCTCATGCCTGTGAAGACAACAAGACTATCCCTCGGAATTGATATATCAATATTCTTCAGGTTATGCTCGCGTGCACCATATACGTTGATGCGGTCGTTGTCCTCAAATTGCTCCTCGTTGGCCATCTTAAGATTTACTTCTGCAATATTTGTGCAGCGCGAATTTAAGCATTTATCGGTGACTGAGGGGAAGCGCGAGCATACAAAAAAGCCGTGGCGCAGAGTGCCACGGCTCACCACTACCGGTATTATATACCTTAAGCCAAACGGTCAAAGAAATGGCAAACGGGTCCATGACCTTTGCCAATCTCATATTCCGCACCGGCTGATATGGCATTCGTCATATACTCCTTGGCCATGATGACCGCGGGCGTGAGGCTCTTACCGAGAGCCAATGCGCTGGCGATGGCGGAAGAGAGGGTGCACCCAGTGCCATGAGTGTTTTGCGTCTTGACACGGTCTGACGGAAGTTCGAGGCGCTGCATTGTCTCGCAATTACACAGCACGTCAATCATCACATCACCATCCAGATGTCCGCCCTTGAGAAGGACAGAGGCGCCAAGGTCAGTAAGGTCGGATGCGGCATCCTTCATGTCATCCACACTCTTAATGGGACGTCCGTTGAGCAACTTCTCAGCCTCAGGAATATTGGGCGTGATGACCTTAGCGAGCGGAATAAGCTCATTGCGAAGAACATCAAGAGTCTCTGCCAACATCAAATCGCCACCTGAGGTAGCCACCATGACGGGATCAAGCACCACATTGCTTATTTGGCGACTTTTGAGCAGTTCGGCAATGGCATGAGCCAACTCAGGCGAGTGAAGCATACCAATCTTGATTGCATCGACACCAATGTCATCAAGAACAGACTCCACTTGCCCAACCACGAAATCAGCAGGAATGTCATGCACGCCATATACACCGACAGTGTTCTCATTGACGACAGATGTGATTGCCGACGCTGCATAACAACCCATTGCGGAAATTGTTTTAATGTCGGCCTGAATGCCGGCACCGCCAGACGGGTCGCTGCCCGCTATTGTTAAGACTCGCTTATATTGTTTCATTTCTATATCTTGTTATCTTATAACAGACTAACGTTTAACGCCCAAATCAATTGGGTGGCCACTGCAACCATCTGGCACACCAACCTTGATGAAAGAGCAGATGGTGGGAGCGACATCAGTCATGTTGTGGCGCTCATATACCATGCCGCGTTGCACTTTCCAACCATAGAAGACGAGCGGCACAAACTCCCCACCCCATAACTGCGTGAGCCTCGACCCGTCGTCCTGCTCCTCGGCCCAACCTGGTTCAAGGTGGATCAAAATGTCGCCAGAACGTTTGGGATGATAATTGCGTCTCATGGCCTCAATGACCGGTGATGTAGAGAAGAGGCTCTTAAGGTTCTTGGCTGGTATGGCGTCACCTATTCCTTTGACCTGAGTGAGGAAATCGGCAGCCTGAGACTGCAGAGTATCAAAATCAACTTTTTTGCTCTCTGCCAGATCGTGATCAAGATATACAGCTCCGGGCGCATAATTCTTCACCCATGCGGCTTGACCATGAAGAGCCATCAAATAGAGGTTTAGAAGAGCTGTAGCCCTGCGCAGACTGACGAAACCACGCTCGCCCCACTGAGGTGAATCCGTATTAGCCACATCATAAGCACCTTGCGCAGAAGTGAATACGACAAGAGTATTGTCCATTCCGACAGTGCCATCGACCAACTGAAGGAGCGACGCTATGTTGCCGTCAAGGCCGAGCAAAAGATCCTCTGTCTCCGGATCAAGAGGCTGAAGTTTGCGGCCAAGGGCGGGAGTCGCGGTAAACTGGACAAGCATCACATCCGGCACGTCATCTTTACCCATATCCTCATATGTCAAAGCATAGGCCGCCAAATCGCGGATGAGGTCGTTTCCATAGGGCGATCCGAGGACTGAGGAATAAACAGGTTTGCCAACCTTAGTACTGCTCAAAGGATAATAGAACTTGTCCTTAGACATGGTTTCGGGGAAGAAGCGCATCTGATGATACTCGCTTATATCCTTACGCGGAGCCCATATCTTAGACCTATATACAGAGGCAATGTCCTTGTCATTAAACTCCTTGACCCATTTCAAAGTCTCTTGGCTCGTAACATTGGCAGTCTTAGCCTTGCCCGTGCGCGGGTCAAGCCAGAGGAACGGCTCACCAGAGAGTGTGCCGGATGACCAGATGAGCATCTGAGGGTCAAAACCTATTGAAAAGATCTTAGCCTTGTTGTTGTAAATCTTTCGGATCTCATTGGCTATGGTGCTGCAAAGAAGAGCCCCGTTGTGAGGCACGGCCAAAGTGTCAAACACTCCGTTTTGAGGGACTTCGCCATAGATGGCATCAATCTTCTTATGGCTGAAACTATCAATCCACTGCTTAGCCACAATGCCATGAGTGGCGGCAGGCGCACCCGTGAACAGAGTTGCGAGATTTTTGCCAGCGAAGTTGCCACCGGCATCATAGTAAGCATCTGTCAGTTGAGTGCCATGGCCGAAGAGGCGGTTAAAGCCTTTGGCGTCACACTGATTGCGGACAATCTCCACTTGCTGGCTATTGAGATTGTCAACAACGATAAGCAAAACGAGTTTAGGTTTCTCGGGACAGAGGGCGGCATTTTGCTGCGCAGTCGTCGCTCCTATGCAGACAGCTGACACGGCAATAAGCGAAAGAATTTTTTTGAACATCGCTTACGTGGCTATGACTAAAATTAAATTTTCATTAGAGAGCGAAAATACAAATAAATTCCGAGAGCCCCCACTCCGCCCATTTCACATATCGTGAGGGGTGATAAACAGGAATTGTTCTTGCGCATATTTATGCCCCTTGCCGCGCATTTATATTAATTTCGCGGAATATTCATTTACAAGCAAACGAAGCTTTCACTACAAAGACAACAACAATGGAAAAAGGAACCGGGAAAGATATGGTCAAGCAGCCATCCGTGTGGCTCTCACTGCTCCCCATGCTGCTCCTCATGGTATTTCTCGCATTCACAATTCGCACATTCGGCAGCGACTCGCTCAGCGGAGCAAGTCATATAGTACTGCTAAGCGCCGCGGCATTCTGCATATTCATAGGCATGGCGTTTCTCAACGTGCCTTGGAGTGAATTTGAGAAAGCCATAACCTCAAATGTCGCAAGCGTATGCAGCGCACTGATAATACTGCTGCTTATCGGAGCTCTTGGTGGGGCATGGATGACGAGCGGCGTGGTGCCGACACTTATCTATTATGGAGTTCAGATTATCAATCCGCACGTATTCCTCGCCTCGACATGCGTCATTTGCGCCATTGTGAGCGTCATGACAGGAAGCTCATGGACCACGATCGCCACAATTGGCGTAGCTCTCATGGGCATTGGCCGGGCGCAAGGATTCTCAGACGGATGGATTGCGGGAGCGATTATCTCGGGCGCATATTTTGGAGACAAAATATCCCCTCTGTCTGACACCACAGTATTAGCCTCAGGCTGCACAGACGTACCCATTTTCAGGCATATCAAATATATGCTCGTGACGACAGTGCCGTCGATAACCATAACCGTGATTTTGTTCGCCGTTGCCGGTCTGCTCATGCATACGGAGGGCGGACAAGATATAGACAGTTTCAGAACCGCACTCGGCGAGAGGTTTAACATCACCCCTTGGCTGTTAGTCGTACCTGTCGTCACTGGCGTTCTTATCGCCAAGCGCACACCGTCACTCATCACACTCTTCCTTTCGGCACTATTGGCACTTATGTTCGGCTGCATCTTCCAGCGCGAGGCCCTGCTTGAGATAGACCCGTCATTTTTCAAGGCGGCGATGAAGTGCCTCTACGACTCCACAGCCCTCCCGACCGACAACCCGATGCTCTCGGACCTTGTGCAAACCGGCGGAATGTCTGGTATGATGAACACTATATGGCTCATCATTTGCGCCATGTGCTTTGGCGGCGCCATGTCGGCAGGAGGATTCGTGAACGGCATCACGCGCATGTTCATACATTTGATTAAGGGCAGGACCTCTCTCGTAGGCGCAACCGTGGCCACAGGACTGATTCAAAACATAGCCATTGCCGACCAATATCTCAATATCCTGTTGACAGGCAATATGTTCAAGGACATATATGACAAACAGCATTATGAACGCAGGCTGCTGAGCCGCACGACAGAGGACGGTGTGACGGTAACCTCAGTCCTTGTGCCATGGAACACATGCGGCATGACGCAAAGCACGGTGCTTGGCGTGTCCACAATGACATATTTGCCATATTGCTTTTTCAACATAATATCCCCGCTCATGAGTATCGTTGTGGCCGCCATCGGCTATAAGATTTTCAAGACGAAAGCGGATAAATAAGAAAGCAGACAAAACAAGCAAAGAGCCAAGACGTTATCGGTCATACGACAACGTCTTGGCTCTTTTTATGTGAGGATTAAGGCACGAATTTCAAGTCACGAGGCCACTCTACTTGCCACAGAGGATGGCCTCAGCACGAGCCACCTCATCGGCGGTAGGTTGCTCAACACCCTCAAGGGTATAGGGGATGCCGAGTTTCTCATATTTGAACTTGGCCATGGTGTGGTAGGGCAAAATCTCAACCTTACGGACTGTGTGTAGTGTGTCAATGAAAGAACGGATGGACTTCAGCTCCTCCTCCGAATCTGTCCAGCCTGGGACAAGGACATGGCGAATCCACAAATCGACACCGGCTGCGTCTATGGCCTTTGCGCACTCTAAAATATTGTCATTGGGCTGACCTGTCAGTTTGCGATGGCCCTCGAGGTCAAAATGCTTAATATCCAGCATTACGGTATCCGTCGCTTTCATAAGACGGTCGAACTTGGCACGCCACTCGCCATCCGCACAGAAAGGCTGGGCTGAGGTGTCTAAGCAAGTCGAAATGCCTCGGCTCTGAGCCTCCTCAAAAAGCTCAATAAGGAAATCAATCTGGAGCAAAGGCTCACCACCGCTCACCGTTATGCCGCCAAAAGTACGGCCGTTGGGCATGGTCTCACCCCAGTAAGTGCGATATCGCTCGGCTTTCTTCAAAAGCTCCTCAACATCCATCAACTGGGCCGTCGGGTTGTCACCCTCCTTCTTGCCCCACGAGTCGGGGTTATGGCAATAGCGGCAACGCATGTCGCAGCCCTGAGTAAAGATAATGAAGCGGATGCCTGGCCCATCGACCGAGCCGAAAGATTCAGTGGAGTGTATAAGTCCTTTCATCTGTTAATTGTAGAGTTCTTTGTCGGACGCGAAGTTAGTAACGACTCCGCTATTTTCACGCGAGGCGCGCCACAATATCTCCAAAGGGGATCATGGAGTTGAAGATGGCGATTGGTGTGTCACGTGAGACGTCACCAAGTGTCAGCCGGGCTGTGGTCAGGACACCGTCCTTTATCAGTTGCGAGCGCATGGTGCCACAAAGCAAAGGTTGCTCCGGGGTCAGCCAACGCGAGCCATCCCATATGGCCAAATTGGCATAGGAGGTATCAGTCAACTCTCCGTTTTTGACAATAATGACGTCGTCGGCATCGCCTCGCATATCATGCAAGGAGTTAAGAAGAGTCCGGTCAGTCCGCTTGTAAGAGTAATCGATATCGTCGCAAGAGACAAACCTCAACATTCGGATTATTTTCATCTGGTATGGGGCAGCCTCATAGCGCACCAAACCAAGTGAGGGGGCATAGACGACACGCGCTTTCCAAACGCCGGCACCGCAGATGATTTTGTCAGTCTCAATCCGCATACGGCCAATCATTTCAGGGGCGAACCGAGCCAATGTGCGATCCATTCGCTCCTGATGAGCCGCCACCGCCTGTGGCTCTCCGTCCACCACCCTGATGGTCTCGACAAACTCATCGTCGGGGCGTAACGTTGAGTTGTTACTTGCTGACATTTCCCGTTAGTTATAAGCTTTTTCGCTAAGATAGGGAAATTTGCTAAATTTGCCCCCACAAAAATCCAAAGAAAGAAACTACCCAATGTCCAGATCAAGGAAAAGCAAGCCGATGCTCTTAGGAGTCACGGTTAGCGACATGGCAGCTGAGGGTAAATCGATTTGTCGCGTTGACGACCAGGTCGTTTTCATCACAGGCGCCGTCCCCGGAGACGTAGTCGACATACAGATTACCAAGAAGAGAAGCAACTATTGCGAGGGATTCGTGACCCGCTTCATAAGCTACTCGCCCGAACGCGTTGAGCCATTCTGCAAATATTTTGGCAAATGTGGCGGCTGCAAATGGCAGTTCATCCCCTACTCGAAACAAGTTGAGTATAAAGAGCGCGAGGTGATTAACAACCTCCGCAGACTGGGACACGTCGAGTTGCCCGAGAATTTGCCCATCCTGCCCTCTGAGAAAAACGAGTACTACCGCAACAAGCTTGAGTTCACCTACTCCAACAAGCGTTGGCTAACACAGGAGGAGTTGGCAAATCCCGAGGTCGCCAAAACGCCGGGCGTGGGTTTCCATATTCCAGGCCTCTTCGACAAGGTTGTCGACATCACCGACTGTCACCTTCAGGCCGAGCCGTCTAACGCCATCCGCAACTGGACCCGCGACTACGCATTCGCCAACGGATTGACTTTCTATGACCTCCGTGAGCGAACCGGGCTTCTCCGCAACCTGACCATCCGCACAGCCTCCACTGGTGACATCATGGTCATTGTGGCATTCGGAGCAGACGAGCAGGAGAATATCAATGCCATGCTGACGGCACTCAAAGAGCGTTTCCCTGGGGTTACTAGCCTGATGTACGTGGTCAACACAAAGGCTAACGACACGATCACAGATCTCGATATCAACTGCTTCGCCGGCGATCCATACATAACTGAGCAGATGGGCGACATTAAGTTCCGCGTAGGTCCCAAGTCATTCTACCAGACCAACTCGGAGCAGGCTCACAGGCTCTATGACGTAGCCAAGGAGTTCGCGGGCCTCACAGGCTCGGAAGTGGTATATGACCTCTACACAGGCACGGGCACCATCGCGAACTACGTGGCACGCTCAGCCCGCAAAGTGGTTGGAATTGAATATGTGCCAGAGGCGATAGAGGACGCCAAAGTCAACTCGCAGATCAACGACATAAAAAATACGGAGTTCTTTGCGGGCGACATGAAGGACGTGCTGACACTCGACTTCATCAATGCCCACGGCAAGCCAGACGTCATGATTGTTGACCCTCCACGCGCAGGAATGCACCCCGACGTTGTCGAGACCATTCTGAAAGCCGCGCCTCGCAAGGTTGTCTACGTCAGCTGCAACTCGGCCACCCAGGCTCGCGACCTCCAGCTGATGGACAAACAGTATAAAGTTACGGCTCTTCGCCCAGTGGATATGTTCCCACACACACATCATGTGGAGTCGGTAGTTCTTCTCGAAGCGAGATAAAGAGCGCGCAACGCAACTCTATGAATTAAAAAGGGTGACGCATTTTTCGGAATGCGCCACCCTTTTGTTTTTTAGGGGGATTGAAATATAGACTACTTGACGACAGGAAGACCCAACTCGCGCCATCTCAAGATTCCGCCTTTCATGTCACGGACTTTGAAGCCAAGGGACTTCATTTTTCGGGCGGCGGCATTACTACGTCTGCCACTCCGGCAATAGAGGTGGTAGAACTTAGCCTTATCCAACTTATCAATTCCAGCCGAGAAGGCTTTTTCATCCAACCAATTAAGGTTTATAGCACCCTCGATATGCCCATCGGCGAACTCATCTGGCCTTCTCACATCAAGAATGACAGACGACGTATCTGACTTAACCGCCGAAATAAACTCATCAGGTTCAAGGATTTCCACTTCATCCTGGGCACTACAGCAGGTGGTCATGCCAAACAATGCGGCAATTGATATAAGTATGTTTTTCATAAATGCTGATTATCAGATTTACGCCATTAAAAGCAGAGTCATAAAGCCAAGAAGAAGGGCATAAGTCGCCTCCTTTTGATACCCATGCGCATGAGTTTCAGGAATCATCTCGTCACTCGTCACATATAGCATAGCGCCTCCGGCGAATCCGAGCATGACTGGCAAAAACTCCCCACTCGCCTCACCCAGGACATAGCCCACACCGACACCCAGCAGCTCAAGGAGCGCAATGGCCACAGAGATGACAAACGTCCGCCACCGCGACACACCAGCCAAAAGCAATGGGGCAATGATTACCATTCCCTCCGGCACATTCTGAAGAGCAATGCCGAACATGACAGTCCATGAGGCATCGTCGGTTGAATGTGTACTGACACCAGCCGCCATGCCCTCTGGGAATTTATGCAGAGCGATGGCCATGACGAACAGCAAGATGCGGTTAATCCGGTTATTGTTCCGATGCTCCTCAGGATCGAGACCGGTTATGTGATGCAAATGAGGCGTCACAAGGTCAAGAACATTCAGAAACAGTGCGCCACACATGACACCGACAGCCACAATCAGCCGTCCACTCCAACAAGCCTCCATGCCAAACGCAGGGACAATCAGCCCAAGCGTAGAGGCCGCGAGCATGACACCGGCGCAGTAACCCAACAGAGTGTCATTCCACCTGTGTGGCAAGTTCCTTACTACGAAACCGAGCAGGGAGCCTATTATGGTTGCTCCGCCAAGCCCGGCCGCACATAACCAGATATCACTCATGGCACACTACTCCATTCGGCCGTATTTCATCTCGTCGCCATTCTTGTCATACTCCTTGCGCTTGCCCGTTGGTGGAGCTACAAGGGTTATCTTGACGACAGCCGTACGAGCGAGACTCCGGCTTATCGCCTCTTCAAAACAATCCATATGTCCTGGCAGGAAACGCTGACAGATAAGGCGGAGAGCCTCAACCTTTTCAGTGTCATCTGTCACCATCTCGGCATGGCCGAAAGCAATAGCCGACTTATATTGCAAAGAGAAACTGCCATCTTTGGGACCCGCGGTTGGCACACAGCGAGTCACGGCCGAAAGGCATACCTCAGGGTGAGCAGCTATACAATCTAACTTCTCACCCTCAAGGGCGCAATGGAAATACCACACGTTGCCATCTGCCGAGGCCAACGACAACGGCAATCCATAGGCCGAGCCATCTTGTCGAGTGAAACTGACAGTGATATAGGGGGCCTTGCGCATCACCTCAAGCGCCCATTCGGAACTCATCGCCCTACTCTCTTTTCTCATGATATTTATTTTCTAAATATTATTTTCAAACATTCTTATGCAGCCAACACTGCCCATCGTGCGAGTTTATCACACCAATGGCTTGCAGGTAGGAGTACACTATCGTGGTCCCGACAAATTTCATTCCACGCCTTTTGAGATCCTTTGAAATGTCATCAGAAAGCGGTGATGAAGTCTTGTCGCACTCATATATTATTTGGCCATGCGTAAATCCCCAGATATAATTACCAAAGCTGCCAAACTCACGCACTATGTTTTTAAAAACTAACGCGTTGCGCACAGAGGCATCTATTTTAAGCCTATTGCGCACGATTGAACCATCTTGACGGAGCGACTCCTTTTTAGCCTCATCGTAATCAGACACGGCATCTACGTCAAAATTGTCAAACGCCACCCTGAAAGCATCCCTTTTATTCAGGATGCACTCCCACGACAGACCAGCCTGAAAGCCCTCAAGTACAAGCAGTTCAAACAACTTATGGTCATCATGCACAGGCCGCCCCCACTCATTGTCATGATAGTCGACATAGGTGGGATTATTCAAATTGCACCAACGGCAGCGTGTCACATCCTCCATGCCGAGCTATTCATATATGGTGGCCACAATTCTTCTCTCACCACCATAGTTACGGAACTCGCAAAGGTAGATTCCTTGCCAAGTGCCAAGATTAAGGCGTCCGTTGGTTATGGGGATAGTGAGGCTAACACCAAACATCGAGCACTTGGCATGAGCCGGCATATCATCGGCGCCTTCAAGCGTATGATCGTAATATGGTTCATTCTCACGAACCATGTGATTTAAAATCTTCTCCATGTCGCTCCGCACATCGGGGTCGGCATTCTCATTGATTGACAGGGCGCAAGACGTGTGCTGCACAAAAAGATTCAACATTCCGACCTGAGGAAGGCCGCCAACCTTTTGCAAGACCTCTTGAGTTATCAGATGACAGCCGCGCCGTTTGGGCGACAGATTGAAAAAAACTTGCCTTACCATGGATAAAGACTACTTGTTGTTTAGAACGGTTCAAATTTAGTTATTTCGGAGACATATTCACTCAAGGGTGGCAAGAAAAAAAGACAGCCCCCACCAGAAAAACTGGCAGAGGCTGTTCCGCAAAAAGTAGTTGATAAGTGTGTATGGTTTATTTTGCGGGCTTAAAATCGGGTGCGGGGACCATGGGTGCGGGACGACCACCAGGAGCAGCGCACCCCTTATGTTTGCCTTGACAATCTTTGGGTCCCGGCTGCTCGCCCTGTGGAGCACCGTTACCGCCAAATGGCTCATCGGGACGCATCTCACCACCTTCGGCGGGTCCGCCGGGGCGACGGTCAGGAGCAGGCATCTCGATTTCTGCTCCACATTCGGGACAAATGAACGAGGGCGCCTTATGGTGACGGCCATGCTTCTTGCCTTTATGCTTCTCTACTTTGGGCTCGGACTTCTGCGCCGGGACGCAAGCTATGCCCATACCCCATATTACAACAAGGGCAGCCAAGACGAGCCCCACTATTCCTAAATTCTGTCTGTTCATTGTCATATCGGTTTTTGGTTTTGTCAAAGGTGGGGCTTTTCGCTGAAACGCGAAGCATTTTTTCGGTAAACGGGCTTTCTTAAATCACGAATTGGCAATTATGCAGGTTTTTTGTTATCCGCATTTTGCAAAACACAAGGGGCTGCTTATGGAGCTTTCTAAATGGGGAAATTTTTCTTTAATCAATCTATGTTATTCGGATAAATGTTGTAATTTTGGGCTGTGCGAAAACCGAGAAGAGGTATCGCGCATGAACCGAAAACTTTATAAAAAACTAATACAATGTCTGTCAATTTCAAGGATTTGGGCCTTGTGAACACCCGCGAGATGTTCAAGAGGGCAATCAATGGCGGTTGGGCAGTACCTGCCTTCAACTTCAACAACCTCGAGCAGCTTCAGGCTATCATCACAGCTTCCTCTAAGCTCAAGTCACCTGTCATCCTTCAGGTTTCTAAGGGCGCACGCAACTACGCTAACGCTACCCTCCTCCGCTACCTCGCAGAGGGCGCAGTAGCTTACGCTAAGGAGCTTGGCTGCAACCACCCTGAGATTGTTCTCCACCTCGACCACGGCGACAGCTTCGAGCTCTGCAAGAACTGCGTCGACATGGGCTTCTCTTCTGTTATGATTGACGGCTCTTCTCTTCCTTATGAGGAGAACATCGCCCTCACTAAGCAGGTTGTAGAGTACGCTCACAAGTACGACGTCACCGTTGAGGGTGAGCTCGGCGTCCTCGCAGGCGTTGAGGATGAGGTACAGGCAGAGGAGAGCCACTACACCAAGCCTGAGGAGGTTATCGACTTCACCTCTAAGACTGGCGTTGACTCACTCGCAATCTCTATCGGCACCAGCCACGGCGCTTACAAGTTCAAGCCCGAGCAGTGCACCCGCGACCCGAAGACCGGCCGTCTCGTTCCTCCCCCACTCGCATTCGATGTCCTCGACGCGATCATGGAGCAGCTTCCTGGCTTCCCCATCGTCCTCCACGGCTCATCTTCTGTTCCCCAGAAGTATGTTGACATCATCAACCAGTACGGTGGCAAGCTCCCCGACGCAGTCGGCATCCCCGAGGAGCAGCTCCGCAAGGCTTCTAAGAGCGCTGTCTGCAAGATCAACATCGACTCTGACAGCCGTCTCGCCTTCACCGCAGGTGTCCGCAAGACCCTCGCCGAGAAGCCCGCAGAGTTCGATCCCCGCAAGTACTGCGGTCCCGCTCGCGATATGATGGTCGAGATGTACAGCGAGAAGATCACTGACGTCCTCGGTTCTGACAACAAGCTCGCTAACCTCGACTAATATAGTCACACAGGTTACCGAACCAATTTAGGGTCAGCCCCCACCAACATAGTTGGCGGGGGCTGACTTTTTTATTTTCATCTGTCACATTTTCTCTCGACAATATATATACACACTCCGCTCATCGTACTTTCTGACACGCAGCTTAGGCTTCCGCATACTTGATAAATATAAGTAACGCCCGCCATGAAGATAGATTTTATAACCTATCTGCCCATCTTCGTTAAAACATTTAAATTCATACTGCGTTTTGCGCAAAACCCGCTTTGTGCATAATTCAACACATGACACGATTATGCAACCGATTGCACTCAATTTCTCGCACTGTTATTATTATCACCCCGACCAATCAGCAATAGGCAAGATTAAGACACAAGCAAATAACTATTTCACAACACTTTAAGCCTTAGCCAAAAGATACAGCCTAAATTTATCTTCTCTTAATGTTGCCATTTGAAACATTTCTGTAATTTTGCTCTGTTTATAAAATGTCTAAATAGAAAAAGGGTTTAAGACATTAAAACAATGTAAATTCGCTAAGATGCACACGACAGGGCGACTGACTTCGAGACGAGACGTCTCCGAGCGCCAATGCACGATGTGTCGAAGCGGCTTTACTTCCAAGATAGAATTTCAAGCATATCCTTACTAATCACTTTAATCTACAAAAATCAGTCATGGCAGAACTGAACGCTGAGGCTTGGAAAGGCTTCAAGGGACAGAGATGGCGTGAGGAGGTTAACCTCCGCGACTTCATTCAGAACAACTACACGGCCTACGAGGGAGACGAGAGTTTCCTTGCCGGCCCAACTGAGGCTACCACCAAACTCTGGAGTATGCTCCAGACCCTCCAGAAGGAGGAGCGCGCTAAGGGTGGCGTACTCGACATGGAGACCGAGGTTGTCTCCAGCCTCACGGCTTATGGCCCAGGCTACATTGGCGAAGGCACCAAAGACCTCGAGCAGGTTGTAGGCCTTCAGACCGACAAGCCCCTCAAGCGTGCCTTCATGCCCTACGGTGGCATCAAGATGGCTGAGCAGGCTTGCACCACCTATGGCTACCAGCCCTCAGAAAAGATCCATGAGGTCTTCACCAAGTACTGCAAGACTCACAATGATGGCGTATTCGACGCTTACACCGCCGAGATGAAGAATGTACGCCACAACCATATCCTCACCGGTCTTCCCGACACCTACGGCCGCGGCCGCATCGTCGGTGACTACCGCCGCGTAGCCCTCTATGGTATCGACTACCTCATCGCAGAGAAGCAGAAGGATCTCGATAACATGGGTGATCAGGGCATGATTGACGACGTCATCCGTCTCCGTGAGGAGGTTGCTATGCAGATCAAGGCCCTCAAGGGCATGAAGGAGATGGCCAGCATCTATGGCTACGACATCTCTAAGCCTGCAACCAACGCTCACGAGGCTTTCCAGTGGCTCTACTTCGGCTACCTCGCCGCTGTCAAGACCCAGAACGGCGCCGCAATGTCAGTTGGCCGCGTATCTACCTTCCTCGACATTTACATCACCCGCGACCTCGCCAACGGTGTCCTCACCGAGGAGAAGGCTCAGGAGCTCGTTGACCACATGGTCATGAAGTTCCGCATGGTCAAGTTCGCACGCATCCCGAGCTACAACCAGCTCTTCTCAGGCGACCCTGTTTGGGCTACCCTCGAGGTCGGCGGTCTTGGTCAGGATGGCCGTTCAATGGTCACCAAGAACGACTATCGTTTCCTCCACACCCTCGTCAACATGGGCCCGTCTCCCGAGCCTAACCTCACTGTCCTCTACAGCAGCCGTCTGCCTAAGAACTTCAAGAAGTTCGCAGCCATGATCTCTGTAAAGACCAGCTCTATCCAGTACGAGAACGACGACGTTATGCGTCCAGTTTGGGGTGACGACTACAGCATCTGCTGCTGCGTATCTGCAACCCAGACCGGTAAGGAGATGCAGTTCTTCGGCGCACGCGCTAACCTCGCTAAGTGCCTCCTCTACGCTATCAACGGTGGTGAGGATGCCAAGAGCCGTGAGCAGTGTGGCCCGAGCATGCGTCCTATCCAGGGTGAGTACCTCAACTATGACGAGTTCATGCCCCGCTTCGATGTCATGATGGATTGGCTCGCAGGTGTCTATGTCAAGACCCTCAACCTCATCCACTACATGCACGACAAGTACTTCTACGAGGCTGCCGAGATGGCTCTCATCGACACCGATGTACGCCGCACTTTCGCAACCGGCATCGCCGGCTTCAGCCACGTGGTTGACTCAATCAGCGCAATCAAGTATGCCAAGGTCAAGATCCTCCGCGACGAGACCGGCTTCCCCGTTGACTTCGAGACCGAGGGCGAGTTCCCCCGCTACGGCAACGATGACGAGCGTGCTGACGAGATCGCTGTATGGCTTCTCAAGACCTTCCTTGGTAAGATCAAGAAGTACCACACCTATCGCAACAGCGAGGCTACCACTTCTATCCTCACCATCACCTCTAACGTCGTCTACGGCAAGTACACCAACAACCTGCCCGACGGCCGTCGTGCTGGCACTCCTCTCTCTCCTGGTGCTAACCCAGCCTACGGTGCAGAGAAGAACGGCCTCTTGGCTTCTCTCAACTCAGTCGCCAAGCTGCCTTATGAGTACGCACTCGATGGTATCTCTAACACCCAGACCATCTGCCCGAGCGCACTCGGCCACAACGATGACGAGCGTGCAAACACCCTCGTTAGCGTAATGGACGGCTACTTCAACCGTGGCGCACACCACCTCAATGTCAACGTCTTCGGCATTGAGAAGCTCAAGGACGCTATGGAGCATCCTGAGAAGGAGGAGTACGCTAACTTCACCATCCGCGTCTCTGGCTACGCTGTCAAGTTCATCGACTTGACCCGTGAGCAGCAGCTCGATGTCATCGCACGTCAGGCACACGAGACTCTCTAAATTTGACAAGGCTTGAGGCTGTCTTAGCCTCATTGTCATAATTAAGTCGTCAGGCGGCTTCATCTTTTATGATGAGGCCGCCTGATTTCTTTTTCATCAAAAATGACGAAATTAGCGTACTGATTTTCTTCTGATGATGCCCGATATATTCAACTTTCGCCAAATAAAGGAAGCTGACGACCCGATTATTTGCAGCATAGCCCGAAGCGCCTTTGAGGAGTTCGGAGCGCCGCTTACAGGCTCGGTCTATTGCGACCCACGAATGGAACACCTGTCTCGCGAGTTTGACAGAAGCGATGCGGAGTATTGGGTTATTGAGGGGTGTGACGGCTCCGTGCTTGGAGGAGGAGGCTTTTACCCGACGAAGGGACTGCCAAAGGGAATGGCTGAGGTGGTCAAAGTATATTTCTCACCAGAGTTGCGAGGCAAGGGATTGGGACGCAAATTGCTTGAGCACATTGAGGGGCGGGCTCGCATGTCAGGCTATTCAAAACTGTATATTGAGTCATTCCCTGAATTTGGCAAGGCAGTCAGCCTATACGAGAAACTGGGGTTCAGACACATAACGCATGCGCTCGGGAACTCAGGGCATCCGGCAGTTTCCGTCTGGATGACAAAAGAGATTGGCCCAGAGGCTACATACGATGGCAAACACTAACAGAAAAACCATACGAACAATCAACTGACTTATGAAGAAAGTAAGGATTACAGTCCTCCGCAGGACATTGCAGCAAGATCTTGCTGACGAATATGGAATAGAAGGCTTCACGAAATGCCCAATGCTGCAAGAGGGACAAGTGTTCTACGCCACTTATTCCAAGCCCGAAGGGTTTTGCGATGAGGCATGGAAAGCTATTTACCAATATGTGTTCACCCTCGCCCACTTGGGCAAGGGGACTAAAGAGTTGTTCTATTACAATGATTGGATTCGCAAACCAGGGGTAGCCATATGCTCCTGCAATGACGGGTTGCGCCCCGTGATTTTCAAACTTGAGGCGACTGACGAGGAAGACACTTTGGTCTATACGCCAAAAGAATAACACAAGACGGTGGTTAAGAGGCAAGATAGTCGGCCAGCAATCAAAATGGCGGCTGACACATATTACATCTGGGTCGGGGGAAGTTGCGACTACGCTCACGAAGAGAGGGCTGGCGGCGGCGCTTACATCATAGAGAAAGGAGGGGTGGAGATTGAGAGGTATGATGTTGCCGACATTCACACCACGGAATTCAGGATGATGCTTATGGTCATGCGCCACGCCATGGATTACTGCCCTGCAGAGTCTGATATTGTATTCCTCACCAATGTGTCATATATACAGCAGAATTTTACAAAGCAGCCGACGGAAAAATCAGCCAACCCTGATTTGATCATTGAGTGCATTGAGGCACAAAAACGGCACTCATCAGTAAAAGTGAAGATAGTGCCCTACCACAAATATCAGCAACTGATTGAGACTCATGACATGGCCCATAAGGCGATGCTGAGTGTACGGTGAGACTATTTCATCTTTCGCAGCATAGGATAAAAAGAGCCGGCAGCAAAGTCAGAAGACTTTGCTGCCGGCTTTGTTTAGTGGCATCAACCGCCTTTTATCCATGCACAAGGCGACGGCATGGAACAACTAATTTACTGCTCTGGGGCGAAAAGGGGATCCCATGCGGGGAGCTCAACAGGAGTCTGCTTAAGCAAATCGAGGATTGAGGCAGGGACATATTTCTTGTCGACCACGACACGGAACATGTACTCGTTGAACCACTCGTCCGTCATGATGAGGTGACCCTTGTAACCCGAAGTCGCACCCCAAGAGTTCTCAACCATCCACTTCTTTGGCGCACCATTCTCATCAAGATCTACTGCCATAAGCGTCATGGCGTGGCTGGATGCAGAAGCGTGAGAAGCTATGCGCTCAGCTTTGGTCATGGGGAAGGTCGTGTTGAACAGAGAAGCGTAGTCGTAATTTCGCAACGAGAGGACACCCGTCTTAGAATCATAGAATTTGCCCACATCGCAGCTGAAGTACATCATTGTGGAATCTTTGATAGAAGCAATGGCGAGAGGCTTAAGCTCGTCCATGGGAAGATTAATGTAAGTCCACTGCATGCCGTCATAGGAGTGACGATCCATGTTGATGGTGTACGTCTTATGGTAAGGGCGAGAAGGGTCATTCATAAGCATGACGTAGGTGTTCTTGAGATCCTTGCCTATGAACTCGCTATAGAATGAGATTGGCGTGTACTTCTTCGTGCTAACAGGCTTGCCAGAAGCGTCCTTCATGGTCCAAGTGAACTCGGCGGGAGGCTCACCCAAGCTTATAGTGAGTATGTGATAAATGGTGCCGAGCATCTCCGTTTTGCGCTTAGAGAGCTGCGCCTTTTTCTCTCCGTCTGCCACAGCCTTTCGCAACGTGAGGCCATACTCGCGCAGCTTGGTCGAGATGATGTTGGCCATACGCGAGGTGTTGTTGGCGTTGAAACTCTCAGGCATAATATCTGATGGCACGAGACCATATTTGCTCACCACGTCAATGACGCCACAGAAAGTGCCACCATCAGAGAGCGGGTTTTGGAAAAGCCAATCCACCAGTTTGTCATCCATGGGTTTCTTGGCGTTGTCTATGACTGCCTGGAGAAAAAGGTTGCTCTTCTCCAACTGGTCATAGAAGAAGCAGTAACTCTGTGAGAACTGGAATTCTCCGAGATTATACTTCTTTATCATCTCGGCGCGCATCACGTTGAGGCCGGTGAAGAGCCAGCAACGCCCAGAGCTCTTCTGGTCGGTTATGCCCTTTGATGGCACCTCGTTTGTGAAGTACGTGTCGGTGGCATCGGGGTTCTCTGCCGACGTCGCGAGCTGGTTGATGCTTGTGCCGGCGAGGGCGTTGCGCAGGGCGCGGTCGCTTGCCGTCACAGGATTTGACTTGCGGATTTGCTGCAACATGTCCGAAGAGATGCCGCCTTCCGTCGACTGGGCGGAAATCATTGCGGCAGGGGCTGCGAGCAAGAGGGTAAGTAAGAGTCTACGCATTTGTATGTGTATGTAAATGTTTTTTCTTTATTTGCTAAGGTCAATCCCAACCTCGCCCAAATCGTCAGATGCGCTCCGTCGCATTGCGGAGCCACTGACGGTCGGCCTCATCATCGAGGTGAGGGAGGATGCGTTCACACACTGTGGCGTGATATTCATTGATTTGCGCAACCTCCTCGGGTGTGAGCATGGAGCGGTCAACAGGCCTGAGATCGTAGGGGCAGAGGGTAAGCGTCTCGAAACGGTCGAACCTTCCGAAATCCGTTGTGCGGCTCTCCACACAGACAAGGACATTCTCAATGCGCGCACCGAAACGTCCTTCAACATAGAGACCTGGCTCATCCGTCACAGTCATCCCGGGGCGGAAACGCACAGCAGTGCAAGGACGCACATCTTTACGAATTTGCTGCGGTCCCTCGTGCACACAAAGGTGAGTGCCGACGCCATGGCCTGTGCCATGACCAAAGTCGTAACCTTCGTTCCACATATGTTGACGAGCGGCGAGGTCCAATTGCAAGCCTGTCGCACCATCGGGGAATTGCTGACGCGCAAGGGCGAGATGTCCCTTTAGCACAAGAGTATAGACACGTTTCTCCTCGTCAGTGAGCGGGCCGAGCGCCACAGTTCGTGTGATGTCCGTCGTGCCGCAGTCGTATTGCGCACCGCTGTCAAGGAGTAGCAGACTCCTCGGCTCAAGCTGTGCATCGGTCTCCGGAGTGGGTTCGTAGTGAACAACAGCGCCGTGCGGGCCATAGCCTGCTATGGTGGCGAAACTGCGCTCGGTGAAACCAGGCTGTTGCGCACGGAGAGCAGTCAACTTCTCGTCCACTGATATCTCTGTAAGTTTCTCGCCATTAGCGATGCTCTCATCCAGCCACCTGTGGAACTTAACGAGCGCAATGCCGTCACGCAACATGGCCTCGCGCATGCCACGGAGCTCAGTATCGTTTTTCACCATACGGAGCTCTGGAATAACGGGAGGAATATAATCCTTAATGACTTGACTTGACTTGCAAGAGCCGTTAAAGAGCACAGAAGCCGAGTGATCCAAAAGAGCATCATGCTCTGAGACAAATGCGGAGGCCTCGGCATAGGGACGGACTTCCACATGGGCATCGGTCAAAGCCTTGCGCGCTGCCGGAGAAAAGCACTCCTCGTTAGCAAAAAGATACGACTGCTCTTCCGCCAAGCCAACCCACAAATAGGCTATGAAGACGGGATTAAACTCCACATCTGTGCCGCGCAGATTAAGCAGCCAGGCTATTTCGCTCAAATCGTTGACGAGGTAACCGGCTTTGCGGAGACGCGACTTGACATCCGTGTCCTGCGAATCAAAGTTTGAGAATTGCCCATCATTAATGAATTTCTCCACTGCCGACCGCACGCAGATAAGCTTGGCGGTCGCACTTTCACCTGCGAATTTCTCAGGGAAAACATCTACTGCGCCATGGGGCAAAGCGGGGCGCCCATTCCAAATATCATCAAAGGCGTCATTCTCAAAGTAAAGTTCTGCCCCTTTTCGCCTAAGCCCATTGGCCTGCTCGTTGCTAAGCATGTCGGCAGGGCAGCCTACCCTAC
>CAVETY010000007.1:126209-157136 GCA_963618945.1 Bacteroidaceae bacterium
CAACAGAGCTTGCACCGACGAGTACACTCGTCACACCTCTCTGACCCAATATCCACGCCAAAGCCATTTCCGCCAAAGTCTCATTGCGTTCCAAAGCCTTGTCGTTTAGTTTTTTGAGATAATCAAGCAGCTCGGGCGTCAGAGCGTCACTCTTCAGGAAGTGGCCTTTCGCCATACGGCTATCCTGAGGTATGCCACTCAAGTAGCGATTGGTAAGCAGACCTTGTGCAAGTGGTGAGAAAGAGATGAAGCCGATGCCATTGTCGGCGCAATAATCAAGCACACCATTCTCCTGCGGCCCTCGGTTCAGCAGGTTAAGCTTGTCCTGATAGATGAGCAGCGGCACGTCACGCTCCCTCAGATACTTGTCGGCAAACCTGAGAGCCTCAAGAGGCCATCGGCTGATGCCGAGATAGAGAGCCTTGCCCTGACGCACAATGTCCACCATGGCCTGCAGCGTCTCCTCAAGAGGCGTTTCGGGGTCATAGCGATGGCTGTAAAACAGGTCCACATAATCCAAATGCATACGCTTGAGGCTCTGGTCGAGACTGGCCATGAGATATTTGCGCGAGCCCCAGTTACCATATGGGCCTTCCCACATGTCATAGCCAGCCTTGGTCGAGATGAACAATTCGTCGCGATAAGGGCGGAAATCGTCATCCATAAGCCGCCCCATTGTCTCCTCCGCACTGCCGTATGGCGGGCCGTAGTTATTGGCAAGGTCGAAATGGGTGATGCCATGGTCGAAAGCGTAGTGCGAGATGGCTCGGCTCCGCTCGTAAGGGTCAACACCACCGAAGTTATGCCAGAAGCCGAGGCTCACCTTGGGAAGAAGTACGCCACTCTTGCCACAACGCTGGTAAAGCCCATCAGCGTCGGCATAGCGCCTGACGTCAGCCTGATAGTTGGTTTTAAGTTCCATAGGTGTCTGATTTGTGTGGTTAGGGGAGGTTTAGAAAACGGACGCAAATTACTAAATATCGCATGTTATGCATACAAAACCATTCTCATCTCTGCCATAGTTGCTTTGACATTCAGAAACCGGCAGACATTGATTCACAACATTCTTTACCCAAATCATCAAACAGCAATCCATAATTGAACTTGGCGTAATCCGATTAGGACAATCTATCATGTTTTACTTGATACTCCTCATAAACGAACATTGCCTTTTGTGCAGCCCTTACCGTTTAATCTTCATATAGTACCGAATGACTTTTTTCTTTCCAACAAATATCAAGAATTAGAGCGCGATACTGTTTTGGCATATGAACCATTTTCCGTATTTCGCAATTCTCCAGCAGATAAGTCATCCCCAATCTGTCCTTTACTTAAATCGTATTTGGAAATTCAAATCAATGAAGTAACAACCTTTGTTCTCATATACGTAGCCAAAGTCTCCTTTTTTAGATTTTTTCATTCCTGATACACCATTTTTGTAAAGGTAGCTATTCTCATCGGTTTCAGATAGCACTCTGCCTTCCAAAAACGCATTCGCCTTGGCTACCGCCAAATCCTTGCACATTCCTCTGTCTGGACGATCGAAATAGGTGTTCTCAAAAAGATAGTTGCCGAAAATATCATCGGACATGGCACGATAATATAACATATCTCCGTCTCGACTAACATCTATGTAACCACCGGTCAGTCTTTTTCTTCCATTCCAAATTGAAGATGCCGTCATACCTGCAAAAGAAGCAAAGAGGAAGTCTTTGAATTTAGCAGGATAGAACATTTGTGGATTCCTAACATTTACAGGATTTAGTTCAACAACTTTGTTGCATATCTCCTTAACATCTGAACCACATGCCCCATAGTATGACGCCTGTACCAATACAGCCTCGCTTAGGACTTTTTCCATTTGGGAGTCAACGATAGCTATGTTCTGTTCAAATGCTTCATTTCTGCAGCCTATGTATTTGAGAGAAAGTTTTTCCTTGATAACTTTCATTATAGACAGAAAAGCATCATTAGCGTTGATTTCATGCATCCACTTTTCATCACAACCTTCAACTTCAAATGTAAAACCTGAGGTTTGCGAACAATTAAATAAAGTCGCAGGACTACCAATATGGGATTTTATAGAAAAGCCCTCTGTTGTTCTGGAACGGTCAAGCGAGTCCTCACTCGTTATAATGACATCAGTCTTAGCCCCATACTTTTCTTTAGCGGAATCCGAGAGATTTGCCTTTGGAGTATCAATGCCAAAAGATTCCAGATACTCTTGAACATCAGTGACTTTTGCCACTCTGGAAGCAGATAGTTCCTTGATGCTATTGTATAAAACATGTGCATACTCCGACAACTCTGGAGCAGTTACGACTTTTATATCTTCGCCATCTTTGTATGCCTTTACATAAGCAATGTTTGCCTCGACAAAACGCTCGAAAATCAGCATTTTATCAGGTTCGTCTCTTATGATATTGATGATATCAATATAAGTGGAATCATCTTTTTTCAACTCTGATGAAGCACCATATATACGGCCGTCACCAAGCAGACGCATGAACACGTAGGCTTCGGTCCATTCACCTCTGTTAAATTGCCACACAGCCATATTACAATATATCTTTATCTTTTAAAGATTTAAGCAATTGCACGGCAGTTGCTTGAATGGCAGGGACAGCTACACTATTGCCAAATTGTTTATAAGCAGAGGCATCAGCAACAACTATCTTGAAATCGTCAGGATAGCCCTGTAGCCGCGCCCATTCACGTGGTGTCATCTTGCGCCATCCCTGCTTATTCACCTCACCCTTTATGCGAGTTGTAGGTGTTAAGTCAGTCTGACGAAAATCTATGACGAGGTTACACTCTCTTCCCATTCCCCCTACAACAATAGCATGAGCAATGCCATCATCGGGTATAATGTCGTATCCAAATCCGTGTCCCTTCGCCTCATGCCTCGCCTTGTGGCGTTTCAATGTATCAATGTAAGTTGTAGAAAGATAGTACTTTGCCGGAACAGGTTTTTCTTCCCTTACATCAATCCATTTCTTTGTCACTTCTTTTTGCTCCGGATAAGTGAAGTCTTCTTTCTTGATGCCTAAGTCTTTCCTAAAGCCTACAATGTATATCCTTTCACGATGCTGAGGTACTCCAAAGTACATTGCATTGACAAGTTGGGGGTCGGGAACGATATAGCCGACCTCATCCAAAGTGTTGAGAATCGTCTTAAATGTCTTTCCCTTATCATGTATCACCAGCCCCTTGACGTTTTCGAGGAAGAACGCCTTTGGCTGGTACCTGCGTAAAATTTCCGCAACATCGAAAAACAGAGTTCCTCGTGTTTCCTCAAATCCCAATCGCTTACCAGCCAAAGAGAATGCCTGACAAGGAAAACCAGCACAAAGAATATCAAAGCCTTTGGGTATTTTGTCCTTTGTACTTTCTTTCGTTATGTCTCCAAAAGGTACATCTCCATAGTTAGCATAGTATGTCTTTTTTGCCTGTTCATCCCACTCGGACGAAAAAACACATTCGCCACCTAAATTTTGAAATGCCATTCTGAAACCACCTATTCCAGCAAACAAGTCGATGAATGTGAATTTCGGATTAGCAGGAGCCAGAAATGGAGCTCGAAACAAATCGGGAAATAGACATGTTTGCATCTCTGCGGCAGACTCAGCTACCATACCACAATTCTGCTTACTGCTTATTCCATTTGTAAACTCATACCATGAATTAAGAATGCCTTCCGCCTGTTTTGCGTACGGAAGGTCTATGTTCTTATTACGTAATTGCAGGTAATGCGTAACGATAGCCGCTTGCTCAATGAACGGGATAACTTCTCCATTTTCATCAAGTGCCTCATCTCCATATATCTGCACTTTGTCCGCTTTCTTTTTGCAGAAATCAAACAAAGAAAATATTTCTTTTCCTTCTGACATATTCGTTGTTAATTCATCTCTAATGGGTCACAATTATATTCTTTCAGCAGAGGTATCTTTGTCCTGATGCTTAATGCCAGCTCATCTGCATTCCATTCCCTGCCACTCCCAAAAGTTTCTATACATATGGGAAATGTTTTATCAAACCCGTTTTTCTAATCAATGTTCTTAAGAATAACTATTCTGTACGACAAGAATAGAGAAAGTGCAACGAAACATTGCAATTTCTCATCTTACTCAGCATAACACTCATGATATTTTTTCACATTGCAAAATACAATTCCCCACTCATCTTCAATCAATCAGACGAGCGGGGAAAAGTTGTGTTCATGAGGTCGTCTTGCAGCTTCGCCCTCTTACAGGTTCTTCTCTAAGAAACTGACCATCTTGTGGTAGAGGTGGCAGCGGACGTTGCCGCCGTAGATGCTGTGGTTCCTGTTGGGATAGGTGAACATCTCGAAGTCCTTGCCAGCCTGAACCAACGCGTCCACCATCTCCATCTGGTTCTGGTAGTGCACATTGTCGTCGGCTGTGCCAGCAATAATAAGGTACTTGCCGCTCAGGTTGGCAGCATGGCTCAATGGGCTGTTATCATCATATCCGCTGCCGTTTTGGACAGGCAGACGCATGTAACGCTCGGTGTAGACACTGTCATAGAAACGCCAGTTGGTGACGGGTGCCACTGCTATGCCTGCCGCGAAGACATCCGACTTGCAGAGGCAGAGCGAGGACATGAAACCGCCGAAGCTCCAGCCCCAGATGCCTATTCTCTTGCCATCGACGTAGGGAAGTGTGGCGAGGTATTTGGCTGCGGCAATCTGGTCGTCGCTCTCCAATTTGCCTAATTTCTGATAGGTGCACTTGCGGAACTCAGCGCCACGGGCACCAGTGCCATGAGGGTCTACGCACACCACCATATAACCTTCCGCGGCAAGAGTCTGATCCCACTCTATGCCCCACTCGTCCCTAACCTCCTGAGAGTTAGGTCCGCTGTATTGGGTCATGAGGACGGGGTACTGCTTGTTCTCATCGAAATTGCGGGGTTTGACCACCCATGCATTGAGGGGTGTGCCATCGGCCGCAGGTATGGTAATGAACTCCTTGGGGGAGGTGAAGTAGCCCGTCAGCTTGCTCTTCAGCATGCTGTTGTCCTCGATGACGCGCAGAGCCTTACCCTTGGCGTCGCACACGGTGTAGACAGGCACCTCGGAGGCCGAGGAGTGAGTCAGCACGAAATATTGGCAGCCTGCGCTGAAAGAGGCGTCGTTTGTACCCTTGGCCCCGGCCACTGTCGTAGTGGTCATCTTCTTGAGGTTGAGGGCATAAATCTCGCGGCTCATGGGGGTGCGTCCTGCCGCCTGATAATATATAGTCTGGCTCTTCTCGTCGATGCCGTAGAACTCAGTCACGTCAAAGTCGCCCTTGGTGAGCTGTTTCTTGAGCAGACCCGTAGTGGCGTAGAGGTAGAGGTGGCTCCAACCGTCGCGCTCGCTAAGCATGACGAAGTCCTTGCCGCCGTTGATGAAGGTGAGCTGACCATAGGCGGGTTCTTCGATGTAACGCTCGTCACGCTCTGTCAGGATGGGTGACGAAACGAGGCTCTTGGCGTTGACACCAAGCACATCCATGCGGTTCTGCAACCTGTTGAGACGAAAAACCGCCAACTGGTCCTCCTGACCTGTCCATGCCAAACGCGGCACGTAGCACTCCTCTTTGCCCAAATCCACACTCTTGGTCACACGGCTGTCGAGGTCAAAGATGTGAACAGAGACCTTGGAATTTGTCTCACCAGCCTTAGGGTACTTATATGTGTAGGCCTGCGGATAGAGCACCGCGTCTTCATACCTCGGATTGGAGGCCGCATAGATGGGGAATGAGTACATTGGCACCTCGCTCTCGTCATACTTGACATAGGCGAGTTTTTTGCTGTCGGGACTCCACGCATAGCTGCGCGCTATGCTGAACTCCTCCTCGTTCACCCAATCGGGGATGCCGTTTATTATCTTGTTATACTCACCGTCGGTGGTCACGCTGCTTGAGGTCTGATAGCGCAACTTATATATGCTCAGATCGTTATTCTTGACATAGCTGACCATGAACCCGTTTGGAGCAAAAGCGGCTTGCTGTTCGCCACCATCCTTAGTCAGAGGCAGCAGAGTGTTGTGCGCCACATCGAGGATATAATGGTCGGCCGTGTAGCTGCGACGATAGATCCGCTCCGTGTTGCCCCATATCAGGACGAAGTCGCCGGTTGAAGAAATCTCGTATCCGTCAATATACTCAATCTTCTTGTCGCCCTTGACGGCGTCGAGATCCACAATGGTGCCGGTCTTCTTGCCCGTGGCGTATGAGAAACTCTCCAACCGTTTGCCGTCGGCCGAGATGAGGGCGTAGCTCTGCCCGTCGGCCATAGGGTTGAGCTCGTCAGGGCGAGCCGGATAGAACTGGCGGTTGGTCATCAGGTCCTCCACGCTGATGGCAGGCTTCTCTTGGGCCACGGCTCCGATGGAGAGGGCTGCGGCAAGAATAGCGATAGTAATCTTGGTCATATTTGCTTATGGGTTGTGCCTTATCGGCTTCTTTTCAGTGAGGTGTGGAATCGGTTGCCCACAATGTCACAAAGATAGACAATGTTTTCGTTTCTTGGCTCTTAATTTCGTATCTTTGCCGACCGTATAACCGGCTCGCAAGGTATAGAGTCCGGGCTTACCTCTTCATTCTTATTCACTGTGTCTGAAATCAAACCATATCAGGCGGCGGATGATAAACGCCAGCAGGTCGAGCGTATGTTCGACGGCATAGCGCCAAGCTATGACCTCCTCAACCACCTACTCTCGTTCGGTGTGGACCGCGGGTGGCGCACCAAGGCCATCAATCTGCTTGCGGACCGCAGTCCGCGAGAGGTGCTCGATGTGGCCACTGGAACCGCCGATATGGCAATCAAGGTTCACAAGACTTTGGGCTGCAGCGTTATAGGCTGCGACATCTCACCCAAGATGATTGAGGTGGGACAAAAAAAGGTCAATGAACGCGGACTGAGTGACAAGATTGAGCTGCGCGTGGCGGATTCTGAAAATCTCCCGTTCTCATCCAACCGTTTTGACGCCATAACGGTGGCTTTCGGTGTCCGAAACTTCGCCAACCTTGAGAAGGGTCTCAGCCAAATGGCGAGGGTTCTCAAACCTGGCGGGCGCATCGTAGTGCTGGAGTTCTCAACTCCTCCAGGCCGAATCTTCCGTGCGCTGTACACCTTCTATTTCCGGTATATCCTGCCCCTCATCGGCGGAGCCATATCAAAAGACAAGGAGGCGTATCAATATCTCTGCCGCTCGTCTCTCGCTTTTCCTTGCGGTGAGGAGTTTGAGCAGAAATTGGAGATTGCCGGCCTCAAGCCCATCTCCCGGACCCTCCTGACAAGGGGCATCGCCACGGCCTATCTCGCCATGAAGCCTTAACCCCCGTATAGTTTGAGACGTCAAGCTTGTCAAAGCATCAAGAATATCCACATCAGACTTACCTCACTACCTCCCCACTAATCTCCCCAAATCCCCTGAACGCCTATGATGTGACGCCTACGCATTTTCCCACAAACCACATCAACACATGGTTCATCCAATCATCCGAAGCGTCATAGCCGCCACTGTCCTCGCCCTGTTTTGCACACAGGCGACCATGGCGCAATATACTAACGCCCAACAGTTCACCACAGCCAAGGGCGTGCCCAACCTCCCGGGCTACGACCGCAAAGCCGTTCACTTCGGCTTCTTGCTGGGTCTCAATATGCTCGATTTCCATGTCTACAACACGGGGGCGCGCACCTATGAGAATGGAGGCATGGCGCGATATGCCGAGGTCACCACACTCGACCCAGGCCTTGTTCTTGGCATCGTCACCGATTTCCGTTTGGCGGAAAACCTCAATTTCCGTATCCTGCCGGGCATCAGCTTTGGCCAAAGGCATCTGCTCTTTGTCGATGAGCAGGGCAATGCCATTGATGACGAGCCACTTAAAATTAAGTCAACTTTCATCGAATGCCCCCTCTTGCTCAAGTATGGCGCCAAGAGACTGCATAACGTTCGTCCGTTCATTGTAGGCGGCTTCACCCCGCGCTTCGACTTGGCCAAGGACAAGCAGGACCACCTGAACATGCGGTCCCTTGATTTCTACGCAGATGCGGGCGCGGGCATGGACTTCTACCTTACTTTCTTCCGTCTCTCTGTCGAAATCCGTTGTGACTTCGGCATGGCCAACGTATATGACAGCACATTGTCCGACGACGAGGCCGACATCCCTTATCAGCAGTCCATCCGCAGCCTCAAGAGCCGCTGGTGGGGAGTTGTTTTCTACTTTGAATAGATAAGCACACTGTGATTGACATAAAAAAACACACTCTTGCCAACGGCCTCCGTGTGGTCGTTTGTGAAGATCCTCTTGCGCCCATCGCCACTTTCAACATCCTCTATGAGGTTGGCGCACGCAATGAGAGCCCGGAGCGGACGGGTTTCGCCCATCTCTTTGAGCACCTCATGTTTGGCGGCTCGGTCAACGTGGCCGACTTCGACTATCACGTCCAGCGTGTTGGAGGAGAGAATAACGCTTTCACTACCAACGATTTCACAAATTACTACATCAGTCTGCCAGCCGATAATATCGAGACGGCTTTCTGGCTTGAGAGCGACAGGCTTCTTGGCCCGGCTTTCAGCCAAGCAGGTCTTGATGTCCAGAAGAAAGTTGTCATTGAGGAGTTCCGTCAGAGGTATCTCAATAAGCCATATGGCGACTATCAGCACCTTTTCCGCAGCCTCGTCTATAAAGTGCATCCCTATCGTTGGCCAACCATCGGCCTCAAAGTAGAG
This sequence comes from Bacteroidaceae bacterium, assembly GCA_963618945.1. Taxonomy (GTDB): domain Bacteria; phylum Bacteroidota; class Bacteroidia; order Bacteroidales; family Marinilabiliaceae; genus W3P20-009. The sequence continues at coordinate 134,956 of CAVETY010000007.1, forward strand.
CATATTGAGGATGCCACACTTGATGAGGTTCAGGCCTTTTTCTATTCGCACTACATTCCGCGCCACGCCATAATATCCATTGTCGGTAATGTCTCGGCCCAACATATGTTCGATTTGGCCGAAAAATGGTTTGGCGACATAAAGCGTGACGCGCCCGAGGTCATCCCACCCGCCGAGCCTGAGCAGACCGAGGCGAGGATATTGGAGCACGACGCCGATGTGCCTGCCACACGTGTCTCCATAGCTTTCCACACTGGCCGCCGCGCCGACCCTGATTTCCATATGGGCGACCTGCTGACGGACATCTTGGCCGATGGGGCCTCTTCGCGACTGATGCGCCACCTTGTCAAGGAGCAGCAGATTTGCACCAACGCCAACGCATTCGTCATGGGGTCAATCGACCCGGGCGCCATTGTTCTCGCTGGCCGCGTGGCAGAGGGTGTAGAGCCCGAGCGTGTGGCTGAAGAGTTGTGGCGACAGGCTGAGATAATAAGCAACACACCGCCAACAGCCCAAGAGATGGCCAAGGCGCGCAACTGCCAGGAGGCCGACCACGTATTGGGACTCATGTCCGCGCAGACGCTCGCACAAGGTTTAGCGTCATACGAGATGCTGGGCGACGCCAACTTGCTAAATGACGCCAATCATGCCTACGACGGCATAACGCCCGAAGACATATCGGCCTACGCCGCACGTGTCTTCCGCCGTTCAAACAGCTCAACCCTCATCTACCGTTCCCGAAAATAGTTGTAACGTGAATCGAACTATACCACCTGCCTCGGGCGACATCCGCATGCCCGTGGTGCCCGAATATACCACCACACGACTTGCCAACGGCGTGATGCTGCATGTCCTCCGCGGAGGTGCGCAGCCCGTCGTCAAGATTGACGTCCTGCTCCGCGCCGGCACACTGCGGTCTGACCGCCCACTTGTGGCCCGCGCTGTGGCCAATATGCTGGGTGAGGGAACAATCAACCACACGTCGCAACAGATTGCCGACACGCTCGATTTCTACGGAGCCAGCAAATGGACCACCACCATGACGGGCTACACCGTGGTCTCCGCCATGTGTCTGAGCCGCGACACGCGGCCTGTGGTTGAACTGCTTGAGGAGATGGTCAAATATCCCACTTTCCCGCAGGAGGAGCTGGATATATACATTGCTCAGGAGCTTCAGGGCTACGACGTCAACATCCTCAAAACATCTTATTTGGCGGTTCGCGAGATGCTCCGTCTCACCTATGCCGAGGGCGACCGCAACGCCCGTGTGGCCCAAAGAGAGGACATAACGGCTCTCACACCCGAGTCGCTCAAGCGTTTCCACTCGTTGGCCTACCGCCCCGAGGGTGCGCATATCTTTGTCTGCGGACAACCGACAGAGGATGACGTTAAGATTGTGGCGGACGCCTTTGGACAGAATTGGCAAAGCGGCGGTGAGTTGTGGACGCCATCCATGCCGAATTTCGCCCCCTCTGTACAACGCAGTTTTATTCAACACGAGGGTGAGCAGACCTCCATCCGCTTCAGTCGCAGACTCTTCTCGCGCAACCATGAGCAGTTCCTGCCTTTCCAGGTGGCCAATGTGGCCCTTGGCGGCTATTTCGGTTCGCGCCTGATGCAGAACATCCGCGAGAGGCTTGGATTGACCTATGGCATCTCAAGCTACGTCAACAGCAACGCGCTTTGGGGCACTCACTCCATTGGCTCTGAGATCCGCGCCGGCTCGCATCAGAAGGTTATTGACGAGGTGGCCCGCGAGATGGAGACACTCGCCACTACACTCATACCCGACCGCGAGATGGAGACACTCCGCGGCTATATGCTTGGCGACATCCTGCGCTATTTCGATTCGGTAATCACTTCGGCCGACTCGCTTTTCAGTCTCCTTGTGGACGAGGTGCCAGTGTCACGCGTCAAGGAGTATTATGATGTGGTGAAGAACATAACGCCCTCCGAGGTTCGCCAAGTGGCCGAGCAATGGCTTGTGCCAGACGACTATTCCATAGCCTGCGTGGGGCGTATGGATGTTTAGATTTTTCTCACTCCCTGTCTTTCACAGCCCTGACGCAATAGCCCCACCAAGGCTTGCCGTCTCCGCTCACTTGCGAGGTGAGGTTAGTCCCTGAACTTGTCATGAAGAAATGGAAATAGCGGGATTGGGTCGACGTCATGTAGCAACCCATCTTCTTTCCTTTTTCCGTCGCTGACATATACTCCTCGTTGACAATCTCGTTGCCAATGGCGAGGCCTGCGCACGGGAGGTATATCTCCGCTCCATTAGTTTTCGACTTGAGCCTCAGATATGTGCCGCTTGTTGTGCGGCCGGGATACCTGTCGCAGTTTTTCCACAATTCGCGCATCTCATCATAGGTGGGCAGTCGCCAACCGCCGGCGGTGTGGGCGTAGGCCACATCGGTCACGTCTGACCCGCCTATGCCATTGGCCAAGAGTGGTTGAAAAGCTGCCAACGTATACGCATCCTCAGAGTAGAAAGCCGACGGGTTCAACTCGCCCCATGCGGTCACAACACCAGTTCCCAAGGAATCCACAGCCCCAAGATTGGCTTTTGACCAGATGACAGAGAGACCCAAGTCAACCTCTTCGGGTTCAAATATTTCGCACTCCTCAAGATAGCCGACCTCGGCTTCACTGGTCTTTGATGTCTTAGAGCCTAATTGTCCGCTCAGTTTTATTGCCGCAGTATATGTGGCACCCTGTTCCAGCCCACTCGCATAGGCCGAGAAACTGTCGCCATCCGAGCCCATTTCGATCAGCACGTCGCCCGCAACCACATCGGCGGCGTCAGCGAGTGCGGTGGCTCCCGCCCCTTTGGCCAAGAGCAGTGTTATTGTCGGGTGCTGTGTCTCACTGATGGCGTCGCCATTGCCCATTGTCGCCACGCCGTCCACGCGTATCATTCCCTGCGGCGCTGTGAGAACGCGGGTTATGTCCACAGCGTAGTCCGCCTCGTCTTGCGTGTCATTCTTTTTATCCTCATCCTCGCCGTCTTCTTTGTCATCCTCATTCTCTTCTTTTTTCCCTTCATCCTCCTGATTGTCATTTCCGTTTGTCTCAGTCTCTGTCGCGGCCGGGTACTCGTATTTAGGATGGCACGCTGAGAGGAGGGAGGCGGCTATGAGAGCGAGGGTGAAGGGGGTGAGGGTTTTCATGAGAGGGAAATTGGTGAAAGTTATTGTATTGGGTTCTAATGCCTAAGTTACGAATTTTTTTTGACGGGTATACCATTATCAGTTAGTTGCTCCCGAGTAATACGAACTCCACGCTTTACTTTACATACTTTACTAATGGGTATAGCATTCAAGTCCTCAGAGATCTCTCCAATCTCCGTATCTTTGGATTATGTTTCTATCATATTTGTCTACGTTATCTGAGATAACTTTTGTTTTCAATTACCCATTTGCCAGTTCTTGGCGACCCTTCACGATGCAAAATCGCCATCTTTTGCAGCACAGAAAGTTCCCTTTCTATTGTACGTTGCGGTACGTCCATTATTACCGCCACTTGCCTGGCGGTAATATCAGGATTTTCCGCTAAACAAGAAACGATAGAACTCTGACGCTCAGTTAGTTTCATTACCGCCATATTACCGCCATTTACAGTACCATCTACACCGACATTGCGATAGATGGTGAGCAACGTGCCGCTTGCGTTGTTCTCTATCTTGGGCTCTTGAAGTTGGGCGTTCTTTAGCCCCTGTCGTATTTTGTTGATGCCTCGCCCCCATGTCTCGATGAAGCCAGCCTTGTAGAAAGCATTGGCAAGATTACGATTACGAGGCTGGGAGGCGTGCTCGGCAAACAACTTTTCTTGGTCAATCCCATCCGGCAATTTGCCGTCGTTCCAAATCGTGATGCGGTCATCATACACCTTCATCTGAGTATGTACTCCCATATAGTCGCGATGCACGATGGCATTGCAAATGGCTTCACGCAGCACGTCTTCGGGTATCTCCAATTGCTCGATGCGTGTTATCCCCTCATAGTGAATGGGTGAGAGGAGATACTTGGAGCGCAACAGTTCAATGATGCGGTTTACCATTTGCAGGATATTTCCCTCCACGACATCTTGCGTAACCAAGTCGCTCTCGTCGTGGCGGAAGCGCCCGATGCGGAAATCGCATGACACGAAGAAATGTCTTGGATTCTTGCCGAAGAGCAACAGGGCGGCTTGCTTGAGCTGTCCATCGCCCGTCATCAAGTCCAGACTTCGCAACACGGCTTCTGTGGACGAGGCATAGGCATCGCCTGAAATTCGTCCCACCTCAATGCCCTTACGCAGGAAATAGTCAATGGCAGCACGGTCTATGTCATCGAGCGTGGCACAGTCCAACGGCATATCGTCCCACGACCTCCCCATCTTTTTCAGGATAAAGTTCTGCAAGGCAAGCCCCTGCAGTTCCTGCTTGGTAGAGCCACTGCGGTAGTGATAGGCTCCACGATATGTTACGGGCATGCTGCTCGAAGCCACCACAATCTCAATGTACTCCTTGTCGTCCTCCATAAGCAGGTTCACGTCCTCCACAATGCCCAAATAGTTGACAATCTTGTTTGGGATGTCCTCCATCAGTTTCTTGGCATCAGGCAAACCGACTACCTCCTCCTTGTCGTTCACACCGATGTAGATGCGACCACCATATGCGTTGGCAAAACCGCATATCCATTTCAGATACTCGTCTCGCCACGACTCCTTATATTCTATGTTCTGACTTTCACTCAGCATATTTTCCAGCCTCTGTTAAAGAGTTAATCCGATTTCGGCAAGGGCAGAAGAGACAAGCCACATCATGCCATTGATTACAACTTTTGTGTTCTTCAGACAAGAGCGAAAACTTGCGTTCACATACTTCAACTTCAATAAATCGACAGCAAGAAAGTCTGATTTTACTGACTACTCTAATTCGATTGTGAAAAATTTGTAGACCACAAATCTGCCCTATCCCCAAAAACTCCATTGTAAAAATAATAAAACATATTCAACTACACATAAAAGGGCATAACCGCATTCTGAAGTTTAAGAAACATTACGTCTATGAATGGCTGTAAATAGCACTATCCTAATTTTCGTAACTTTGCCGCCCGTATGCAAAACGCATTCAATAATAGGCGGGGGGACTTCGCCAAGCCAATGGGGCAGGACGAAGCGAGAGAGGCAATCAACAGCCTTGGAGTCGGGAGTGAGCCTTTCCTTTTCGTGACGGACTATGAGGCCAAGGCATGGCACGTCGGGCAACTTCGGGACATCGACCCCAGGTCATGCCTATATGCTATTGGCGACTACACCAATGCCACGAGCGCACCGCACGCCAAACCGACTATAACTGCGCACCCTCCCAAGTTTGACGACTACGCCAAGGCATTCGATACGGTCATGTGCGGATTGCGCCGCGGCGACTCCTTTCTTACTAACCTGACGTGGGCGGTGGACGTCAACCTAAATGGCTCACTGACTGACGTGTTCCATGCGTCACGTGCGCCCTTCAGGCTTTTTATGCAGCCACTCGGCGGATATCCGTTTGTATGTTTCTCACCAGAACCATTCGTCTCCATTGACCGACACGGCACAATGCGGTCCTACCCCATGAAAGGAACGGCGCGAGCGGAAGGTCAAGACTCGCAGACCACACTGATGAACGATGCCAAAGAGGCGGCCGAACACGCCACCATTGTGGACCTCATACGCAATGACATGAGTCAGCATTGTGCGCAGGTGAGGGTGGAGAGATACAGGTACGCGGAACTTATTGAGACAAGCCACGGCCCCATTTGGCAGACAAGCAGCGCAATCGCCGGACAACTGCAAGACGGATATCGCAGCCACATGGGTGACATTCTGACCTCTATGCTCCCGGCAGGGTCAATTACAGGCGCGCCAAAGAGAAAAACTGTGGAGATAATAGACAAGGCTGAGCCATGTGGACGCGGTTACTACACGGGCGTGATGGGCATATGCCATGAGGGGAGAATGACAAGCGCGGTGATGATCAGGTTCATAAGCCAAGAGGCCGGCGGCGGTTTCCGCTATCATGCCGGTGGCGGGATTACGGCACGCAGCAACGTGATGAGCGAATTTGAAGAGGTGCTTACAAAGGTCTATTTGTAGGATATAGCTCCCCAAAAATGAAAAAGGCGCAATAGTCGTCGGGCGTAACCCAACGACCATTGCGCCTTTCAATTACTTATTCTAAGGCTCAGAGAGCCTCTGCCGAACCGCCGTCCAATTCGCACATTTGATCAGGTACGGCATTTATTACTCCGTCCACTGACGAAAAATACTCTACGGTTCGGGACATTGTCATGCTGTCGGGCTTCTCTATGGCTAACATATTGAAATTAACGTAGTCATAAACAATCTTGCCCCCCACCCTCTCTGCGGCGGATGAGAGCGCCGTCTTGCCGACACTTGGGTCATAAGAGACAATGACAACCGACGGATTGAAACGCCCTGTTGAGTTGTCACCACCTGACTCTGACACTGGCGTAGTAACAGGCTGAGCATCAGAAGTCAGAACCTGCGAAGAGCGACTACAACCGCACCCCACCGACATAAAAACGCAAAGAAGGACTATTGGTAAACGCATGACACGCATAGGATTTACAGCTTATCAACAATAAACTCATCGGCATCCATCCAGCCACCGTCATTGGTCACCTGTTTCTCACGGGTGCAGAAGAGGCCAGTCTTGGCTCCAATCCATTGACCAGGCTGAGCAGTGAACTCCTTGCCGAACTTAGTGAACTTCTTGCCGTCTGTGCTATAAGAGAATGAGCAGATGGCGTCAGCGCCTTTCTTCTTCACCTCGACACGAAGCCAGACATACTGGTCCTTGGCTACCGTCACGGCATCGGAATTGACACTCTCGGCAGTGCCTTTCTTGGCACCCTTGCACTCCACCTGGGTCATCTCGATGGCGTCACCCTTGTTGGTCATGACGACGGCTGCATAGTCCAAGCCCATGACAACCAGTCCACAACGCTCACCGACATGCTTGTCGGACGGGTGGAAACGCACCTTGGCTGTGGCCTTAAAGTTGGGAGCGGGGAACTTCTGCAACAACAAGTTGCCTACGCCCCACAAATTCTTGACAGGCTCGCCCGCCGAATCTTTCCATGGCCAAGAGAAGAGTCGGAGCACACCCATCTTTTGATCGGCGAAACTCCACAGAGCGTTGGGATTTGAATGCCACTGCCATTGCAAACCAAGTCCCGTATGATTGAAATCGTCACTCTCCACGGGGGCGCAAGGAGTTTGCTTAGGCAAATTAGGCTTCTTATGCTTAATGACGGGATCGCCACAAAGGTCGCCATCCTTGTCTATGCCCATGACAGGCCAACCATCAACCCAAGTGACGGGCTGGAGGTGAGCAATGCGGCCATAGGCGTCGACATCCTGGAAGTGGATGAACCAGTTCTCACTGCCGTCAGGAGTGTCAACCAGGCCACCCTGATGAGGGCCATTGACGCCAGACTTGCCCTCGGCCATGACAATCTTCCAGTCATACGGGCCATAGATGCTCTTGGACCTCATGGCAAGCTGATAGCCGGTCGGCACACCGCCTGCAGGACAGAGAATGTAATAATATCCGTCTCTCTTATAGAGTTTTACGCCCTCAATGGTCACATTATCCACATGACCATCATAGATTACGCAATCCTCACCAATGGTCGCCGTTCCGTCTGGAGTCATCTCAATCATGCCCAAGATGCTCTTAAGGCCGGCACGTGACCCTGCATAGCCGTGACCAATATAGGCGCGGCCGTCCTCATCCCAAAATGGGCAGGTGTCAATGATGCCTTTGCTCTTGTGAACCAAAACAGGCGCACTCCATCGTCCGGCGGGGTCTTTGGTCTTGACCATGAAAATGCCGTTGTCCGGATCACCCCAATAGATGAAGAACTCACCATTGTGGTAGCGGATGGCAGGAGCCCAAACGCCGTCACCATGTCGCGGACGGTCGAAAGAGTTGTCTATGAAGATACGTCCATCCGTCACAGTTGTCGGGTTGGCTGTCTGTGCGCCGTCATAGGCCTCGGCGGGGACTAAACGGTCAAGGGCGTAGCCTATAATGGTCCAGTTGACCAAGTCGCGCGAATGGAGGATGGGCAATCCCGGCACACAGTTGAAAGAAGAGGCCGTCATGTAGAAATCATCGCCCACGCGGCACACGTCGGGATCTGAGTAATCTGCGTAGAGGATCGGGTTCTGATAATATCCGTTGCCAAGATCAGCCATCCAAGCCTTGCTGACATACGAGTAGTCAGGCTCAGCGGCTGTCTGGGCCATGACCGGGGCGGACAACGCCACGGCAATGAGGGGAAGAGCTATATTTTTCATAAACAGATTTTTTTACGGTTAGAGTTCGACAACTTGTCCGTTGATAATCAAATTCTTCGACTTGACATTCTCAACCATGCCAGAAATTTTGTTGCCATCCTTAACACCATCGAACTGGCAATTCTTGACATTGATATTCTTGACATTGCAAGACTCTTTGAGACCGATGATGAGGACGCCGTAACGGCTCTTCTGGCTCGTCACATTCTCAATGTTGACATCCTTCACCGTCGGGGGGAAGCTGCGGTCGCAGTTCTCACGCGGCTCATAGTCCAAGTTGATTTTCAGCACAGCCTCACGGCACTGGCCGACCTTGACATTACGCACGTTGACGCCCTCAATCACGCCACCACGGCAAGGGTTCGTCTTAATGCGGATGACCCTCTCAAGTTCAGGACTGTCCATTTCGCAATCCTCCACCCAGAGATTTTTGAAGCCGCTGCCAATCTCACTGCCGATGACCACACCGCCATGTCCGTTCTTCATGCGGCAATTGCGCACAATGACATTCTCAGTGGACACATTGATAGCGCGGCTATCATTGTTTCGTCCGCTCTTGATGGCAATGCAATCATCACCCGTGTCAAAGAAACAATTCTCAATGAGCACATTCTTGCTGCTCTCAGGATCACAGCCATCTGAGTTAGGTCCGTGGCTGATGATGGTCACATTCCTGACAATCATGTCAGTCACAAAACAGGGATGGATGACCCAGAAAGGAGAGTCTCGCAGAGTGACACCCTCAATAAGAACACGCTGACAATCATAGAGATTAATAAGCTGAGGGCGAAGAGCGTCACGGATGCCCATGTGGCGATCCTCCACATTCACCTTCTCACGCTCCATCTTGCTGAGCAGCGGACGACCTGTGTTATCGTCACCATTATTGGTTTTGAGCATACCCTCCTTGTAACCGAAACGGGCTACACCTGTCATAGGCCACCAATGCTCATTTGAGCCCTGGCCGTTGATTGTACCCTCGCCGGTTATCGATATGTCGGTTGCGCCATTGGCATAGATGAGAGGGTGCAAATTGTAGCAATCCAATCCCTCCCAACGAGTGCGCACAACGGGCAGATAGAGATCGGGATTAGTGTCAAAGAGCAGCGTCGCCCCGTTTTCGAGATAGAGGTCCACATGGCTCTTGAGAGTGATGGGGCCAGAGAGCCATTCGCCGTAGGGGATGTAGACGCGTCCGCCGCCTGCGTTTGACGCATGATCGATGGCAGCGTTTATAGCTGCCGCATTGGTACGGGCGTCAGCTATCTTAGAGGCGCCGAAATCGGTTATCACAAAACACGAGTCCGTGTTGATGGCGGGTGTCGCTATGGCGTCGGCCACAGCCCGGCCCTTAGCCCAGACATCTTCGACCGTCTTGTTCTTGCGGCCATGCGCCTCGACCGTGGCTCCTACCATAGCCAAGGCGAGAAACGAGATTAAAAGTTGCTTTGTCATTGATTTTTTTGAGGTTTATTTTATTGATGATGAAAAAATTATGCCATTTATTGATTTACGTTCATCCTAATCCGCCACTCCTTTGGGTAATAATTATTGAGCCTGTTGCCCATCCTCTTGACAAGGCCGAGGGCAAGACCACGATGAGATATCACGCACCAGCCATCAGCCCCCTCAGGCAAAACGAGATCGGAGTCACCATGTAAAAACTTCAGGGCGTTCAGCTCGTCTACATCAGCAACGGCTAATGATGATTTTTCAAAAGCCTGAGACAATGGCAACTCAGGGGCAGGAGACAATACCGCAACACCCCTCTTTTCCAAGACAGTAGCGACACGCGTGCCGGCAAGCAACGGGTCAAGGGCCTCAGTGATGTTGACCATGACTGGAGCCTTGCCCTGCGGAAAAGCGCATATCTCGTCACCACGCTGATAGAGTCGCGCGGCACGGACAAAAGACTTTCCGAGTTCCGTCTCCTTGAGTCCGGCAGGCTGCTTGCCTTTTTTCTTGTCCTTGCGTTGGGAGGCCATTGAGACCACGCCAACCCGTTCACCGGGTTTATGCAACAGGCACACAAAAATGCCCTCACCTTTCACCTTATGCGGATAGAACGCGTACCCCACCCCGCCATCAAACGAGATGGTTGTGACGCCTACACCTTCGGGCATGGGCAGCGGAACGACCTCGGCGCCAAACTCCTTGACCAACCACTCCATATTGCGCTCATTCTCATCGGGATTGAAAGTGCAAGTGGAGTATATCATATAACCGCCGTCATTGAGAGCCGGCCATATATCAGTCAATATGTCACGCTGACGAGCGGCGCACTCTGCCGCAGCCTTAGCCGACCATTCGCTCACCGCCACATCGTCTTTGCGAAACATCCCCTCACCCGAGCAAGGGGCGTCAACAGTTATAAGGTCGAACCGCAAACCAGACTCGGCAATCTCCGCAGGCCGCTTGTTCGTCACAATGGCCGATGGGCATCCCCATTTGGCTACATTCTCCCTCAAGATCCAAGCCCTCTGTCGCACAACCTCGTTGGCAACAACAACACCTTCATGCCCCATGCGGCTCAACAACAAAGTCGTCTTGCCACCCGGCGCCGCACACAAATCAAGGCACACAGGCGAAGACGGCAGACCTTTCAAAGCCTCGGCAATCGCAATGGAGTATGACATACTTGAGGCCTCCTGCACATAGAAAGCCCCGGCATGAAAAGCGGGATTGAGGGTAAACGTAGGACGATCTGCCAAATAGAAGCCATCCTGACACCATGGCACAGGCTCACCGAGATCAAGACACCCGTCCGACCATTTGTCCGGATTAATCCTCACGGAGAGGAACGGCTCACGGCATATGGCGGCAAGGAACTCGTCAGCATCTGAGTGCGTAGCTCGGATACGCTCGACAAAAGCGACTGGAAGATCTTTAGCCTTCTCGGTGGTTTCCATATAGTTAGTATATCTATTGTCAGTTATAAAACAGCAGGAATTGTGGCAGCGGTTAAATTTTCTCTTTTCTTGAAAAAATCACCTTGGATACAAAGATAAATCAAAAAGCGGAACGGTACGAACAGATGGGCAACTAAAAATAGGTGAACTTTACTATTTGATGGCGAAAAACCTTGCAATTTCCATACACAGCAAATGAAACATCGTAATTCACAGTCAAATTTTTTGGAGAAAATACATACTTTTGCCCCCGCAAACACACGCCACTAATGGGACTCGCTAACAACTGTCAACGAATAATCCTAATAACACTCATAGCCACAGCCTTTTGCCTCTCCTCTTGCCACAGAGAGCAGGAGGGGGACAAGTCGTCGTACCTGATTAAATTGGTGGACAAGGCGCAACGAGGTGACGCAACAGGCTATAACCCAGACGAAAACCGCACAAAAAGCGCAAAGAACGACCCATACAGCAAAATAGAGGCCGACGTGGTGAGCGCGCTCCACTTCAAATCAGCAAATAAACCTGACGCGGCCATTCTCTATGCAAATTCGGCCATTGCCACAATCAAGAAAACCGAGGATAGCGCAACCATTACGGGACTTCGTCTGCAAGCCGAGATGGAGTATATCGCCGGCACGGCATACTTTGCGACATCAGACCTCACCCAAGCGAACTACCACCTGACAAATGGTACCGGCTACGCGATTAGAGGCTCCCACCCCACAGGAATCATAAAACTCGCGACGCTAAACGCCAAAGTCCACAGCAAGTCAAAAGACTCGAAAGGATGCCTTGCTGAGCTGCGAACAGCCGAATTGGCCGCTGACACGGCAAGCGAATCTTCTTTAGACCCGACGAGCAGAACGACAGCCTACTCGGATGTGGCAGGCGTGGCCATTGGCATCAATGACATATCGACGGCCAACCGTAACCTTTTCAAAGCGAGCGAGACGTTCGACGCCGCCTCAGATTATGGCAAAATGGCCTACCTGAACCAGCTTGCCAGGATGCGCCTCCTCGGCGGAGACATGCCACAAGCTGTTACCGCACTCAACAGACTTGAACTCCTCATTGGCAAAACAGGGGAGAGGAAGATGGCGCAAGACGTGTATGTCTATCAGGGACTTGCAAGGGCGAGGATGCAAGACACCGACAGAGCCAAACAGTTTATGGACGAAGTGGACACAGCCAAGCTGTCATCCCCAGACGGCAAGCTGTGCTATATGTTGCTAGAGTCCTGCCTATGCGACCTCGACGGCAATCACAGGACTGCGCAACAAATCTTGTTCCATGACATTCAGGAGGCAAAAGAGACCACCCCGTTTGTGCGCTCGCTGTGGGACGACGTCAAAATATGGCATTGCGAAAAAACAGGAGACTACGAAAAGGCCAACAAGATTCAGTCGGACCGCCGCAGCAACGCCACCATCCTGCGCAATGACATTCTGACCATTAACGACAGGAACCGCGAGGCGGACGTGGCCCGAGCCGCGTCACTGCAAGCAAAGCAAGAGACGGCCGAGCCAGAGAAGGAACAGAGCCAGACCATTTTGGTCGTCGTGGCCACCATAATCATCACACTGACAATCACAGCCATAATCCTCTTCCACATCCGCAGAGCCGACCACAGGGCGCACTCTGACGAGGTCAACAAGAAAATAATAGACAAGTATGAGGGCAAAATAGCCAGGCTCGAAAAACAGGCCGAGGCTTTGGGCAAAACAAATGACCGAATATCGGAGAGCATAGCGTACGCAGAACACATCCAGCACGCCATCTCACCATCGCCCGAGCAGATGAACGCCTACCCTATATCCGGCTCATTCGTCTTCTACAGCCCGCTTGACGTCGTCAGCGGAGACTTCTTCTGGTTCAAAAGTGTTGGAGACAGCCTCGTCATTGTCTGTGCCGACTGCACAGGGCATGGAGTGCCAGGAGCCTTACTATCAATGATATCCGCCACCATACTCAACGAGACGTGCAACAGGATGGACGAGGAGAAGCTCGACCCCGCGAAAATACTGGAGCAGCTCGACCGCAGCCTCATACAAAACCTGAGGCACAACAGGCAGAACCCGGAGGAGGTGAAAGACGGATTGGACATATCGATAGCTGTGCTGAATCTGAATTCGCACGACGTTCAACTCGCTGCCGCAAGACGGCCTATCATCGTCATCCACAACGGCATCCAGACAACCATACGCGGAACCAGACGTAGCATTGGCGACACTGAGCCAGCCATAAGGTGCCGACCTTTTGAGACGACACGCATGAAACTGCGCAAACACGACAAGATATACATGTACACCGACGGTTATAGCGACCAGTTTGGTGGACAAAATGGAGAAAAGTTAAAGAGCGCAAAGCTCGAGCATTTGCTGTCAAGCATCTGCGACGACGACATGGACCAACAGAGCCTGACCATCCAAGAGGCGTTTACTCAGTGGAAAGGCGACTACCCACAAAACGACGACGTAACGTTCGTCGGCATAAGCGTTTAAGTCGCGCCGCCACCCATTGCCACATTTCCGTGGCGACAAACAAACCCCGTGAAAGCCCGAAACTTTCACGGGGTTTCCTTTTTCCCGTTCGTACGCCATTCTTGCCTATTTGTCGAAAATTGCGCGAACAGCCGCCGCGTTTTTTACGAATAATAAGATAAAAATATTAAATTTGCTTTGCGTTTGGTGACAAGGCTACAAGCCTCTGCCCGTCGCGAACGACACTTCGTTAAGAACACGTATTTACAAACAGAAAATGCAAACCAATAGCCTCAAAGGCGCAATCGCCAAGGGTGACACCCTCCGCACGCTCTACGGGAGCGACGCCGCTGTCATCGACACCCAAAAAGAACGTTACACCAAGTTGGTTGACGAGTTCGTCGCCACATATGGTGACAAGGACCTCACAGTCTTCAGCAGCCCAGGGCGAACTGAGATTGGCGGCAACCACACAGACCACAACTACGGCCGCGTGTTGGCTGGCGCAGTCAACCTTGACAATGTGGCAATAGCCTCACCCAATGGCACGGACAAAGTGCACATTCTCTCATCAGGCTACCCGCAGTTTGAGGTCGACCTGAGCGTCCTCACCCCCAACGAGAAAGAGTACTACACATCAGTAGGCCTTGTGCGCGGCATCTGCGCCCGAATGAAAGAGCTCGGCTTTAAGATTGGCGGCTTCGACGCTGTCATCAACAGCGGCGTGCCCAAGGGTTCGGGCCTCAGCTCGTCGGCATCTTTCGAGGTTCTCATCGGCGCCATCGTCAGCCATCTTTTCAATGACGGCAAGCTTGACGCTGTCCTCAACGCGCAGATTGGCCAATATGCTGAGAATGTATTCTTTGGCAAGCCCTGCGGCCTCATGGATCAGACAGCTTGCTCCGTTGGCGGCCTTGTCACGATAGATTTCGCTGACCCCGCTAAGCCTATCGTCAAGAAAGTAGACTTCGACTTCACCAAGACGGGCTACGCGCTCGTAATCACCGACACCGGCGGAAACCATGCCGACCTCAATGACGAGTACGCATCTCTGCCCACCGACATGAAGGGCGTAGCAGCCAAACTCGGCAAGAAGGTGCTCCGCGAGCTCAGCCTTGAGCAGATTCTCGAGGCCATCCCCACCCTGCGCAGTGAGGGTGTCTCAGACCGCGCCATCCTCCGCGCCATCCACTTCGAGATGGACAACACTCGCGTTGCCGAACAGGTAGCCGACCTTGAGAAGGGTGACTTCAAGGCGTTCTTGGCAAAAGTCATAGCCTCTGGCCAGAGCTCGTTCATGTACAACCAGAACGTCTACCCAATCAACAATGTGGCCGAGCAAGGTTTGTCTGTCGCCCTCGCCCTCTCGCAGATCGTCCTCGGCTCAGAGGGCGCTTGGCGTGTTCACGGCGGCGGTTTCGCTGGCACAATCCAGGCATTCGTCCCGACCAACCTCATTGACAAATATGTCGAGACCCTCGAGCACACCTTCGGCAAGGGCAAGTGCCACAAGCTCTTCATCCGTCCGCAGGGTTCTATCAAGGTTGAGTTTTAAAAAACAAGGAAAAAAATAACTTAATGACACAAAAGAATAACAGCAACATTGTTGCCATCATAACCATGTGCTTCATCTTCGCCATGATATCATTCGTGACGAACATGGGAGCTCCGTTTGGCAACATCTGGGGAGTGAAGTACGAATGGGCCAAGATGATGGGCAACATGATGAACTTCGCAGCCTATCTCTTCATGGGAATTCCCGCCGGCAAGATGCTTACCAAGGTCGGCTATAAGAAGACGGCGCTCATTGCGCTCATTGTCGGCATAGCAGGCCTTCTCGTTCAATATGCGTCCAGCATCTTCGGCGACGACATCGAAGTCATGAGCTATGACGGCAAGCCCGTTGCGCTCAACCTCTTCATCTACCTCCTTGGCGCCTTCATCTGCGGCTTCTGCGTCTGCATGCTCAACACGGTCGTCAACCCGATGCTCAACATCTTGGGCGGTGGCGGTAACCGCGGCAACCAGTTCATACAGATTGGTGGCACGATGAACTCGCTCACTGGCACACTGACCCCCCTCCTCACCGGTGTCATGATTGGCACTGTGACGAATAACACAAGCATGAGCGACGTCGCCCCTCTCCTTTGGATTGGCATTGGCGTGTTCGCGCTCTCGTTCATCATCATCAAGTTTGTCGAAATTCCCGAGCCTAATCTTCAGAAAGACGGTGAGCAGATTGTCTATGAGCGCAGCCCGCTCGCCTTCCGCCACTGCCTGCTTGGCATCATCGGCATATTCTTCTACGTCGGCATCGAGATCGGCATCCCGGCGCAGTTGAACTTCTACCTCTCTGGCCTCAAAGATGTCGCCGGCAACCCCGTAGAGGGCGCAGCGGCAGTCGGTGGTACTCTTGCAGCTGTATATTGGTTCCTTATGCTCTGCGGACGTTTCCTCAGCAGCTTCATAAGCGGCGTAATCTCCACCAAGGTTCAGATTACGGCAGTGTCCTCCCTCGCGATACTTTTGCTGCTCATCGCCATCATATTGCCAGACAGCATGACGGAGACTTTCCACGATGTGCCTGTACCCGTCAAGTGTTTCTTCATTGCGGCGTGCGGCATCTGCACATCCATCATGTGGGGCGGCATCTTCAACCTCGCGGTTGAGGGACTTGGCAAGTATACCGCCCAGGCTTCCGGCCTCTTCATGATGATGGTCGTCGGCGGTGGCATCATGCCACTCATCCAGGAGTCCATAGCCAAGAGCTTTGGCCCCATCAGCAGCTATTGGCTCGTCATCGCCATGCTCGCCTACATCCTCTACTATGCGCTCATCGGCTGCAAGAATGTCAATACGGACATCAAGGTAGACTAAAGCAAGCGACTTTCGGCACCACCCGAGGGTGCTAACATAAAGATTCAGGCGGCAGACAAGTGATTGTCAGCCGCCTGAGTTTTTGTTTATCTGTGTCCACTAAACCTTCTGTGAACACAATTCCGACTATAAAAAGACTTACAGGAAAGCCGTCCAAACCGTTTTGACAAAGGTTCGTACAGCTTTTATAATGTATAGCAGTTCACGTAATACACGAGCATTATCCTTACCATCGTAGCCAGCCCGAAGAAACGCCTGAGGCTGTTATCAACCGCTGAGTGACCATTAAAAGCAAGTGGGTACTCAATTTAACAACACCTCAAGGTGACAATATATGGTGACAATATATGGTGACAATATAATGGTAGCGAAAAGGCGTAAATCCGAATGCGGAAACCAAGCCTATTTACATATGCTCTCGAAAACATTTTAGCGGACAGTAATATTTTCCATAGAAAAACCTGCACCCACGAGATAGCCCCTGAAAAAAAAATCAGCACACCCCACCTTGATTTTCAATCACTTGCAAAAAACATTCAAAAAAAAGTGCCTTCAGGTTTGCAAAATGAATTATTTGATATAATTTTGTCATCGCAAAAGCACACGGGTAAGTCCTACGCGACCAGCTCCCTTCGAATCCTCCAGGGCCTGACCGCAGCAAAGGTACTAGGTTGAGCGGTGCGACGTAGATCGCTTACCCACCTGCCAGCATAGCTCAGTTGGTAGAGCAGCTGATTTGTAATCAGCCGGTCGTGGGTTCGAGTCCCTCTGCTGGCTCTCTTAATGAGAGCAAAATTTACTCTTTGAAAGAATGGGAGGTTTCCAGAGCGGTCAAATGGGGCAGACTGTAAATCTGTTGCTTCGGCTTCGTAGGTTCGAATCCTTCACCTCCCACCATTCATTACTTTAACGAGTGATGGTATAGAGTTAAAATTGCGGGAATAGCTCAGTCGATAGAGCATCTGCCTTCCAAGCAGAGGGTCGCGGGTTTGAGTCCCGTTTCCCGCTCAGAAGAATAAAGAGGTTACATCTTTCAAGGTGTGACCTCTTTTTTTTGTGCATCAAGCAGACCTACGACAAGAGTTTATTCAAGCGTTATCTTTGTTGCGCACAAGATTTGTCACGCACAATAAATGACTCACCACTCCTTGAGATGCAAGAGAAACCGCTATTATTTATTGCGCTCCGCTAAAACCTTCGGAGTTCCCCAGAACGCCAACCTTATTTTCTTTCAACGAGGAGACCTCGCGTCTCACAGAAGGAGAGCGGGACTTTGGCTGTGTGAAGTTGCAAGTCGGCTTAATATCTATTTAACGAGCGGTTACGAGGTTTGGGCGAGAAATGGCAACAACAAGGCCACGCCTTTTTAAAGGCGAGATTGAGCTGCGGCCAGCAGCAAGAGTTAACCAAAGCATTTCGCAAACGGCAACGAGACGTACAGAATCCCAGTGAGCGTGATTTTCAGTCCAGGCGACACGAACGCCATCTTCAAGTTCACCGCCAACGGCTTGCTGCAATCACTAAACGGAAGCACTTTCTACAGGGTCAACCCGTTGGTGGCTATCATTAAGCTCGCGTATAATGCGGCTAATCAAAGCGGCTTCCGCCTCAGCTAAGACGGTCAAGGAGATTTGCCTCGGTGATAGCCTTGAATTGCTAAGTGAGAATGAACACGGATGCGGTTCCTCTATATGCACCATTGTAGAAAACCCAAACAATGAAAGTAATAACGCAATTGAGACGGCCAACTGCCGTATCAGCTTGCCTGCGAGAGACATCAACAACTTTGATTTAGCTGAGATTTCCCTTTTAGACAGAAACAGCCACTTCTTGATAAGAGACGGCCACAACGATGGCTATGGCGCATTCAAAGGCGACACCCTCGCCTACATCCCCACAGCGCAGCATCACGCCATAGTAGACCAATTGGAGGAGCTTTTCAAGGACAAGGAGGCTAACTTCACTGAGATATACAAGCTGTTCTCAGACGCTTTCGTGTTCATCCCGTGCACTGCCGAGGAGTATCGGGAGCTTGAGGCGGCTGGTCTGAACTGAAAAGGCTGACAAGGCACGACAAAGAGACGGGACGGGGGCTTATGCCACGGCCCGTTTTTTTGTGTAGATTAGTGGAACAATAAAAAAGAGAAATCACGAGACCCAACAACAGCAATGACTGTTGGCCGATATGGACAGCCATAGTCTTGATAATTACAGCAGCGACAATGACAGCGCAGCTTATCAATTGAGTTATAACAAGCTAAGACATTCTTTAATCACCCAAACAACCATCTGCCCCCCCCCAAAAAAAAGCCGCACCGTAATATCGCGATTACGGCACGGCCAATATCTAATTAAGCATCTTTTCGTCACATATCGGCTCCGCCAAACTTCTCAAGCCACTTCTTATACTGGCGGATGGCACGGAGCGGTGAGTCACCAAGCCAGCTGTAGCCATTTCGGCGCTCATAGCCTACCTCTGAAAAATCATAGCGCTTGACGCCATCACGGTCACAATAGAAAGGCCGCTCGCTCTCCAAATCATAATAGCGCGCCCAATTGACTATTGTTGAATCCCCCGTTTGCACAATGCGCCTATCGCGCTTGCCATCGGCATTTGTGAAGTACTCGAACTCGACGCCCCTCAATGCGTGAGCCTCAAGCCATTCGACACCGGCAGTAACGGAGGCCTTCACAGCCTCAGAAGGGTTTGGCAAATCCATGAGGAGCATGAGGATACCGACAGTCTCGCCGTGCGCAGAGAACGATGGCAACTCATAAGCGCGGGCAGGAGCCGGGGCCAGCGTCACCTCGTCATGCTGCTGACACCAGACTGTCAACTTACCGTCTTTACGTATTTGGCAATCAAGAATACATTGCACGCCCTTATCAAATGATTTACGGCTGCGGCTACGCAAATCACCATCAAGTTCAGGAATGTCAAATGGGGACTTAGCCTCGGCCACATCACGCAAAAGCTGCATGACATTGACCATGGCCTCGTCATTGAACGTTATGTGGTCGGCATAAGGGGCCACATGATCATAGCCCGAGCCGCGTGAAGGCCAGAACTGCGGCCAGCCGCCATTGGCGTATTGGCATTTGATGATGAAATTCACACCACGGACAACCGATTTCAAATAACGGGCGTCGCGGGTCAGCCCATACATCTTGGCCAAGAAAACGATCTCCTGGCTCGTCGCGTCATTGTCAATGGTGCTGCCGACGCCATTGCCGCACATGGCCTCACGAAGTTTGGCCCGCTCGGCCAGCTCGCGGTCATCAATGTCAAAGTTTTGCCACTGATGGTTCTTGGGCCAACCGCCAGAGGGGAATTGATAGGCGAGCACAGTATCGGCAGTCATTCGAAGCTGAGCCGAGTCATATACCGCCAGGTTTTCAGACATAGCTAAATGGTGAAACGACACGCAGTTCTGCGCCATTACGCCAATCTCCGCCAAGCACGCCGCCAAGCACGCTAAATAGGTTTTCATTTGCATCGTGGTATATATTACGACACCCAATATAGCCCTTTTTAGCATAAATGCGCCACCCGATGGGGCAAAATTAAATATCTTTGTCACTGTTAACCATTTACACCTCCAAAGTGAAAACAAAGAGCTTAATCGACAAGGCGAAAGATTTCATCGACACCGGCTTATGGAGCATCGACACGGCCAGCATGTCATTCTTCAAACGCATGGCATACGGGTTACTGCGCATCATCGTCATGACAATCAAAGAGTTCATGGAGCAAAAAGCCAGCATCAGGGCATCGGCACTCACCTACTACACCCTGCTGTCCATAGTCCCCGTCGCCGCCTTGGCCTTTGCCATATCAAAAGGTTTTGGACTTGATGACATGCTGAAAGACTACATAAACGAAAGTTTCTCCATGTCCGAAGGAGTGGCAGATTACCTGATAACATTTTCAAGCAGCGCACTCAAAAACGCCAAAGGCGGCCTCATTGCAGGAGTCGGCGTCGTCATGCTACTCTACTCCGTCTTCAAGCTACTCAACAACATCGAGGCGGCATTCAACACCATGTGGTGCGTGAAGAAGCCGCGCGGCATCTTCCGCAAAATAGCCGACTACATGTGCATAATGCTCTTCTCCCCCATCCTGCTGCTCACCGCGTCAAGCGCGACAATCATCATCAAGTCGTCGGTCCAAATCTTCTTCACCGGCGCATTGACGCCTTTCCAGGACATCCTGTTAGCCATCCTGCCCTACATCCTCCTGTGGACGTCGTTCACGCTGCTCTATCTCGTGATGCCGAACACTAAAGTCAAGTTCATGCCCGCGCTTGTAGCAGGCATAGTCACCGGCACCGCATTCCAAATCACGCAATGGATCTACATAACCTTCCAGATTGGCGTCAACAACGCTGGCGCCGTATACGGCAGTTTTGCGTTCTTGCCACTCCTGCTTGCCTGGCTGCAAATCACTTGGACAATAGTACTGGCCGGCTGCAAAATAGCATTCTCCATACAAAACGTGACGGACTACAGCTTAGAACACGGAGTTGTTGAGGTGAGCCAAAACATGAGGCGCAAGATGTCCGTGCTGATAATGCACAAAATAGTGACGACGTTCAAGAACCGCGACAAGATTCCATCGGGGATTGAGATTGCAAATGCGACAGGCATGGCCAAACCTCTGTTCTTCCATCTGATTGAAAGACTGAAAAGGGCGCACCTTGTGGCCGAACTCGAAAATGGCGACGACAAATCAACAGAACGCACTTTTATCCCGGCCATTGACATAAAAGAGATAACCGTGGCACTAATCTGCACCGAGCTTGACAAACTTGGCGACGACGACAAGATGAGCTACATACGCAATGATGAGTTCAAGCTCATCGAGAATGCGACAGACGCCCTCATGAACGACGGCGCAAGAAATGCCGGCAAAACACCTTTGGCAGAGATATAAGCGATTCTACAACGGGAGCTATATGAGCAAAATCATATAACTCCCGCTTTTTTGCGCATGGCGAAAGAAGGCGCCAAACAAGTAAATTTGCCTCCAATGGGCGACCTTGAGACAATTTGCACGGACAAGGCTCAAAAAAGTCTTGTTTTCATCTTGTTATATTTCAACAGAATAGGCTCATCAGCAGAAAAAGTTTTTAAAAAAGTCGGCCTTTGCTATTGCAGAATAAGAAAAGAGCAGTAATTTTGTCGTCGCAAACGGGAAGCAAACGCCTCTCATACTGACAGAAAACAGTTCGAGTGATGTAATTTTAATCTCTGTTTTGCTTATAATGAAGTCAAGCCAAGCAGATTGGGTGCGAAGGTAAGACTGAGGCATTATAACAAATGCGCAGGTGGTGAAATTGGTATACACGCTACTTTGAGGGGGTAGTGGTCGAAAGATCGTGTGAGTTCGAGTCTCATCCTGCGCACAATCAATGCGGAAATAGCTCAGTTGGTAGAGCACAACCTTGCCAAGGTTGGGGTCGCGAGTTCGAGTCTCGTTTTCCGCTCTCAATTACATATTGAAAAGCATTGCTTCTTGTCGATGGGTCGACTTGATTCAAGCTAATGCGCAGGTGGTGAA
>CAVETY010000008.1:0-136366 GCA_963618945.1 Bacteroidaceae bacterium
CACACGAGTGTGGGAGAGTAGGTTGCCGCCCCTTAAAACAGTCCGCCCCCTGGAGACATCTCCAGGGGGCGGATTTTTTTTGTGTATATACTCACCTCACCGCCAACTTCCTTTCCCCTGCTTATATTCACCGCTTATCACCTCCACCTCAGTCTCCACACCTCTTTCCCCCTCACATAAATCTCTGTACAGCTTTTATCCGCCAAAATCCCCCCTCTAAAAGCTTCTCTAAGACAACGCAACCCAACCAAATCAAGCAACTCTGCGCAATTCCTCATTCCTCACTCCTAATTCCTCATTGTCAAATCCCCCCTAAAATCACGTAAACCTCCCAAGTCAAGCAACCCGGCGTAATTCCTCATTCCTCACTCCTAATTCCAAATTCTCCACTCCAAATTCTCCACTCCAAATTCCTCATTCCTCATTCCTCACTCCTAATTCCTAATTCTCCACTCCTCATTCCTCACTCCTCATTCCTAATTCCCCAACTCTCTTTGTCCCACCTTGTTATGAAGCCATCTTTCCGTTGTTTTGAAATTCGCTTCCCGAAATCAACCAAAAATAAGTTATCTTTGCAGAAAACGGCTTCAACAAAGCCCTGCGGGAAGCTTGTGGTGTGTCGCTTTTTGACACATCAATGGTGTACTTTCGCAACGATTTCATGTGCTTTTGTGGATATTTTAGCTGCTGCGTAAGCTCCCAACTAAACAGTAAGAACAACTCTAAGATATAGTGGTCGATGAACGACGAGGAGGAACAGAAAATTAACGCGTCTGCCGATTATGGCGACGATGCCATCAAAACTCTTGAGTGGCATGAGCATATACGGCGCCGTCCGGGTATGTACATTGGTAAGCTCGGTGACGGCACCTATGCCGATGATGGCATTTATGTCCTGATTAAGGAGGTCATCGATAACTCTATTGACGAGTTCATGATGGGCTTCGGTAAACGTATTGATGTCTCTGTCTCGCCGCTCGGTGAGGTTACTGTGCGAGATTTCGGTCGTGGCATACCTTTGAATAAGGTTGTCGATGTGGCCAGCAAGATGAATACGGGCGGCAAGTATGATAGCGCCGCCTTCCAGAAGTCTATTGGTCTTAACGGCGTCGGCATCAAGGCGGTCAATGCTCTCTCCACAAGGTTTGTGGTGACCGCGGTGCGAGACGGCCAAATGAAAAAGGTCGAATTCGCCAAAGGCTTAGTCATAACGGAGCATCCCATTGAGGATACGACCGAGAAGAATGGCACCCTCGTTGAGTT
Organism: Bacteroidaceae bacterium; assembly: GCA_963618945.1. Taxonomy (GTDB): domain Bacteria; phylum Bacteroidota; class Bacteroidia; order Bacteroidales; family Marinilabiliaceae; genus W3P20-009. The sequence goes on from CAVETY010000008.1 coordinate 1,264, forward strand.
TACGCCCGATGTTGAGATCTTCGAGAATTATGCATACCGCGATGAGTTTGTCATCCAGATGCTTAAAAACTACTCGTATCTCAATAAGGGTCTCACGCTCTCTTATAATGGCGAGAAGTTCAAGAGTGAGAATGGCGTGGTTGACCTCCTCATGGATAATATGACAGAGGAGAGCCTCTATCCCATTATCCACCTTGAGACCAAGGATCTTGAGATTGCCATGACACACTGCGACCACTATGGCGAGGAGTATTACAGTTTCGTCAATGGTCAGCACACCACTCAGGGTGGCACTCATCTTAATGCCTTCAAGGAGGCCGTGGTCAAGACGCTCAGGGATTACTATGGCAAGAATTATGACACAGGTGACATCCGCTCAGGCCTGACTGCCGTTGTCGCCATCCGTGTCCAGGAGCCTGTCTTCGAGAGCCAGACTAAGACGAAGCTCGGCAGCAAGGATATGAGTCCCAAGGATGGCGTCTCAATCCGCTCCTATGTAGGCGATTTCCTCTCTGAGCATCTTGATAATTACCTCCGCCGAAATCTTGACACGGCCGAGATTATCAACAAGAAGATTGTTGACAGCGAGAAGGAGCGTAAGGCCATCAGCGGCATTCAGAAGGAGGCGCGTGAGAAGGCCAAGAAGGCCAATCTGCACAACCGCAAACTGCGCGACTGCACCATCCACCTGACTGACGCCAATAATGACAGGCGAGAGGAAAGCTCTATTTTCATCACCGAGGGTGACTCTGCTTCCGGCTCGCTCACCACTACGCGTGACGCTAAGACTCAGGCTGTGTTCAGTTTGCGCGGTAAGCCTCTTAACACTTTTGGTCTCCGTCGTGACACGATATACAAGAATGAGGAGTTTTTCCTGCTGCAAAGCGCTCTGAACATTGAGGATGGCATTGACGGTTTGCGTTACAATAAGATAATCATAGCGACCGATGCCGATGTCGATGGCATGCACATCCGTCTGCTCATGATTACTTTCTTCCTCCAATATTTCCCCGAGGTCATTAAGAATGGCCATCTCTTTGTCCTCCAGACCCCGCTCTTCCGTGTGCGTAACAAGAAGCAGACGCTCTATTGCTACAGTGAGGAGGAGCGTGACAAGGCGGCTGCCAAGCTCGGTGCGAGTCGCGAGATTACCCGATTTAAAGGTCTCGGTGAGATTAGCCCAGGCGAGTTCAAGGAGTTCATTGGCTCAGGCATACGCCTCGACGCGGTGACTCTCAAGAGCTCGGACGGCGTGCATGAGCTTCTCGATTTCTATATGGGTAAGAACACGTCAAGCCGTCAAAATTTCATCATTGACAACCTCGTCATTGAGGAGGACCTTGTCGACAAGGATCTACAAATCTTGTCAGGTGAGGAGGAGTAAGTTTTTCTTTAGCAGCAACACATTATGACCAACGATAATAACGACGACGACCAGATGATGGATGACGAGCTCCCGAAAGAGGGCGAACTCGATAACGGAGAGGATGCAAACGCTGATATCGATGGCGCTGATTCCAATGACGGTGCAAGCGATGTAGTGGATGCTGAGCCGGCAGGCGATGCCCCCGCATGGGATTCCGATGCGGTCAAGCGCAGCCGTCTCCACGGCATGTACCGCCTCTGGTTCCTCGACTACGCCAGCTATGTCATCTTGGAACGCGCAGTGCCTCACATTGATGATGGTCTCAAGCCCGTGCAGAGGCGTATTCTCCACACCATGCGTAAGGATGAGAACGGCCTCTATAACAAGGTGGCCGGCATTGTGGGTGACACTATGCACTTCCACCCTCATGGCGACGCCTCCATCGGTGATGCCCTGGTTCAGCTCGGTCAGAAAGGTCTTCTTATTGATACTCAGGGTAACTGGGGTAACATCCTGACGGGTGATGGCGCCGCAGCCCCTCGTTACATTGAGGCCCGACTCACCAAGTTCGCCCTCGATGTCGTCTTTAGCCCCAAGGTTACTGTTTGGAAGGAGAGCTATGACGGCCGTAATGAGGAGCCGGTCACTCTGCCTGTCAAGTTCCCTCTTCTGCTCGCGCAAGGTGTTGAGGGCATCGCTGTCGGCCTTGCCTCTAAAATACTGCCGCACAATTTCAATGAGCTGCTTGACGCGTCGATTGCCTATCTTGAGGATAAGCCTTTCACGCTCTACCCCGATTTCCCTACGGGCGGTCTCATTGATGTCTCCAAATACAACGACGGTCTCCGCGGCGGCTCTGTCCGCATACGAGCTAAAATAGAGAAGCGAGACGCTAAGACTCTTGCCATCACTGAGATTCCATTCTCTAAGACAACATCTGCGGTCATTGACTCCATTCTCAAAGTAAACGAGAAGAAGTTCAAGATTAAGAAGATTGAGGATCTCACGGCGGCTCATGCCGAGATTATCATTCACCTCCCCGCAGGTGTCTCGCCAGATAAGACTATCGATGCGCTCTACGCCTTCACTGATTGTGAGGTCTCCATTTCGCCCAATGCCTGTGTCGTTATGGACCGCAAGCCCCATTTCATGGGTGTCAGCGACATCTTGCGCCACAGCACGGACCGCACCGTTAACTTGCTAAAGCAGGAGCTGCAAATCCAGCTCGATGAGTTGGCCCAGCAATGGCACATTCTCTCGCTTGAGAAAATATTCATTGAGGAGCGCATATACAAGGATAAAGATTTCGAGGATGCCGAGAATATCGACGCCGCCGTAGCCCATATTGATGGTCGCCTTAAAGCTTATTTTGAGGCTAATAATGTCAATCTGATGCGCGATGTGACGCGTGATGACATTCTCCATCTCTTGGAGATCAAGATGGCGCGTATCCTCAAGTTCAACAGCAAGGCGGCTGAGGATAAACTTGTCGCACTGCGCGAGGATATGGTCAAGACGCAAGATAATATTGACCATATCATTGATTTCGCCATCGCGCATTTCCGCCGTCTCAAAAAACAATATGGCGTCGGCAAGCAGAGGCTTACGGAGATCCGCTCTTTTGATAATATTGAGGCTACTAAGGTCGCTGACCGCAACAAGAAGCTGTATGTCAACCGCGAGGACGGTTTCATGGGCTTCGGTCTCAAGAAGGGTGACTATGTGGCTGACTGCTCTGACCTCGATGACGTCATTATCTTCTATACCGACGGACGCTATGTCGTCAAGAAAGTTGATGAGAAGGTCGATGTCGGAACAGGTGTCATGCACATCGCCATCTTCAAGAAGAATGACGCGCGCACTGTCTATAACGCCATTTACACAGATGGCGAGACTGGCGTCACTTTCGCCAAACGCTTCAGTGTCACAGGCATCACGCGAGACCGCGAGTATGATGTCACTTCCGGCACGAAAGGCACTAAGTTGCGATATTTTAGCGCCAATGCCAATGGCGAGGCCGAGGTGGTCAAGGTCCTCCTCCGTCCGAGGGCTAAACTGCGTAATGTCGTGATTGATTTCGATTTCGCCACTTTGGCTGTCAAGGGCCGAGCCTCTAAGGGTAATGTGGTCACTAAGAATGACGTCCACAAGATTGTCCTTAAACGCAAGGGCGAGAGTACGCTTGGTGGTAGGCAAATATGGTTTGAGCGTGAGACTTTGCGCCTTAATCCTGATGGCCGTGGCGACCTGCTCGGCGAGTTCGGTGCCGAGGATAAGATACTCATCATTACCAATAATGGCGAGATGGTGACCACAGGCACGGGCTTCGAGCAGCACTTTGATGACAACATGGTGCGCATCGAGAAGTTTGATATCCGTAAGACGTGGACTGCCGTTTACATAGATGGCGAGACGGGTCTCTATTACATCAAACGTTTCAAGATGGGCGTCTCATTAAAGCCCGTCAATTTCATCGGTGAACACCCCAAGAGCAAGCTTATCTGCGTCAGTGACGAGGATCATCCGCTGTTCCAGGTTACCTATGGCGGTGATGACAAATGGCGACCCGCTGAGCAGATTGACGCCTTTGAGTTTATTGGTGAGAAGAGCATCAAAGCCAAGGGTAAGCAGTTGGCCAAATGGCAGGTGGGCAAAATCAAGGAGCTGGAGCCTCTCATTCCCACTGTCCGCGATGAGGTAGAGGCTTCTGATGGCCCTGCTCTCGCCGACGAGGCCTCAGATGACGAGGCTGAGCAGCCAACCTTGTTCTAATCTGTCTCAAAATATTGTTTAGGACTTTAGGCGCATCATCTTTATGGCGAATCATCTGATCCCCTGACGATGCCAACGTCCTAAAGTCCCCTCTCTTGTGAGAGAATATAGCAAAGAGAAATCCCCAGACTCAGCCAAGCCGAGTCTGGGGATTTTCTTAATTATTTATGTGACCTGCTTTCCTCTATTTTTTGATGAATGCGTGGCCCTTTTGAATTAATATGCCCTTGACGTTTCCTTTCACAACTTTGCCGGTAAGGTCATAGATGGCGCCACTCTTGTCAGAGGCTCTCTTTATCTCCTTGATCGCGGACGTGTCGGGCGCATCTTCATCTGGCTCAATGGCGTCCGAGTCGCAACCTGTCGGGGTGTTGCTCGTGTCGCTCGAGGTCGAGGCGGTGGCGAATGTTAATGTTGCTCCAATTTGTTTGCTGCCGATAGCGAATTTCATTGTGCCAGTGGCTGCCGAGGCGAGCTCGATATCATACGTGCTGTTGGTGTATGTGTAGCCATCGTTTCCGTTACTCTCTCTCTTGGCAAACACGTAGTCCGTCGTTTTGTAAGTCACGCCATTTACGCTCTTGACGTAGGCGTCACCATCAGCATTGCCATATCCGTCAAATTTGATGCCCGTCACTGCTATCCCGTCAGGAATTGTCACTGTGTATTCGGTTGCGGAGAACTTGATCTTGCTGCCTTGGGCTGCGGCGTAAGCTTTGCTTGCGCTGTTGCTTATGGAGAAGCCGTTGCTAAAGTTCCATGTGTATGTGTCGTCAGACGAGTTTTTGTAAGTCGTCTGGTCGATGGTGGCGGTGCCGGTTGGTGACACAGCCGACGCATCATTGTACTCTCCGCTATAGGTGGCCTCATATTGGGCAGAGAATGTTTTGCTTGCGTCCGAAATGTTCGTTATTTGGCAACCGTTTTTGAACTCAATGCCCTCGCAATAGGCTAAGAGCATGCCGTTGTTGGCCGATATCTTGACGTTGTCAAACGTGACGTTCTTGACGTATGACTCCGGGCGGCCATAAATGAAGATGCTGTTACCGCGCTTATTAGCACTTGAAGTTGCCGCGTAGGTGCAGTTGCCTGTGATGTCCTGGAAAAGGAAGTCGTGGAACTTAGGCGTAGTCTCTGTCACTTCGCTTGTCGCCATTTCTGACGGTGTCTTCTTGAAGTCGTCATAGTCGCACGTGATGAAGATGGGGCACTCTGAGCAGTCTTTTATGATGATGTTGCGGTAGATGATGCCGTAGACGTCGCCACTGCGATCTTTGTTCGTCTTGACGCGCAGTGCCGTCTCTGTGCCGTTGAATGTCATCTTCTCAAAGATGATGTGGTGCATATTGGTTGTGTATGAACCCATTGACGCACCATGTCCCGCACCCATGTTCAAGTTCCACGCATGGACGAAGCAAGCGTTTGAGTCGGTCACGATGTTGTCATCGCCCGTGTCGATGTTGCAGTTGTATATGTTGATGTAGGGACCCCACATTGGGATTCCGTCAGTGTTGTGGCTCGCCTTGCCCGCACCAAGAGTAGACGCCGGGTTTTTTATGGTTATGTCGTGGACTGTGAAGTCCTTAGCATTGCCACTCCTGCCGAGCGTGAGGTTGGTGCCTGGCGAATTTTGCAGGCGCAGGTTGCGGAACAAGAAACGCTCTCCTTTTTCAAAACGGATGAGCGCGGGGCGAGTTTGGGGCTCTTTTTCGTTATCCTCCACGCTTTTCCACCAAGGTGCACCTTGTCCGTCAATCACTGAGTAGGTCCGGCTCTCACCCTCGATGATGATGTCGGTCACGCTGTTGTTGCCCTTGCCGCGGATGAAGTTATTGTATGTCGTTCCATCGGTCGTCGGGTAATACTCACCTCCTGTTGCAACAGTTACTTTATTGCCGGCAAATGGCAAAAGTTTAAGTGTGGCACCCTTTGCCAGGTGAAGTACGGTCTTTGACTTGACCTCTATTGGTCCGCACAGCCATTCTCCCGCGGGAATGACTACCATGCCACCCTCGTCAGGCACAGCATCAAGCGCTGCCTGGATGGCGGTTGTGTTGTTCTTTGATGAGCTAAGTGCGCCGTATGCCGTAATGTTGAATGTGTTGGCGCTCGTTATCTCGGGTATCTCGGGCAATGCCACGACCCTTGCGTCTGTCACACCTTCCCATTCTGTCGGGAATGAGCTGGTGGCTACGGCCTTCTCTTCCGTGACATCGCTGTCAGCCCACGCTGCTGTCGTGATGGCCAATGCTCCTAAGGCTAATAAAGTTCTCATTCTATTGTGGTATATGTATATATCTTGGCAAAAATAGCACTTTTTAGCCAATGGGTGGATGTGCTTTATGGCCTGTGCGCGCATTGGCTTAGAGCCGCTCCCTTTGCCGTCGTGCCCGATAATTGAAATATAAAGGGAAAAAACGCATATTTTTACATCAAGCTCTTGCTGTTTGAGAAAATATACCTATCTTTGCACCGCAATCGGGAAGACGAAATGTCTGACTGGTTCTCAAAAAGGTTTGGTACCGTAGCACAATTGGATAATGCCTCTGGTTACGGCCCAGAAGATTGGGGGTTCGAATCCCTCCGGTATCACACTCCAGATCGCAAGTTCAAGAAATTGAGCTTGCGATTTTTGCTTTTGTATCACGTCCGCTTTGTGAAACTTGTCGTGATTAATATTTGCGGACTTTGGGTTCTCGCTATGTCGGCTTCTTGGTTTTGTGGAGCAATGATTTAGGAGGCGGAGATTTCAGAATAAAATAAGTCGATTGCGCAATCTCAATGTTGTTATTCTCTCCTCGTGCATTGATATTTATTGGGGTGGATTTCTTTGTAGGGTAGGGCGATAGGCTTACTGATTAGCTTGCGTGCCAATAATAAGTGGTGATTCTGAGATGTCGGGCCACATGTGCGGACGGGTATGCTGGCATGCCGTCTATTGGGGTCTATATGAAAAGGGGCTGCATCTTTTTCGGATGCAGCCCCCGTGTTCCTTGGTCTCGCTATGAGTAGACCTCTCTGCGGCTTCTATTTGCGCAAGACAAGCCTTGACTTGACCTTTGCGCCGTTTGCGTCACGCATGACCTCGATGTTGAGTCCGCGGCCGTGTTCTTCAGATTGGCTTCCGCTAAGTGTGTAATATTTTGTGCTTACGGCATCCTCTGTGCTAATATTTTGAATGGCCGTCGTGGTATTTGTGTTAAGAACTACTTTGTTGGTGAGGGTTGCGCCTGATTTCTCGCCGACTTCGGTCGGCACGTCGTCAACGCTTAGCGTGTTGGTGGTCGTCTTGGCTATGTATGGTATGGTGACGCTGCCCGTGTTGTTCCATGATACGCTCTTCTCGCTGTGGCAATCGGAGAATACGCGTGCGTCGCAGTCGGTGTCGTTGTTTGCTTTATAAGGGGTGACGTTTTTGCCGAAGTAGCAGCGCTCAACGTAGACTTTGGATTTTTTACGGGCGTTGATGGCGTTCGAGTTGTTTGCGCAGCTGAAGTAGCAGTTCATTATGTGGATTGTGCCGAAGCGCACCATTGGCATGCGTTGGTTGCAGCCCGTGCCCCAGTTGCAATAGGCGTATGTCACGTTGAGCTTGCCTTTGTCGGATGTCTTGCTGTCGCTGTTGCCGACAAGGTTCGTGTTCATGTGGACGTAGGAGTTCGATGTGTAGTTGAATTTGCACCATGACACTGTGATGAAGTCGCTCCCGTTCACAATGTCGAAGTTGCCGTCCTGCCCGTCGGTGAACTCGCAGTGGTCCACCCACATATGCGTTGCCCCCTGTGCCGTGATGAGGTCAGAGCCTCCAAGGTCGCATGCGCCCGGGCCTACGAATTGGATGTTGCGGATGATTATGTTCTCCGCGTTCTTTATGTTGAATATGCCCGAGTTGCGATAACTCTCATTCTTGTCGCCTGTGAGCTCAATGAGAATTTTGCGAGTCAGATACTCGCCCTCCTCTTTCACTGTTGTGCCGTTTACAAGTGTGCCCCCGCCTCCGCTTGTGCTTGCGTTCTTCACTTTCGCATCATCAAGAGCCTTGCGCATGGCGTCGGTGAGGGTGAACTTTGTGCAAAGCCTCGCGCCGTTTATTCCGATGATAGTGCGGTTTGATGTCGAAACTGTCATTTGACTTGAGATGACGAAGTCGCCTGCCGAGCCGTCGAGTATAACTATGGCGTTCTTCTTTATGGCGTTCTCTATGGCCGATTTCATGTCGCTGCCAGTGCTGGTCAGTGTCACGCTGCCACTTTTGCCGCCTGTCACGGCATATCCGTCCGCTTGGCTGGTCGATGAGCAGTTGCACCAGCCCCAGGGCTTGTTCATGTCGTAGGTCGACATCTCCTGCGCTTCGGCCATGCCTATGCTTAGGAATGTGGCTATTGCCGCTAATTTGAATTTCATCTTGTGGTGTTGTTGTCTTTTCTGATGATGTATATTGTTGGCGCAAAGTTATTAATAGTTTAGCTATTAGTATGTTCTGCTGTGCATGGAATTTTTATGGAAAAGAAAATCATAAAAAATGACATGCCGATGTTGATGGTGTCGCAAAAATGACTAACTTTGCATCGCTTTAGGAAAGACGACACGTCTTACTTCGCAAAAAGGTTTGGTACCGTAGCACAATTGGATAATGCCTCTGGTTACGGCCCAGAAGATTGGGGGTTCGAATCCCTCCGGTATCACGCTTAGCGTCAGAAGTCTGTTGATTTCTGGCGCTTTTTTTTATGCGTGCACATCAGCGCGTTTTGTTTGCTGCTTTTTTTGTGCACTGCTTTCACGTTAGTCTTTATTTATTGCCCTTGCACTTAGGGCAGATTCCTTTAATTATAAATGTGGCGGATTTCGCCTCATAGCCCTCTGGCAAGTCCACTGTCGGGATGTGCAATGAGGGCAGGCAGGTCATCTGGTGGCATGAGCGGCAGTAGAAATGGATGTGCAGATCTTCGTCGTCCTCAATGCCGCATGCGTCACACCCGCCGTCAACCCCTTCGTGGCAATGGCCTTGGCACAGCTCGTAGTGCAACGAGCCCGTCTCATCCTCAATGGTGTGGACTATCCTGTTCTCTCGGAATAAGGTCAAGGCTCGGAATATGTTGCTTTTGTCCACGGTGTCAAGCAGGGCCTCGATGTCGGCAAGGCACAATGGCCTGTCGGCTTGAGCTATTACGTTGGCTACCATCAGCCTATTGGCGGTCGGTTTAATGCCGTGCCTTGAGAGCAGCCGTTCTATTTCCGTTCCATCCATCGTCTCTTCTTTTTAGTTCCTGTCACTGCCACAAAATAAAGGCGGCACCCTCAATCCGTCTCTTGGGATTGTCAGGGTGCCGCCTCATGCCTTTATACTCTATTTAAGTATCATTTCTGCCACTTTAGAATGGGAGGTCGTCCTCTCCACCACCTGCGGCCGGGGTCTGTGGGGCTGGAGCCGCTGGAGCTGTGGGTTGCTGAAAGCCACCCATAGGTTGCTGCTGGAAGCCGCCGGCCGGCTGCTGTTGGAAACCACCCATGGGCTGCTGTTGCTGGAATCCGCCCATCGGCTGCTGCTGGAAACCACCCATCGGCTGTTGCTGATAGCCGCCCATGGCCTGAGGGTTGTATGGGCTGATGCGCCATGCGTTCAGGCGGTTGAAGAAAACTACGCGGCCCTCGGGATTGGTCCATTTCCTGCCTTGGAGGTCAAAGTCGACCACGACATCCTGGCCTATCTGGTACTGGTCTATAATATTGGTGCGCGTGTTGGTCAATTGGAAGAGCACGTGCTCCGAGTACTGGCTGTTCTGACTTGAAATCTCTAAAACGAACTCCCTCACCGAAAACGTCTCTGTGCGCTTCATGGTTTCATGAATCTCCTCGATCTTTCCTACTACCTGCATTTTGCGGACTTAGTTAAATAGTTAATTTATTACGCTTTGCTGTCTCCTATCCGGTTGAAAGTTCCTCCAACGCTTTGGCGACTAACTCAGCAAAGTTAGAGAATTTGGTTTAGCTTAGCAAATGATTTCTTCGTGCGCCCCCTCTGCTTTGCCGCGAACAGGTTTGTAACACTGTTGTATTTGTACTTCTTTGAAATCGTTCTTAAAAATAAACAATAGCAAGGCGTGCCGTTCATTATAATTTCTTATCTTCGTCCTTTGAGAGATTTTGGCCCGCAATTGGTTCCTTGACGCACGCTGTCGGCTGTGCGGGCCGTGTGAAAAACCTATCAACAAAACAACGACCTGTGGCTGAGGCGCACTCGGAAAACTCGCTGTCAGCCCTGGTTTAAAAACACTTTTAACTGTAAAAAATGACAACTGCCATTATCACAGTATTCGTCATTGGCTACTTGTGCATTGCGCTCGAGGGCCTGACGAGAGTTAATAAGGCTGGCGTTGCCCTCCTGATGGGCATCGTCTGCTGGGTGCTCCTCATCATCGGGGCGTCCGAATATGGTCCCGCCATTGTGGACAACCTTATTAAGAACGGACTTATCACCGATTCGCATGCGGCTGATGTCGCTAAGAATTATGCCCACTACCTCAGCACAGAGTGCTTCTCTGAGTACTTGAGCGAGGTCTGCCAGACAATCCTCTTCTTGATGGGTGCCATGACTGTTGTTGAGACTGTTGACCGTCACGGCGGTTTCGGTTTCGTCAAGTCGGCGCTCTACACGCCAAACCCTAAGGCTCTGCTCTGGAAGGTCTGCTGCATGACTTTCGTCCTCTCTGCAGTACTTGACAACATGACCACATCTATTGTCATGGTGATGGTTCTCAAGAACCTTATTAGCGACAAGGCCATGCGTATGAAGTTCGCCGGCATGGTCGTAATCGCAGCCAACGCGGGTGGCGCTTTCTCCCCTATTGGCGATGTCACCACCATCATGCTCTGGATTAAGGGCTGTGTCTCTACTACCGGCATCATCACTGGCATCTTCATTCCGTCGGTTTTGTGCATGGTCGTTCCTGCGCTCATCATCATGTTCTCACTCAAGGATCGCATTGAGGCTCCATCTGAGGACGAGCATGGCGGCGATGACCGCGTACTCTTCAGCAAGTTCGGTCGCAACCTTATCTTCGTCCTTGGTGTAGGTGGCCTCATTTTCGTGCCTTTCTTCCACAACCTCACTGGTCTGCCACCTTTCATGGGTGTCCTGCTCGTCCTTGCTCTCCTTTGGGTTGCTTCTGAGGCTGTCATCGGCATCTGCCACCATGGCCAGGAGGAATACGAGAAGGCGCGTATCTCGCACATCATCAGCCGCATTGACATGAGCACCATTCTCTTCTTCCTCGGTATTCTTGTCGCTGTTGACGCTGTCGCTGCTACCGGTTCTCTTAGCGCACTGGGCAAGTGGCTTAACGACACTGTAGGCAACATCTACATTGTGGATCCTCTCATTGGCGTATTCTCGTCTGTCGTGGACAATGTGCCCCTTGTCGCCTCTGCCATGGGTATGTATCCTATTGCTGACGCCGCCTCTTGTGCGCCAGACATGCTGCCTTATGTCCAGGATGGCCTCTTCTGGGAGCTTCTCGCTTTCTGCGCAGGCACGGGTGGTAGCCTCCTCATCATCGGCTCTGCTGCCGGTGTTGTTGTCATGGGTCTTGAGAAGATTGATTTCATCTGGTATCTCAAACATTTCACTCTCCTAGCATTCTCTGGCTATGTGGCCGGTATTCTCTGGTACTGGTTTGAGAAGACTATCCTTGTTGGTCTCTTAGGCTAAACCTGGGTGAAAAATCAGTCTTTCTGATGACAGAAACTGCCATAGGCAGGTAGAATAAATAGTAAATAAGCGGCTCCACTTTTTTCCGAGAGGGTGGGGCCGCAATTTTTTATGTACACAGTCTGTTATTTGTGGCTTTTCCTCTGCCGCATGATCTGCCGCAGCTGTAAATACCACAAAGACGGCACAGGCCTATTTCTCGCCTTTTTCGTAATTTTGCCTGCGGATGCCCAAGTGGCCAATAAGTTAAAGCTCTTGCGGTCAATAGGCTCTGCTCTTTTAGTTTAACGCACAAACATCAAATAGTGGAACACGTCAAACTTCTCATAGTCGGTTCTGGCCCAGCAGGCTATACCGCCGCCATCTACGCTTCTCGCGCCAATCTGAAGCCCGTACTGATTGACGGACTTTTGCAGGGTGGCCAACTTACTCAGACTACGGTCATTGAGAATTACCCCGGTTTTCCTGAGGGACGCACGGGCTTTGACCTTATGACTGACATGCGCACCCAGGCCGAGCGTCTTGGCACAGATATGCGCTTTGGCGAGGTCGTCAAGTCGGACTTGTCTAAGCGTCCCTTCAAGGTCACTCTTGATGACGCTTCAGAGATTGAGGCCGATGCTATTGTTATCGCGACGGGTGCCTCGGCTCGCTATCTCGGTCTGCCCGATGAAGCTAAATACGCGGGTGCAGGTGTCTCTGCTTGCGCCACTTGCGATGGTTTCTTCTATCGCGGCAAGGATGTGGCTGTTGTGGGTGGTGGTGACACTGCCGCCGAGGAGGCCCTCTATCTCTCGGGGCTCTGCGGAAAGGTCTATCTTATTGTCCGCCGCAATGTCCTGCGCGCCAGCAATGTGATGCAGGAGAGGCTCATGGCAAAGGAGAACATCATAATCCTTTTTGAGCATGAGACTCTTCATCTTGAGGGTGACGGAAAGCTTGAGCGCGCCATTCTGCGAAATAAGGCGACAGGTGCCGAGGAGACCATTAATATATCCGGTTTCTTCCTCGCTATTGGCCATACTCCCAACACTATCGCATTCCCCGAGGTTGAGAAGGATGAGCAAGGCTACATTAAGGTGGCGTGCCCCACTCAGGCCACTAATATCCCGGGCGTTTTTGCGGCTGGCGATGTCTGCGACCCCATCTATCGTCAGGCGGTCAATGCCGCCGCGTCAGGCTGCCGAGCCGCTCTCGACGCTGAGAGGTTCCTTGCCGAATAAGGCGTTCACAGCCGCTGTGCGGCGTGATATACATTAACCATAGCGAATAATAACACAGCGAAGCCGCCTCGAAACTATTTCGGGGCGGCTTCGCTGTATTAACTCAGGTTTTTTGAGCCTTATTGGCTCACTCAAGCAGATTGGCTATGCTGCTTATTTGTTGCCAGGTTTCGGCGCGCCGGTGCCTGCTATAGACTGCCTCATGGTCGTGTCTGCCTCGACATTCTTATAGCGGACATAATCCATGATGCCGAGGTTTCCGTTGCGGAATGCCTCTGCCATTGCGCGTGGCACCTCCGCCTCTGCCTCGATTACTCGCGCGCGGGCCTCCTGTGCCTTGGCCTTCATCTCCTGCTCCAAGGCGACTGCCATGGCGCGGCGCTCCTCGGCCTTTGCCTGGGCTATGTTTTTATCTGCGTTAGCCTGGTCCATCTGGAGGGCGGCGCCGATGTTCTTTCCGACGTCAATGTCGGCAATGTCAATGGATAGGATCTCAAAGGCGGTGCCTGAGTCGAGTCCCTTAGCCAATACGAGCTTGGATATGCTGTCTGGGTTCTCAAGCACGCGCTCGTGACTCTCAGATGAGCCGATGGAAGATACAATGCCCTCACCTACGCGGGCGAGCACGGTCTCCTCACCTGCGCCACCGACCAGCTGGCGGATATTTGCGCGGACAGTGACGCGAGCCTTGGCGATGAGCTGGATGCCATTCTTAGCCACAGCTGTGACGGGAGGCGTGTCAATGACTTTAGGGTTGACTGACATCTGGACGGCGTTGAAGACGTCGCGGCCCGCCAAGTCGATTGCGGTGGCCATTTGGAATGTCAGGTTGATGTTGGCTTTGTTGGCTGAGACAAGGGCGTGTACCACCTTCTGGACGTGTCCGCCGGCAAGATAGTGCGCCTCAAGCTCGTCGCGCCTTATGTCTTTCAGTCCCGCCTTGTGAGCCTCGATGAGAGCTTGGACAATGACAGAGGGCGGAACTTTGCGGATTCGCATGAGAACCAGCTGTATGAGTGAGATGTGAACGCCCGAGACAAGGGCTGACACCCATAGGAGCAATGGCACATAGTAGAAAAAGACTGCCAACAGCAGGATTATGCCCACCAAGATGGCAATTGGGATGTAGAGTTCCATTGTAGGATTCTATTGATTGATAAATTTGTTTTCAGTCATCCGCAAGATAGTAAAAAATATCATACGCAGGGCGAAAAATAGTACTCAAATATTAAAATGTTGTACCCTTTCTGCCCAAACCGCGATGACGATATTAATAAAGAGACGGGTCCCGGACTTGTTTGTGTCCGAGACCCGTCTATGTTTTGTTGGTCACTCTCCCCTCTCGTTCAAAGAGGGTGTGCGCCACTACTTCTTGTCCGAAGCGAGTACTGCGAGCGCAAGCTCGTCAAGCTGCTTCTGGTCGAGTGGGGCGGGCGCATCGAGCATGACGTCGCGGCCTGCGTTGTTCTTGGGGAACGCGATGCAGTCGCGGATGGAGTCGAGACCTGCGAAGAGTGATACGAGGCGGTCCAAACCAAATGCGAGGCCACCATGAGGGGGCGCGCCAAACTTGAACGCGTTCATCAGGAAGCCGAACTGCTGCTGAGCCTTCTCGGGAGTGAAGCCGAGAATCTTGAATATCTTGGCCTGGAGAACCGCGTCGTGGATACGGATGGAGCCACCGCCAACCTCGACGCCGTTGATTACCATGTCGTAGGCGTTGGCGCGGACTGATGCCGGGTCGGTGTCCAAGAGGTCGTAATCCTCGGGCTTGGGGCTGGTGAAGGGGTGGTGCATGGCCATGAGGCGCTGCTCCTCGTCGCTCCACTCGTACATCGGGAAGTCGATGACCCAGAGGCAAGCGTAGTTGTTCTTGTCGCGGAGGCCAAGCTGATTGCCCATCTCCAGACGAAGCTCACAAAGCTGCTTGCGCGCCTTCATTACGTCCGGACCGCTGATGATGAGGATGAGGTCGCCGGCCTCTGCCTCCATGCGCTCTTTGAGAGACTGGAGGGTGGCCTGGTCGTAGAATTTGTCAACTGAGCTCTTGACGCTGCCGTCTGCCTCTACGCGTGCGTAGACGAGACCCTTTGCGCCAATCTGTGGGCGCTTGACGAACTCGGTGAGGGCGTCAATCTGCTTGCGGGTGTAGCTTGCGGCGCCCTTTGCGCAGATGGCGCCAATATACTCGGCCCCGTCAAAGACTGAGAAACCATGACCCTGCATGATGTCCTTGATCTCGACGAATTTCATGCCGAAACGGAGGTCGGGCTTGTCTGAACCGTAATATTTCATGGCGTCCTGCCAAGTCATACGGAGGAACGGCTCCTTGAAGTCGATGCCCTTGACCTCGCTGAAGAGTGTCTTCATAAGGCCCTCGAAGACATTCAGAATGTCCTCCTGCTCAATGAAGCTCATCTCGCAGTCAATCTGGGTGAACTCAGGCTGACGGTCGGCGCGGAGGTCCTCATCGCGGAAACACTTGACAATCTGGAAGTAACGATCGAAGCCTGCGACCATGAGCAGCTGCTTGAGGGTCTGCGGGCTCTGCGGCAATGCGTAGAACTGGCCGGGGTTCATGCGGCTTGGCACAACGAAGTCGCGTGCGCCCTCGGGGGTTGAGCCAATCAAGACAGGGGTCTCAACCTCCAAGAACTTAAGGCCTGAGAGGTATGAGCGGATTTTCTGGCAGATGTCGTGACGCAACTCAAGGTTCTTGCGGACAGCTGCGCGGCGAAGGTCCAGATAACGGTAGCGCATGCGGAGGTCGTCACCGCCGTCGGTGTCATCCTCGATGGTGAAGGGTGGGGTGGCGCTCTCGTTGAGAACGACAAGGGCCGAGGCGATGATCTCAATCTCACCCGTGGCGATGTTCTTGTTCTTGCTCTCGCGCTCGCGGACGGTGCCGGTCACCTGAATGACGTATTCACGGCCGAGCTTGGCTGCCGCGTCGTTGAGGGCGGAGTCGGACTCCGAGTTGAAGACGATCTGTGTGATGCCATAACGGTCGCGGATGTCAACGAACGTCATGCCGCCCATCTTGCGTGAGCGCTGAACCCAGCCGGAGAGTGTGACCTGCTTGCCGGCGTCGGCTATGCGGAGTTCACCGCATGTGTGAGTCCTATACATATGTTTCCTTTATTGGATAGGGTAGTTTTTGTCTCTCTGTTTAAAATTCGCTTGAGAAGTGGAAGCGGATGTTCTTGAAGTCCTGCTGCGCCATCTGAAGCATGAAGTTGCTCTCGGCGAGGAAGACGTCGCGGCCGTCCTTGTCTTTGGCCATGTACTGCTGCTTGCGCTTCTTGAACTCCTCCAGCTCTTTCTGGTCGTCGCTCTCAATCCAGCACGCCTTGTAGAGCGAGATGCCCTCGTAGCGGCACTTGGCTCCATATTCATGCAGAAGACGGTACTCGATGACCTCAAACTGAAGCGCGCCAACAGTGCCGATAATCTTTCGGCCATTGAACTGGTGGATGAACAACTGAGCAACGCCCTCGTCCATGAGCTGGTCGATGCCCTTGGCCAACTGCTTGGCTTTCATCGGGTCGTCGTTCTCGATGTAACGGAACAGCTCGGGCGAGAAGCTCGGCAATCCGCGGAAGTGGATGCTTTCACCCTCCGACACTGAGTCGCCAATCTTGAAGTTGCCTGTGTCTGGCAAACCGACGATATCGCCAGGGTAGGCCTCGTCGATGATGCTCTTCTTGTCGGCCATGAAAGCCGTCGGGCTTGAGAACTTGAGGTCTTTGCCAAGACGGACGTGGCGATATGGCTTGTTGCGCTCGAACTTGCCGCTGCACACCTTGACGAAGGCTATGCGGTTGCGGTGATTCGGGTCCATGTTGGCGTGAATCTTGAAGACGAAGCCTGTGAACTTGTTCTCTGATGGCTGGACGTCGCGCTCCTCGGCGTGGCTTGGCTGCGGCTGAGGGGCTATCTGGAGGAAGCAGTGGAGCAACTCGCGGACGCCGAAGTTGTTCAGAGCCGAGCCGAAGAACACGGGGGCAATGTCGCCACTGCGATATGTGTTGATATCGAAGTCGGGATATACGCCCTCCACGGTCTCTAACTCCTCGCGCAGCGTGTTGGCTGCCGTCTCGCCTATGCGGGCGTCGAGGTCGGCCGAGTCGATGGCTACGTCCACACCCTCCTGAACAGTCTGTTTGCTTGGCTCGTAGAGGTAGAGGTTTTTCTCGAAGATGTTATAGACGCCGCGGAAAATCTCACCCGAGCCGATAGGCCAGCTGAGAGGGCGGACGCCAATCTGAAGCTCGGATTCAATCTCGTCCAAAAGGTCGAACGGGTCGTTGGCCGGGCGGTCCATCTTGTTGATGAAGACGATAACCGGGGTCTTGCGCATGCGGCAGACCTGCATCAGCTTGCGGGTCTGAGTCTCTACGCCCTTTGCCGCGTCAATCACAATGATGACGGAGTCAACGGCCGTGAGGGTGCGGAACGTGTCCTCCGCAAAGTCCTGGTGGCCAGGCGTGTCAAGAATATTGACTTTGTAACCGTCATATTCGAAGCCCATCACAGATGTGGCGACCGAGATGCCGCGCTGCTTCTCAATCTCCATGAAGTCGGAGGTGGCGGTCTTCTTGATTTTGTTGCTCTTGACGGCTCCCGCCACGTGGATGGCTCCACCAAAGAGGAGGAGTTTCTCGGTCAGGGTCGTCTTGCCGGCATCTGGGTGGCTGATGATGGCGAATGTGCGCCGGCGGTTTATCTCTTGCTGGAAATCCAAAGTATGCTAAAGTTTCTGTTCCTGAAAAAATGCTTTACTCGTGCTGACGAGCGCTTTGTCTGATTGTTGCCCGGTGTCTCTTAGACAGCCGATGCTATCACGTGCTGGAGGTGTGTTATCAATTCGTCTCTGCGTCCCTCATATTCGCTCACGTCAACAGCCGGATGGATGGTCAGCTGGACGTGGGCCGGGAACAAAGTGTCAATTCCTGCCGGCATGACGCGGCATGTGTCCTTGATTGAGACTGGCAGCATGGGCAGGCCGAGCTCGAACGCCATGCGGAATGCGCCGTGCTTGAATTCGTTCATCTCGGGCTTGCCGCTCCTGTGCCCCTCGGGGAATATGACCACCGACGTGCCGCCCGTCAATATCTCCTTGGCGCGCTGGATGCTGCGGTAGGCGTTACGGGCCGATGTGCGGTCCAAAAAGATGTGTCCGCACTTCTCGCAAGCGAAGCCAAGCAGTGGCACACATCGCAGCTCTTTCTTCATTATCCAGCGGAAGTCGATGGGCAGGCTGCCATAGACGAGAATTATGTCATAGGCACTCTGATGGTTGGCCACGATGACGTAGCTCTGGCCTTTCTTGATGTTCTCGCACCCGACAAGTTTGACAGGCATGGGCGTGAGCCAATGTATCACCTTGGCCCAACAACAAGCCGCCCACCCGGCAGCGCGTGCCGAGAAAGCTGAGAGAAGCCACGTCAGCACTGTGAAAACGGCAGTGTCGGCAATGGCCAACGGAATAAGTATCAGATATTTATATGGCTGGTATAGCCACACGAGGTATTTGTTGCGCATCGGATGTCGGTTGCGTATAGTACAAAGTGCGAAATTAGTAATTTTAATCATTATTTCCCCCATCTATTTCCATTTCAAACAAGTTGCGCCTTCTGCCGTGGTGTGACAAGGCTTTTTCAAACTCGCTGCTCGCCCCTCCGACTCTTAAAAAAATGTTTATATTTGCGTAAGGGGCAATCGGGCTTAGCGTGTGGCCCTGTTTCGCCTCTCATTTAATCAAATAGAACGTAGTTCAAACATATTAAACAGTTGTATCGCACTGATGGAGACAATTGAAGTCAAGATTATCAACACCAACAGCGTAGCCGCTGTCGAACCGGGCAAAAGTCTTGCCGAGATAGCCGAGCAGCTCGATGTTAAGCTGCCTAACCCCATCCTCGGAGCCTGTGTCAACAACAAGAATGTCGGGCTCTCATTCCGAGTCTACCAGCCCAAGCAGATCCGTTTCTTTGACATTGCCGACCCCGAGGGCAAACGAATGTACAGCAGGACGCTGATTCTCATGCTCCTCTCTGCCGTTGAGGAGGTTATCCCTGGCGCGGAGCTCGATGTCCTCCACTCTGTCTCCAAAGGCCTCTATTGCGAATTGCGCAACCCCGATGGCACGAGGCTCGACCCCACGACTCAGCAGACGCTTGATATCCTCGCCAAGATGCGGGAGATCAACAAGCAGGCCATCCCCGTGGTCCGCCGCGAGATGGAGACGAAAGAGGCTGTGAAGGTTATCACTAAGGCCAGCGACACGGAGCGGCTGCTCAATCAGCATGGCGACATCTACACGACGGTCCACTCCATCGGCTCACATTCCGCTGTTCTCTACGGCGACCTCGTCCCCAATACGTCCAACATAAGTGTCTTCGATCTCCGTGAGTATTTCAGCGGACTTCTTCTCCAAGGTCCCGATGAGACCGACCCGTCAAGGGTTGCCTCTGTGACTGTGCAGAACAAGATGTTCGACACTTTCATGGATCAGGACAACCTGCAGAACCTCCTCGGCTCTCGCCACTTGGCCGACCTCAATGATGCCATCTCGAATGGCAGGGGCAACAACATCATTCAGGTGTTCGAGGCTCGGCACGAGAAGAAGATCTCTGACATTGCGGATATGATTGCCTCGCGCCGCGGCAAGGTCAAGGTCGTCCTCATCTCTGGCCCCTCTTCCAGCGGAAAGACGACGTTTAGCAAACGTCTCGCCGTCCAGATGGTTCTCAATGGCATCACGCCTGTCAACCTCTCCATCGACAATTATTTCGTCAACCGTGTGGACACTCCGCGCGATGCCGATGGCAACTATGACTTTGAGGCTGTTGAGGCCATTGACGTTAAGCTCTTTAATGAGCAGCTGCTCGCCCTCATGGATGGCAAGGATGTTGAAATCCCGAAGTATAATTTCAAGAAGGGCGAACGCGAATATGACGGCACCCACCTCCAACTCGATGACCGCAGCATCATTGTCATTGAGGGAACGCACGGCCTCACGCCGGCTCTTACGCCCATGATCCCCGAGGAGAACAAGTTCCGCATCTACGTCGCGCCCCTCGCGGGCATCAACTTTGACCACCTGACGCGCATCCACACGACGGACAACCGCCTCATCCGCCGCATCGTGCGCGACTACTATAACCGCGGCCACAACGCCGAGCAGACCATAGCCATGTGGCCCTCTGTCCGCCGAGGCGAGGACAAGTTCATCTACACCAATCAGGAGGAGGCCGACGTCATGTTCAACTCGTGCACTTTCTATGAGTTGGCTGTCCTCAAGGCCAAGGCTGAGCCAATCCTTCTTGAGGTGCGTCGCAACTCTCCGCAATATGCTGAGACGCGCCGTCTGCTCAAGTTCCTCAGCTACTTTGAACCTCTTTCCGCCGAGACCATTCCCCCCACCTCTCTCCTCCGCGAGTTCGTGGGCGGCAGCTCGTTCGTCTATGATTGATTGGGGTGTATAACTAATACTAAGGCGAATTTTATAGTCTGGCGCCACCATTTTGCGCGTCATTAGTTTCTGCAAATAAAAATCCTGAGCCATGTCGCATGATTTCGCGGCGTGGCTCAGGATTTTTTAGCGGTGGCTCGTTTTTCGTATAGAATGAAAAAACAACCACCTAAATCGGAAACGCTTCCGGTTTAGATGGTTGTAATAAATAAATCAGTTAACGTTAAGGAATTGATTATAATCCCTCTTTCTCTCTGTAAATGTCGTTGACGCGCTTTTGAATTGCTTCGTAGCGTTCGTTCAACATTCTTTTCCTTTGCTCGCCATTGCCATAGTTTCCGCGGATTACGAGTAAGGCCATCTTTTCAATGTCTGTCTCGCCCGTGGTTGCCTGCGTGATGCCCTTGGTGGAGGTGTTTGCGACAGCCTTTTCGTGGTCGGCGTCCTTTTCCGATGCCCTATCCACGGCAACCTGCTCATCACCGTTTCGCTCGCTGCTTGCTGGCACGACATCATCATTAGTAACCGCAGCGGTATTCTCTGAAACCTTATTCTGCGATTCGCTGTACGTTGGCTCTGTCAATGACTCAGTCGCATCGTGTGGCGAAGCCGCTTGTTCCTTTGATGTTTTGGCAACTGGAGCCTCTGGTATTTCAGAAGAGGTCAGACTTGCGTCGGATGAGTTTTGCGAGTTATGCCATGCGTAAACCGCAACGCCTACGCATATTACTGCAGCAAGAGCCGCCACGGCTATTCCTCGCCAGCCCTTTTTCTCCTCTTTTACGATAGTCTCGTCTTCCGCATCGTCTTCTTTTCTGAAGTCGTATTTATTTGCGATAGGTTTTCTGAAATCGTATTTTGAGGAAGGACGTTCCGTGTTTTTATTTTCTTCAGCCATAGCTCAGAGGTCTCATTATACGTAGATGTCCGCCAATGTCGGCATTCCTCCTGTGTATCCTTTGCCAATGGGTTCAAAAATCCATTCGCCTTCCTCATTGAGCCTTATGCGTCCAGCCTCAAGGGCGGTTTCGTCGCCAAAGTTCTCTTTGATGTCAAAACGACAAAGCTCCTCGTTTGTCGCCTCGTTGGTGATGACGATAGAGGGCTCTATGACAGATTTGAATGTCTTGGGCTCTTTCGGGTCGGGGTATATAGCTCCGCCAATCACAATGGCACGGATGTCATTCCCCACGCGGTCCAACACAACGTGCATCGTTTCGCGATTGGTTTCATCATTCTCGTCCTCATCACCCACGACGTCAGGTGAACCAATGACGGAGCAGTCCGCAGAGACGGGGACTGTCTGCGCCTTCCACTTCTTTTTTGTACTGTGAATTGACATGTTGAATGGTTCAACATGCCCCTCCGTCGGGTTCTCTTCCGACTTGGACATCCACCTGTGCTCTGAATTGTAGTAGACGAAGTCCTCCGTGTGGGCCAGGATGCCGTCTTCGTCAACTAAGAAAGCGCAGACATCCAGGTCGGCACCACCTTTCCATGTCAGGTCTATTTTGATGTTGTTCAGTCCTTCCTCTTTGCTGAACTTGAATTGCTCGCCTTTTTTCAGCGAAGCTTTAGTGAAGTTATAACTGCTCATCGCTTTTTATTTTTTGTCTTAGTTTATGTGTCTTTCAATTACAATGTTAAGAGGATCATATTCTGTCCCGAGTCGAGCGAATACTTCGCATATCAGACGGATTTTATTTTTATCCTCATCGGTCATGTCGCCTGTGGCTCCATTAGCTATGGTGTCTATCAGGCGGCGGCTTTTAATCAGGAATGTGCAGACTTGAGCCATTTTAGTGTCGTGTGCCGTTTTGGCGAAAAATTCTTTTGCCTCAGAAAATTTTATTTCGCGAATGAGGCGGAATCCGATGCCAAGTTGTGATTGACGGGGTGGTATGCTATCCAATAATGTTGGATTAAACAAGTCTGTGTCAAATGTTGGCAGCAGTAGTTGCCTGCTGTCAATAAATTTGGTGTCACGCCCATCGCCCGTAATCACTTCACATTCCAATACGGTCTCACCAGTTTCGCCCAATAGTGTCCTGACATATTCGTCCTTGAGTGCCGCAACCTTGATCATGCAAACCTTGTCTTCCATTGTGTCGGATAGCATGGCCTGGTAGCCGTTTGCCAACGAATCCACTCCAACGCGAGCGTATTGCTCTTTCTTGGCCGAGACAAATATCTGGGTGTTTACTTTGGAAGCTGTCTCGCCAATTGGTCCACTCAAATGGACGTATGGCTGCGACTTCTTTCCCATTCGGTTGTAAGCGTCCTCGATTTCAAAGTCGATGAAGTCGAATGGATTCTTCCAATTAACATGGTCGTATTGCCCCATTACGTCGTTTGCATAGTTGTCAAAGCAAACTTCTAAGCTCCGTATATTCTTCTTTGTCTCATTTCCGTAAAGTTCGAGTATATTCTTCTGGACTATGTTCTTGGCCTTAGAGAAATGAGCGTGAAGCTTGTCGATGTTTACCAAGTTCTGAGTATCATCGTATGATACCAATCTGTACTTGTCAATGTTCAGCTGGTTTTGTGCCTTTACATTCTCAATTTCTCTTACGTCACTTAACAGGTTGTCGTATTGTTGCTTTTTTTTGAGGAGTGCGAAAAGTTCACCTCTTGCGTCTTTTGCTTTTAGGGCGGTCTCTCTTTTCTCTTTCCAATAACTTATCTCATTATCAATCGAATTGAGTTTGTTTTTGCGTCTGTTATTTTCGCCTGAGAAAAACTCTACTATCTTTCTGAAAAGTCCCCTTTCGCTTTGTTCAATCTCAAGTCGTTGGCGACTTTGCGTCAAAGTGACCGTATTCTCGTCTGCTTTGCCGATTTCAGATTTCAAAAACTGGGCAAAGTCAATCGAGTTGAGTCTCTCAATTGTGTTTTCGTAACAATTTCTAATGCTATTGAACTTATTTCGTGCCTCGTCTTGGAATTCTTGTGTACCTCTGCTCCCGGCTCTGTCATATGCCACAGAAGCCTCGTGAACGTCCTGGCGTGAAAACAACGTTGGTCCTAACCATCCATCGTCACCTACGTAACTGCTGAAGCTGCTTGCTATTATTTTGTCAATCTTGATATTAATGTTATCAGGATTGTCAATCGGCAACGAATATTCGGGTGTCCCATATTCGCTTTTCAACCTCTGCGCTCGCACCTTAAGCCCCAACGGGTTATTCCTCGTATCGAATGGGTCTTGTGTGTTTGATTTGTCTTCAGCAGTGAGCCTGATGTTGAGCAAGGCGTCTTTCATGTACATCCTGCACAATTCTTTTACTTCGGGTGCATGATACATGTATTCGGAGTGGCCGAAGGAGAAAATTTTGCTGCTAATGTTGGAGGGTGTTGCCGCTTGTTGCAGCTGTAAGCTGGTTTTGGGGTCCGAGGCCAACAGCATGAAGTCGGCCAACATTCTTTGGAGATGGAACTTGTGGTGCTCGGCACTCTTAAAAGTAGCTCCCCCTGCCATGTTTTGAGTTCCAATATAGCAGACGTACGTATTGTCACTCCCCTTGAACGACTTGAGCACGTGGCTCAGAACATCGTCTTCTGAGATCTTGTTGACATCGTCAGGGCGTTCCATGTCGTAAGCTAAGACAATATGCCAGACGGAAAGGTTGTCAAAGCCGAAACGAGGGTCGTTTTTTATTTTCAGCAGGTCGAGAAAAGCCGATTGGTCATAGTCGTTCTCTCCGTATGGATTGTCAAGAAAGAAGAGGTTCAAGCCGTCTGTCGCACTGCTGACGGATATGGTGCTAATGAATTGAGCCACATGATTTTTTATTCCTTCTCGGAGAGAATCGAAGTTGTGACTCTCAACATCAAGATGGTACTCATACCCACCTTCGCTATCAACCGTACCATAGGATGACAGCGCACCTGTACTCGGGAGGCAATCCTCCACGATGCCCCTTGCGAGGTCATCGGTGGAGGGTTTACCGCTTACTACTATGAAATGTGTGCATGACATGTCGGTCACTTGTTATAGCCTGTCCTTAGGTCTATCTCCATATTGATCTGGCTGATAACCTGTTGATAGGCGGGGTTTCCGTTTGTTATTCCGTCAATTTCGGCGGGATTCATATTCGGAGCGACGCAATCAGTGTAGTATTTGTTGTTCCTGCTTACCTCGTCAAGTCTGTCATTGACAAATTTCAGTCCCTTCTCCTTGACTATATCGTCAATCTTCGTCTTGACCTCGTCAAAGAGTTTAAGGGCCGAGAATTGCGCGTTGGCGTCGGTTCGCTGCTCTCCGAGGTCGTATCTGTAGTTTTCGATAGGCTCGCCGTATGTCCTTGAGCGTATCCAATACTTGCGCTTCTCCTTGTCGAAACGGATAATTGGTTGTCCGTCCGAGTCGTTGAAGCAGAAGGCTTGCGTCCAAAGGTCCAAGCTCACAGATGGCTTGTCGGCTGGCCAAAAAGTGAAGCCCTTAGCCTCTCGGAGGGCGTCCATTTTTGCGTCTATTGAGCATGAAATGCCACGCTCCTCTTGCATCCTCTCTTTATATTCCCTTTCGTAGACCACAAAGTTGTTAATGGCGAAAATAGGAGCCGAGGATTCACACATCATTATGTAGACGCGGTCTTTTTGGCGTGTGGTGGCGTATTCGGGTTTGGCTGTGTCATAGGTCAGGGTGGCTGCGACCTCTGCTGTTTTCATTATTGTTTTGCCCTGATCTGGAACTCCCACGAGAATTTGCCGCGCCCTGCTGACTGTCTGTGTGGTCTTTCCTTGGTAATTGATCGTCCACATGGGTACTGACAATTCAAGGACATATTTTGTCTTTTTCACCAAGGCTTCTGTCCCCATTTCGGCCAAAACGTCCTCGATTGTTGTGCCAAGTGCGTCAGAGACTGGTTCCGTAGCCCCGGCGAACAGCATGACAGCCCTACGGTAAACCTCGGGTTTCTCTTTAAGCCATTGCCCCAGATTTCCATCTTGCGGCAGGACATAGCTTGCGCAGAACTCGTTCCACATCTGTTGGGTTATGCTTGGTGCTATTCGGCTTACGGCGTCTGTGTGCAAATAGACTTGGAACTTTGACTTTGGCGTGCAGGAGTTGCGAATCTTTGCCACCTCGGCTTCGAATTCCAGGCTCAACCTGCGTATCTCTTCGCTCTTGGCGTCAAGCTGCTGTTTATACTGGGTCGCAGTCTCCTTCAGTTCTGTGTAGAATTGAATTGCGAGTTGATGGCGCTTAAGATCCTGCATGTTGCGCATCCTGTTGTTGACTGCGTCTTGAAGGTCGTCTGCCACACCCCGCTTGAATATTCCCAAAAATCCGTAGCAACCGCTTACTTCTTTTTCCCAATCTGGCGTCAGCCTCACTATGTTTTCAAGGTTGGCTGCCTCTTCCCTCATCTCTGCGAGGCATGAGTCGATGAAACCATTTAGGGCAGCGAGGAATGACACGGCTGCGCCGACGCCGCCTTTTTCGCCAGAGCGGATCAGTTTCGCTATCTCTTCTGCCAAAAGAGTCTTGGTCTTCTGCAACTTAGTGTTATAGTTGGCCTCTGGCATCTTGTCCTCTGAGCACATTCTCAAGCGGCCAATAATGTCCTCTGTCGAAGTCCCTTTCTCGATGCTGAAAGGCGTATTGGCATTGAGGTCGCAGATGGCGTCTATCACATCGTTGTGAAGGTCTCCTCCTGTCTCGCGAATTTTGACATCCTCGCGATCCACGAAGTTGTTGCATAGCTCAGAGCCTATCGCGTTTGTGTTGACCAGCTGTGACGACAGGCGGGCCGCTATGGCATAGGTGGTGGCCAGTCCGACCACCTTTGAGTCGTATATCATCTCGGCTGCGCCCACAGAGGCGGCCCATGACTGTTTCCCCCCAATAGCGAAATCGGGAATGTGCGTAATGACGTTGTCTTTCATCACGTCGGCCGCGTTCCCCATGTCGCCCGATGGAAGGAATGCGCACTTCGCTACGCCATCCAGCAAGTCGTTTATGCTTCCGAAAGCAAGGCCTGCCATGTTGACGTTGTTTATGATGTAGGCGTATTCAAACAATCTGTCGCTTATTCTCTCTTCTCCAAACGGAATGGGCGTGTTTGTGCTTGTCTGATAGATGAAGTCAAGGTCGCGAAGTGTTCCATAGGTGTTGTAGAAGACGTTGAATGAGCCGTTTGGTACCATTACTTTGTATACGTCCGGCATGACAATCCACGGAATTATGTCACACTGCGCACCAGTGCTCTTGACGGCACTGTTTATCTGTTTCAGGACGTCAATGAGCATTCCGGAGCCTGTTCCTCCGCTTATGGAGCAGAAGACGTTTATGGTTGTCCTTGCGGGTATGCCAGGAGTTTTGCCTTTTCCCAACTCATATATCGAGTTAGGGGCTATGGGCTCGCTTATGGCATTGAGCGCCATGCTTATGCGCTCTTTAATCTCGTTCTGGTTGTAGCGCGCTATGAAACATCCGCTTGAGCGGACTTGGCCTGCACCTATGCCTTTGATTGAGCTTAGGCAGTCAACGTTTGTCTTTGGTGGCTGTGGCATCCATGCGAACTCGGTCGGGTTGCTGTTGTATACGGTCAGCGCATTTGTCACAGAGACGCACTTGACTTCATTTTGTGTGAGTTTTACGTCCTTGGATCCGAATTCACTCTCATCTGTAATTTTGCCGTTTACTACGCGATAAGTAGACCCGGTGGCATCAGACCCTGCTTTGGCTACAGCTACGTCTATAACACCATCTTGTGTGTCAATGGCGAGGAAGCCTATCATTGGCTGGGGTATTTCGCCATATGCGTCAATGAAATGGCGCTTTACCCTGACCAAAGTTTGGGCCCCAGTGCCGCCTATTCCGATGTAGAGGGTCTTGTTTATGTTTATAGCCATGATTATTGGTGCTTTATCTCTTAGTTATGGGTCTTATGCGAAAACAATTTTGTTTTTTGAGGTGTTGTCTATCACAGTCTGCTGTGTATCGACATATTTCATTTTGCTGTTTAGTATGGTGTAACCGCCCCCTGCGACTTTTATCTCCCTCCTGCGTCCAGGCGTAAGCCGGAGAGTTGCAGAGAAAACAGGAGATACAACGTGAAGCGTCTTGCCGAAGAAGAAAGCATTCACAAAACTTTGCTTTTCCGCTTTGGGACAGAGCCTCACCTCTGCATATCCTCCCAATCGTGTTGTTTTGGGGCCATATAGCACCCGTCCAGACGCATCTGTCACACTCACGCTTTTCTTGGCGGTTGACCCGAATGTCCGTCTGTGCAGTATCAACCTCGCCAATATGACCACAGAGACAATTACGGCCAATGCTATGAGCAACCCTTTTTTCAGTGGGTTCATGTCGTGGTTGAAATACATTGTCCACTGCATGATCGGCGTGCCTGACTGTTGTATCTCGATGTTGTTGACGTTCTCCACACCTTTGGGTGTGGCGACCATGTAGCCTTGGTGCTTGCCGTCTTGAGCGCCTGGCAGAAAGCGTAACTTTATTTTCACCTCCTCCTTGCCGCTGTCGCTTTTGGGGGTGATGCGAATAGTGTTGTTTTTGGCTACTTTGCCGTCGAATATTATCTGGAGCTCGGAGTTCGGAATGGTTCTCTTGTCATTGTCGGTGAAGGTTATATCTACCGCGGATTGTTGGGTTATAGCATCTCTGTTGAATTCGAGACACACCGTCTTTTCTAAAAACGTTGTGTCCGCATCAGACCATAGGAAGCTGTCGTGATAGCTCGTCTCTCCAAGTGTGACATTCTCTATGTCGCTTTTCTGCGAACAGCTTGTGGCGACTGCCATCAGTGCTATGGCAGATATTGCTCTACCTATATGGCGCATTTTCATGGTTGCTTCCTAATCTTTGAACGAAATCTTGACAGTCGGGTATGGCTTGTTGACGCACTTCACACTTATCGACTTGCTAATAAGGAATGTGAATTGTGGCAGATCTACAGCACTTACGCTGATATTCCACTGATGCTCTACGGGCAGACTGTCGCCTCTCTTTTGGACGGTGCATTGTACAGCTTTGCAGCCATTGGCCGTTGTTATCATTCTTTGACTCGCGATGGAGTAATATTTGTCATCGCTCGCCAGTTTGATGGCCGCACCTCCCAAATCTCCCGTTATGCCAATGTCGAATGTCTCAGCATTCCTTACGTCGTAAATCGGTTGGCGCTCAAGTTTGATATGCTTGATGTTCACATCGGCGGTCTCTACCGCCCATAGCTGAGCATCTTGCTTGGTGACCATGTCTTTTATATTCCCTGCAGCGGCCTCATCTGTCAGCATGACGTAGAAGCCGTAGCATGTGCTGCTTGTCTTGCTATCCCAGGAATTTATCGCGCTGTTTAGCTTTTGCGCCGTTTTGCTGTATGTGGCGCCGTCTGTCATAAGGTAGAAGTAGGTCTCATCCTTTGAACTTCCATAATTGTTAAAGAAGTCATCGAATGGGACATACACCTCAGTATAGGTGTCCTCAACGAGTGTGATACCATCAATGAAATTCTTAAGCTCAGTTTTGCCGTTGTCGGTAGCCTTGACTTTTTCCCGTATAAGTTTATGACGGCTGTCAGTCCATGCGACGACCTCAAGTGTGGCCGTCTCATCGTTGACGTTCTCTATAGCTTTTTTCAGGTTGCCGGTCACGTTGTCCCATATAGGCTTCATTGAACCTGTTATGTCCAAGTAATAAACTCGCGTCTCTTTTAGTAATTGCGCGTTTGCTGAGCAACATAACACAGTTAGGAACAATGCGATAATTAATGGGACAAAGTTTTTTATGTATCCTACTTCTTTGGGTGGTTTCATCTTCCTTCCTCTTTCTCGTTGGTTGGTGATGTTTTTGTGTTCTTTCTTAACAAATTTCGATAAAAAAAAAACAACATCCAAATTATCAACCTTTTTTCTCCCCATTTCCTATCCCCACAAACGTTCCCGTCCACCCTTCCTATTGTCAACAAAAAATCACCCCATGGCCACCTTTCGGCGACCATGGGGCTAAAACAAACTAAGATATAACTGCTACTTGTTGGCCACTACTGATATAGCAGCGCCACCGCTTTTGCCAAGATGCAACTTCAGCACGGAGTCTGAGTTGACAGTCTGAGTCTTAATCTCGTAGCTGTCGGGCTTCTCGTCATACGACGCGTCAGCGCCGTCGGCGTAGATGGTTGCCGTGTAGTTGACACCGGGGGTCAGGAACGAGAAGTCGACTGTGGCCTCGCGCTCATTCTCGCCAGTGATGGCTCCGACATACCAGTTCTCGCCGCCCTTCTCCTTGCGGGCAATGGTGAGGAATGAGCCAGGCTCGGCCTCCAAGTAGACGCTCTTCTGCCAGTCGATGGCTACGTCTTTGATGAACTGGAAGGCGTCAGCGTATTTCTCGTAGCTCTCGGGCAGGTCGGCTGCCATCTGCAGAGGGCTGTACATGGTCACATAGAGTGCCAACTGCTTGCAGAGGGTTGTGTTCACATGGCTATGCTCGCCATTGATAAAGCTGATGCGTGTGTCGAGGATGCCAGGGGTGTAGTCCATCGGGCCGCCTTGCAGACGAGTGAAGGGCAGGCAGCATGTGTGGAAAGGCTTGTTGCCGCCAAAGCTCTCATACTCAGTGCCACGTGCGCTCTCGTTGCCAATGAGGTTGGGGTAGGTGCGGCAGAGACCAGTGGGGCGTACGGCCTCGTGAGCATTGACGCAGATGTGATATTTGGCTGCTTTCTTGACAGCGTAGAGGTAGTGGTTGACAGCCCATTGGCCATAGTGATGCTCACCCGGGGTCACAATGTTGCCCACATATCCGCTCTTGACGGCGTTATATCCATTGTCTGCCATGAACTGGTATGCGGCGTCCATATGGCGCTCGTAGTTGCGGATTGAGCCGGATGTCTCGTGGTGCATCATCAGGCGGATGCCCTTGCTCTTGGCGTATGCGTTGAGCTCTTTGACGTTGAAGTCGGGGTAGGGGGTGACAAAGTCGAAGACGTAGTCCTTCTCATGGCCAAACCAATCCTCCCAGCCTATGTTCCAGCCCTCTATGAGCAACTGGTCCATGCCTGCCTGCGCGGCGAAGTCGATGTAACGCTTGACGTTCTCGTTGTTGGCGGCGTGACGGCCGTGTGGTGTGGAGTGCTCGTAGTCGCTCTCGCCAATATGGATGCTCTTGAAGTCGTCAGTGTAGGTCCATGCGGCTTTGCCGGTTATCATCTCCCACCAGACACCCATATATTTGACGGGCTTAATCCAGCTGACATCCTCGTAGGCGCAAGGGTCGTTGAGGTTGAGAATCAGTCGGCTGGCAAGTGTCTTGCGTGCGTCGTCGGTCACCATGACGGTGCGCCATGGCGTCTTGCACGGGGTCTGCATCCTTGCCATCTCGCCAACTGCGTTGGGGGTCAGCGTGGCCTTGAACACCATTTTGGCGTCATCAAGGTCGAGGTGCATGCAGCTGTAGTCGACAAGTGCCGCCTCGTGGATGTTGATGTAGAGGCCGCTGTCGGTCTTCATCTGGAGTGCGGTCTGCACGGCTCTGGGCGAGACGAATGTCTGGCTCGAGTTCTCCTGACGGGCCGAGGGTGAGAGGCTGCGAATCTCGCTCAGGCGGCTCTCGGTGTAGTCATACTCCTGTGTGTCATAGTCGCCCGAGATCCACCACGCTTTGTGGTCGCCGGTCATGGCGAACTCTGTCTTCTCGTCCATCACGGTGAAGTAGGTCAGGCCATCCTGCTCGGGGAAGATGTAGCGGAAGCCGAGACCGTCGTTGTAGACGCGGAAGCTTATGTCCATGGTGCGGCCGCTGCTTGGCTGACGCAGGCTGACCACAAGCTCGTTATAGTTGTTGCGGATGCTGTCCTCTTCGCCCCACACGGGAGCCCATGTCTCGTCAAAGGTGCTTGTCTTGGCGTCGGTCACCTCAAATCCGTGTGTGAGGTTGTCTGACGCTTCGCCTCCCTTGATTTTGATGTCGAGTCCGAGGCGCGACAGGTTAACGACCCTCTGGCCGCCATAACGGAGTGAGTAGTAGGGGATGCTGTCTCCCTCTGCTACTCCGAATGACAACTCTATGTTGCCGTCCGGCGATTTGACTGAGTTCTGCCCGAACAGGGTGGGCGCGCTTCCGGCTTGCTGCTGTGGTGCACAGGCGCTCAGAGCCAAAGCGGCGAAGGCTACGGCTATTGAGCCCGCCTCCATCATTCTCTTTTTTTCTGTTCTCATCTTTTGCTTGTTGTTGTAGTTTCGGTAGTGTTTCCCGTTGATTTTAAATAGTTTCAGAGTCTTGTCTGGCTGTGTTGTCGTCTGTTCTTTTATGTGTAGTTATTTAATCTCTATCACCATTGCCTTGCGAGCCTCCACTTTGAGGCTGCCCTTGGCGTTGATCTCTTTGCCGCTCACTATGTCTGTTCCTGTCACCTCGGCGTTTGTCAGTTCGGCAAATCTGTCGAGACTCAAATCGCGTGCCTCGGTCGCAAGGTTGAGGATGACCATGACGCGGCTGCGGGTCGTGGCGTCGTAACGGAAATAGGTGTAGACGTTGTCCGTCGGGGTATAGTGTGTCATGGTGCCGCGACGCAAGGCCATGCTCTTTTGGCGGAACTTGAAGAGCCTGCTTGTGTAGGCGTACATCTCGCCTTCTGCTCCAGTCGAGTGGTCGGCAAAGAGGTCTGTCTTGTCGCCAGCCCATCCTCCGGGGAAGTCGTGGCGTATGTTGGCGTGACCGTCAAAGCCATTGCCCGCCATGAGCACCTCTGTTCCATAATACAGCTGGGGAATTCCACGGGCCGTCGCCAAGAGTGCGTAGGCTAAGCGAAGTGCCGATGTGTCATTCTTCAGCTGGGTGAGCAATCGGCCTACGTCATGGTTCTCGCCGAAAATCATGATGTTCATCGGGTCTGGGTATGCCAAGTCATTGGCAAAACTGCCATAGAGCCTGTTTGCCCCGTTGTCCCATCCCTCGCCCTCGGTCAGGGCGTGGCATATAGCCTCTTGGAGAGGGAAGTCCATGATGGTTGGCAATCCGCTGTCCTCCATGCCATTGGCTTTGCCATAGCCCTTTTGCCAGCTCGCTAATTTGGCGGCGTCCGATATCCAACACTCGCCAACAATGTTCAGATATGGGTACTCATCCATCAGTCTGTCGCACCACTCGGCCATCGATTTGATGTCTGAATATGGATATGTGTCCTGACGTATGCCATCCAAGTCAGCCGTCTCAATCCACCATATCGAGTTCTGTATGAAGTAGTTCTTGACAAGAGGATTTGTCAGGTTCATGTCGGCCATGGTGACGTCGAACCAGCCCTTTTGCGCAAGGTCGAAGTCGCTTCGTGACGTATGCGGGTCTCTCAGGATGGAGAGGCGGTAGTTGCTGCGAACGAAGGTCTCGTTCCCGTCCTTGTCATACCACTTGTTAATCCAGTCCTTGGCAGGCAGGTCGCTCATCCACCAATAGTTTGTGCCGCAGTGGTTGAACACCTGGTCCATGATGTGTTTCATGCCGCGTTTGTGCAGCTCGGCTGAGAGTTTCTTGATGTCGTCGAGCGTGCCGAGGCGCGGGTCTACCTCATAATAGTTGGTTATGGCGTAGCCGTGGTAGGATGACTGCGGCATGTCGTTAGTCATGAACGGGGTCATCCATAGTGCCGTCATTCCGAGGTCTTGGATGTAGTCCAAGTGGTTAATCACACCTTGGATGTCGCCGCCATGTCTGCCATAAGGCTCGTTGCGGTCGCATTTCTCTTGCATACCCTCCATTGTGTCATTTGTGGGGTCGGCATTGGCGAAACGGTCTGGCATGACGAGGTAAATGGCGTCGTCTGAGCTAAAGCCTGTGCGGAGGCTTGAACCGGCTCTGCGGGCGAGCAGTGGATATTCAACAGTGGTCTGCTTGTCGCCGTCTGTGAGGGTTATGGTGACGTTGCCAGCCTTGGCTCGTGAGCCGATAGACAAGGTCACGAAGAGGTAGTTGGGGTTGTCGGTGCGAGTCACGTCTTTGATGGAGACGCCTTTGGTGTCGACGCTCGGGGTGAGGCTCGCTATGTCCTTGTCGTGGAGCATGATCTGCACCTCGGGATTTTTCATCCCCACCCACCAGTTGGCCGGCTCGACCTTTATCTGGGCCCATGCGGCTTGGCTGACTAATGCGGTCAAGGCTACCGCCGTGAGGCGGTTTGCCTTGAGGCTGCCGGTGAGGGCTTTTAAACCACTCGCCATTCGGCTGATTGATATGCTGATGCTCATTGTCTGAAATCTTTTTTGTTTTGGCTTTCGCTTTGTAAAAGCCGTTTCGCCTAATCGGGTGCTTACTTTGTCTTGATGAACTTGACAGAGGCTGCGCCGAGTGCCAAAAGCAGGCCTGCCACTATCATCATGCCAGGCTGACTGCCGCCAATGAGGTGCATGATGGTGCCACCAAGCAGTGCGGCCACAATCTGAGGCAGACAGATGGTGCAGTTGAACAGGCCGAGGTAGGTGCCCATGCTCGGTGTGCCCTCAAGCGAGTTGGTGAGCAGGGTGAAAGGTATGGCAAGCATGGCTGCCCATGCCGGGCCGACGAGGAAGAGACTGACCATCATGAGGTATTGGTCGTGCACGAAGTAGAGTGATGAGAAGCCGACGGCGCCGATGAGCAGCGAGACGACATAGGCCACCTTGATGTTCTTGAACTTGGGAATCATGACAGCCCACAGTACTGAGCCCATGGCCTGGACTGCATAGAGTACGCCTGTCCAGTTGCCAGCCTCCTGATACTCGGCAGAGGCTGTGTCTGTGGCGCCCCATCCGTTCTCGGCTACAGCTCCGGTCAGGAAGCTCCACATGTACATCAGGGCAGCCCAGCAGAAGAACTGAACGAGGCCGACAGTCCAAAAGGTCTGAGGCGCCTCCTTGAAGAGGCTTATGAGCCTGCCAATGCCAAATTTCTCGTCCTTTCTCTTTATCGCCTCATCGCTGATGCCATGGAAGGCGCGATATTCAGCAGGTGGCATCTCTTTGACTCTCACTATCGTGTAGAAAACGCAGAGGATGAGCAGAATGGCACCCGTGTAGAACGAGTAGACGACGGTTGGCGGCACTACGCCTTGCGCAGCTGTGTTGGCCACGCCGAGACCGGCGAGAAGGAACGGGAAGAAGAAGCCGACGACGCTGCCCGCATTGCAGAGGAAGCTCTGGATGGAGTAGGCTTTTGTCTTCTGGCGCTCGGTGACCATGTCGCCCACCAGCATCTTGAATGGCTGCATGGCCATGTTGATGGATGTGTCGAGCAGCATGAGCATGACGAGGCCGAACATCATGGCCGATGATATGCTCAGGCCAAGGCTGCCGGCGTTGGGCAACAGGCAGAGGACTATGACGGCGATGACAGCGCCTATTATCAAGTAGGGCGTGCGTCTGCCTAATCGTGTCCATGTGCGGTCGGACAGTGAGCCGACTAATGGCTGGACGACCATGCCCATGAGGGGGGGCAATATCCAGAAATAACTCAGGTCGTGAGGGTCTGCGCCCAAAGTGGCGAAAATCCTGCTGATGTTGGCACTCTGGAGGGCGTAGGCAATCTGTACGCCGAAGAATCCGAAGCTGAGGTCTGTCAGCTGACGGAAGGAAAGGTCACGCTTGTTTTCCATGGCAACGTGCGTTTTGGGAAGGGGTGCACCTTATGTCGGTGCTGTAAATTTACGTTAGCAAAAGTAAATATATTATTCGGCGCGGAGAAATGAGAGCCATCGCCGTGATGCCTCTCAAAGCCGCTGTATATGCGCAATTGGGGCGTTTCAAACGTTTGCGGAAAGCGTCTATCGACGACAAAAAAAATTAAACTTTTTTGCCGGTCGTTTTCGCAATCGTTTGCGAAATATAGGGTCGACCATGCCTTTTTTTGAAATGCATAAATCGACGTCTATGAGTTACGACGACGCGTCTCACAAGCCAAAGCTTATGGGTTGAAGTCTACCCTGCCCACATCCGTGCCAATCAATTCGGCAAGGGTGGGGGAGTTGAAAAGAAAGTAAAAGTTTTGGGGCTGAGAGGAATAGTAAGTCAGGGCTATGCCTTGGCTCCTGTACTCTCCCTCTCTTTAATCTTGGGCTCGAGTGTGCGGATGATGCTGCGGTTCACAACCATTCCGCTCTCAATCTGGTCAATGAGCAGGTTGGTGGCCAATCGTCCCATCTCATATCCGTTTTGCTCAACGCTGGTGAGGCTTGGCTCGACAATGGCGGCCACGGGGTCGTCTCCAAACCCGACAACCTCTATGTCTTCCGGAATCCTTCTGCCGGCGTCACGCAGCATCTTCATTGCAGTCACGGCCGTCGAGTCATTGATGGCGAAAAGTCCGTCAATGTCGTTGGCTATCTCCATGAACTTGCCTCTGTTGGCAATGAGTTTCTCTGGCGTGTCGGCATCAATGATGAGTGATGGCGACGGGGCTATGTCCGCATCGCGCAGTGCCGCCTCGTAACCCTCCAACCTGTGGTCGGAGACCATGAGGCCCGTGTCTCCGCAAAGAATGGCTATTTTTTTGCGTCCGTGTTTGGCCATGAGCTGAACGGCCTGATAGGCTCCGCGGTAGTCGTCTGTCGTCACGCGGCTCACGTCCACGCCGTCTAATGTGCGGTCATACATAACCACGGGCATGCCGTCTGCCACAATCTGGTTGAGGAATGTGTTGTCGGTCGTCGATTTGCTCACGGACAGCAATATGCCGTCCACGCGGCTGTCAATGAGTGTCTGCAGTGACGCCTTTTCCCTGTCCGCCCTCTCGCTGCTTTGGCACACCATCGTGGTGTATCCGCGCCCGAAAGCGGTCTCGTCCATTCCGCTCAGGACTGATGAGAAGAAGTGGTGGGTCATCTCTGGCACCAAGACTCCAATTATGTTGGTCTTTGCTTTGCGCAGGCTGAGAGCCAATGCGTTGGGACGATAGTTGACACTCTCTGCTACGCGCCTGACTGCCTGTTTCGTTTCGGCACTTATGTCCGGATGGTCCTTGAGCGCGCGGCTCACTGTGCTTGCCGAGATGTTGAGGATTTTGGCAATGTCCTTAATGGTCATCTGGTGTAATTTCATAAGTTCCTGCTTGAAAGTTTTTGGGGCGCGTCTTCTGGGGGGAGGGGGCTATATCTTCATTCCAACAAAGATACGAAAAAGCGCAACATGTTTAAACGATTTTTTA
The DNA here is from genome assembly GCA_963618945.1 of Bacteroidaceae bacterium. Classification (GTDB taxonomy): domain Bacteria; phylum Bacteroidota; class Bacteroidia; order Bacteroidales; family Marinilabiliaceae; genus W3P20-009. The sequence goes on from CAVETY010000008.1 coordinate 37,945, forward strand.
AACATGCTGCGCTTCGTCAGATTATCTTTTGCTGTGGCGTGTTAACCTTTGGCGGACTCGTCTTCTTCGTTTAGCTCGCTCGTCTGCAAGTATTTGCCAGGGTTCTCTCTCACCTTTTTCAGCTCATTGAGTTTCCACAGGTCTATGGCCTCTTGGATGACGTAGGCCTGCGCCTGCGCAATTCTCTCCACCGCCATCTCGTTCACCTTCTGCTCAGTTTCGGCTGTTTTCAGGTTGCGTGACATTGATATGTCAATCTGTGTGTTGATCTCGTCGTTGGTGTCGTTAATCCGTTTGTCGGCCATCACTTTGGCAATGTGTCTCTCGGCTCGCATCAGGTCGTCATAAGGCCCGTCTGTCATCATCATTTTGAAGAAAGTTGGCACGGTCTCTATGATGATGAACAGCAGCATGATGAACCAGCTCGCAACCTGTGTTGTAGTGTTCTCGTTTTTGAGATGCCCGAATGCGGACAGCTGAGCCTGAAAGCCGCCGAACTCTTTCTCCAGCTTGTCTTTATATCTGTGCTCCTCCTCCATGGCATGTTTGTACATAGAGTCGTTTTGGGCTGTGAGTGTCGCTATTTGCTTGTCTATTGTAGATATACGCTCGTATTTGCGCTCGTTGTCTTTAGCAGCTAAGGCCTTAGTTTCTTCGTCAATATTTATCAGATCCCCGGTAACCTTGCTAAGCTCTTTTCTTATGCTTTTGATATCAGACTCTATTTGCTGGCGCTCTTTGGCGGTCCTTTCTTTTAGAGCGTTTTTTTCTCCCAGTTCCTTTTCGAGGACTTTTCTTTCCTGTGTGTTGTATGTTTTGGCTATTTGCTGATTAAGGCTTGTTATCTCTTGATCCAATTTGTCGAATTCCTTCTTCTTATTGCTTTTCTGATTCAATTCTGCGGACAGGTCGCTCTGCTTTGAGCGCAGTTCGTTGATATGCTGGTTGCTGCTTATGATTTCTGCGTTTTCTAACGCAATTGGCCTATTCAAAATCTCCTGTCGCTCAGAGTTGAGCCTATCTATCTCGTCTTTGTTGGCATCAATGCTCGTCTTTGCGTCATTTGCGTACTCCTTAGCCTTGTCCTGTTTCATCTTCTCAATCTCTATCACTATCTCGTTGTGGTAGATTTTGAGCTCCAATGGTGTCGATATGACAATGCCAAGGAATATGGCCATGACTATTCGAGGCGCTCCGCTCATTATCTCCTCTTTGCTGATGGACGCTAACCCGTCGGAGTACATGGTGTTGACCATGAAGCGGTCGAGGTTGAAGATGAGCAGCCCCCAGAAGATGCCGAAGACGATGGCTGTGACCTGGTCGTCAAAGATAGTGTAGAAAGCGTATCCGCCAGACAGGCACGCCATGAGCGCGGTGAAAAGTATCGTGCCGCCTATGCCCACATATTTGGAGTGGTCTGGCGGGCAGTGGCGCAAGATGCGGCGGTCGGCTCCTGAGCAAATCCACATGAACTCGCTTAGCCAATTGCCGCGTGGCGCCTCATTGTCCATGTTGTATATCGACTTCGTTAATTTTTCACTCTCTTTCATTGTGTTGGCTCTTAGTCTTTTGTCGGTTCTTGATTATCTGTGTTCTCTTTCACGCTCGCTTCTCTTGCTTTGTCAAAGAATCTGCGGGGGGATATTATGTGTCTGCGCAGCACGTCTGTCAAATCTTCCCAAAGTGACTTGGTCGGCACTTCAGGCAGGTCGTCCATATGTATGTTGTGGATGCGGGACGCCTCTTCGTTTATCCGAGGGAAACGAGCCTGCGTCTTGGGCAGTTTGTTTGCAGCTCTTATGCGTGGGCGACGTATGGTGACGTTGAGTGACGCACGTATGGTGACTTCGGGAATGTTCACCCGGTGTATGATTGGGGCGGGAATGGCCCTTACCGTCAGGCTCTTAAAGTGCTCTCCCCAATGGTCTGTCACCTTTATGGTGAATTCGGAGTCTCCGTTTATTGGCTCGTGCATCACGCCCTCCGAGTTCCACATTTTGTAGCCGGATGGTGGCGTGACCTCTGTCTCTTCCGCATTCTTTGTCTTCCAGAGGATTGTAGATTTTGTTCCAGCCACGACGTACTGGTATATGCTGCGGAACTCCAGAACCTCGGCATCTGGGTAGGCCTCCACTTTCACGCTCTTTCGGAATGGGGCTGTGCCATTGGCCGGTGTTACAGTCAGGGTGTATGTGGCCGATTTGTCAGGCTCGACGGTCATTGTGCCGCTTGCGGCGTCCACTATTGTCGTCTCGCCTTCGCTGGAGATCTCTATCCGCTCGGCTCCCCATGTTTTCCATCCGAGCGTCACGGGTGTCGCTTGCCCAAGGTGTATGTCAGTCGAATTGTCAGACCTATTTTCACCGCCTGAGTCAATGCGGAAGGTGGTGTCGTCTATCATTCGCTGCCTCTCCGCTTCATGCAGGCGGCGGTCACGCTCGGCAGGAGTGATGACCGTCACCCTCGCTTGGCGTGTGATGTGGACTGCGCCATTCGGAGGGAAGATGGTCAGCGTATATGTTGAGTCTCCTGTGGGATATATTGTGCATGTGTCCCTGTGGCACAGAGACTGTTGGTCTCCTATGCCGTCAATTGTGAAGTTGGCATCGGAACTGATGTCCCAGGATAAGATGACGGCCTGCTCGCCCATGACAGCCTCGGTCTCGGTGGCAACGCCATTGTCTGTGACAATTCCGAATGTGCTCTCGCTGTCAATTATGTTTCGCAGGTCAGCCAGCCTTGCTTTCAGCCTCTCCTCTCTCTCCTTCTCCTCCCTTTGCGCCTCTGCCAATTTTTTGTTAAGGCTGCTGCACAATGTGCCGTCTATCTCAGAAATGCGCAGTATGTAGTTGAGTGGCAAGTGTGTGCGGATGAGAACTTCTGCTTGGTAGAAGCACTTGTTGTCCTCCTTGGACTCTATTATCTGAAAATATTTCTTTTCATAGTCATGGATGAAGAGGTCGTAGTGTATTCGTTTGGCCCCTTTCACACCTCCATCAATCTTGGCCTTGTGCCCTTTGCGCATTGTGGCTGCGTTACGATCCGAGAAGAGAGTCCCGTCTATGTCCACCGCGTCCTTTGCAATCTCCAGAATAACTGGGTGCTGTATGCGGTGGTCTACCTTGGCCGCAAACATCATCGGATGATAGCGGGTGAACGCCAAGCGTACATAGTCCTCGAGGTCGCGTTGGGAGTCGAGATTCCTCGATTCTGCGCTGCCACCAGGTTTGGGTATTGACAAGCCCTTCTGTTCGCACGCCCACCATGAGGAAAGTCCACTGTCGGACAATATGCTCTCCACATTGCTTATGTCGGTGAAGTGGTACAGCTTGGTTATACCCTTGTCGCTTAGCACGTCGCTGGGCTTGTTATAATCGTCGAAGAAAAACATAACGGGGTGGCTCTATCTGGGTGATTTCTTGTGAATGTCTTGCGAGGTGTCGGAGGTTTTATCGCTCTTGGTTTATGTGTAATTTGACTTGAATATAACGCCCCATGGCGTATTTTATTGTCGTTTGATGTCAAATCGCATTGACTATTTCCTCTTCACTGTTGCCGTAAGGTGTTTTTTGCGGCCATGTGATTTTTTTAGTTGGTTTTATTGGCTTGATATTTCTCTTCTCGCCAATTATCCGCTAATATAAGAAAAATAGCATAAGGTGATTATTCGCATCCTCCATCTCCGCCAAATATTGTGGGTGGGGCAGGAATAAAGTACCCCCGCCAAGCATCAAAGCCTGGCGGGGGTAAGAGTTATTCCTGATGGGGATTACGCTTTGCGGTAATCGGCAAGGCTCTCCTCCTGGAATTTGCGGATGAAGGTGATGTGCTTCTCAACCTCGGCCTCAGCGTAGCGGATGAAGACACGTGCGGATGTGCCGAACATCTCAGGCTCCTCGGTAGCGTCGTGGAGAATGAGGTAGCCCATGACGGTGTAGGCGGTCATCTCATAGAGACGGCGTGCCACGAGGTCATGCAGCTCCTGGTTCTTGCTCTCGTTGACCTGGTTGACAGCCATCTGGGTCTTGTCTGCCATGTCCTTGAGCTTGTTCTTGAAGATGTCGAACTCAGGGGCGACAGGCTGCTGGTCATACTCGGCAATCTTGGCGGCGTATGCTCCGCTGGTCACGTAGCGGATGGCTGCTACGACTTGCAGCTGGGTTGTGCCCTCGTAGATGGAGGTGATGCGTGCGTCGCGGTAGATGCGCTCACACTTGTACTCCTTCATGAAGCCTGAGCCGCCATGAATCTGGATGCAGTCATAGGTGTTCTGGTTGGCGAACTCGCTGCCCATGCCCTTGGCGAGGGGGGTGAAGGCGTCGGCCAACTTGGCGAACTTCTTCTGCTCCTGACGCTCCTCGGGGGTCAGCTTGCGCTCTTTGCTGATGTCGTCGAGTGCCTTGTATACGTCAACGAAACGGGCGGTCTCATAGAGAAGCGCGCGGCTGGCGTCGAGCTTGGCCTTGATGGTTGAGAGCATGTCTGCAACGGCAGGGAACTCGATGATGGCTTTGCCGAACTGCTTGCGGTCCTTGGCATAGGCGAGGGCCTCGTTGTAAGCTGCTTGGCTGATGCCGACGCCCTGGGCTGCGATGCCGAGGCGTGCGCCGTTCATGAGCGCCATGACATATTTGATGAGGCCCAGCTTGCGGTCGCCGCAAAGCTCGGCGTGAGCGTTCTTGTAGACGAGCTCGCAAGTAGGTGAGCCCTTGATGCCCATCTTGTTCTCGATGCGGCGAACGTCTACGCCACCCTGACGCTTGTCATAGATGAACATTGAGAGGCCGCGGCCATCCTTGGTGCCCTCCTCTGAACGGGCGAGTACAAGGTGGATGTCGGCGTCGCCATTGGTGATGAAACGCTTGACGCCGTTGAGGAGCCAGCAACCGTCAGCCTCGCTATAGGTGGCCTTGAGCATGACGCTCTGGAGGTCAGAGCCAGCGTCCGGCTCGGTGAGGTCCATAGACATGGTCTCGCCTGAGCATACGCGGGTAAGGAAACGCTCCTTCTGGTCCTCGTTGCCGAACTCGTAGAGGGTCTCGGCGCAGTCCTGAAGTCCCCAAAGGTTCTCGAAGCCAGCATCGGCGCTCGATACCATGTCGGCTGCCATGATGTAGGGGACGATGGGAAAGTTGAGGCCACCGAAACGGCGGGGCATGGCCATGCCCATGAGGCCAGCCTTGCGTGTGGCGTCGAGGTTGACAGACGTGCCAGGAGCATAGGTCACGCGGCCATTCTCGCATTTGGGGCCGTCATGGTCAACACCCTCAGCGTTGGGGCCGATGATGTCACCGCAAATCTCGCCCACGATGTCGAGGACGCGGTCGTAGTTGTCCATTGCGTCCTCCAGGTTCTGGGGGGCGTAGTCAAACTTGTCCTTGTCAGCGAAGTCGCGCTCCTTGAGCTCGACAATGCGCTTCATGAGGGGGTGCCTGAGGTGATATTTGAGCTCAGGCGTCTCGCTATAATAATTGGCCATTGGGTTTCTTTTCTTTCTGCCGCGGCGCGGGCCGCAGTCAAGTTAAGAGGTTAACTTTTCAAGAACCGTAACGTTGGTTTCGCCATTGTGGGGAATGTCGCGCTCCTGCGCTCCCATCCGTGGCGAGTGGTCGTTACTTGCTGTTCTTCTTGTAATACTTGATCATCTTCGGGATGACCTCCTCAACCGTGCCGGTGATGACGTAGTCGGCAATCTTGTTGATAGGAGCCTCGGGGTCCGAGTTGATTGAGATGATCATTGAGCTGTCCTGCATGCCGGCGATGTGCTGAATCTGGCCCGAGATGCCGCAAGCGATGTAGAGCTTGGGGCGGACGGTGACGCCCGTCTGGCCAATCTGGCGGTCGTGGTCGCACCATCCAGCGTCAACGGCAGCGCGGCTTGCGCCAACCTCGGCGTGAATCTCCTTGGCGAACTCGACGAGCTTGTCGAAGCCCTCTTTGCTGCCTACGCCATAGCCGCCGGCAACAATGATGGGCGCGCCCTTGAGGTTGTTCTTGGCTGCCTCCACGTGGCGGTCGATAACCTTGACGATGTAATCGGTGTCGGGCACGTACTTAGCCACGTCGTGGCGGATGACCTCACCCTTGTAGTTCTCGTCGAGAATCTCCTTCTTCATGACGCCGTCGCGGACGGTGGCCATCTGTGGGCGATGCTCGGGGTTGACAATGGTGGCAATGATGGAGCCGCCAAAGGCTGGGCGGATCTGGTAGAGCTGGTTCTCATAGTGCTTGTCCACCATCTGGCCATTCTCCTTGACCTTCATGTCGAAGCTGCCAATCTCCAGCTGGGTGCAGTCGGCGGTAAGTCCTGAGTGGAGGGCTGATGATACGCGTGGGCCAAGGTCGCGTCCGATGACGGTGGCGCCCATCAGGCAAATCTGAGGCTTCTCCTCCTTGAAGAGGTTGACCACAGCCGAGGTGTGGGGCAGTGAGGTGTAGGGGAAGAGGCCCTCGGCGTCGAAGATGTGCACCTTGTCCACGCCATAGGGCATGACCTGCTTCTCTACGCCGTCGAGCTTGTGGCCAATGCAGAGGCACTCTAAGGCCACGCCGAGCTCGTTGGCGAGCTTGCGACCCTTGGTGAGGAGCTCCAGGCTGACGTCGGCCACCTTGGCGCCTTCGAGCTCGCAATATACGAATACGTTATTCATTATTTCTTAAGCTAATACGCTGTATGTTTCTGTTACTTGCGCGGCTGTGGTCTCCCGTGGCCGCTTTGGCATACGGTTCTATCCGATGGTGTTGCTGCTGATGAGCTCGGCCATGAGGCTGTCGATGTCCTCGTCGCTTGAAGTGAAGCTCTTGCTCTCCTTGGCTGTGAAGACGATGCTCTTGACCGCCTTTACGTTGGTGGGCGATCCTGCCTTGCCAATCTGCTCGGGGTCGGCCTCGATGTCAGCTGCACCCCACTGGGTGATGGTGAGGTATGGGCGGGCTGCGTAGTAAGCCTTGGTCTCCTCGTCCTCAATGGCTGCGATCTCGGGCGCGGGCTTGGCGTTCTTATATTTCATCACCAGCTTGGCGTTGCGGGTGCGGCATGGAGCAGCCGATCCGTTGACGGTGACGACGAGTGGCAGGGGAGCCTCGACGGTCTCGACGCCGCCATCGATGTGGCGCTTTGCGGTGATGGTCTTGCCCTCCATCTTGATGATCTCCTCGGTGTAGGTGATCTGGGTCAGACCCAGCTTCTCAGCCACCTGGGGACCTACCTGCGCGGTGTCGCCGTCAATAGCCTGGCGGCCGCAGAGGATGATGTCATATCCGCCAACCTTCTTGATGCCCTGAGCCAAGGTGTAGCTTGTCGCCAAGGTGTCAGCGCCACCAAGCGCGCGGTCTGTCAAGAGGACGGTCTGGTCCACGCCGCGGTAGAGACCCTCGCGGAGAACCTCGGTTGCCTTGGGCAGACCCATGGTGATCATTGTGATGGTTGAGCCGGGGTTGGCATCCTTGATGCGGAGTGCCTGCTCGAGGGCGTTGAGGTCCTCGGGGTTGAATACGGCCGGGAGGGCGGCACGGTTGACGGTGCCCTCGGCGGTCATGGCGTCGGGGCCCACGTTGCGGGTGTCAGGCACCTGCTTGGCCAGGACGATAATCTTATATGCCATTTTCGTCTTGATATGGTTAGATGAATATTACGAACAAAACTAAATTTTCGCTCTAAAACGCAAATTTAGTCTTAAATGTCGAATACTGAAAATTATGGGTCATATTCATGCCCCTTTTCTCGGCTCTCAGTCTTAATTAAGGTCTGGTTCCCTCTTTCCTCATGATGAAGTGAGGCGGCTCGTCCCTCCTCCTGTTCTGTCTGTTCGCTCCTGCTCTGCCTCCTCGGCCGCTCTATTTTGGAAAAATCTAACACTTCTTGAGTTCGCTAAATGCCGAATGTGAGTCATATTTCCTCATAAATCGCTTGCTCGCCCTTATTATTTAAGTGAAACACTTTAGAAACCATGCCTTGTTCTCGCCACGAGGTGATATTTAATGTTAAAATTAATGATATGATATTTCGTCTTGGTGCGGCAAAATATGTTGTGCGGCATATAATTTCTTTGCAAACGTCCTCGCAATCGTTTGCGGAGTCGTTTGCGGTGATTTTTGATTTTGGATAATCTAAAATGGTGTTAAATCTCGTCTGTTCGTCTTAACTTTGCTGTTGTAAGAACTGACAAGGGAGATGAAAACATGTTATCAATGGATGTTCCGGCCGACGATAACGTGACAGCGTTCCCAAAAGTCAATTCTGACACCAATTAAAGTAGAGAGCCTGGCAGAGGGCTGTTTGAAAGGCATTTTTTGGGGGGCTGATTATAGAATCGTCCGTTCTGCCGGCTTTCTTCTTTTTTGACGAATATTCAAGGATGGCGCCTCGGCGCCAGATATGATATTAAAAGGACAATTACAAATCTAAACAACAAACGGAAGTATGAACAGCAAATCAATCAGATCTAAGTTCTGGCTGCTGATCGTCTGCCTCATCGCCACTGTAACGGCCTCGGCGCAAGCATTCGAGGCTAACGGCAAGGTGGTTGACGCGACAGACTTGCAGCCTCTCCCAGGCGTGGCTGTCATGATTAAGGGCACCACTCAGGGAACCGTCACCGACTTCGATGGCAATTTCTCCATCAGCGCGGAGCAGGGCAGCCAGCTCGTCTTCTCTTTCATTGGCTACACCACTCTTGAGCTGCCCGCCGCCAAGGGCATGAGCATCCAGCTCGTCAGCGACGCTAAGGAACTTGACGATGTAGTGGTAATCGGCTACGGCGTCGCTCGCAAGAATGACCTCACAGGTTCTGTCACGGCAATCAAGCCCGATGAGAAGAACAAAGGCCTTGTTACTAACGCTCAGGACATGCTCGCAGGCAAGGTTGCCGGTGTCACGGTCACAAGCCAGAGCGGTACTCCTGGTGGCGGCGCTACCATCCGCGTCCGTGGCGGCTCTTCGCTCAACGCATCTAACGATCCTCTTGTCGTCATTGATGGTCTCGCCATGGATAATAATGGCGTCAAGGGCCTCTCTAACCCTCTCTCAATGGTTAACCCTCAGGATATTGAGTCGTTCACTGTCCTGAAGGATGCCTCTGCGACCGCCATCTACGGCTCGCGCGGCTCTAACGGCGTCATCATCATCACCACTAAGAAAGGTGTCAAGGGCAAGCGTCCCACTTTCGCCTACTCTGGCAACATCTCAGTCTCTACCAAGAAGAAGACCATTGATGTCATGAATGGCGATGAGTTCCGTGAGTTCGTCACCAATCTCTACGGCCCTGACGCTGAGGCTACCAAGCAGCTCGGAACGGCTAACACCGATTGGCAGGACGAGATTTACCGCGTAGCCCTCGGCACTGACCACAACCTGACCGCTTCGGGCGGCAACAACCACCTCACCTACCGCGTCTCTCTCGGCTACACTGGCCAGGAGGGTATCCTTAAGACCTCTGACTTCAAGCGTACTACGCTCTCTTTCAACCTCTCTCCCTCTTTCCTTGAAAATCACTTGACTTTCAATATCAACGGAAAGGGCATGATCGCCAAGACCACCTACGCTAACACCGACGCAGTCGGAGCTGCCGTATGGATGGACCCCTCTCAGCCCGTAAGGAGCGACGACGCCAAGTACGCTAACTATGGCGGCTACTTCCAGTGGCTCAAGGAGGACGGCTCTTACAACGACCCGAGCTGGCCTTACATCTTCAACACCAACGCCACCAAGAACCCTGTGGCTCTCCTCAACCAGACTGATGACCGTGCTACTTCCAAGAGCATCATCGGCAACATCGAGGGAACTTATAAGATTCATGGTTTCGAGGACCTCCTCATCCATGGCAATTTCGGCTTCGATGTCTCCACCGGTAAGCAGGATACCGACACTGAGGCCGGCTCAGCCACCAATCCTTACTACGGTTGGTCGGGTTGGGATCAGATTGACAAGTATAACCTCTCTGTCAACGCCTACCTCCAGTACATCAAGGATTTCAATGACGCTAACCACTTCGACATCATGGCGGGCTACGAGTATCAGAAGTTCCACCATGAGGAGGAGTATGACGGCAGCGGCTTCTATCAGAGCACCAATGCCGACCCCGAGCTCGCTGGCACTGCATACAAGCGCAACGCCAAGGTCTCTAAGAGCGAGAACTACATCGTCTCATTCTTCGGCCGCGCCAACTACTCTCTGCTCAATCGCTATATGGTGACTGCCACTGTCCGTTATGACGGCTCCAGCCGTTTCAAGGATCACTGGGCTCTCTTCCCCTCTTTCGCTCTTGGCTGGAAGGTCAAGGAGGAGGCTTTCCTCCGCGACGTTGACTGGATTAACGATGCCAAGATCCGCCTCGGCTATGGCCAGACTGGTCAGCAGGAGGGTATCGGTGACTATGGCTACCTCGCCACTTACACCGGCAACACCACCACGACCAACTACTATCCCATCACCGGCGACGGCTCTCTCTACCGCCCCGACGCGTATAATCAGGATTTGACTTGGGAGACCACCGAGACTTATAATGTCGGCCTCGACCTCGCTTTCCTCAACCACCGCATCTCTTTCAGCGGCGACTACTACTACCGCAAGACTACCGATCTTCTCAACACGGTCTATGTCGCAGCAGGCTCTAACTTCCGCAACCAGGTGACTGGCAATGTCGGCTCTCTTGAGAACAAGGGCTTCGAGCTCGCTCTCACCGTGCGCCCCATCCAGACTGAGGATTGGCACTGGGAGCTCTCCGTCAACTCGGCCTACAACAAGAATGAGATTACAGAGCTCATCGGCGAGGAGGGTTACAAGGTTCTCACGGGTGGCATCTCCAGCGGCACAGGCAACAACTGCCAGGCGCACGCCGTCGGCCACGCCGCCAACAGCTTCTACGTCTACCAGCAGGTTTATGATGAGAATGGCACCCCGATTGAGGGCCTCTATGTCGATCGCAACTCGGACGGCGTAATCAATGACGCTGACCGTTACTACTACAAGAGCCCGGCTGCTCCTTGGACCTTCGGCCTCGCAAGCCGTCTCCAGTGGCGCAATGTTGACTTCAGCTTCTCGCTCCGCGCCAATGTCGGCAACTATGTCTTCAACGACCTTGAGGCTGGCGCAAGCAACATCAGCACCGCAGCCGTCTACACCAATGAGTACCTTGCCAACCGACCCAAGAATGTCCTCGACAAGGGCTGGCAGAGCTGGGACTATGTCCTCTCTGACTACTTCGTCCAGAACGCCTCTTTCCTCAAGTGTGACAACATAACGCTCGGCTACAGCTTCGACCAGCTCTTCGGCTCTAAGCTCTCTGGCCGCGTCTATGCCACTGCGTCTAATGTCTTCACCATCACCAACTACAAGGGCATTGACCCCGAGGTTGATGGCGGCATTGACAACAACATCTACCCGCGTCCTTTCACTGGCATCGTAGGCCTGACGCTCAACTTCTAAACCTTTCTAAAAGAATACACGATGAAAGCTATATATTCCATTGCTGCAGCCGCCCTCGTCTTCTCGGCGACCTCGTGTGTGGATGACCTGGACGTCACGAATATCGACCCCAGTGTCGTCTCCAACCCCGATGCGGCATCTGTTTTCAATAAGTGCTATGCGACTCTCGGCCTCGCCGGCCAGAGTGGTCCTGATGGCGATTGTGACATCGATGGCCTCGATGGCGGTACCACCGGCTTCGTCCGCCAGCTGATTAATTCACAGTGCCTTACCTCAGACGAACTTATCTGCTGCTGGGGCGACCCGGGTCTCCCCGCCTACAACTACAACCAGTGGGGCTCTGACCACCCGATGCTCAAGGGCTTCTATTATCGCCTCTATTTCGGCATCACCATGGCCAACCATTACCTCGAGACTTTTGCGGGCGATGCCACCATGGACGCTGAGGTGCGTTTCCTCCGCGCAATGCAGTACTACTATCTGATGGATGGTTGGGGCAATGTTCCCTTCAAGACCACTGTCACCACTGACAATGCGCCGCAGTACACTCGTGCCGAGATCTTTAATTTCGTTGAGAGCGAGCTCCTCGAGTGTGAGAAGAGCCTCTCAGACGCAAAGGCGAAGAATAGCTCCGATGCCAATTATGGCCGAGTTGACAAGGCCGCCGCATGGCTCCTTCTCGCTCGCCTCTATCTTAACGCCGAGACCTACGTCGGGACTGACCGCACGGCCGATGCTCTCACCTACGCCAAGAAGGTGATGGATTCCGACTACGCTCTCGCAACCGAGCCTGTCAATGAGTTCTCAGCCTACCAGACCCTTTTCATGGGTGACAATGGCGAGACTGCCGCAGCTCATGAGTTCATCCTCCCGGTTCTTCAGGATGGCGCTACAACTGCAGCATATTGCACCTCGCTCTTCGCCATCGCAGCTTCTTTCAAGGGTGACATGTACCTCACCCCGACCAAGAAAGGTAGCGGATGTAGCGAGACCTGGAGCGGCAACCGTTGCCGCAAGGACCTCATCACCAAGTTCATTGACGAGTCTAAGATTCCTTCTGATGCCGATGCCTCCGACATGGTAAGTGCGGCTAATGACGACCGCGCCCTCTTCTGGGGTAAGGATCGCACCCTCGACATTGACGCCAATGACGATTTCGCCAAGGGTTTCTCTACCATCAAGTTCAACAACTTCTACGCCACTGGCGGCACGTCCCACGACTCTAAGTTTGTTGACATGGATTGGCCACTGCTCCGCAAGGCTGAGGCTTACCTCATCTATGCCGAGGCTTCTGCTCGCCAGAATGGTGGCCTCGCTACGACCGAAGGCCTTGCCGCCATCAATACTCTCCGCGCTCGTGCCAACGCCAGCACCTTGTCAAGCGCCAACCTCGATGTCATCTGCGACGAGTGGAGCCGCGAGTTCTATGGCGAGGGCTACCGCCGCTCTACTCTCATCCGCTTCGGCAAGTTCGGTGGCAACACCGGCTACACTTGGCAGTGGAAGGGCGGTTCGCATGACGGTCAGAACTTCAGCGAGAATTTCAACCTCTTCGCAATCCCCAACACTGACCTCAACGCCAATTCAAACCTCGTGCAGAATCCTGGCTTCTAACATGTTATTGTGACTCCCATTGCACGGCGGCACTGAGCCTCGTGAGGTGACAGCCGCCGTGCGGACGGGAGTATCTGCAACAATCTTAGATAAGACAAGTTATGAAATACTTCAAATATCCAGTCCTCGCCATCGCTGCTGTGGCTTGCCTCGCCTCTTGCGACGATGACCGCGATGACAATCCGGTGATTGATACCAACACGGCCGGTCAGGTCGCCTTTAATCTCAACACCCCCTCCTACGTCAATACGCTCATTGACTTGGGGATGACTGACTCGCTCGTCATCTCTTGGAGCCAGCCCGAGTGGGGCTTCCCCCTTGTGGCGAACTATAACATCCAGCTCTCCAAGGATGGCACCTTCACCACGTCTTATGCCGAGCAGACAGCCGACGAGAGTGGTGAGACTGTGGCGGACTACTACCAGTTCGACGTCACCAACCAATGCCTTAACAAAGTGGCTGGCAAGGATGTCTGCAGGGCTATAGCCTCTCTCAGCTCTTGGTCTGGTGAGGATGACGTGCCTGCCGATCAGGATATCTACCTCCGCGTCAAGGCGCAGCCCTCTACCAAGACGGCTAACGACAAGCTCATTGTCTATTCTCAGACCATTAAGCTCTCCACCCGCCCATATTATATCGCCCTCAAGGATGCTGATCCTGAGATGTGGTATCTCATCGGCTCTTGCATCGGCGACGGCAAGTGGACCAACACGCCCGAGGCTCTCGGAACTTCTAACTTCACAATGTCTATCATCGATGGTGGCAAGTACAACTCCAACACTGGCAAGGGTACTCTCACTTTCACTGGCTATCTCACAACCGACGGCTTCAAGATTATCCGTCTCCGTGGCGATTGGACTGACCAGTGGGGCATGAATGATGGTTCGTTTGTCTTCCAGGATGGCGGCTCTGGCAATATCGTTGTTGAAGCCAACGGCTTCTACACCATCACTCTCGACACTGAGAACAACGAGATCTCTATGGCTCCGTATGAGGGCACTCCTTCTGTCTACGATGGCATCTCTATGAGTGGTGACTTCAATGGATGGAGTGATACAGAGATGACTGCCTTCAGTACGGTTGAGGGTGTTGAGAATCACCTTTGGAGCGCTACGCTGACCTCTCCTGCAGGTGGCACCACGGTTAAGTTCAAGATGACCGGCAGCTGGGATACCAACTGGGGCGGAACAGGCTTCCCCTATGGTGTGGGTGTCGGCAATGGCGCCAATATATCTCTCCCAGAGGGTGAGTGGATTGTCACCTTCAATGACATTGACGGCTCATACGCTTTCACTGCCAAGTAAAATATCCCGACTAAGGTTTCGTTTTTAGAAATGTAGAGGTGACCACCGCCCTTGTTGTGGGCGATCAGAGCATGTATCTTGTCCGCAAAACAGGCGGTGGCCTCCTCTCTTCAGTATTAACAATTTTAGCATTCTATCATGAAAGCATTATATCCAACCCTCGCCCTCGCTGCCATGACGTTCGTGGCTTGCGATGACGACAGCTACAATGATTGGACGCCAGCGCAGAGCAATCCCGACACCACCGAGGATCAGCGCATCGCGGTCTCTTTCTCTGTGGCCGATGCCGATGCCGTTAATTTTGCAGAGTTGGCTGAGGACGTTGATTCTGTCAAGATTTTCACCCCGACGCTCACAAGCACTGGTGAGACTGCCGACGCAATCTCATATAAGGTTCTTATCGCCAATGCGACCACCGAGGTCTCTGTTTCAAATGATGGCAAGATAGCCCTTACCGACCTCCGCTCTGCCATTGAGGCTGAATATGGCAAGGCTCCGACGGAGCGTCAATTGCCCTCTGTCCTCGTCGCCTACACGACCTACGGGTCTGTCGTTACTCGTGAGACTGCCAATTTCAATATTGTGGCAACTCTTACTGCTCCCGAAATTGAAGAGGCTTATTACTATATCGGCGCCTCTAATGGATGGGACTTGACCGACAAGACTTACAAGTTCACACGCGCCGATGAGTCAGTCAGCGTATATGACGATCCTGTCTTCACTTGTGTTGTTCCTGCTCCCTATACAACGGGTGAAGATGGTGTGCAAAGTCGTGCTGACAACTGGTTCAAGATTGCGCCAGCCTCAGCCTATGAGCTTGAGGACTTCTGGAGCGCTAAGATTCTTGGATCTTCTATTGATGGCGACGAGAGCACTGAGGTCATGCTTGTCAACGAAAATGCTCAAGCTTGCAAGCAGCCCGCAACTGATGGCGCCCTCAAGTATAAGATTACTATCAACATGATGGAGTACTCCATGACCATCGAGGCCATCAACTTCGCTGAGTACCTCTATTATGCTGGCGATTACACAAACTGGCAGGCCAATGCTCAGCCCCTCCTCGGCGATGGCGCCGGACTCTACACTGGCTACTACTACATCAAGAAGGCCGACAATGCATCAACCTGGGGCTTCAAGTTCACCGATGGCATTGGTGACGACGCTAAGACCTGGTATGGTGGCTCAGCTGACAATACTCTTGTCAAAGGCGGTGGCGACAACTGCACTCCCGACGCTGACGGCTTCTATGCCATCAAGGCCGATCTCGACAAGATGACTTACTCTATTGAGGAGGTTACCGTATCCATCATCGGCTCGGTTGTCCTCAAAGAGGATGGTGATGCCGATATAAACTGGGGTACTGATGCCGACATGACTTTCAACAGCGAGACTGGCGCATGGGAGTATACTGGCAAACTGGCCGATGGCGAGTTCAAGTTCCGCGCTAACCACGATTGGACCCTCAGCTGGGGTGGTGATGCCGATGCTGTTACCTCTGCCAATGGCGCAAACATTAAGCTTGATGCCGCTGGTTCTTATAAGGTCTCTTTCAAGCCTAATTGCGATGGCAAGGGTGTCTACACTATCGCTTCAGTAGATTAAACCAACAAATAATACTCTAACAACCTCCAGCCGCCTGAGACGTATTTAGCCTCAGGCGGCTTTTTAACCACTCACTAAATAACAAGTTCTTTAACCTAAACGACAGCAGTATGAAATTCCCCAAAATAAGTTTATTTGCGCCATGGCTTGTGCTGCCGGCTCTCGTCCTCTTTGCGCAAGTCCCATTCACAGCTTGCTCAGAAGACAATGATGATCCCGAAACCCCGATAATTGAGACGGTTGAGGAGATTGAGGCCAATGTGACAGTCGAAAGCAATGTCATTGCCATCAATTACACCATCTCTGCAAAAGGAGATTGGACTGCCGAACTCCAGTCTGATGTCGATTGGTTGACACTTGACAAGACTTCCGGCACCGACGCCGACCTTGATGTCGTCTTTACCCTCAAGGTCAATGAGGCTTCGACCTCACGCTCAGCCGTTGTCATTTTCACATCCACTGGCGTCAAGGAGACTCTCACCATCACTCAGTCTGCATCTTATTCTGATGGTGGACGCGAGGATGTCATGCTCCAGGCTTTCTACTGGGATAGCCAGAAGGAGACCAGTTGGACCAAGTTGACCAGCTCCTCTTCCGACATCGCTAAGAGTTTCACTTGCGTATGGCTTCCACCCTCTGCAAGCGCAGAGGGCGGCAACACTGTCGGTGGAACCAATGTAGGCTATCATCCTCGCGAGTGGAACAACCAGAACAGCTGCTGGGGAACTGCCGATAACCTGAAAAAACTTATCTCTACCCTTCATGCGGATGGTGTCAAGGTCATTGCTGACATTGTCATTAACCACCGCGCCGGCGATACGGGCTGGGGCAACTTCACAAAGGACGATTTCGGCTCTTATGGCTCTTTCCAACTCGATGTCAACCACATCTGCTCAGACGATGAGATGAATGACGCGTCGCAATGCTCTGACGCCAACTGGTATGGCAAGGCCGCTGGTGCCAAAGATACCGGTGAGAATTGGGGTGGGGCGCGTGACCTTGACCATACAAGTGAATATGTGCAGCAGGATTGCGAGGCTTACCTCAGTTGGCTAAAGGGCGACTTCGGCTATGATGGCTGGCGCTATGACTTCTGCAAAGGTTATGACGGCAAGTATGTAGGCCTCTATAATGACGCCACCGAGCCTTACATTTCTGTCGGTGAGCTTTGGGATGGCTCCTATGACGTTGTCGATGCTTGGCTTGAGGCGACTGGCTATAAGAGCATGGCCTTTGACTTCCCTATGAAGTATGCCGCCCTCAATAATGGCCTCGCCAAGAAAAAATTCTCGGAAATGGCTTGGACAAATCTGGACGACAACATTCTGCGCCCCGCCGGTCTCATCCACCACTCCTCCACAAATGCCTACTCAGTCACCTTTGTGGACAATCATGACACTTATCGCGATGACAGCAAGTACACTGGCGATGTCCTTCCCGCCTATGCGTTCCTGCTCTCGTCTCCCGGCGTTCCTTGTGTCTTCTGGCCTCACTGGACCAATAAACTCTACAAGACCTCTATCGAGGATATGATTGCCGCACGCAAGAGCGTTGGCCTCACCAACATCAGTGACGTGACTGTCACCAAGAACTCCACCTACTACGAGGCTCTCGCCATTGGTCGCCGCGGCTCGCTCATCTGCCGCATTGGCTCTGCAGCTCCGACTTCAACGCCCGACGGCTACACGTTGGCGTGCAAAGGCACTGGCTGGGCTTTCTTCACCAAGGTGTCAGAATAGATGATCTGATTGCAGAGAGCTTGCGCTAATTGTAATTTGGTTTATAAGTCGCCGCCCCACATTCTCATATCTCGGGAATGTGGGGCGGTCTTTTTGCGTCACATCGTTTTGTCCAAAAGCATATATTTGCCGTCGTGTTAATCCGTTTTTTGATATGTGGAAATACTACGCTCTGCTCTCCGCACTCTTTGCGGCTTTGACTGCCATATTTGCCAAGGTCGGTGTCAAGGATATTGATTCCGACCTCGCTACTGCAATCCGTACGTCCATCATTCTCGTAATTACATGGGGCATAGCCCTCTGCGGTCATCACACTGGTCAAATTCGTGCCATTGGTGGTGTCACGTGGACATTCCTTATCCTCTCTGGCATCGCCACAGGACTCTCGTGGCTCTTCTATTTCAAGGCTCTGCAATGTGGAGATGTTAGCCGTGTCGCCCCTGTTGACAAGCTTAGTGTGGTCATCACCATCATTCTCAGCTTCATCTTTCTTCGTGAGCCGGCCACCCCGCGTGTCATCATCGGGGCGCTTCTCATCACTTGCGGCAGCATCGTAATGATTTGGAAGTGAGTTCACAGGTCAACTGATTTTGGACCGTAAGATTGCTGTCGATTTGCCTTGGGCCCTTGATAAAACAAATACCCCCGCCACCGATTAAGGCATTCCAAATGTCCTCAATCGGTGGCGGGGTTCTTTTTGTCAGTCGTTTGTCTAATCAACTGACGGGATGACGTGCGAGTCTTTTATTTCGCCGATGACAATGATGCTGTTGAGTGTGCCAATGCAGTCAATGTTGCCCAAGGTGTTGAGCATGAAGTCCTGATAGGCTTGCATGTCGCGGGCGTAGACTTTAATCTGGAAATCAAAGTCGCCCGTCGTGTTGTAACACTCCGTTATCTCGTCAATCTGCTGCACTGTGTCCATGAACTGCTGTATGAGGTCGTGGGTGTGCTGCTTGAGGCGTATGTTGCACAGCACGATGACGCTGTTGCCCAGCTTGTGATGATCCACCACGGCCGAGTATCTCTTTATGTAACCGTCTCGCTCAAGCCGTTTCTGTCGCTCAAATGTTGGGGTGGGGGATAGGTTGACCTGGGCGGCCAACTCTTTAACCGTCAGTCGCGAGTTCTCCTGCAGCAGTCGCAATATTTTCTTGTCAGTCTCGTCCAATCGCTCTTGGGGTGTCATGGTCTCTTGTCTTTGCCGTGTTTGTGTTTAGCTGTTTCTGTTTTTGTGGTTACCCTATTGCCTGAGTAGCCTCACGGAGCCACTTCAGGTCCTCGCCCTCCAAGTGAGGTGACAGTGCGTCATACACTTGAGCGTGGTAATCGTTCAGCCATTTGAGCTCTTGCGACGTGAGCAGGTCAACCCTGATGGGGGCTGTGTCTATCGGGAACATTGTTATGGTCTCAAAACCCAGGAATGTGCCGAAGTTTGTGCGTTTGGCCTCGACGCATACTGTCAGATTCTCAATCCTGACGCCATGACTGCCCTCCACATAGATGCCCGGCTCGTCGCTCGTCACCATGCCCCGCTCAATGGCAACATCTATCGGCTTCTTGCTGATGTTCTGAGGCCCCTCGTGTACATTCAGGCAGTAGCCGACTCCATGGCCCGAGCCATGTCCATAGTCCACGCCGTAGCGCCACATGGCTTGGCGGCAGAATGTGTCAAGCTGTGTTCCGCGTGTCCCTTCAGGGAAGATGGCCATGGCCAAACCTATTGTGCCTTTGAGGGTAAGTGTGTAGTGCAGTTTCTCCTCGTCGCTGATGGGGCCGAGAGCGAAGGTGCGTGTTATGTCGGTTGTGCCGTCGGCATACTGGGCTCCCGAGTCGATGAGCAGGAGTCCGTGGGGCTCCACATCGGCGCAACTCTCAATGGTCGGCTCGTAGTGGACAATGGCCGCGTTGGCGTCATAGGCCATTATGGTGCCGAAGGAGTCTGATATATAAAGTTCCTGTTTGGCGCGCTCGGCGGTCAGTCTCTCGCTCAGGCTCATCTCGGTCATCCGCTCTTTGCCAACGTTCTCCAGCATCCAGCGGGCGAATTTGACGAGTGCCACTCCATCTCGTATGTGCGCACGCTTATAGTTGGCTATCTCAAAGTCCGATTTGATGGCCTTGAGGTGCGTTATTATGCTCTGTCCCTCCACTTTGATGCACTCGTCCGGCATGGCCTGTGCGCACCGCGAGTTAAGTTGTGACGGGTCGAAGAAGACGCGGGCATTGTTGGGTATGTTGCCAATGTTGTGCTCATAGTGTTCATAGAGTGAGACTATTATGCCGTCCTCGTCAAGTTTTTTGCTAATCTCTGTAGTCAACTTGTGAGGGTCGATATACAGATGCTCCTCATCCATGGTTATGATCATGTAGGCGTAGAACACAGGGTTGTATTCAACGTCTGAGCATCGTATGTTCGTCACCCACGCGATGTCATCGAGTGCCGAAACGAGGTAGTGCGTCGCTCCGATTTTTTTCATCTCGGCGCGAACTTGGGCGACTTTCTGCTGTCGTGTATATCCCTCATACTCGTGCTGCATAAGCCAAACTTCGTTTGTCGGCAACTCAGGACGCTGCATGAAAATCTCTGAGGCGTAGTCCAGCTTGATGTTCATCTCTATGCCGAAGTTTCCCAACTTATGAGACAGCGCGCGGTACTCGCTAAGCGTCATGGTGAAGCCGTCAACGCCCACTGTGCTGCCCGATGGCAACAGGTAGGTGAGGTATGTGATATAGTCCGGGACGCCAGGCGTGAACATCTTGTGCAATTCGATGCATGAGCCGCGCAGCTGCTTCTCGGCCTGGATAAAGTATCGAGAATCAGTCCAAAGCCCCGCATGGTTCTTAGTCACGACAAGTGTGCCTGCCGAGCCGTTAAAGCCGCTAAGGAATTCGCGGAATTTCCAATGGTCGGCCGGGTATTCGCTGTTGTGCGGGTCGGATGTGTACACAATGTACGCGTCGATGCCGTCTAAGGCCATCTGCTCGCGTAGCTTTATTATGTTGTCGTTGGTATTCATCGCTGTCCAGTGTTTATTGCCCCTTCGCTAATATAGTTATTTTTCTTATCAATTGGCCTCGGCGTAGTCTCAAAAAGTAGTGGCTCAATAACCTATCTCTTAAAAAATGTTCATATTAGTATTGTTCGTTCAGTTCGTTTAGCTAAATTTGTGGCGCATCCACGGGCCTAGATATGACTTGTGGACTAAATTCGCCTCATCGTATCTTTGCTTTGCGATGGGGAATGTAATAATCTAAACATCAGTATCATGGAAAGGACATGGAGATGGTTCGGCAAGAAAGATAAGATTACTCTTGACATGCTGCGCCAGATTGGGGTGGAGGGCATTGTTACGGCTCTCCATGACGTGCCAAATGGCGAGATCTGGACTCGTGAGCGCATCCGCGATCTTCGCGAATACATTGAGAGCTATGGCATGAGATGGTCTGTGGTCGAGAGCCTGCCTGTTTGCGAGAGCATTAAGTACGCAGGGCCTGATCGTGACCAGCTAATTGAGAACTACAAGGTGAGCCTTGAAAATCTTGCCTTAGAGGGCGTGCGCAATGTGTGCTACAATTTCATGCCTGTTCTCGACTGGGCGCGTACCGACCTTTTGCACCCAAACGCCAACGGGACAAGCAACCTCTATTTCAGCCATGCCCAATTCGCCTATTTTGACATACATATCCTCAAACGCCCTGGTGCTGAGAAAAGTTGGCCCGAGGATGTCCTTGCCGAGGTTGAGAGGCTCAAGTCTGTCATGACCCCTGAGGACGACCATAATCTTGTCGACACTATTATAGTCAAGACGCAAGGTTTTGTCTCTGGCAACATCAAGGAGGGCGACGAGCATCCTGTTGAGCTTTTCCGAAACCTGCTTAAGCTCTATGATGGCATCACGGCCGACAAGTTGCGTGAGAATATGCGCTACTTCCTCTCCGCCATCATGCCCACGTGCGACAAGTACGACATCCGCATGTGCGTCCACCCCGACGACCCTCCCTTCCAAATCCTGGGCCTCCCTCGCATCGTGACTTGCGATGCCGACATTGACTGGTTCCTCCACGCTGTGGACAATCCTCACAACTGTCTCACTTTCTGCGCAGGCTCCCTCTCCGCCGGAGGTCATAATGACGTGGTGGCCCTTGCCCGTAAATATGCCTCGCGCACCTCTTTCGTCCACCTTCGCTCTTGTCACATCTTCCCCAATGGCGATTTCACCGAAGCGTCTCACTTAGGTGGACGTGCAAATCTGATTGAGCTCGTAAGGATTTTTGAGAAGACTGACCCGACGCTGCCCATGCGCGTGGATCACGGCATGACTATGCTTGGCGACGAGACGCGCGGTTATAATGCCGGCTACAGTTTCCTCGGGCGAATGTTCGCGCTTGGTCAGGTGCAAGGCATCATTGCCACTGTTGATAATGAACTCGGAATACCTTATAAGCAACCGGGCCTCTTCTGATAAAATAAATAGTATACCATATAAACAAGCTGATAATGAGTAATTTATTTGATATTAAAGACTACGTCGTAGTCATCACAGGCGGCACAGGTGTGCTCGGTCGTTGCATTGCCAAATATCTTGCGGAGAATGGCGCCAGGGTGGTCATTCTTGGTCGTAAGGCTGAGGTTGGCGAGGCTGTTGTAGCTGACATTGTCAAGGCCGGCGGCGTGGCCGAGTTCTTTAAGGGCGATGTGATGAATGTGGCCGAGATGGAGTCCATCTGCGACGCTGTCGTTGCCAAGTATGGCCGTGTGGATGTCCTCCTCAATGCGGCCGGCGGCAACATGCCGGGTGCTACCATCACCCCAACACAGAATTTCTTTGACCTTAAGCCTGAGGAGTTTCAGCGTGTGCTTGACCTCAACCTCACTGGCACTGTCATCCCGACACAGGTGTTCCTCAAGCCTATGGTGAAGCAGGGCAAGGGCAATGTGGTCAACTTCTCGTCCATGGCTGCTTTCCGCCCAATGACCAGAGTCTGTGGCTACGCTGCTGCCAAGGCCGGCATCTCCAATTTCACGGCCTATATGGCAACGGAGTGCGCCAAGAAGTTCGGCGAGGGCATCCGTGTCAACGCCATCGCCCCGGGTTTCTTCATCACTGAGCAAAACCGCGCCCTGCTTACTAACCCCGATGGCTCTTTCACTCAACGTGGCCAGGATGTCATTAGGCAGACTCCATTCGGACGCATGGGCGAGCCAGAGGAGCTTTGTGGCACCATTCACTATCTGATCTCAGATGCCGCCAAGTTCGTCACCGGCACAGTGGCCGTGGTCGATGGCGGTTTCAACACTTTCGCAATGTAGACTTTAAGTCGTATTGTAAAAAGATGTCAAACTCAAGAAGTTATGCCATCGTTGGCACGGGTGGCGTTGGCGGCTATTTCGGTGGCCGTCTCGCCCTCTGCGGCCACGATGTGCGTTTCCTCCTTCATTCGGACTATGACTATGTGCGCCAGCATGGTTTGACGGTCAAGTCCTCTAATGGCGATTTCTCGTTGCCCGTCGTGCAGGCTTATGACTCAGTCTCCGCCATTGGCCCTGTCGACGTGGTTGTGGTCTGCCTCAAGACCACGAGCGAGGAGATGTTGCGTGAGATGCTTCCGCCTCTGCTCAAGCCCTCGTCCATTGTCATTCTCATTCAGAACGGCATAGGTGTCGAGGCAGAGGTTGAGAGGCTTGTGCCCGGCGTACGCCTTGTCGCTGGTCTCGCTTTTATTGGGACAGCCAAGGTCTCCCCTGGTCACATAGATCATCAGTTCTATGGCAACATAAACCTCGCCCCTTATAACTTGTCGCCCGAGGAGCTCGTGACTCTTGATGCAGTAGCGGATGATTTTCGCACTTCGGGTGTGCCAATCAAGATTATGGAGTATCATGTCGCACGATGGAAAAAAGCCGTGTGGAACATGCCTTTCAACGGCCTCTCTGTCGCCATGCGCTGCCAGACGGATACTCTGCTCGAAGAACCCGCCCTCAGCCTTATCCGCGACTTGATGAAGGAGGTTGTCGGTGCCGCTCAGGCTTGCGGAGTCTCCGACTTGCGCGACAATTTTATCGATGTCATGATAGAATCTACGCGCCAGATGCCGCCCTATTCGCCCTCCATGAAGCTCGATTTTGATTTCAACCGCCCCATGGAGATTGAGTACCTCTACCGCCGGCCGATCGCCATGGCCCAAGCTGCTGGTTTCGATATGCCAAAGATGAGAATGCTCGAGCAAATATTGTCCGTCACGAGTATGCAAATGGGCAAGAAGGCGTAAGGGACATCTTGCCCTTTCTACGCCAAGTGCCG
This sequence comes from Bacteroidaceae bacterium, assembly GCA_963618945.1. GTDB lineage: Bacteria > Bacteroidota > Bacteroidia > Bacteroidales > Marinilabiliaceae > W3P20-009. The sequence continues at coordinate 61,934 of CAVETY010000008.1, forward strand.
CTCGCCATGTGGCATTTCTCTCTTTTCGTGTCCTGTGGTTTTGTGTTCTGATTGATTTTAGATAACTTTACATTTGTAATCAATTACGCCCCCAACGAACCGAAATATTGCATATTTAATAACAGAAAATGACAGACAACATGAAAAAGAAAGTATCGCTCGGCATTGACATCGGTGGCACCAATACGGCAATCGGTGTTGTGGATGCTGAGGGTAACGTCCTCGTTAAGACCAATATATCCACCCCTAAGCATGGCGACGCGCAGCAGTATGTCATTGAGATGGCTCAGGCAATCCGCTCTCTCATCTCTGACGTGCAGAAGCTCAACCCCGAAGTCGAGTTCGCGGGCATAGGCCTCGGTGCGCCAAACGCCAACTATTACAAGGGTACTATTGAATACGCGCCCAACCTCTCTTTCAAGGGCATAGTCCCTCTCGTTGACCTCCTCAAGGTTCAATTCCCTGAGATGCCCAAGATTATTATGACCAATGACGCCAATGCGGCGACCATGGGTGAGATGGTCTATGGTGGCGCAAAGGGAATGAAGAACTTTGTGATGTACACGCTCGGCACGGGCGTAGGCTCGGGCCTTGTCGTGGATGGCAAGCTCGTCTATGGTCATGACGGCTTCGCTGGCGAGTGTGGTCACACCATGCTGGTGCCCGGTGGCCGTCTGTGCGGCTGTGGCATCCGTGGTCACCTTGAGGCTTATTGCTCAGCCATTGGCATGAAGCGCACTGCTTTCGAGCTTATGGCTGAATATAACGCATCCGATAGTCTCTTGGCAGGAAAGTCTTTCGCTGAGTTGGAAAGCAAGGATATCTACGAGGCGGCTGTGAAGGGTGACAAGATTGCCCTCCAGGTCTTTGAGGTTACTGGCGACTACCTCGCTCGCGGCATGGCCGACACCATCAGCCACACAAGCCCCGAGGCTATCTTCCTCTTCGGCGGTCCTACCGCAGCAGGCGATTTCATCTTCGAGCCTATCCGTAAGAATTTGGATAAGTATCTGTTGCAAATCTTCCGTGGCAAGTGTAAGATTCTCCCATCTTCGCTCAAGCGTGGCGATGCCGCTATCGTCGGTGCCTCTGCTCTTGTGATGTAACAAAAAGCTCAGCCCAAGATTTTCGCCCAAGTGGCGATTTTGAGCTGCTGAGCATTATAAAACGACAAAGGCGTCTTGTCTCTATTCGGCAAGACGCCTTTGTCGTTTTCTGTTTCACCTCATGTCTGTCATGTCTGCATGCGGCATATACAAGAAAAGCAAAAGGCTTCCGATTTGTCCAATCGGAAGCCTTCCGCTTTTAAGTGACTTTAGCTTTCTTCCGTCTCTTCAGAAGAGCCTGCAGAAAACTTAGTGCCTACGGTCTATTTGTTGACTGTCAATTTGATAACTCGGCTGCTCCAGTTGTTCAGCTTGTTCCAGTCAACGTCATGGCTATATGGCACCTCTAATCCGTTTGCCATGAGATATGCACCGGTGTAGCTCTTGCCTTCGCACTCAAGCGGCTTATTGTCAATGCGGTTGAGTTCGTGCACTGTGTAAGTCTTTTCGGGGTCGAGGCCCTGCATCTTGACGCGGGGGAAGTGCTCGTCCTTCATTGTTTCCAGCTTATACCAGAAGTAGACAGCCTCATCCTTGTTCTCGCTGACGTACATCATTGAGGCCAAGTGGTCTCCTTCATATGGAGAGTGCAGTCGGTAGAGGTCGCCAAACTGTATGATTGGGCGGATGGTTTTGTAGTCCGCTATGACCTGTTTGCAGAACTCTTTCTCCTCGTCGGTCATGTTCTTAGGCTGAATCTCCATGCCAAGTCGGCCGCTCATGGCCACGTCGCAACGGAATTTCATGCTGGTTGTGCGGAACACGGCATGGTTAGGTACAGCGGATATGTGCTGGCCCATTGCGATGGCGGGGAAGAAGTAAGAAGTTCCCCACTGCATATAGATGCGTTGCAAGGCGTCGGTGTTGTCCGAAACCCAGAACTCGTCAAAGTAGGGCAGGAGGCCATAGTTGGCGCGTCCGCCACCCGATGCGCAGTCCTGAATAATCACGTCGGGATATTTGGCGCGGATGCGCTGGCAGAGTTTGATGAGGCCCTCGTGGTAGGCAATGTAGAGGTGGCTCTGGTCGTCTTTTGAGAGATATTGGCTGCCGTGGTTCATGATGGGCGCATTGGCATCCCACTTGATGTAGGCTATCTCAGGGTATTTAGACAGGAGGTTGTCGAATATCTGGAACTCGAAGTCCTGAACCTTGGGATTGGAGAGGTCGAGTACAAGCTGCGTGCCGCCGCGGCCTTTGACGGGCTCGCGTCCCGGGGCCTTGAGAATCCAGTCGGGGTGCTTCTCATAAAGTTCGGCCGTGGTGTTTGTCATCTCGGGCTCAATCCAGATTCCGAATTTGACGTTGTTCTTCTTCGCGTCAGAAAGCAGTCTGTCAATTCCCTCGGGCAATTTGCGTGCGTCCGGTGTCCAGTCGCCAAGGGCTGCGTTGTCTGTGTTACGCTGATATTTTGTGCCGAACCAGCCGTCGTCCATCACGAAGAGCTCACCACCCATCATGGCGATGTCCGCCATCATCTGGTTCATCACCTCGTGGTCTATGTTGAAGTAGACGCCCTCCCAAGAGTTGAGAAGAATCATGCGCTCCTGGTCGGCGTGGCGCAACATGTATTTGCGCGCCCATTTATGGTAGTTTCGGCTGGCGCCTGACAGGCCTTCGCTTGTGAATGTGTAGGCGACACGCGGAGTGGTGAATGTCTCGCCTTTCTTGAGGTGGTATTCGGAGTTGTCCGGGCAGATGCCGGCAAAGTAGTAGTGATACTCGCTGTCGTCAGTGTCAACGGTGACATTATAGTTGCCTGAGTAGCACAAGACGGCTCCGATTATGTCGCCCGTGTTCTCCTGGGCGGGCCCGTCAAGCGAGAACATGACGTCGCTGCGGTCTGTCGTCGCGTTGCGCAAACCGTCTTTGTTCTTTATGCGCAGAAGCCCGTTAGTCAGGGGTGTCTCCACATGCTGAGCCTCTGCCGCCCATGATCCGTGGAAACGTGTCAAGTGCACATTGCCGCGGCGGATGGGCATGCAAGTCGAGTAGAACTGTGTCAGGGTGACTGTCTGCTTCTCGTTGTTCGTTATCTCTGTCCAGCAGTCAATCATGTCGACATCGTCATAGGCCATGTAGTTGAGTTTGACAACGTCTGGATAGAGGGGGTCTTTCAGCGTTATGGTCAGGCGTGTGCCTTTGCGGGTCTGGCCGTTAGGCGCCGTCTCTGTGACTGCCTCTTTCTGATAAGAGTCGGCAAGCAGCTGGGTGGACATGTTGCCGTCCGCGTGGCGCATGGCAATGGCGGTCTCGCTCATTGTGTTTGTGGCGCCGTATGACGGGTAGACCTGCAGGTGGCTCCAGTTGGCGGTCGTCGGCTTTGGCAGGTTGGCCAACTCGGTTGGGCTGAGCTTTGACCCGTAATACACGAAAGTGGGTTCGGCGCCCTTCTTGACATCCAGCACCAGCGTGGTGCCAGGCGTCGAAATCTCCACGTTCTCAGCCCAGGCGATAGTTCCGAGGCCCAACATGGCGATCATGGTCGTCAGTCTTTTCATTGCGCTTATCTTATTTGTAATTTGGTTTTGCTGTTTTGTTTAAGATATGCAAATATAGCTTGTTCTGTTCGTTTTGTCAATAACGAAATTTCCCGTGTTTATGCCATGTTTGAACAAACAGTGACTTGCGTTCGCTAAAAAGATTTAAACACGCATCCCTGCGAACCATAAAAAATAGCCCCCGAGGATTTCGTATCCTCGGGGGCTAATATAAGCTTTTGCGCCTATGCCTTCGTTAGAATGGGAAGAGGTGGAAATATCCGTCGCAAGTCTCAAGCTCCTTCTCTGCGTCAAAAGGAATAGCGTCCATCGCATCTGCGTTGGTAGAGTAAATCCAGACGTCAAAGTCGGGGAAGTTGTGCGATAGGTAATATGTGGCCTCTTTGTAGAAGTCCTCCAGGCCGCGGCGTGTTTGCTCCGGGTCGGTCGGCGGGCAAGTGATAACCATTCCCTCGCGTGTCATGCGGCTCTGCTCGCGCAGGCTGCGGCGTGCTATGCGCACATCCGTTGTCAGTCGCATCTCAAGAGTTGAGGTCTTGGCGATGTCTGTGGCGTCAGTGTCAATGTCGCTACCTACAATGCTGAGCCTTATGTTGTTCTGCTTTGCGTCAGCCTCCTGCTTTACCTTGTCAAAGAGGGCGGCGTCAAAGTCCTTGAAGTTCTCAAAGAGGAAAGCGTACTTGCGGTACTTTTGAGCGGGGATGTTGCGAGCCTTCATTGCGGCCTCGATGCAGATTGTTCCTGCGCCACACATCGGGTCGACAAGTGCCATGGATGGCTCCCAGCCAGAAAGCTCGACAAGAGCGGCTGCTAAAACCTCATTGGTTGCGGCGTCGATGCCTTCGGGGCGGTAACCTCGGCGGCTGAGTGGTGCGCCAACTGCGTCAAGTGAGATGGCTACGCGCTCATCGGTGACGTGGATGTTGATCACATAGTCGGGGTCGTCGGCGTTTGAGTACGGGTGGTCGCCCGTAGCCTCCATCATTCTGTCGCAAATAGCGTCGCTGAGTCGCTGCGCCGCATTGCGAGAGTCGGGCATGGCCTGACTGAATGACACGTGGTCAATGAAATAAGTGGAGCGGGGTTTAATCAGCTCTTCCCAGGCTATGGCACGAGCGCCATCGTAAATATCATTCTCGTTTTGAGCCGGGAACTCTGTCAAGTTGACATTGATGCGGACCGCGAATCGTGAGCAGTAACAAATGCGATAAAGGGTCTCTTTGTCTGCCTCGCAATAGACTGCCCTGCGCTGTGGCTGGACGTCCGTTCCGCCGAGCGCCTCGAGCTCCTTCGCCAGGATTTGCTCCGCGCCTATCAGCGTCTTTACAATAAGTTTCAAGGGGATTGATTTAAAAGGTCGGGCTTGGTCTGTTTGTGACACCCCTGTTTTTAGGGGTATAGATAAGAGGTTTTGCCTTTTATTTTAGAGCGGTAAACGGGACTCGAACCCGCGACCCTCGGCTTGGGAAGCCAATGCTCTACCAACTGAGCTATTACCGCGTTTGTTTTTCCTATTTCGACTGCAAAGTTAGTGATACTTTCATTTCTGCAAAGGGGGACGCTCTTTTTTTTGCTCCGGACGCCAATTTTTATGGCGTTGACACTGTGCGCCCTAAAGAATGTCTCAAAGAGTGCAAAAAAAAGAAGCTCGCCTGCATTGCTGCAGACGAGCTTTGGTTTCGTACCGAGTCCCGGGCTTGAACCGGGGACCTTGTGATTATGAATCACACGCTCTAACCAGCTGAGCTAACTCGGCGTTCCTGCTGAATTGCGGTGCAAAGTTACTCCTCTTTTTTGAATTTCCAACACCTCGGGGCGGAAAAATTTTCAATGTTTGCCACGTTTCTGTGCCGGGTGAAAAAATAATCCGCTCTAATCCGTTGTGTTTAATTGTTTAACCCTCTTCCCGTCTTTTGTGTAAAAAGGTGATTTTTTTATTTCGCGTATTGTCCAAAAACGCACAACGCCTCATAAAATACACAAAAAACGATTTTTTAGCACTATTATGGCTTGAAACGTTTTGTTAATAGCTTAACAAGGCGTAAATTTGCGGTGATAAATGAATATATCACGGACTTGGCTCGCTGAGGCGATAAAACGCGCAATTGGCATAAAGGCATGACGTGCCCCCGCTCAGACGCTTAGCCCCCACGCAATAATAATAACACAACCGATGCTTACAATTAGTCAGGCCGTCGAGAAGGTGGTCAAGGTTAAACCTTTTGTGACGGAGGCCCTTTGCGAGGGGCTTATCAACATCTCTTCGCTCTCGCGCCAGATTCACCCCACTGTGGAGAAACTCACAGGCAAGGAGGTTAAGCAGGGTGCCATCGTCATGGCGCTTAATCGTCTCGTCCCGAGCCTCAAGGGCAATTCAGAGATGACGTATCGGAACATGATCACCTCTCTCGGCGATATCATTGTCCGCTCAGACCTCACGGATTACACTTTCCGCAACTCGCCCTCTATCATGGCCAACCATATCAAACTGATGAACAGCCTCAAGGGCCGTCAGGATCAGTTCTATACTATGGTGCGCGGCGTGTTCGAGTCTACTCTTGTCATTGGCTCCGAGCTTTGCCCCATTGTTGAGGAGGAGTTCAAGGATGAGGAGTGCGCCTATAAGAATGGCAACCTCTCCGCCATCACTCTTAAGCTTTCAGCGTCTAACGTCCATTTCGTGGGCTTCTATTACCAGATCCTCAAATTCATCGCCTGGGAGGGCATCAATGTCAAGGAGGTGATATCTACTACCAATGAGTTCACCATCATTGTGGCCGAGGAGGATGTGGATGCGGCTTTCGCCATTCTCAAGAACCTCAAGCAGAGCGGGAAGATTATCGAGTAGGCTTGCGTTGATGCGGACTTTCATGTCTCTCTGTCATAGCGCGGGATGCAGATCTTCGCGCATTTTGTCGTTACCATGGTTGGTGGCGGCAGTTTTTGTCGTGCTGTCTCTCATGGCAGGCGAGGGGAGTTGTTTCGCTCAGAGCAAGATCCCCTCATCGCCTGGCGGCCGCTCGTCTGATGCCAAATCGCCGGCCGCCTCGGCGAAGAAGAACTACATCAAGCCTCATGTAAAGGCCTGGCGAATGACCGATGACTATACGCAGGCTGATACCGTGGTTGTGGATACCATTTTGGCGGAGCATCAGGTTAACAATCCAATTTGGCGGAAAAGTGTCTCGTGCGTCACGCTCGGCAACTATGGCTCTCCTGCCATAGCCACTTTCTATCCGGCCGTGAGACGCGACTATGGCAATGTGTTCTACAATGCCTTCAAGCTCCAAATGCTTGAGCAGGAGGATTTCACGTTCTACAACACGCTGACCCCCTATGCCAATCTGACCTATCAGAAGGGCATACCTAAGTCCGAGCGCGAGGAGTTTTTCTCTGTCCTTTTCACGCAGAATGTCAACAGGAGGCTGAATCTTGGCGTCAAGATGGACATAACATCCTGCATCGGACGCTTCCCGTCTCAAGGGACTACTAATTTCAAGATGGGTTTCTGGTCCTCTTATGATGGTGACATTTACAAGATGCAGCTCCAAGGCTGGTACCAGAAGTATGAGATTGAGGAGAATGGCGGTCTCACGAATGACTCCATCGTCCTTTACCCCGATCTCTATGACTACGACAAGACGTCGGACATGCCCGTGCAGTTCATGGACGCAGGTAACCGTTTGGCCTCCTACCGACTCCTGTGGGCCAACAGCGTGGACTTGGGTTCCGTGACGCGGTCTGAGGGTGACAGTATTGAGTATGATGTGCCTGTCGCCTCTTTCTTCTATAAGTTCTATGCCGATCGCTCGCACCATGAGTTCTCCATCGGCGATTTGTCAACTTATGCCGACGAGATTGATCAACTTTTCCCTGCCGTACTCAACAACCCGTACTATACTTACGACAAGCGGAAGTACATGCTCGTGAGCAACCTCTTGCAGGTTAAACTCAACGAGGAGTTCAATAGTCTGCTCCGCTTCGGTCTGCGCGCCTATATAGGCAATGATGTCCGACAATATTATTATGATGACCGCAGTGAGGTCGTTGTAGATGAGGAGACGGATGAGTCAACCCTCATTACGCATCGTCAGGGTCTCAACCGTGTGTCAACCTACATAGGTGGTCAGATTTTCAAGAATATAGGTGATCGCTTCAAGTGGAACGCGGGTGTGCGTTTTGTCATGCAAGGCTATGACGCCGGCGATTTGCAGGCCAATGGCAACCTCTCTTTTGAGATTGGTAATGGCCGATGGCGCACTGGCGTGTGGGGTAAAGTGGACTATTCCCTCCGAACCCCGACTCTTTGGGAGGAACACTACGAGAGTAACCACTATGAGTGGAATTTAAACATGGATCGAGAGCAAAACCTGGACATCTCGGCTGGTTTGCGCATCCCTGGCGTCGGTCTCGAGGTCTCGGCTTTCAGCTCTACTCTCAGCAACCGCGTCTACTTTGGCTCAGATGGCACGCCAAATCAGAAGAGCGACGTGACGCAAGTGATGGGTGTCTATCTGCGTGAGCATCTCGTCCAGCCTAAGACGGGCTTCAACTCTATCATCCGTCTCGCTCTCCAGAAAACATCGGATAATGACGTCATCCCGGCCCCGACATTCTCGCTCACGGCGACATCCTATTGGGAGCGCCTGTTCTTTGGCGTGTTGTTGACTCAGATAGGTTTCGATGTGAGGTTCAACACCCGATATTACTCGCCGGCCTATATCCCCGCCCTCATGCAGTTCGTTCCGCAAAGCGAGCGTGAGACTGGCGGCTACGGCTACTTCGACCCTTTCATCAATTTCCATCTGAAAAAGATCAGGGCCTACGTCAAGTATGAGCACGTCAACTACCTGTGGGGCTCGGATGATCATTTCAACACTGTCCACTACGCCTCCAACCCGGCCACTTTCAAGTTCGGTCTCTCCTGGAATTTCTACGATTAAATGCAGATAGACAAGCTAAACGAATATATCTGTGGCCTTAACAAGCCTCAGCACGACGCTGTTGTTACAACCGAAGGCCCAGTGCTGGTGATAGCCGGCGCAGGTTCTGGAAAGACGAGGGTCTTGACCATGCGCATAGCCTATCTGTTGGCTCAGGGGGTCAAGCCCTATAACATCCTCGCTCTGACGTTCACCAACAAGGCGGCGAGGGAGATGAAGGAGCGTATCGCCGGCATTGTCGGCCCCGAACTATCTCATCAGCTGTGGATGGGAACGTTCCACTCTATTTTTGCGCGCATCTTGCGTATCGAGGCCTCCACTCTTGGCATAACTCAGGACTTCACCATCTACGACGCCCAGGATACTAAGACTTTGGTGTCTAATATCATTAAGGATCTTGGGCTGGACGACAAGAAGTATAAAGCCAAGGATGTCTGCAGCCAAATATCGTCAGCCAAGAATGACCTCGTTTTGCCAGACGGGTTTCAGTGCTCGGCGGCCCAGCCGCGCATGGCTGAGGTCTACAGGCGCTACATGGATGAGTGCCATAGGTCGAACGCTCTCGACTTTGATGACATCCTGCTCTACACCAATAATCTCATCAGCCAAAATCCGCCTCTTTTGGAGAAATACCAGGAGAGGTTCAAGTATATATTGGTTGACGAGTATCAGGATACTAACCGTTCGCAATACGCCATTCTTAACCGATTGGCGCAGGCGCACAGGAATATCTGCGTAGTGGGCGACGACGCCCAGAGCATCTACAGTTTCCGTGGCGCACGAATTGAGAATATTCTCAGTTTTCAAAAGGATTACCCTGGCAGCAAGCTCTTTAAGCTTGAGCAGAATTATCGCTCGACGCAAAATATTGTAGGTTTGGCTAATAAGCTCATTGCGAAGAATGAGTGCCAAATCCCTAAAAATGTCTTTTCGACTGGCGACGTGGGTGACCGCGTGGCTGTGTGGCCGTGTCAGAGCGACAGGACTGAGGCCGCGCGGGTCGTTGGCGAGATCTCTATGCGCATCAGGGCGGAGAAAATGCATCCCAATGATTTCGCCATTCTCTATCGGACTAATTCACAAAGCCGTGTCATAGAGGAGGAGATGCGTAGAAGCGGACTGCCGTATAAGATTTATGGCGGACTGGCTTTCTATCAGCGTAAGGAGGTTAAGGATGTACTCGCCTATCTCCGCCTCACTGTCAATCATAATGACACTGAGGCTCTCCGCCGCATCATTAACTTGCCAAAGAGGCAGATTGGCCAGACCTCTGTAGATAAGGCCCACGCCTACTCTCGCGCTCATGACATGACGCTGTGGGACGTCTTGAGCGACCCTCGTCACCTTGGGCAGATTGGTGTGAACGGGCCAACTCAGCAGCGCATAACACGTTTTGTCGGCATGATTGACCTTCTGGCAATCCAAGCCGCAAACATTGACGCTTATAAGCTTGCTGTAGAGATGCTCACGCAGAGCGGTCTCCTGCAAATGCTTAATGACGAGAAGGAGGATGCCGAGGGCAAGGAGCGTTTCGCCAATGTGCAGGAGCTTCTTAACGGCATACGTGACTTCGTTGATGATCAGGAGGAGTCTGGAGAACCGACGGACATTAACGCCTACCTGCAGCAGGTGAGCCTCATAACCGACATGGACGAAGAGGATGACGCGGAGCGTGTGGTGATGATGACCATCCACTCCAGCAAGGGCCTTGAGTTCGACACTGTTTTTGTGGTCGGCGTGGAGGATGAAATTTTCCCGGCGCAGCAAAGTACCTATGACATCGCCTCCCTCCAAGAGGAGCGCCGTCTTCTCTATGTGGCCATAACGCGAGCCAAACGGACATGCGTCATCAGCTATGCCCTTTCGCGCTATCGCAATGGCCGACTTGAGAATAATCGCCCGAGCCGGTTCATTAATGATCTCGACCCGCACTTTTGCGACAAACCCGATTCCGACAAGTCAGGCTCTAAGTCAGGCTCTGAGTCTGGTGGCGGATTCGGTGGTTTCCGTTTTGGAGGCCGCGGTTTCCAATCAGGCGCGAGCTCACATAGCGCGCCTCAGCCAAAGACAAGTGGCCTTAACCCATTCCAACGTGGCACTGCTGTGCCTGGGGCAGGCATTGTGAGGACCTCGACAGGCGCAAGCGGCGGTTCTGTTCTCCGACCGCTCTCCGTCCGCCCTGCTGATCAGCCCGAGGTTGAGTTGCAGCAAACCCCAGACGGGAAATATAAGGTGGGCATGAGGATTGAGCATGAAAAATTTGGCTGCGGAACAATTATGCTTGTGGTCCAAATGAGCGAAGGTGAGTATAAACTGAAAATTCTCTTTGATACTCCGCGCACCGAACGCACTTTGCTGCTTAAATTTGCACGTATACGCGTCATCGGCTGATGACTTGCGTCTCCCTTACTGACTTAACACTTAAACGAAAACTGTAATCGGCAATGAAAAGGTCTCTATCTCTCATATCCGTCGCTCTTCTCTCACTCGCTGTAGCTTTCAGCGGATGCTCGCGCAAAGGCAGCTCAAGCGTGACAAACAGCCATAAGAGCACAACGACAAAGACTACTCCCAAGGTCCGCCCTACGACGACCTCCACCTCACAGCAGTCTCTCAAGGCGGCTCAAGAGGCCGAGGCCAAGGCTAAGGCCGCTGCCGAGGAGGCCAAGGCTGCCGCTCAAAAGGCTAAGGAGGAGGCTGACGCCAAGGCGCAGGCCGCCCTTGAGGAGGCTATCCAAGTCAAGGAGGAGAAGGTCACTGTTGTCGAGTCCAACGACGCCATTGATGACGCCAACCGCTATCATGTCATAATCGGCTCATTTAAAAAACTTACAAACGCGCGCACTCTCTGCCAAGACGCCATATCAAAAAATTTCCTGCCCAGCATAATGGAGAATGAGGATGGCCTGTATCGCGTAGCCATCTGCTCTTTCAGCTCTGAGCAGACTGCCAGAAAACGGATAGCCGCCCTCCGCACCCAACATAAGGAGTACGTCGGCATGTGGCTTCTTGTCGAGAAAAAATAGCCCCCACTGTTTACCACAAAAAATCAACCTATATGAATGTGAAGCGTTTTTCAATCGTCGCCCTGCTCATGCTGCTTGTGTCGCAGGTCTGGGCGCAGCCTAACGCGCCTGAGATTGTCGTCTCTAAGGATGGAAAGGGTAATTTCACCTCAATTCAAGAGGCCGTCATGTCCGTCCGCGACTATAAGCCCGAGCGCACTACCATCTATGTGAAGAATGGCGTCTACGAGGAGAAGATCCTTATCCCTGCCAACAAGTGCGACATAACCATTATCGGGCAGAGCCAAGAGGGCGTGGTGATAACCCACGGCGACTACGCTAAGCTCAATAACATGGGCACTTTCAAGACTTGGACTCTTCGCGTCGATGGTGACGGAATCAGGATTGAGAATCTCACCATTGAGAATTCAGCAGGACATGTTGGTCAGGCTGTGGCTCTCCACGTCGAGGGTGACAGGTGTGAGTTCGCTCATGTCCGTCTGCTTGGCAATCAGGATACTATGTTTAATGGTGGCAATGGGACGAGACAGTATTTTAAGGACTGCTACATCGAGGGAACTACCGATTTCCTCTTTGGCCCGGCCACTGTCTTGCTTGACAGCTGCCAAATTCATTGCAAGGCCAACTCTTATATCACAGCCGCCTCGACACCTCAAAATGTTGCCTACGGCTATGTCTTCAGGCGTTGCCGTGTGACTGCCGATGAGGGATTGACAAAGGTTTACCTCGGTCGCCCATGGCGTGCATTTGCGTCTGTCACGTGGATTGATTGCGAGCTGCCCTCTTGTATTCTTCCCGAGGGATGGCATAACTGGGGTCGGACCGAGAATGAGCAGACCGCCCGTTACTCCGAGTTTGCCTCAACAGGTGACGGCGCTAATGTAGATGGCCGAGTCAAGTGGGCCAAGGTAAGTGCGGAGACCGCTAATGTCAACATTGCCAAGTTGTTCTTCTCTACGTCTAAATGGACGCCCGCCTATGCACCCGCGGAGAAGTCGCATTGCTCAGGCGATTGCAAGAACTGCAAAAAGCACAAGATGTCTTCTCCTGACGAAAAAGTTGACTCTGCATCTGTCGATTCTCCCAAGCCCCATTCTCGCAAGAGGGGCAAGTAGCCTCGTCGTTGTAATTTGATAACCCTCAAAGTCTAATAGTATGAGGAGTATACTGAAAATCACAGTTGTTGCAGCCCTGTCTGCCGTACTCTGTTCTTGCGCCTCCCGATCATCAGAGCCGCTCTCAGTCTGGCTTGCCAAGTCGGAGATGAAGCGCGTGCCCGACGCCATCAATCTCGATTTCCAGCCTAAGCCCAAATGGGATTACAGCGGCAGTATTGAGGCCATGGCGATTTTGCGTGTGGCTGAGACATATGGCCTTAAGGATATGGCCGATTATGCGAAGCAGTGGGCTGACACAATGCTCACCGCTGATGGCGACATCATTGGCTATAACCCTGAGAAATATAACATTGACCATATCTGCCCCGGCAAATTCCTGCTCCGTCTTTATAATCATACCAACGACAAGAAGTATTTTACGGCGGCGGGTCATCTCTTCAAGCAGTATGAGACTCATCCTCGGACAACTGAGGGTGGCCTGTGGCATAAGAAGGTCTATCCTAACCAGATGTGGCTCGATGGCCTCTACATGGGCGCGCCTTTTATTGCTGAGTATGGCATGCTGACTGATGTTGACGTGGCCGAGGATATGGCTCGACAATATGTAATCGTGGCTAACCACACGCGCGATGATTCCACTCATCTCTACCGACACGCATGGGATGAGAGCCGCGAAATGTTCTGGGCCGATTCTGTCACGGGTAGAAGTCAGCACGCCTGGGGGCGAGCTAACGGCTGGTTCATGATGGGCATGGTCGATGTCCTCGAGTTTATCCCTGAGGGAACTGCAGGCCGCGACTCAGTCCTGAATATTCTTAATGGATTGGTTGAGAGCATCATGGACTATCGCGACAGAGAGACAGGCATGTGGTATCAGGTGCTTGATTGTCCTGGTCGTGATGGCAATTACGTGGAGTCCACTTGTAGTGCCATGTTCATCTACTCGATGCTTAAGGCGGCCCGCCTTGGCTACATCCCGTCAGATTACCGCGGTGTGGCAGAGGAGGCTTTCAGCCAGTTCGTGCAGACCTTTATCAAGAAGAATGGCGATGAAATCAGCATAACTTCTTGTTGCGCTGTGGCCGGACTTGGCGGAAAAGATATGCGCGACGGCTCGTTCGACTACTATATTCATGAGCCTGTGAGGGACAATGATCCCAAAGCGGTCGGTCCTTTCCTTTTGGCATGCTTGGAGATGGGCTTATAGCCCATTCCGTTCCCTGTGAAGTCCGCAAGGATGAGGGGTTTGTTGCTCATTCATCCCTGCCGCTCTCACACTTCTGTTGAACTTAACTATATGTCAAGATGATAGATTCTTTTGCTGACATTAAGATATTGCGCTATCGGGTTGATGGTTTTGAGTCTCTCCCTTTGCGTCGTAAGATGTTGTTATACCACCTTAGCGAGGCTGCCCTGTGGGGGCGCGACATCTATTGGCATCAGAACTGTAAAGATGGCTTAGCCCTCCGACGTCTGCTCGAACCTCTCTATGTCGAGCAAAAGTCGGCCGGCGCTCTTGACCCTCGTCTTGAGGAGTATGTCAAGCGTGTGTGGTTCGCCAACAGCCCCTATCATCACTATAGTAATGATAAGTTCATCCCGTCGTTCACTCAAAAAGAGCTTAAGCAATGGCTTAAGTCGGCCGGCTTGGATGATAAGATCCCTTCAAAACTCGCTAAGCTCATCTTCGACCCGGAATGTAAGCCTAAGAAGGTCTCTCTTGACACTTCTGGTGACATAGTCCGTGACTCGTCAGTCAATTTCTACCATGGCGACTTGACGCAGCAGGAGGTGACGGATTTCTATAAGCAAGAGGGACGGCATCCGCTTAACAGCCAACTGAAGAAAACATCCTCTGGCGAAATCAAGGAGTCCGTTTGGAAAATCAAAGGGATGTATGGCAAGGCCATCAAACGTATCGTGGATGAGTTGCGCCTCGCCAGGAAATACGCTTGCAATGAGACTCAAGCCAAGGCAATCGGGCAACTTATAGAGTACTACGAGACGGGCGACCCCTCCACCTTTGACGAGTTTAATAAGACTTGGGTGGCTGATAAGACTTCCGATGTCGATTTCATCAATGGTTTCATTGAGGTCTATGATGACCCCATGGGCCTCAAGGGCACTTGGGAGAGCATCGTAGAGCTTAAAGATTCGGCGGCGACAAAGCAGATTGATCTTATAGCGTCTAATGCCCAATGGTTTGAGGAACATTCACCCGTAGCCCCCGATTTCCGCAAGCCGCACGTGAGTGGCGTCTCAATGAATGTCATTGACGCCGTCATGCTTGGTGGCGACTGCTATCCGTCAACTCCCATTGGTGTCAATCTTCCCAATGCCGATTGGATTCGTGAGCAGTTTGGCTCCAAGTCTATATCTCTCGCCAATATAACTCATGCGCATCATGAGGAGGCGCAGCAGAAAGACCCCTCTCGCCCCTCTGTGCTTGGCGAGTTTGCTTTCTCTGAGGAGGAGGCTGCTCGTTCGCGCAGTTTTGGCAGGCAAAGCGATGATTTGCACACGCAGCTGCATGAGTGCTTGGGCCATGGCTCAGGACAGATGCGTCCCGGCGTCTCGCTTGACGACCTCGGTGCTTACGGTAGCGCCATTGAGGAGGCTCGTGCCGACCTTTACGCCCTCTATTTCATGGCTGATGAAAAGATGGTTGAGCTCGGCATCATTGAGTCTCTCGATGTAGCATGGGCCCATTATGACGCATACCTTAGGAATGGCCTCCTTGTGCAACTCGCGAGGATTGAGGAGGGCCGTGTCATTGAGGAGGCTCATATGCGCAACCGTGCCATGATCTCTCGTTGGGTTCTCGAAAAGGGTGGGGCTGATGTCGTTGAATGGATTGTCAAGGATGGCAAGCATTTTGTCCACATTAAGGACTACGGCAAACTGCGCTCTCTCTTCGGTGAGCTTCTTCGTGAGGTTCAGCGCATCAAGAGTGAAGGCGATTATGAGGGAGCGAAAAGGCTTGTGGAGGATTATGGCGTCCAGATTGAGCCTGCTTTGCACGCCGAGGTGCGTAGCCGCTACGCCTCTCTGGGCATCGCCCCGTTCAGCGGCTTTGTCAATCCGAGGTTGAAACTTGGTTATGACGCCAATGGTCTCGCAACCGATGTCCTCATCTCTTATGATGAGGCCTTTGACGAGCAAATGCTGCGCTATTCGCATGATTACGCCTGCGACGTTGAGTGACAGCAGGTTTAAATGGCTTCGCTTGAACGTTAAATCGATTTGCGCTAACGAGAAATTGTTGGCGATGAGGTTTTGTGTGCTGCTCTTTTGCGCACTCTTCTCACTCTCGATTCCTTTATGCGCGCAGCAGACTTTGCGTGTCATAGCGGATGTCCCAAAGTTTACTTCTGTCGACATAGCCAAGCGGATTAACCTTACGCTTGTGATGGCGGCTGACATTGAGAGCTTGCCCTCTGATGTCTGCGCAAAGCTCTTGCGAAGTAAAAATGCTGTCAGTCAAATAGAACGGGGTGGGGCAGTGTGTGTGGTCAAAGCGGAACCCAGCGTCGCTAAGATGGTAAGATGCGAAGTGGAGGACGGCGGTCTCTCCATCTATGCTGACAAGTTTAAGTATAAGAGCATACCCAAGATTGATGTTTTTGTGGTGTGCGACTCCACCTTGCGCTCCATCCACGGGTCGTCAAGTAGTAATGTGTTCAGTCGAGGCCTTTTGCGCATTCCCTCTTTGGATGTTATTGCCGACTATGCCATGTCAGTCAACCTTTCTCTCATGGCGCAAAATGTCTATGTCAAGGCTAAAGACAGGTCGCAGGTTACTTTGTTGGGCTCTGTCACCAATGTGCGAGCCAATTTGGTCAATGCTTGCTCGTTAGACTTGACTCGTCTGTCGTATGTGTCGCATAGTGTCACCGCTGATGAATCGTCAATTCTGCTTGACGGCAAGTGACACTTTTTAGGGGCGTAGACAAATCAGAATAAAACGTCGTCCCTCTCTAAGGTCTGTGGATTGCGAAGTGTGCAGAAAGAGATGAATGGGCAGTCTCCACACCGCGGCGAGACAGCTGTGCATGTGTATCTGCCAAACAAGACAAGCCAATGATGAGCTTTAGACAAGAGTTCTGAGGGTATGTTGCGAACCAATGTCCGCTCTGTCTGCTCAGGCGTCTTGCAATCCGTGGCGAGGCCTAATCGCTCAGCTACTCTGAACACGTGTGTGTCAACAGGCATGGCTGGTTTGCCAAAGGCCTCAATCATCATCACGTTGGCAGTCTTACGCCCCACGCCTGGCAAACGCGTCAGCTTGTCCATTGTGTCGGGTATCACGCCACCAAACTCCTCCACAACCATTTTTGCCATCCCCACAAGATATTGGCACTTTGAGTTTGGATAGCTTACGGAACTTATGGCGTCGCAGACATCTTCCACACGCGCGGCAGCCAATGACTTTATGTCGGGCCAACGTTTGAAAAGCCCTGGTGTGACCATGTTCACCCTCTTGTCGGTACATTGGGCCGACAAGATTACCGCGACAATTAATTCGTAATTGTTTGTGAAGTTGAGCTCGGAGTGAGGGTTGGGCATCACGTGGGCGAAGTGGCTCAGCACAGCCTCATATCGCTCGTCCCGTGTCATGCCTCTTCGTCAAGAAGGAACATCACGTCGCTCACTATCTGCTCGTGGTCGAAAGCCAGTTCAGGCAGCTCATCCACGTCAAACCATTTAGCCTCGGCAGCGTCATCGCCTCCCTTTGCGCATGGCGTGCCCTCCACGCTTGCCGTGTAGGCCGCTGATATGTTCCAACCGCGAGGGTCGCGTCCCGGAGCGTCATAAATGCCAATGAGGCCAAGGTCTTCAGGGTCTGTAATCTCAATCCCGGTCTCCTCCTTCAGCTCTCGCATAGCGGCCTCGACAGAAGTCTCGCCCTCTTCCACGAAACCACCAGGGAGCGCCCATGCGCCTTTGAAGGGCTCTCCTCCTCGGCGGACGAGCAGTACGCTCAGCGTCATATTGGCGTTGCGAGATAAAAGCACAACATCGGCGGTGTAGCCGGGGCGGGGGTGTTTATATTCGTACATTTCCGTTATCTGGTAGATAATAAAAAAAAGGCTCGCAAGAGAATTCTTGCAAGCCCCATTTGATTGATGATGTAGCCGATAAGAGAATCGAACTCTTATTGCCAGATTGAGAATCTGATGTCCTAACCGTTAGACGAATCGGCCATTTGTCTTGGTTGACGATGCAAAACTACTCCAATCAGTTGATATATGCAAGAGTTTGCCCGTTATTTTTTTGAATAAAATGCCTGTTGAAGTTCTGTATTTTGTTTAATGTGTTGATTAATAGTGCTATGGCTAATTTGAATATTTGTCTCTTGATATGAGGATTGTCCGTTTCATTTAATGTCTTTTCTCAAATCCATCCAAATTTGTTCAACGAAGGTCTATTTGTCACGTGCGAATGTCTTTTGTCGTGATAGCGGCGCCCCTTGTTGATTTTCTCGCTCATTTTGTCAAACGCCCGCCCTCATTAGTTGATTTTGACTTTCGGATTGATACATATGTCACGAGAGATAGTTAATTTTACGTTCGCAAAGGTGAGAAAGCCCAAAAGTGGGCGCCACCGCACTGCAAACTAATCAGAAATAAGAAGAAAGACATATTGAAATTCCCGTCATGGAAGCAATTAACATTAAGGAGCTCAACGAGCGGATTAAGAACGAAAGCTCTTTCGTAGACCTCATCTCCATGGAGATGAACAAAGTTATCATAGGTCAGAAGCATTTGGTCGAGAGCCTCATGATTGGCCTCCTTTCCGATGGCCATATCCTCCTCGAAGGCGTACCTGGTCTTGCTAAGACTCTTGCCATCAATACGCTCGCCAAAATCATTGACGCTGATTTCGCCCGTATCCAGTTCACTCCGGACCTCCTCCCTGCTGATATTCTCGGTACTCTCATCTACAGCCAGAAAACAGAGGAATTTCAAGTTAAGAAGGGCCCCATCTTCTCTAATTTCATCCTTGCCGACGAGATTAACCGCGCCCCGGCCAAGGTTCAGTCAGCCCTCCTCGAGGCCATGCAGGAGCGCCAGGTAACCATCGGCGACAAGACTTACCCCATGGCTAAGCCTTTCCTCGTCATGGCGACACAGAACCCAGTTGAGCAGGAGGGCACCTATCCTCTCCCTGAGGCTCAGGTGGACCGCTTCATGCTCAAGGTGATAATCGACTACCCCAAGAAGGAGGAGGAGCAGATTATTATCCGTAACAATCTCGCCAAGAGCTTCCCGAAACCCAGCACTATCCTTAAACCCGAGGATATTGTCCGTGCCCGCGACGTGGTCAAGGATGTCTATATGGACGAGAAGATCGAGAAGTATATCGTGGATATCGTCTTCGCTACTCGTTACCCCGATCAGTACGAGCTTGGCCAGTTCAAGGATATGATCTCTTGCGGCGCTTCACCTCGTGCCTCCATCAGCCTCTCCATGGCCAGCAAGGCCTACGCCTTCATCAAGAGGCGCGGTTATGTGATCCCTGAGGATGTTCGCGCTGTGTGCCACGATGTGCTCCGTCACCGTATCGGTCTGAGCTATGAGGCCGAGGCCAACAACATAACCTCTGAGGAGATTATTTCTGAGATCCTCAACAAGGTTCAGGTTCCTTAGTCTCTGCTATGTTTATAGCGTGGCGAACTGTCGTGGGCGGTGGCGTGACTCGTGCGCGCCATCAGTCACTTGTCTCGCCTTTAATTGTCAATAACCTTTCTCACAATAAACCGTTGGGATGAATTCTGAAATAGACAGCACGGAGCTGCTTAAGCGCGTCCGCCAGATCGAGATTAAGACCCGCGGCCTCTCCAACCACATCTTCGCTGGCGAGTACCATTCTGCCTTCAAGGGGCGCGGTATGGCTTTCAGCGAGGTGCGTGAATATCAGTATGGCGACGATGTCCGCAATATCGACTGGAATGTCACGGCGCGCATGAATAAGCCATACATAAAGATTTTTGAGGAGGAGAGGGAGAACACGGTAGTGCTGCTCGTCGATGTCTCAGGCTCGCGTGAGTTTGGCACAGAGATGAGGTTTAAGAAGAACCTCATCACTGAGATGGCCGCGACTTTGGCTTTCTCTACCATACAGAACAATGACAAGATTGGTGTCATTTTCTTCAGCGACAAGGTGGAGCAGTTCATCCCCCCGAAGAAGGGTAAGAAGCATGTGCTCCACATCATCCGTGAGCTCCTGATGTTCCGCCCTACCAACCGCGGCACGAATATCGGTGAGGCTCTGCGCTATATGACAGGCGCAATCAAGAAGCGGTGCACTGCTTTCCTTATCTCCGATTTCCTTGGCGATAAGGAGTTTGAGCTGCCTCTGCGCATAGCCAGTCACAAGCATGACATTGCGGCCTTGCGCATCGCTGATAGGCGTGAGAACTTGTTGCCCGATGTCGGCCTTATGCTGTTCTCTGACGCTGAGACTGGTAAGCAGATGTGGGTCGATACGTCGAGTGCGGAGATCCGTGCGCATTACGCCGCCCAGGCTAAGCGTAGACGCGATGAACTCGATGCTGCCTTCCGCCGCTGCGCCGTGGACAATGTTGAGGTCCTGACTGGCGACGACTATGTCAAGAGCCTCCTCTCTCTCTTTAAAAAGAGAGGCTAATCTCTTTGTTTTTGCCTATGCGTTGCATAAGATACTTTTTTTTCTCCCTCATAGCATGTGGCGTTAGCGCCTCCGCATCCGCGCAGCAGCCTGTTGTCCGTGCCGAACTCGATTCGATGAATATCGTGGTCGGTGGCCAGGTCGGGCTTAATGTGTCGGTCGCTGTGCCTAAAGGGCATGACTGCCATATTCTGGCTTTGCCTGACACGCTAAGCCCCGAGGTCGAGGTGGTTGAGGCCCTTAAACCTGATACGATTGACCGCGGTGACCTTGTCGAGTATATGAGGCGTTATATTGTCACCTCTTTCGACACCGGTTTGCACTATGTCGGCCCAATCCCGATGGTTGTGGAGGCCGACAGCTCGCTGATTTCGACCCCTGATTTCTCTCTGTCCGTCATTAACCCGTTCCAGCAAATGGAGGTCGCCGAGGACGGCACCAATAAGATTACTGACATCAACGGGGCGGAGGATGCTCCTTTCCAATGGGGCGAGTTGCTGCTCTATTGGCCGTGGGCCTTGGGTGCGGTCATTTTAGTGGCTCTCATCTTCCTCGTGCGTTTCCTGATTAAGAAATATGGACGGAAAGACGGAGAGACGGCTAAGATTGTGGTTCCTGAGGAGCCTTGCGAGCTGACCGCGATGAGAGATCTTGAGCGCATCCGCGATGAGAAGCTCTGGATGCATAATCAGGTCAAGGAGTTCTACTCCGAACTGACGGAGACGCTTCGCCGATATGTGGTCGCGCGCTATGGCATTCAGGCCATGGAGAGTACTTCGTCTGAAATTATGGAGCAACTCGCTAAACCGTTGGCTGCTAATCAGAAGGAAGCCGAGATGTTGTCTGAGATTTTGTCTCAGGCCGACTATGTCAAGTTCGCTAAAATGGAGCCTCTGCCCGATGAGAATGACCGCGCTGTGGCCAACGCCATAGATTTTGTCAATCTTACCACTGAGGAGGCGAGGCGACAAGAGGCTGCCGACAAAGCTGCGGCTGCTTCTGTCAATCCTATAGATAATCCTACTGCGCAGTCCGCAAAACCCTTAGAACTGGATAAGTAATGTTTAGCGGAATAACTTTTCAGCACCCTTGGGTGTTCCTCCTGCTCATTATAATCCCTTTATACATCGGCTGGAGGATATGGCGTCGTCGCACTTCGCATGCGGCAATGCAGATTTCAACCACGGAGTCTCTTGACGGTGTCAAGCCTACTTGGAGGGTCCGCCTGCGTTTCCTGCCCACCTGCCTGCGTCTCTTGGCTCTCGCTTTGGCCATTGTCGTCCTGGCGCGTCCGCAGTCCACCTCAAGTCACAGCGACAGCAATACGGAGGGTATTGATATAGTCCTCTCGCTTGATATCTCCGGCTCCATGAGGGCGCTCGATTTCAAGCCGAACAGACTCGAGGCGGCTAAAGATGTGGCCATAAGGTTCATCTCCGGCCGACCTGATGATAACATCGGACTTGTTATTTTCGCAGGTGAGAGTTTCACCCAATGCCCCCTCACGACCGACCATTCCGTCCTTATCAACCTCTTTTCGCAAGTCTCCAACGGCATGCTCGAGGATGGTACCGCGATTGGTATGGGTCTTGCGACAGCCGTAAGCCGAATAAAGGAGAGTAAGGCCAAGAGCAAGGTCATAATCCTTTTGACTGACGGATGTAACAACGCAGGCGCCATATCTCCCGAGAAAGCTGCCGAGATTGCGCAGACTTTTGGCGTCAGGGTCTACACCATTGGCATAGGAACTATGGGAACGGCTCAGATACCTGTTCAAACTCCCCTCGGTACGCGTATGCAGGACATGGAGGTCAAGATTGACGAGCCGCTCCTGCAGAACATAGCAGATATGACAGGCGGCAAATATTTCCGTGCCACGGACAATAAGAGCCTCGCAAACATATATTCGGAGATTGACCAGATGGAGAAGACCATCATGGAGGTGCGTCATTACACCCAGCGCACCGATGAGTATATGCCTTTCGCCATTGCGGCCCTGCTTCTCCTTCTCGCGGAGGTCGTGCTGAGGAACACGTTGCTGCGCACCATCCCTTAAACTGGGAATGGCGCTCTCGCACAGAGCGTGCATCGATTTATTTAAGCTATTAATTAAAGCATTAATAAAGTGGAATCTTTCAGGTTTGCGCATCCGCAGGCTCTTTGGCTTTTGCTGATAGTGCCTCTCGTCATTGCGCTCATGTACATCTTCCACCGCAGCCGGGCCAAGGCTATGGAGCGTTTCGGTGAGTCTGATTTGCTCAGCCACCTCATGCCCGACTATTCACAGAGGCGTGTCCGCCTGAAGGCTTGGCTTGTTGTCATAGCCATGACGCTTCAGGTCTTTGTGGTGGCTGGCCCGCAGTTCGGCTCTAAGATTGAGACTGTCAGCCGGAATGGCATCGAGGTGATGATTGCGCTTGACGTCTCGAACTCAATGAATGCGCAGGACGTCTCTCCTTCGCGACTTGAGATGGCCAAGATGGCTGTGTCGCGACTTGTCGATAAACTCGATGATGACCGTGTCGGACTCGTTGTCTTTGCCGGCAATGCCTATGTCCAGATGCCTATGACGTCGGATTTTGTCTCGGTCAAGATGTTCCTTCAGTCCATTAGCACCGGCATGGTGCCAACTCAGGGTACCGCCATAGGCTCGGCCATTAATCTATGCCGTAATTCTTTCTCGCAAAACGAGGGCGTTAACCGTGCCATTGTCGTCATCACTGATGGCGAGAACCATGAGGATGATGCCATTGAGGCCGCGTCTGAGGCTCTCAATAATGGGATTAAGGTCTATACAGTCGGCATGGGCACGTCAAAGGGCGCGCCCGTCCCCGTCACTCCCGGCCAAAACAGCAATTTCATCAAGGATCGAGATGGCAATGTGGTCATAACTAAGATTGATGAGGCCTCTTTGGCTCAAGTTGCTCAGGCTGGCGGTGGCGCCTATATTCCTGCAAATAACATAAGAGGCGGAGTCAACTCGCTTGTTGATGAGCTTAACGGGTTGGACAAGAGTGAGATGGTTGCGCGCGTCTATTCTGAATATGAGGACAGGGCGGCCTATCTTGAACTCATCGTTGTTCTCCTGCTCATCGTCGACATGGTAATCTTGTCACGCAAGAACCCTCGTTTGGCCTCTTTTGACATTTTCACACGCAAGAAGACTAAACCAGATATGTTTGTCTCGGTTCATGAGGTCAAGCCCCTCTGATTTTTGTGTCTATTGCTACTTCTTTCGCATACGTTGATTTATGAAAGCGTCTTTCAAGATATTAACTCTTTCGCTGGTCGCACTCTTTGTCTCCGTCTCGGCTTTTGCTCAGAAGGAGAGGAGTTTCATACGCGACAGTTATAAGATGTATAACGACTCCGACTACGCAGGGGCTCAAGAGGCCAGTGTCAAGGCTTTGGCCGAGGCTCCGCAATCTTTTGAGGCTAACTATAACTACGCTGACGCGCTCTTCAAGCAGCAGAAGATTGACGAGGCCCTTGAGCAGTACGAGAAACTTGTGGCAAATGAGACTGACAAGGCTAAAGTAAGTAAGCTCTATCACAATATAGGCAATTGCCACTACGTCAAGAAGGAGTTTGACAAGAGCATTGACGCCTACAAGAAGTCTCTCCGTGCCGACCCTACGAACAACTCTACGCGCTACAACCTTGTGGCGGCGCAGAAGATGAAGGATAAAAAGGACGACAATCAAGACAAAAACCAAGATCAGCAGCAACAACAACAGCAGCAGCAACAACAGCAAGATCAGAAAGATCAGCAAGACAAACAGCAACAGCAAAAACAGCAACAGCAACAACAGCAGCAACAGCAAATGGATAAAGAGGAGGCTCAACGTCTGCTCGATGCCGTCCAGCAGGATGAAAACCAGCTGCAAGAGGACCGAAAGAAGCTTAAGGAGGCGTCTCCACGCCACATAGAGAAGAACTGGTAAAAAGGAACGACCGAAAAATATTACCTTTGCGGCATGAATAAATGTGTTTTGATCAGTAACGCCGGGAGGCTCTTGGCTCTTTTTGCGCTCGTGTTCTGCACCGCGCTCTCTGCCAAGGCCGACGAGGTCTCTGTGGAGTGCAGCGCCCCGTCCTCTGTCATCCTGGGGCGTAACTTTCAGGTGACATACTCCATCAACAGTAGCGCGGACAATATCTCGGTGCCTGATATTGACGATTTCACTGTGCTTATGGGACCGTCTACCATGACGTCCTCAAGCTACTCTTTTGTCAATGGCAAACCGCAGTCCTCTAAGCAGACTTCTTTCACCTATGTCTTGCGGGCTACCAAGGTCGGAACTTTCAACATTCCCGCAGCAAAGGTCACAGCCAACGGCAAGTCTTACACGTCAAACAGTGTTAAGGTTACTGTCGTGCAGGGCGATGCAGGCGCGTCAGCCTCGCAGCAGTCAGGCTCTGCCGGTGCGTCATCTCAGCGTTCTTCAGCCTCTTCATCTTCTGATGATTTGTTCATACGGCAGTCTTTGTCGCGCACCTCAGTCTATGAGGGTGAGGCGACCGAGCTTGTCACGAAGGTCTATGCCCGTGTAAGTCTTCAAAGCCTTTCGGACGTCGTCGCGCCTAAATTGTCTGATTTTGTTGTCAATGACCTTGGCGACAATAACATAACGTTCAAGACTGAGTATATTGACGGACGTGAGTATCAAGTAGGCGAGTTAAGCCGTAAGTCCATCATACCTCAAAGAAGCGGGCGAATAACCATTGAGCCAACCGAGGCCGAGTTCGTAGTTAAGAGGAATGTCCGCAGAAATACGGGTAGCATCTTTGACGATTTCTTCGGTGATGTGCAGATGACGAAGCAGAGAGTCAAGACGTCATCCCTTACTCTCAATGTCAAACCTCTCCCCGATGGTAAGCCCACTGGCTTTAGCGGTGGCGTTGGCCAATTTAAGTTTAATGTCGAGGTCACTCCAACAGAGACGACGGTTGATAACAGTGTGCAGGTGCGTGTCTCCGTAGAGGGTACAGGCAACCTCAAGCTCCTCTCTATGCCAAAGCCCCAATTCCATCAGGACTTTGACACTTTCGACCCGAGCTCAAAAGGCAATGTTGAGGGCAATGCCCGCGGCTTCTCAGGTAAGAGGACGGATGAGTATCTCGTCATCCCGCGCCGCGATGGCAAATTTGAGATTCCACAAATCCAGTTCTCATACTTCGATCCGCAACAAGGCAAATATGTCAAACTAACCCAAGGCCCGTTTGAAATAAACGTTGCAAAGGGCGAGGGTTCTGCCAATAGCCAAGGCTCTGGCGTCTCTTTCTCAGGCTCAGGACCCGAGAAGGTCACCTACACCGGCTCCGATTTGCGTTATCTCCATCAGTGTGGAAGCCTAAGCGCAAAGAATGATTTCTTCCTGTTCTCATTCCCATTCTGGCTTCTCTTCCTCCTGCCCATCGCTGCATTAGTGGCACTCACTGTCGTCTACCGCAAGCGTATGTTCGACAATGCCAATGTCAGCCTCGTGAAGAGCCGCAAAGCGAACAAGGTGGCAAAACGCCGTCTGAAACAGTCCGCCAAGTATATCAAGGAGGACAAGCGTGAGGCTTTCTTTGACGAGGTGATGCGCGCCCTCTGGGGATATCTGAGCGACAAGTTGTCGCTGCCTCTCAGCGAGTTGACTAAAGACAATGCGCGTGATAAGATGGCAAGCCATGATGTTGATCCCGAAGTTGCTGACGCATTCATGACTCTGCTTGAGGAGTGCGAGTTCGCCCGCTATGCGCCCGCCTCTGTCACTTCTACAATGCAAGAGGTGTATGACAAGGCGGCTGACGTGATTGAGCGAATTGAGGGAAATAAAAAGAAGTAGTAAGAGATGAAGAGATATTTTATAGCCTTCATTTTGGCAGCCGTGTGCTGCGTGGGGTCTTTTGCCCAAGAGGTTGACTCCGTCTCCGTAGCTGAGGAACATGCAAACTTGGCTCCTGCCGCTGCCACTTCTGTGGCTGATGCTGACAAGTTGGCCCGAGATGGAAATTACGCCGAGGCGGCCGATGCCTATGAGGCTCTGCTCAACGGTGGCCAAGAGAGCGCCGAACTCTATTACAACCTGGGCTACTGCTATTTCAAGCAGGGTATGCTCGGTAAGTCTATTCTCAATTTTGAGAGGTCCAAGAGGCTTAACCCCTCCGACCCCGATGTCTTGGCTAACCTTGCACAGGCTTACGCCCTCACTGATAAACTTGTCGAGGTCGAACCCCCTCTGATTGACAGGATGTGGGCCGGCGTAACATCATCTTTCGGCTCTGATGGTTGGGCTTGGCTGTTTATAGTGTTCTTTGCCTTGACTATTACAGGAGTCGCTTGTTTCCTTTTCCTCGACTCTGTGGCCATGCGCAAGGCTGGCTTCTTTTCGGGTGTCGTTTTCTTGGTTCTCGCTGTCTTCTCTCTCTGTATTTCAATAAGCAAGCGATCTGAGATTAAGGACAGCTCTGAGGCTATTATCATGGTATCGTCTACTGACCTCAACACCTCGCCAGACAAGAACGCCACTCGCATGACTGTACTTCACGAGGGAACTTATGTCAAGATTATTGATACTCTCGGAGAGTGGATTGAGGTCCGTTTGAACGATGGCAACATTGGTTGGCTCAAACTCTCTGATGTTGAGAAAATCTAAAGGGCTGTCTTGATAAAGACTCGTCTCTTTAAGTAATAAAAGCAAATCCCCGACAGCGGTAAGCAGTCGGGGATTTGCTTTTTTCTGAGTTTTTTGTTCAGAGTAATTTGTATCCTCTGTTCAAATCTTTGCTTAACTCTTGCATTGTGTTTGCTCGACTCTCATGCTTATTTGCCCTTGTACTCAAATTCTGAGAATACTCCTTTTGCTTTGCTTGACTTGCTTATCTTTTGGGCGAAGAGTGCGATGTAGGCACCCGTAAAACCGCCGCCAGCTTCTGAACTGATGAACCTTGTGTTCATTTGTCCAAGGGCATTAAAGTTTGTCCCGTCCGTCGAGTAACTGAATGAATACAGTTCCGGAGTCCCTTCAATGCGAAGGCTTACCTCTTTTCCGCTCACTTCAATCTCTTTCTCCACGTGGCTCATCTCCCCTAAGCGATAACGCAGTCTTACATTGCATTTCCCGTCCTTGTACCTCACGATTGAGAGGTCATAGTGCGTGAAACATTTCATGTAAACAGAGATTCCAGTCTCATCGCCCGCGGTCTTGCCTTCAAGTGACGCTACTGTGGTAGCCGTGAAATTCTTATGTTGCTGTCGGCGACCCACCCATGTCGGGGTTCCGTCTTTGTCTATTGACTCCGTTGAGGCTGTCAGGGTCAAGTTTCCATTCTTTATGACATAATCGGCAGGCTTGTAATTTCTCAAGTAGTTCCACTCAACACCCAGAGCTTGGTCAAAAGATGTATTTGTCTGTGTGCCGTCTGAACTGAATTTATGTTGGGGTAGGGTGGGGACCTCCATTTTTTCTGCCACATACCCGCACCCGTTGACTGTCGGCCAACCATTGTCTGGCCAGTTGACGGGGGCGAGGAAGGTCTCGCGGCCCATCACGTGGTTGTTTCCCGAGACAGGCCTAAAGCCCAGGAAGACAGCCCACCAAGTTCCGTCATGTGCCTGCACAAGATCGGCGTGTCCCGTGCCTTGTATGGTAGAACCCTCCGTCTCACGTCGGAAATGTGTCAAAATGGGATTTGTGGGGCTTGCGGTATAAGGGCCGGAGATGTTGCGACTTCTTGCTATGCTCTCAAAATGCCCGTACTCTGTTCCGCCCTCCGCTATCATGAGGTAATAGAACCCGTCTTTTTTGTAAATATGCGGTGCCTCCGGGTATCGTCCGCCAATACCCTCCCATATAAGCCGCGATTCTGTTTTCTGCTCGCCCGTAAAAGGGTCAACCTCGCAAAGCCATATACCATCGTTGGGATTGGAAACCATGAAACACTTTCCGTCTTCATCCCAAAAGAGAGACGGGTCTATGCCCTCTTGTTTAAGCCAAACAGGGTCAGACCATTCGCCATTGATGTCTTTGGTGTGGACAATGAAGTTCCCACCGCCTGCCACATTGGTGGTTATCATGAAAAATGTCCCGTCGTGATACCTGATGGTCGGGGCGTAGATGCCGCACCACGTCCCCGATTTTTCCAATGGCAACTGGCTCGCGCGTGTCAGGACGTGGCCAATCTGTTCCCAATGGATAAGGTCGCGGCTGTGGAAAAGTGGCACCCCTGGCGAATACTCGAAACTACTGGTCACAAGATAGTAGTCCGAGTCCACACGGCACACACTGGGGTCTGGATGGAAACCGGGAATCACGGGGTTCGTGTACCCGAAATTTTGGGCGAAGGCGCATGATGACGCGGTTATTGCAGCCCATAGAAGGAATGTCTTTCTTGTCATCTCCTTTATTCTTTGTTTTGATGTAATCGGTATCAACAAATTTAAACTATTTTTGATGGTGCTAAATCCCGTCCCAATGCTTAGGAAACTTTTCGCGACTACATTAATAACATTCTTGTCCCTCTCGCACTCTGTCTGTGCGCAGGATTTCACCTTGGCAGCCGAGTATGCTAAGCAAGTGAAGAAATATACGGACATTAAGCCATACGACCCCGACGTGAAAAATGTCTCGGCTCAAATTGGCGTGACTTTTTCTCATCCCGAGGGTGGTCGTGACTTGAAACTCGATTATTTCTTACCATCTAACCTCGGTAAGTCAGCGTCTCTCACACCAGTGGTGTTCATCCACGGCGGTGGTTGGCTCTCCGGCTCACGAAATCTCGATTGGCCAATGGCTCAAAAGTTGGCATCTGAGGGTTTCGCCACTTTTTGTGTTGACTATCGACTGTCCACAGAGGCTATCTTCCCTGCAGCTGTGGTTGATGTCAATTCTGCGCTCGCATGGATAGGCTCAAAGGCTGACTCTCTTAATCTTGACATGTCAAAGCTTTCCGTCATTGGTGCCTCTGCTGGCGGACAGTTGGCTTCACTCATTGGCGCGTCAAATGGCCATGAGCCTCTCTTTTTGCCCGAGGCGTCAGGAGCCGACAGTCAACCTAAAGTGGCCTGTGTGGTGGATATTGATGGCGTCTTAGCTTTTATCCATCCCGATTCGGATGAGGGACATGATAAGCCTGGTAAGGTGAGCTGCGCCACGCGTTGGCTTGGCAAGCCTGCGGCGCAAGATTCTGCACTATGGGCCAACGCCTCAGCTATAAGTCATATTGGCGAGTGGTCAGCAAGGCGTTTCCTGTTCATTAACAGCGCGCAAAAGCGTTTTTCGGCAGGTCAGTCAGAGGTCGTTGCGCATCTCAAATCGCTCAATAAGACCGCTGCGGAGTTCAAAACGGAGTCCACTCCCCATACTTTTTGGTTGTTTGACCCATGGGCGGAGAATGTTACAAATCTGATTATCAGCTTTCTGCGAAAAAATTAGAAAAAACAGGAGGCAAAAGCTTTGCAATTCTCGCCATACGATATATCTTTGCACTCGGAAATGCCGATATGGCTCAGTTGGTAGAGCAACGCATTCGTAATGCGTGGGTCCTCAGTTCGAGTCTGAGTATCGGCTCTTTCTTAAGCCCCGATTACTCTTTGTAGTCGGGGCTTTGCTTTTTTCAGTGCGCGGCGGTTCTCCTCGCTCTGTTTTGTTTCGTTGTCGCACTCTTAGGAGATATAGTGCTACCTTCGCGTGCGTCAGTTCTCAATCTCTCAAAAACCTACTTCATTATGCAGTTGACCCAAGATACCCTTCATGGTCTGCTCGAAAAATATGCGAGCGAAACGCCCGACAAGAATTTCATCACCTATGCCGACCGTGGCCTCTATTGGAGCTACGCCCAGTTTAACGCCCGTGTCGACGAGTTCGCCAAGGGTCTAATCTCGCTCGGCGTGGAGAAGGACATGAAGGTGGGCATCTGGGCTAATAATATTCCCGATTGGCTCACTGTCTTCTTCGCTTGTGCCAAGATTGGAGCATGGCTCGTCACCATCAATACTAATTATAAGGTCGGTGAGCTTGAGTATCTTCTGACCAATGCGGACATCCACACCCTCTGCATGATCAGCCAGTATCGCGACGCCTCGTATGTCGATATGCTCTACGAGCTTGTCCCTGAGCTTAAGAACCACCCGACAGGCAAGGAGATCCACAGCACCCGTATCCCTGAGCTTCGTAACGTCGTGCTGCTTTGCCCGGAAAGGAAGAGGGGCATGTATAACACTGTCGAGGTGCTCAGCCGCTCGCGTCTTGTAAAACAGGAGGATTTTGAGGCTCGTGAGAAGTCTGTCACATGCCGAGATATTGCCAATATGCAATACACTTCAGGGACAACCGGCTTCCCCAAGGGTGTCATGCTCTCCCATTTCAATATCGTGAATAACGGTATGGCGACCGGCGAATGTATGAAATACACCTCTTCCGATCGCCTCCTCGTGACCGTGCCGTTCTTCCATTGCTTCGGCATCGTGCTCGCTCTCTCAGCCATCATCACGCATGGCGCATCAATGGTCATCTGTGAGGATTTTGACGTGCCTGCGGTTCTCTATTCGGTTGAGCGTGAGAAATGTACAGCGCTCTATGGAGTCCCCACTATGTTCGTTGCGGAGCTTGGTCACCCTGCGTTTGACAAGTATGACCTCTCTACTCTCAGAACAGGTATCATGGCTGGCTCTGTATGCCCCATTGAGACAATGCGTCAGGTCATGGAGCGTATGTATATGAAGGATATCATCTCTGTATATGGTCTCACCGAGTCCTCTCCCGGTATGACTGCGAGCCGCACCGAGCACACCATGGAGCAGCGAGCTACGACTGTCGGCAAGGAGTATCCGTTTGTCGAGGTCAAGATTTTCAACTCGGAGACAGGTCAGGAGTGTGGCATTGATGAGCCGGGTGAAATTTGCTGCCGTGGCTATAATGTCATGCAGGGCTATTATAAAAACCCCGAGGCCACTGCTCAAGTCATTGATGCAGACGGTTGGCTCCATTCTGGTGACCTCGCTACGAAGGACAAAGATGGCTTCTACCATATCACTGGCCGCATAAAGGATATGATTATCCGCGGCGGCGAGAATATATACCCCCGTGAGATTGAGAATTATATCTACAAGATGGAGGGTGTAGACATGGTTGAGGTTGTCGGTGTGCCAGATGCTCACTATGGTGAGATTGTGGCTGCCTTCATCATCCCTAAGCTCGGCGCTAACCTGACGGAGGATGCCGTAAAGGCCTATTGCTCAAAGCAGCTCGCCAAGTTCAAGGTGCCAAAGCACGTGTTCTTTGTCCGTGACTATCCCAAGACAGGCAGCGGCAAGGTGCAGAAGTTTAAGCTCCGAGAGATGGGTAAGGAGCTTGTTGACGCAATGGCGGGCAAAAAGTAAAAGTCGCTCATTACAGTTAACTTATTCTCTGTCTCTTGAGATACTTCATCGAGTTAGCCTACGACGGCACCAATTACCACGGATGGCAGGTGCAACCTAATGCACCTACAGTCCAGGAGGTCATGACTGATGCGTTGCGCAAACTCACGCGCGATGCCAATCTCGACATTATGGGCTGCGGACGTACGGACACCGGAGTCCACTCCGATTATTTCGTCTGCCACTTCGATACGGATGTCGATTTCATTAACCTGTCGGATGGTGGTGAGCAGAAGTCTATCTTCAAGCTCAATTCCATTCTGCCTCCCGATGTTGCGGCTTTCTCCATCCAGCCTGTCGAGCCGAAATTGCACAGCCGTTTCTCCGCCCTCAGCCGCACCTATCATTACAGGCTGACGATGGACAAGCAGCCCATGCTTCGCAATTTCACTTTTCGGCCGTTCTTCCCGCTCAATTTTGACGCGATGAATGATGCCGCGCAAATCCTGCTCTCTGTCAGCGACTTCACGAGTTTCAGCAAATTGGGTACTCAGGTCAAGACCAATATTTGCGATGTCACGGTTGCGCATTGGTTTGAGGAATCTCCCGGACGAATGACTTTCGAGATTAAGGCAAACCGCTTTTTGCGTAACATGGTGCGCGCTGTCGTCGGAACTCTCTTTGAGGTCGGAAAGGGCAAAATGTCCCTTGACCAGTTCCGAGATGTCATTGAGCGTCATGACCGTTGCGCGGCAGGCTCTTCTGTCTCCGCAGCTGGGCTCTCTTTGGTTGACATAGCTTATCCCGAGGGGCGTGGGTTTGTTCCCAAGGCTCGTAAAGTGATAGTCTGATGCAGGAGAAGTCTTGGATTTAGTTAATTCCCCATTTGGGGTCGTGTCCCCAAAGTAAATATCAGCCCGGTGGTAACCCCATCGGGCTTCTTTTTTTCGGTAGAACGATTGCTTTGTGACCGCCTGTTTCTCGATATGTTTTACAGCACATCAAGTGTAACCTTTTGTTGAATTCGCAAGTCGCCCAAAATAACTCTCATATTGCAAATAATGTCGATATTTGTCATGTCTGATTGTCAAAAAGGTGGGCGTTTTGCTATCTGTGTCTTTATATATATGCCCTAAAGTCTAAAATGCTGTTTACAGAGTAAACGTTTGCACAATTCAGACGCTATTTAAATTTTATCTAACTAATGAGTGTAACTTTTTGTTGGATAATAATTTATATAAATTAAGCGTTGTTGACGTAATTTGAAAGAAATTCAAATTACGATGGGTGCGCGCCAACTTGTCCGAAGTGTTTTATTTTTGATGGCGGAAAAGAGGGTATTTATACTCCCTTATCCGCAAAGCAACGATACAGTTAACAATGTCAACCAACAAAACAATTGAGCATGACGGCACTGTCATCTCCGTCGATGGCAACATGCTTAAGGTTCAGATTATAAGCGTCTCCGCTTGCGGTTCGTGCTCTGCCGCCAACCTCTGTTCGGCTGCAGAGAAGGAGGCAAAGGTGGTTGATGTGGTCGCTGGCCCGGGCGAGGTTTACAATGTCGGTGACGTTGTGACTTTTGTCGGTGATGAGAGCATGGGCGTCAGGGCTGTCATAATAGCCTATGTCACACCTTTGCTGCTCGTTGTCGCAGGCCTCTTGTGCGGTCGAGCCGTGGGCCTTGGTGATGCTGGGTGCGCATTGACCGCGATTGCCCCGCTCGCACCATTCTACCTTGCCCTGTATCTTTTGCGCTCTAAGATTGACAAGTCATTCAAGTTCAAAACAAAAAACCTGTAACATAAACAATCAAAAGAAAACATGGATGGTTCATTTATTCTCATAACTATTGCGGCATTGGCAATCACGGGCTGCGTTGCGGCTGTGATTCTCTATTTCGTGTCGCAAAAGTTCAAGGTCTATGAAGACCCCCGTGTCGGCGAGGTTGAGGCAGCACTCCCTGGCGCCAACTGCGGCGGCTGTGGTTTCCCCGGATGCCACGGCATGGCCGACGCCCTCGTTAAGGCCGATGACATAAGCTCTATGCTTTGCCCTGTCGGTGGCGCTGCCACTATGGCTAAAATAGCCGGAATCCTGGGCAAGGAGGTTGTGTCAGCAGCCCCCAAAGTGGCTGTAGTCCGTTGTAATGGCGATTGCGTGGCACGTCCTCATAAGCTTGAGTATGACGGCGCTAAGAAGTGCGCCATTCTGGCTGCCAATTTTGCGGGTGAGACTGATTGCGCCTATGGCTGTCTCGGTTGCGGTGATTGCGTAGACGCATGCCAGTTCGGAGCCATCAAGATGAACAAGGAGACTGGTCTGCCAGAGGTCGATGACGACAAGTGTGTCGCTTGCGGCGCTTGCGCCAAGGCTTGCCCCAAGGGCATCATCGAGCTCCGCAACAAGGGGCCCAAGAATCGTAGGCTTTTTGTCTCTTGTGTCAACAAGGACAAGGGCGCTGTGGCAATGAAGGCTTGCAAAAATGCCTGCATCGGCTGTGGCAAGTGTATGAAGGAGTGTGCTTTCGATGCCATCAAGGTCGAGAACAATGTAGCCTATATCGACTACATGAAGTGCAAGATGTGCCGCAAGTGCGCAGCCGCATGCCCCACGCATGCAATCCACGAGCTCAACTTCCCGCCACGTCCTGCAGCAAAGCCCGCTGCACCCAAGACTGACGCCCCCGCCCCGGCTCAACAGCAACAGGCGGCTCCTGCCGCAGCACAGGAGGCTCAGCAGCAGTAGGCCCTCATAGCTCTAGTCCACAGAACTCTCACACATAACGATATACCAAAGTGTTGAAGACATTTAAAATAGGCGGCATCCATCCGAATGACATGAAGCTTTCGGCGGGCAGCTCCATCCGCGAGCTCCCGGTGCCGGCAGAAGTAAAGGTCCCAGTCGCACAGCACATCGGCGCACCCGCTGTTCCTGTAGTCAAGGCTGGTGACGTCGTCAAGGTCGGTCAGCTCATTGCCGAGGCTGGTGGTTTTGTCTCCGCCAATATTCACTCCCCTGTATCAGGAAAGGTGAAGAAAATTGAGGATTTTGTTGATGCCAACGGCTATCGCAAACCTTGTATCACCATAACCGTCGAGGGCGATGAGTGGGATGAGTCAATTGACCGCTCGTCCGCTATCCGCCGCGAGATAACTCTTGAGCCTGCTGAGATTATTAATAGGATCAAGGCCATGGGCATTGTCGGTATGGGTGGTGCTACCTTCCCCGCCCACGTCAAGCTCTCTGTCCCTCCTGGAAAGACTTGTGAGGCTCTCATTATCAATGGTGTCGAGTGCGAGCCTTACCTGACCTCCGATCATCGTCTCATGCTTGAGCATGGTGATGAGATTCTCATCGGTGTCAAGATTTTGATGAAGGCTCTTGGCGTCAAGAAGGCCTATATCGGAATCGAGAATAATAAGAAGGATGCCATTGACAACCTTACCCGTCTCGCCACGAGCTTTGAGGGCATCACTGTTCAGCCTCTCAAGCTCCGTTACCCTCAGGGTGGTGAGAAACAGCTTATTGACGCTTGCATTGGTCGTCAGGTACCGAGCGGCAAGTTGCCTATCGATGTTGGCGCTGTCGTTCAGAACGTTGGTACTGTCTACGCCATCTATGAGGCTGTGCAGAAGAACAAGCCCCTCATCGAGCGTATTGTCTGCGTCACTGGCAAACCACTCCGCGAGCCCAGCAACCTCCTTGTCCGTATCGGTACTCCGGTCAAGAATCTCATTGAGGCCGCAGGCGGCATGCCCGAGGACTGCGGAAAGGTTATTGGCGGTGGCCCTATGATGGGTCGTCCGTACTCCAACCTCGATGTCCCCGTTGTCAAAGGCACGTCTGGCGTCACCCTTATGAATGTGGCTGACTCAAAGCGTCCCGCCGCTCAGGCTTGTATCCGTTGCGCCAAGTGTGTCAATGTCTGCCCGATGGGTCTCCAGCCTTTCCTCATGTCAAAGCTCGCCATGCTCGGCCGTTTCGATGATCTCAGGGCCGAGAACGTCATGGACTGCATCGAGTGCGGCTGTTGCTCATTCACTTGCCCCAGCGCACGTCCTCTGCTCGACTTCATCCGCATGGGCAAGGCTCGTGTCGGCGCTCAGCTTCGTGCCGAGGCTGCTGCGAAGAAAGCAGCCGCCGAGGCCGCTAAGAAGGCCGAGGAGGAGAAGAAAGCCGCTGAGGCCAAGTAAACCGAATTCCATAATAGCAAACCATTAGCATTAACTTTCAGCTTAATAAGATGGAAAAGTTAACCATAGCACCATCGCCACATGTCCACACCACCGACACGGTGAGGCGTAACATGCTTGGCGTTGCGATTGCTCTCATCCCGGCTTTGGCCACAACGTTCTGGTTCTTCGGACTCAGTTCGCTCGCCGTCATCCTGACTTCGGTCATTGCCTGCGTGGGTGTCGAGTATCTCATTGAGAAGTTCATCCTTAAGGTCCCGACCACTATCACTGATGGCTCAGCCATTGTGACCGGTCTCATCCTTGCTTTCAACCTTCCCTCCAACCTTCCGTTGTGGATTGTTGTCATTGGCGCCATCTTCGCAATCGGCGTTTGCAAGATGACTTTCGGCGGCCTTGGTCAGAACATTGTAAACCCTGCCATCGGCGGCCGTGTGTTCCTCCTTATGTCTTTCCCCGCCCAGATGACCTCTTGGCCAACACCGCAGAGTGTCGACGGAACGACAGGCGCAACTCCTCTTGGACTTCTCAAGGAGTCTATCAAGAGTGGAAAGAGCATCAGTGACATCGCCAACTTGCCCCACACCTCAGATCTTTTCTTTGGTAACATAGGCGGTTCGCTCGGCGAGGTATCTGCCATCGCTCTTATCATTGGCTTCATCATCCTTCTTGCGGCAAGGATTATTACTTGGCACATTCCTGTGGCTGTTATCGGCTCCATGTTTGTCTTCCAAGGTATTCTCTTCCTCTGCGACGCGGACAAGTACGTCGATCCTTTCTTCACCATTCTTACCGGTGGCGCCCTCCTTGGCGCAATCTTCATGGCGACGGACTATGTCACATCGCCAATGACGCACAAGGGTATGATAATTTATGGTGTCGGCATCGGCGTCCTGACTGTTCTCATCCGTAACTTTGGCGCATACCCTGAGGGCATGTCTTTCGCCATCCTGCTGATGAATATTGTGACTCCGCTCATTAACCGTTACTGCAAACCGAAAAGATTTGGGGAGATAGCAAAATGAAAAAGTTAGAATCTACTCTGCCGAATATGGTTATCGTCCTCACGGGCGTAACTCTTGTGGCTGCCGCCCTGCTCGGCGTAATGCAGCAGCTGACCAAGGAGCCTATCGCTAAAATCGAGGCGCAGACCCTTAATGAGGGCATCAAGAAGGTTATCCTCGCTGGTCAAGATGGAGATCTTGCGGTCTCTAATACCGATACTGTTTCCAATGAGAACGGCTCTTTCATTGTCTACACTGCGACTGTCGATGGTCAGGTTGTCGGCAAAGCCGTCAAGACTTCAGTGACTGGCTTCTCGCCAGATCTGACTGTCCTCACCGGTTTCGACAATGAGGGTAACATCCTTGGCTACGAAATCCTTAAAACCCAGGAGACCCCTGGCCTTGGCGCCAAGGCTGGCGTTTGGTTCCAAAAGGATGGCAAGGGTAACATTATTGGCAAGAACCCTGGCTCTGCCAACCTCACTGTCTCAAAGGACGGTGGCGATGTAGATGCCATCACGGCTTCCACCATCACCAGTCGCGCTTTCCTCAAGGCTGTCAATATCGAGTATAACGCAATCTTCGGTGGCGACGCTAAGACGGGTGCAACCTCCCTTACCGCTCCCTCTGACAGCCTCTCTTGTCAGCCCGACTCTCTCAATGCTGTTGTGGCTGACACCATAGCCGATGCGACAGCTGAACTTAAGCCTGTGGTCGATTAATTCACGAGTAACGGAAACTGCTAATGCGCCTGTTGATTATCAATGAGCGCATGACGCGAATAGGTTAATCCGAATAGATATGAATAAATTCAAGATAATCCTCAATGGCCTTATCAAGGAGAACCCGACTTTCGTACTCCTCCTTGGCATGTGCCCGACGCTCGGCACCACCACGTCGGCCATCAATGGCATGGGCATGGGACTTGCGACCATGGTTGTCCTCATGTGTAGCAACGTGGTCATCTCGTTGGTCAAGAACCTCATCCCTGACATGGTCCGCATCCCTTCTTTCATCGTCATCATCGCCACTTTCGTGACTGTGCTTGAGATGCTTATGAAGGCTTACGTTCCTGCCCTCTACGCTTCTCTGGGTCTTTTCATCCCTCTCATCGTCGTCAACTGTATCGTCCTCGGGCGTGCTGAGTCTTTTGCCGCCAAGAACAATGCGATTGACTCACTCTGCGACGGCATTGGCATTGGTCTCGGTTTCACTGTCGCCCTTACTCTTCTCGGTGCAGTCCGAGAGATTCTCGGCTCTGGCCAGATCTTCGGCCTGAACTTGTGGGGTGAGGAGTACGGCATCCTGGCCTTTGTCTTGGCTCCTGGCGCATTCATCGCGCTCAGCTACCTCATTGTCATTGTCAACAAGTTAACTAAGAAGGCTTAACACACTATGGAATACATTCTTTTGGCCATTTCGGCCATCTTTGTGAACAACGTAGTGTTGTCACAGTTCCTTGGAATATGCCCTTTCCTCGGTGTCTCTAAGAAGATGTCCACTGCGGCTGGCATGGGTGCAGCAGTTACGTTCGTCCTCACGCTCGCCACCATTGTGACTTACCTTCTTCAGAAGTATGTGCTCAATGCGTTCGGCATCGAGTATATGCAGACAATCCTCTTCATCCTTGTCATTGCGGCGCTCGTTCAGATGGTGGAGATTATCCTCAAGAAGATGTCTCCGGCTCTCTACTCAGCGCTCGGCGTCTTCCTTCCGCTCATCACCACCAACTGCTGCATCCTCGGTGTAGCAATCATAGTTGGTAATGGTGTGGCAGATGGCTCCTACGATTTGCTCAAGGGTGTCGTCTATGCCATTGCTACCGCTGTAGGCTACGCCATTGCGCTCATCCTCTTCTCTGTGCTTCGTGAGCATCTCGAGCTTATGGATGTCCCCGAGTCTATGAAGGGTACGCCTATCGCGCTTCTCACTGCTGGCCTCATGGCTATGGCATTTGTCGGTTTCTCTGGCATGTGCTAAGCCTCTGGTATAGCAGCCGAAAAGACTTATAACTGAAAGAAGCCCTGACGCAAGATTATTGCGTCAGGGCTTTTTTATGTACGCTCGGCATGAGCATTATCTAACGGGTGCAAGTCCCGAGTAAGCCCTAATAGCCATGGCAACAAGTTTGTGCTGTGTTTATGGCCCTCCAAGGGGGGCGAAAAAAGTAATGGTGAATAGCGATTACATTAACGCAACCACGTTTGTGTAATTGAAAGCTGATTAATACGATTTGTCATCGTAAAGATTCATTATCAGTAATGATAAGCCCAGCTCATAAGTTCACTTTGCCGTTATTTTTATTTGTATTAGTGGCCGCCTCCGCGACAGCCCAATACAAATCGGACGCGACTTATGGAGTGAAGGGTGGTGTGAGCCTTAACACGATGACGGGAATCCCCAAGATGCTCATAAGCGAGGGATATTATTCAGGGTACAGTTTTACGGATAATTTACGTCCGTCATTCTCGGCAGGCGTTTTTCTTTCATATAAAATTCCATGGTCTCCAATCGGGCTTGAGGGTCGCATATCATACGACGCTATAAACACCCGAACCACATACAACGACACAGAGGGGTTTACTTATACCATTGACGGAAAGTTTCAGACAATAGGCGCGTCCGCCCACGTCAAAGGATATGCGTTCAGAGGGTTGTATTTGTCGGCCGGCATAGGCTACGGCTGGAACATAACGAAGGACGTTTTCTCCTACAGCTCCAATTCCTCAGAGATGGATTGGGGCGATTTTTATGTTCCGACCGACGATGAGACAGAAGATGAGTTCGCGGAAGTATTTTCCGGTAATGGCGTGGTTTATCTGCCATTGGCACTCGGATATGAGTTTCCGATGGGTCTAAATATCGAGGCGTTCTATCGCAAAGGACTGAATGACGTAGTTGCGACACATGCGAACCGCCATGACTTCGGCGAGGCGGACAACCGCTTGAGCTCATTCGGTATGCTCGTCGGATGGGGGTTGCCGATGGACAGCCCCGACAAACGTAGGCGCAGATGAAGATTGTCAGTGCTGTGTGTTCAGCCGCATTTTTTGCAGCGACTGACATTTGCTCGCTCGCCCAATCACCAGACGGGACTTTCACCGCGGGACTGCGCATCGGCGCAAACCACGTGACGATATTCAACCTCGGGCGGACGTTTAGCTCCGACTACGACAAGCCGACCTGCGAACTTAGCGAGAAACGGTACGTCACCCCGTTAGTGTCAGTAGTTGCGCAATACCGGTTCCCGACAAGCCTCGTGGCCGTGGAGGGAAGCATAAGTTATTGTCTGACGCGTAACAATGTCGAGAAAATCACCACTCAAAAAACTGAGACCTACGACATCAAACTCAACCATATATTGCTCGGTTCGGGCGCGAAAGTCTACCCTGTGAAGGGTGCGTTCGTCAAGGCCTCCATAGGCGCAGGCCCATGCCTCAACAGCACGTCGTGCGTCAAGTACGACGCCACGGGAGTCACCAACTCAGCCAAGATGCAGGTGGAAGAGCACATCAACCAGTCCGTCAAAGGGCGGACGCTCGTGCGTGCCGACCTGTCGCTCGGCTACGACTTCCCTACTGGACTGACAGTCGAGGCTTTTTATGGCAAAGCCCTGACCGACCTTACTGAGGTCGCCATTAACAGCTATGGCTATACCGAACAACGCAATGATAGTCAATACGTTGGCGTGGGTGTCGGATGGCTACTGCCCCCCAACGGCTTCTCAAAGAGGTGGTGATGAGACAGACTATCGACATACTTATGGCCACGCTGCTCTGCCTCGCGGCAAACGCGCAGCACAACCCGGGCGGAGTGTCAAGCCCCCGGGTGTGGAGCGGGGCGAACAAACAGATTGTCACGGCAGACACTTTGCCACAAAACGCGTCAGGTATCACCACCTTTCAGGTCATAATTCCCACGGAGGAGGCCGAGGATGCCACGTTTATTTCTGGTCAGACACTCATCACATCCCGACGCGTGGCAGAGCCAAACTGCGGTCAGTACATCAACTTCGCAGATAATATACCCGCAAACATCCCGCGCATAATATCAGTCCGCAGGCGACTGACCGAGGCTGACACGGCAACCATATCGACGGCAGATTTGCCACTCACCGCGGGCTCCGACAGCATTCGCGAGAGCATAGTCTTCGACAGGCTGATAAGCAGCCGCGAGAGACAAAAGGTCGACACCTATCTCGCCCTGAAATACGGAATCACGCTCGGCCAGGCCGCACCGACCTCATATATCGGCAGCGACGGGCGCATGGTGTGGGACGCCGTGGCTAATGCGGAGTTTTCACATCACATTTTCGGCCTCTGCAATGACACCATTTCAGGGCTATATACAGCCGAAGGCGTGAATGCTGAGAATACAGACCTCCTAAAAATAACAGCTGACACTATTCCCCCGATGAGCTATGTCGTTATCGGAGACAATACTCAATCGCTCAGATATATACGAGAGAAAGGCCTACCCAAACGCCTCGGTCGCACATGGAAGATTGCAACTTCGGGTTACACTCCTCAAACGATAAACATCACTTTCAACGCCGAGCGCATAGAGGAGGCGTTCCCGCTTGATACAGGTGAGCATTATTGGCTCGCGATAAACGACACTGCGTATCTGAAAAGTGCCGACCTCGGCCCGTTGAAGGCGCAGTTCGACGGCGTGCCTATAGAGGGTGGCATGACTTTCACAATCATCGCCGCCAAAGGTGAAGAACAGCCCGTTATAGAAGACACAAACTCCGACAACAGCAATATTTACGCCGTCTCCGCCGCCCCGAACCCGACGACGGACGGACGTGTACACCTGCGCATCCGCCTGCGCGAGGTGGCGGATGTGAGGGTCGGGCTGCATAGTTTCGACGGACACAGCTACGCCGTACAGAGCGGCGGCGGTAGCGACTTTTACAACATAACGGTCACGCTTCCGAGCAAGGGCGTGTGGGTCGCCACCGTCGAGAGCGGCAAGGACAAGCAGTCGTATAAACTGATTAGCAAGTAGTCGCGTGAGGGGTCTGATGAAATATTTGACTGTCGCTGTTGCCGCACTTTTCACAAGTTGCGGTGGCGAGGTGTCGGATACTCGTCAGGCAAGTCAAGTAGGCACACAAACGGACGTAATTGCCACCGATACGATTGTTACAGACTCCGTCGCAATCATTCTACCAACCGCGCATACAAGCAAACCAGTCCCACAACGTGACCTTCCCCACAAGACCCTCCCCGTCACCCCAGTCGACTCGGCGAGCGTGACGCTCATGGGCGCGACCCTCATCGTGCCACTCGGCGCCGTGGACAAGGCGTTGACGCTCAGCGTGACAGCCTTAGAGACGGCCGACCTCGCCAAACTGCCGCAGGGCATGGTGAACGTCACCCGGGGCGCAGCCGGCTTCCGCTTCCTGCCACATGGCTCGCACTTTACGCATGGCGACGCGCGAATTGCGTTGCCCGTTGACAGCCTCGCAATCCCACGCGGCTACACCGCCTGCGACGTCTTCGTCTACTTCTACGACGAGGGACGCAAGCGGTGGACTGCCCTCGCCAAGGACACCTCCAACCACGACAACACCCTCGTCTGCGCGCTGACGAGCCACTTCACCGACATGATAGCCGGCGTGCTGCAGGCGCCGGAGATGCCCGAGACGCGGGGCTTCGTGCCGACCACCATGAGCGACGTGAAGGTTGCCGACCCGCTGCAAGGCGTCATAGTCATGCAAACCCCGCAAGCCGTGCAGAGCGGAGCGGCGACACTCTCATACCCAATCGTCACACCAGCGGGGCGCAACGGCATGCAGCCGAGCCTCGCACTGACCTACAGCAGCGAGGGTCGCAGCGGCTGGTGCGGCTACGGCTGGAGCCTGCAAACGCCCTCCATCGACATCGACACCCGTTGGGGCGTGCCGCGCTTCGACAAGGACTACGAGACGGAAATCTACCTCATAAACGGCGAGCAGACCACCCTACAACCCCACCGCTCGCCCGACGCAATAGAGCGCGTGAGCGACCGAGAGATCTTCCCCCGTGTCGAGAATGCGTTCTCGAAGATAGTCCGCCACGGCGACTCGCCGACTAACTACTGGTGGGAGGTGACGACCAAGGACGGCGTCGTATACACTTACAAAGATGTAGTCAAAAACGACGACGGCAACATAGTCCACTGGGGCTTGAGCAAGGTCGAGGAGACGCACGGCGACAACGTGACGTACTCATACACGGAGCGCGACGGCCACCTCTACCCGACAGAGATACACTACACCAACCACAACAATGAGAGCGGCGCATACAGCGTGAGAATATCGCTCGCCGAGGGCAACGCCAACATACGCCGCGACGTCACGACGAGCTACCGCCTCGGAATGTTGCAGACCGACGGCGAGCTGCTTGGCGACATTTCCGTCTACTACAAGGGCGAGCTGCTCGCACACTACGTTCCGGCATACGCCAACGGCCCGCTGCGCAAGACCATACTCACCGCCATTACTCAGTACGACGGTGACGGCAACGAGGTCGGCACGCACCGCTTCGACTACTACGACGACGTGAAGGACGGGCTGTTCGGCGAGGCCCAAACATGGAATGTCGGCAACGACGAGGCCTTGGAGGGCAAGGCGGTTGACCGCATTGGCATGACGGATGGCCTGTCGGCCATAGGAGGCTCGCGAAGCACTGGTAACACTAATGGTGGCGGTGCGACAGTTGGCGCAGGCGCCAGCCCTATAAAAAAGATAGCCTCGCTAATATCGTTCAATGTCGGTGTCCAAAAATCTTTCAGCCATAGCTGGGCGCACAGCGAGGTGTCCATGACTGACATCGATGGGGATGGACGTCCAGACAAAGTTTTTGTTGACAACGACAGACTTTACTACCGCAAAAACATCTCACACGATGGAGAGATAAAATTTGCCGAGCCTGTAGAGATAAAGGGTGCGAACCGAATGTCGCTGAGTGAGTCCAAAACAAACAGCACCTCTATCAACCTTGGCGCAGGTCTTAATTCCGGCACGAAATACGTCAATCTTGGCGGCGGATTCACAAAAGACGAGAGCCGCACATGGGACTGGACGCACACATATATGCAGGACTTCAATGGCGACGGGCTTGTTGACATTGCGGAGAAAGGAGTCGTCCTGTTCAACCACATTGGCTCGGACGGGAGACCCTATTTTACAAAATCGAGTGAGGACACGCCCAACCCTGTATGGACACCTGAGGGCATCACACCCGATACAGATTTTGATGTTGACACCGCGGCAGAGCGCAGGGAGCAAGAAAAGCAGAACCCGCTGTTGGATGCCGTCCGATTGTGGAAAGCTCCAATAAAAGGCAAAGTCCGCGTCACTGGCACT
Organism: Bacteroidaceae bacterium; assembly: GCA_963618945.1. Lineage (GTDB taxonomy): Bacteria > Bacteroidota > Bacteroidia > Bacteroidales > Marinilabiliaceae > W3P20-009. The sequence continues at coordinate 106,179 of CAVETY010000008.1, forward strand.
GCCAGACTACAAAAACCGACACTAAGCACAGATGGTGTTAAGGTCAGCATTCAGCACGGAAGTTCATTGAAATGGTCGAAGACGCTGAATAAAATTAATCAAAGCGTTGAGCATGACGAGACTTTCGATGTCAATGCCGATGACAAGATACTGTTCCGTCTTCAATCAATTTACAGTGGTGCGCATGACGCGACAGATTGGAATCCAACCATAGAGTACGTCAGCACATCGCAAGTCAAAAACGAGACCCGATATGACGCTAACGCCTGCGACAGGTTGAAGTATAACGCCTCGTCGGATTTTATCCACGCGGCAAGTCAGAACGTTCCGATTGTTGGCCCAAGCGCGCGTATAGAGCATACCCTCAACATGGGGCAGTTGCGCGACAGCGTGTCGCTCATGTTAGAAGACCACAATGGGCGCATTTTATGGAGTCGGGAATATGACGGCAATCCAACTTCGGGAAATTACGCCATCTCATTAAATCTAAGCAGCCAAGACACCATATACGTTGGCGCGTATATCCGCAGCCGAGTGCCACTGGATTGGCACAATCTCGACTGGGATTTGAGGGCGGTCATGGAAATAGATGGCGAGAGGGACACAATACGCTTCGCGCCCGAAATCGAGCGCATGTACAACAGGCCTGTCCTGTTTGCCTCCTCTTTCAACGTGTCTGATTTCGCAATGCCTAAGCATGAAATCACCGCGACAGAGACAGACTCTATCGTCATTGGCCGCGGATGGCATAAAGACTTGACAGCCATTGCCGCCGCCATACCCGACAAGTATTTCATTATAACCCCGAATTTTAGTGGGATAGGCTTCGCACTGGATACGGTCAAGACGAGCAAGTACACATTCGCATTGTCCGACGTGTCAAACGGAGTGAGCAAGGCGAGGGTGTTATTCGCGGACTCTACCCACTCAACGGCGAAATATGAGGATATAGAATTAGACACGGCTTTCTTGTCAAAGACGTTGTTTGCGGATGTGTATTTTGACGAGGAGGTCAAGTCCATGGGCAGTGCCAAACTGAACTTGGCACAATGGGAGACCCTCATACACACGGACTATTACACGGACACGACGAACGTCGTCCATGCTGTTCGTCGCGAAGAGCGCAATTGCGTGACGATAGGCACAATGATTGCCAACGTGTCCAGCACAATCGTACATCAGGAACTCGGAAACCTGTATCGCGGCTGGGGACAGTTTGCATGGAGGGACACGGTTGACGCTCCTATCGACGTAACAAAATTGGAGTACGACCAGAAGAAGTACGAGGACATGAACGAGAAATACAAAAACGTTGATGCCTCGAGCCTCTCGGACGATGAGATGTCCTCCTTGGAGAAAAGCACCGAGGAGCCGTTTTTGACCATGGCCTACGATGCGGACAAGCGTCATTGGGTGAGTGCCAAAGACAGTGTGTTTGTTGGCGCAGACCAAATATGCCCGTCGCGACAAATGGAGTCGGAGATTGTCGTCGAATCCTACACCTACGACTTGTCGGGCTACGCCATGAACGCCATGCGAATGCGGACGCGCAGCGACACGGAGGGTAAAGCCTACAACGGTTCGTTAGCTTCAATAGTCAGTGGCGACCATAGCGAGAGCAGGTCCACGGTCAGGACATATCAGGCCGTGATGGACATCAACGGTGACCGCTACCCAGACTGGCTGACAAATCAAAATGACAAGATAGGAAGTCAGTTCACGCAAGCGAATGGCGCATTATCCCCATCCGTTCAAGTGTTGGATGTTGACATCGTTACTTCAAAAGGCAAATCAAATGGCAAGTCCATAGGCGGATCCAAGTCGTTTGGCTTTGCAGTTGGCAAGACTACGAAACTTGCAACCACGAAATTCGCCATCCACCAAGGCGACGAAGCCCGCATGGGCGCAAGTGTGAGCGGAAACTTGAGTGAGAATAAGGACGAGTCGATAAACGACTGGACTGACATAAATGGTGACGGCCTCCCCGATATGCTTTTTGCCGATGGCACGGCAAGACTGAACAAGGGCTACTCATTTGGCGACACCATACGCATTGGTCATCAGGCCATACGTGAGGGCGAAACTACGACAAAAGGCTGTGGCGGAGGTGTCAGCATACCTATATGCGGATATTTCACATTGGGCGGAGGTGTCAGCTATTCTCGGTCGGACAATAACACAACTGCCACTTTGTTGGATGTGGACTCCGACGGCCTGCCGGACATGGTGGTGGGCGATAAAGTCTACTTCAACAACGGGAAGGGCTTCGACTCCGAGGTCGCGACCATTAGTGGGCTTCTGACCTCCGGTCGCTCCGTGGCCAAGGTCTTTAATGGAGATTTCTCAGGTGGCTTTGCATTCCCCGTATGCCCATGGCTAAGTATCACTGTTTCGACAAACTATTTAGGCTCCGGCTCGACATCCTTCAACCGCACCGAACGCCAGCTCATGGACATCGACGGCGACGGCGTGGCGGACATCGTTGAGTCCGACGAGAACAGCAAGGTCACAGTCCGCCTCGGCAAGATAGGCAAGGCCAACCTCCTCCGCGGCGTCACCTCGCCGCTCGGCGCGACCACCACCATAGACTACGCCCGCACGGGCAATACATACGACTTGCCGCAGAGCCGCTGGGTCATGAGCCGCGTCACCACCGAGGGCGGTGACAGGCGCAACGGCGCGACGCGCTTCGCCACCGCGTTCGACTACAAGGACGGCTACTACGACCGCCGCGAGCGCGAGTTCTTCGGCTTCGGCGAGGTCGTCTCCTCCCAATTGGACACGGAGTACGGCGACAAACCATACCGCCTGACCACGCAAACCTACGACAACCGCACTTACGAGATCCGCAACCTCGTCACCGAGACGAGGACGGCCTCCGCCGACGGCTGTCTGATTAGCAAGACCGAGAACGCATACGTCAAGAAGGGCGTCCACGACGGCAAGTCGCTGTTCGTCGCCCCGAGCCTCACCAAGACCACAGCCTACGAGACCGGCAGCGACGGGACGCTGACAATCTCCGAGGGCTACGCCTACGACGGGCGCGGCAACGTCACAAGCTACACCAGCAGCACGCCGGGCGACAGCTACACGACCGAGATAATATACCATTCGCTCGACGGCAGGAACATCTTCACCCGCCCGAGCGACGTGAAAGTGAGCGCGGACGGCAAGACCCTCCGCCACACAACCTCGCAGGTCAACGAGTGCGGCGACCTCACGCAGATAAGCCAGATGGCCGACGGCGTGACGGCGGTCTTTGACATGGAGCGCGACGGCTACGGCAACGTCACCAAGCTCACACGCCCGCAGAACGCAAACGGGCAACGCTTCTTCCGCGCCTACATCTACGACGACACCCACCACACGCTCATCACGGGCGTGACAGACGCATTCGGCTACCACTCCTCGACCGACTACGACCTCAAGTGGTGCGTGCCGACCAAGCAGACCGACATCAACGGCAACGAGGTGCGCCAAACCTACGACCGCCGCGGGCGACTGACATCAGTCTCCGCGCCATACGAGATTGAGGCAGGCGGACAGGCGACGATAAACATCGAGTACGACGACAAGAGCCACACCGCCAAGACCACCAACTACGACGCCAAGACGCAGACCTCGATAACCACCTACCTCTTCACCGACGACCTCGGCCGCGCAGTGCAGACCAAGAAGAGCGGCGTGGTGAACGGCAGCGATGTGATGATAGCGTCGGGTGTCGTCAAGTACGACGCATTCGGGCGCAAGGTGGCGGAGGGTCAGCCGATGACCGACAACACGGCCTCGCTCAACACGAGCGACATCCTCAACCCGACGCTCACCGAGTACGACGTGCAAGACCGCCCCGTGAAGGTCACCCTGCCCGATGGCACGACATCGACAGCCGCCTACTCGATTGCCGACGAGTGCCTGAAGACCGTCCGGACAGACGCGAACGGCCACGTCACCGACACCTACAAGGACATCCGCGGTCGCGACCGCAAGACCGTCCGCCACGCCGACGGCGAGGACGTGGAGACCTCGTTCCACTACAACGCCATCAGCGAACTCCTCTCCGTAGTCCACCCGAACAATGAGCTGACGGCCTACGAGTACGACGGCTTGGGGCGCAAGACGAGCGTTGACCACCCCGACGCGGGATTGACCACGTTCGAGTACGATGCCGCCGGCAACATGACAGCCAAGCAGACGCCCAACCTGCGAGCTGCAAACGGCAAGATTCAGTACACCTACGACTACGAGCGGCTGAGCGAGATAGTATACCCGAAGAACATCTACAACCGCGTCACCTACACCTACGGAGACGCGACGGAGACCGCCTACAACCGCGCCGGTCGCCTCAAGCTCGTCGAGGACGGCAGCGGCGGCGAGGCCTACTACTACGGCAAGCTCGGCGAGGTCACCAAGACAGTCAAGACCGTACTGCTCGCCGAGACAGACATACGCACCTATATCTGGGAGGCGGACTACGACAGCTGGAGCCGCGTTAACTCCATGACCTACCCCGACGGCGAGGTCGTCACGTACGGCTACGACAAGGGCGGCAACCTCCTGACCATAAAGACAGAGAAGGAGGGCGACGCGCAGACGCTCATATCCGAGCAGAGGTTCGACAAGTACGGTAACCTCACCTACCGCAGGATGGGCGACGGCACTGAGACCAAGTACGACTACGACGAGAAACGACTCCACCTGAACGCCATGAGCCTGACGAGCAACGGCGTGAGGATGATGGAGAACGTCTACAAGTACGACAACGTTGACAACATACTCGGCATAAGCAACGCCGCGCTGCCCAACGGCGAGATAGGCGGGACGTTCAGCCACTCGTATCAATACGACGCACTCAATCGCCTGATTAGCGCGAGCGGAAGTGCGAAAGGCCGTGACTATGAGCTGCTCATGCGCTACGACGAGATGAGCAACCCGGTGCAAAAAGACTCCACAACCTACGACTACAACACGCCCAACCACCCGAACGCCGTCAGCCGCGCAGGCGGCAAGGTCTTCTGCTACGACGCCAACGGCAACCCCGTATCAATAGAGGATACCACCGCCAACACGCTCCGCGTCATGCAGTGGGACGAGGAGAACCGCCTGCAGTCTCTCGGTGACGACGGATACGTAAGCCGTTATACTTACAACCATATCGGCGAGCGCGTCGTAAAAAGTCATGGCCCGGCGACAGTCGCCTTCGTCAACGGCGCGCCGCAAGGCGTCCTGTGGCACGACAAAGACAGCTGGACCATGTACGTCTCGCCGTACATGGTCGTCAACGCCGACCGCTTCACTAAGCACTACTACGCTGGCGTCCAGCGCATAGCGAGCAAGATAGGCACGGGCGACTTCAACAACCTCTACGACGCCTCGAAGGCCTGTGTGACAGCCGGCCAGAAAGACTACGCCGAGCGTCTGAGCCTCATCACCCAGTCCCGCAACGACTACTACGCCGCACTCGGCATCCCGCCCGGACCGCCGACAGCGAAAGGCGTATATGGCGAGGCCGAATACAGCGGCGAGTTTGGCGACTACATGTTGGCTCCGCTTGGCAACTACGACGTGCCCGACAACTGGCCGATGAAGCCCTACAAGCGTCCATACGGCGGCACGCCCGGGCCGCCCGTCATGTACGAGAAGCCCTCCAATCCCGAGGACGAGGGTGCTGGTTACGGCTTCAAGAGCGCTGGGATTAAGGAAAAGAATGTCTATTTTTACCATTCCGACCACCTCGGCTCGACCACATACATCACCGACCGGGACGGCAACGCCACGCAGTTCGTAAGCTACAAGCCTTACTGCGAGGCGCTTGTGGACGAGCACGCCACGTCGTTTGAGATGCCTTGGAAGTTCAACGGCAAGGAGCAGGACTCAGAGACGGGGCTGTATTACTATGGGGCGAGGTATTATGAGCCGACGCTGGCGTTGTGGTATGGGGTGGACGCTTTGACGGAGAGGTATCCGTCTGTGGGTGGGTATGTGTGTTGCGTGGGGAACCCGGTGAGGTTGGTGGATGTGGATGGGAGGAAAGTAAGACCATCTGGTGATATGTCCTTGTCAATTATAAAAAACACCTTACCGCAGGAGGCTCAGCAATTTATTGTACTTGATAGTAATGGATGTATAGATGAGCAAACCATGAAGCTATACACAGGAAATAGTGGTAATTATAAAGCTCTAACAACATTAGTCGAAAGTTCAATACTGATTGAGGTGACAACATTAACAAAAACTACCTACATGTCAAATGGAGAAATAGGTACTGAAAGTTTCAACGAAGTTGATATATGGGACGATTTTGCAGATGTTGATTTACAAAGATGTCAAGCTAACACAACAGGGGAATGTGGCAATTTAGGTGTCACCTATATGCCTGCGAAAATTGGGGAACATGGAAAAATAGATGCTAAAAATCCGAATTCTATTCATATCAACATAAATCCATTTTTGTCTTCTATTGGGGCTGCTGAAACATTTTCTCATGAAGGGTATGGCCATGCTCTTATTTACGTGGAGACAAACGGTGACAGAGAAAGAGCTGTACATCAGCCCCAAGGTTTCAAAGAAACTAATCGCGAATTGATAGATAAATCAATCAAGGCAAGAAAAGAAACAGTTGAAAATATGAAATTATGAAAAGTATACTTGTCGTATTGCTGATGTGTTTTTCTGGGAATTGTATATTGGGACAATCTGTTTCCATATCAAGCATCAACTATTGTGTTCAAAATAGTTGTTGCATTAATGCGACTCGTTATTTAATTCGCAATGATTGCTTAAATAATATTTTACTGCTTTTGGCCGAAGAAGAAATATCGAAAGATAACATTGGTCCACAACTAAAAAGAAAAATGTTACACCCATATGGGGATTTTCAATTATCAATGTTGGAGTGGGAGGCTAACTTAATAATGGTTGATACCTGTTCTTTTGTGCCTGAACTTTTTGTGAAAGTTTTAAATCCAAATGACTCATTTGAAATTATTGCTTTTTCTAATTCTCATCCAGAAACCCACATAGTAGATTTATCGAAACATATACTTATTTGTAAAGAATCAGACTTAGCCAGTATCGGATTTCCAAAATTTGTTTATTATTTAAGTCAATATAACTTTAGTTATCGATATTCTTACATCGTATTAGATGAAAGTGTACTAAGATCGTACTTTAAGGATGATATCGTTAGACCAAATGAATGAAACATAACTCATGCCGGTAGAAAACTCTTAAGGTGATAGAGTTAATTATAAACTTTTGCTTTAGGGTGGCTTTTATTATTTCTGGTTATTTATAATGACTTTGTAAAAATGATTGTGTTTTTAGTTGCAAGAATAAATAAATCCATCTCTTGAAAGTGCAGAGTTGAAACAAAAAATCCTCTCATTTTTATTTCGTTCGTAATTATGACTTCTATTAGGGCGTGGATTCCCAATTGGTATATATTGTTGTTTCTGTTAGTGTCTTGTTTCAATACCTGCATGGCACAAAAAAAGCCAAAGCAAATAGTATTGAATCTCTTGTAAATAAGATAATCCGAAATGAATATGGTAGAAAATGGGCACGCAGTATAAATGAATGGAGACATTCTTGTTACTCAATAAATGATACGGATAAATGTGATACCATATATATCTATATAGAATTAATACCATGGGAAGCACACTATAGTGAAGTAATACAAATCGGATGTCGTTTGTATGGCTTTACAAACAAAATTGATTGTGGTGAATTGAGCTGTGAAATCGACGAGGAATTAAGTAAGTTGTGTGATATAATGAACGATCCTGATATAAATAGAAAGCAAAAGTACATTTGGTCTAAGGAAGAAGGCGAAAAGGTTCTTGATTTATCGCCGATAAATGTGATTACGATACGTAAACACATGGATGCATATGTGTATGATAGCGAATTAGTATATTTTGTTGGTGTAGATTAGTGTTTTTCGCTCAGCTCTTGCTTATGTGACGGTTAGAAGCAAGACTCATGCCATGTAGAATATAAACTTATATTTTAATTACATTAGCCAAGTCCGAGTTGACCAAGAAGTTAGAGCCTCTATCGGTCTGCCAATCGTAGGAGATGTCAAAGTTGAGCACGAACAATCGTTCACAACAAATGGCAACGGAGTCACTACAACAATTCAAGAGCCACATGTCTCAATGGATACCCTTTCTCGCATATAGAAATTGGAGAATATGCAAATGAAATTCTTTATTTATTGTTTGACAAGCAAACCGTCTTAATCATGAAGGTGATACGTACCAAGGCAACGGAATCTCAATTTAATAATAACCTCTCTATTCTAAAAGTACCCTCAGTGGGTAATATGGGGATGCGCAAAACAATCAAACTTCCTAATGTCATAATCACATAATACTATTTGTGTGAAACATCTTAGTGATGAAATAGATATGAGTGCTATTTACAAACACACATATTCCCTAATTTCCCTCCCTACACATCAACCCCTCCTCGCAATATGAACCTGCGTAGGAACTTGTCCACTTCTGCCATTTGCGGGCGCGACCGCAAGACCGTCCGCCACGCCGACGGCGAGGACGTGGAGACCTCGTTCCACTACAACGCCATAGGCGAACTCCTCTCCGTAGTCCACCCGAACAAGGATCTGACGACCTACGAGTACGACGGCTTGGGTCGCAAGACATCAGTAGACCATCCCGATGCCGGACTTACTACATTTGAGTACGATGCCGCAGGTAACATGACAGCCAAGCAGACGCCCAACCTGCGAGCCTCGAATGGCAAAATACTTTACACCTACGACTACGAGCGGCTGAGCGAGATAGTCTATCCGAAGAACATCTACAACCGCGTCACCTACACCTACGGCGACGCGACGGAGACGAGAAACAACCGCGCCGGCCGACTCAAACTCGTCGAGGACGGCAGCGGTGGCGAGGCCTATTTCTATGGAAAGCTCGGCGAGGTGACGAAGACCGTCAAGACCGTGCTCCTCGCCGAGACCGACATGCGCACCTACATTTGGGAGACCGACTACGACAGCTGGAGCCGCGTAAACACAATGACCTACCCCGACGGCGAGGTCGTCACATACGGCTATGACAAGGGCGGCAACCTCCAGACCAAAAAGACCGAGACGGAGGGCGACGTGCAGACGCTCATAGCCGAGCAGAGGTTCATCCAAGGCTGTCGTTCAGGATGGTTTAATAAGACCGAACAACATATGGATGTCTCAAGAGTATATAAACAACAAATATCAGAATGGAGATGTATTGTAAAATAGAACATAATGTGAGGTTGAGGATGGGCGATGGGTTACTACTTTTGGGAGTCTTTGCTAATTCGTTACTTATGATAATATTGGGTTATGATATGTGGAAATCAATGTTATTTTGCAAAGACTGGCGTATCATTATATCTATACTATTAATGCTTTTAGTTGCACTGTTTCTGTTATATTTTTTAGACAAAGCGATATGGCGAATTTTCGGTGTAGAGTGTGTTGTTATCAATTCCCAAGGAATTTTATATGTAAAAAAAGGAAGATTGATTAAACAGAAAACATTTATCAAAACAGAGGATGTGATATCAATAACGAAAAATAAAGTCAAGAAGAAATTTGCGACAACAAACATAGAGGAAGATAAAGGAAAAGTCCAAATAGTTTTTATGCGAAAAATCATTTGTTTTAGGCTTCTTGATCAAATAGATATTGGTAGTCAATTTTCGGATAGGCAAATTGATAAACTATTGTCGGCTTATTCAAATCTAAAAGCATCAGAATGTGACGGGTAATTTTACGGAAAGTGTTTCGCCATGCATAAGTGAAATGGTACTGCGTCGAGTCTAAGGTCTTTCCTATGAAAACTTCTATAGCGTCCGTCCGGTTGCACATTAGATTTGCCCGTCATGTACGAGAAGCCCTCCAATCCCGAAGACGAGGGTGCTGGTTACGGCTTCAAGAGCGCTGGGATTAAGGAAAAGAATGTCTATTTTTACCATTCCGACCACCTCGGCTCGACCACATACATCACCGACCGGGACGGCAACGCCACGCAGTTCGTAAGCTACAAGCCTTACGGCGAGGCGCTTGTGGACGATCACTCCACGTCGTTTGAGATGCCTTGGAAGTTCAACGGCAAGGAGTTTGACTCTGAGACGGGGCTGTATTACTATGGGGCGAGGTATTATGAGGCGGAGCTGGCATTGTGGTATGGGGTGGACGCTTTGACGGAGAGGTATCCGTCAGTGAGCGGGTATGTGTATTGCGTGGGGAATCCGGTGAGGTTGGTGGACGTGGATGGGAGGAAGATACTTTTTAGTTGCAATACTACAGATAGACAAAAAATATTATACAATAAAACGATATCAATAGCCCAAAGCAGCCAACTTTTCTCAAAGCTATATTCAAAGTTGGAAGAATCTCCAGTAGAATATGCAATTGTATTTGGTGTTACAACAATATCTACAAATGGTGAGGTCGACGCTCTTTTTAATCCCCCAAACAACTCTATTGTAATTAATGACAACTTATTAACGATTAAAGAGGGGGTCATAACAGAGGAATTGTTCCATGCGTTACAATTTGAGAACAATGAATGTTGCAATAGAGAATTTGAGGCTAAGGTTTTTGTTTATGCTTCTGAGTTTGCCAAATCAAAATCATCTCCTGGAATGGATGAATTTTACAGCTATTTAGAAAATAACATGTTTAATGATTCTGAGGGTCGCGCGTTGACGCCTACAATTGTAAACACAGATGAATTTATTCAAAAATACAAATTCGCAGAAAAATCATATGCGGAATACAATGCTGAAAATAAAATAGGAAACATCAATTATTGGAAACAATCTAATTGCGCTCCTGAACTTTTAATCAAAATAGTGAATGAAACGTATAAATAGTCAGAATGAAACTTTCAACAGACTCAGCAATAACAAGTTTAAGGTCGGTCGACTTTTATTTTTGCTGACGCATTTAAATAAAAGCAGCTTAATACTTACTCTAATATTGCTACCAATTATTAATAGCAGTTATGCGCAAAAACTGATTTCTTTTTGCGATGCATGCGTTGATGTTAATGAAAAGAATTTATTTCATGCATTGTGGCTATCATTTGGTCAAGATTCTGCATGTTTGATTTTAAACAGCGATAAAACGACCTTAATAAAGGTCTATGTCGATTCTCTAAGCGTAGTTAATGATGTGGTTATTGTTAATAGCGTCCGAGCAAGATATTCACTTGAGGTGCGTAATAAATTATTAGATGTAATAAAAAGGAACAATATAACCTTCCAAAAATGCTACGAACTCCCACAATTCGAAGCTCCCGACCATGTGACATTAAGCGAAATAAAGAAAGATTATTGCTCATATCTAATCTCCTATTATCACAATCGTATTCCTATTTCAATATTTGTATTAAAATCTGATTTCTTGAAATGGGTTGATGACAATATTTATTCTGAATGTACTCCATCTTTATAAAAACTGCGACTTAAAACATACTTATGCAGAAGCTCTTATTGATAGATATCAAAGACGGTATGGTGGTAGGGGATTGAGGACAAATGAATTTTTCAGGGATAAGGGATTGGAAAAGGGTTTTCTCGGTGTTCATGATACACAATATGGAGTCATATCAGACCGCCAAAGGCATCTACGGCGAGGCTGAGTACCGCGGCGAGTATGGCGACTACATGACGACCCCGCTCGGCAACTACGACGTGCCCGACAACTGGCCTATGAAGCCCTACAAGCGTCCGTCCGGTTGCACATTAGATTTGCCCGTCATGTACGAGAAGCCCTCTAATCCCGAGGACGAGGGTGCCGGCTATGGCTTCAAGAGCGCTGGGATTAAGGAAAAGAATGTCTATTTTTACCATTCCGACCACCTTGGCTCGACCACATACATCACCGACCGTGACGGCAACGCTACGCAGTTCGTAAGCTACAAGCCTTACGGCGAGGCGCTTGTGGACGAGCACGCCACGTCGTTTGAGACGCCTTGGGAGTTCAACGGCAAGGAGTTTGACTCTGAGACGGGGCTGTATTACTATGGGGCGAGGTATTATGAGGCTTCGTTAGCGGCTTGGTATGGGCCGGACCTCCTTGCGGAGAAGTACCCGAACATAGGGAGTTATGTATATTGCGCAGGTAATCCAATTAGTGTTACAGACCCTGATGGGAATGATATAAAGATTGTTGGTGATAACGAATCTTGCGTAACCTTTACTACAGATTTAATAGACATAGAAGTTAATGCCTCTTCTTTGGGCATTGACTGGGGTGGGGGCAGTACACATTAGAAGGTGACGACGTTTTAAGTGCAGGCTTAGATATTGTTGGCATTTTTGACCCAACAGGAGTAGCTAACGCGGCTAATGCTGCGTTACAAGCAAAAAATGGCAATTATTTTGGTGCAACTATTAGCGTAGCTGGACTGCTTCCTTTAGTAGGGGATTTAGCGAAAGTTGGAAAGGTCGGAAAAGATGTAAAAGTTATAGGCAATGCAATTGATGCAGTAAAGTCAGGGAAGAAAGAAGTCTCTACATTACATAGACAATACATTAGAAAATCCACGAGAGATGCAGTGCCAGAACTCCCCAAGGGTACTGATGGCAGATATATAGACCCGCGGGACTGGCAACCATTTGATGGAAAGCCAGACTTGGGACATAAACCTGGACATGAATTTTGGAGAGAAAAAGCAAAGGCCGAAAAGGAAGGATTGACACAACAACAATTTAATGACAGAATGAACAATCCCAATTTATACCAATGGGAGAATCCACACCTTAATAAAAGCCATAGATACGAACGAAAATGAAAAAGAAAAGAAAAATTTTTGAACTACACGAGGCTGTGCTTGATAATAATATTAGCATGGTGAAATCTTGTATTGCGCAAGGATTTGATGTGAATGAAAGGGATGAGAATACGTTCACCCCTTTGCATTATGCCGCTCAAGACGGATTAGTAGAAATTGCTAAAATACTACTGAATGCAGGAGCTGATGTAGATGCGAAGAATGATAATGGAAATACACCATTACTGATTGCAACAGGTTATTATAAACCTTTGCTGATAACGTTGCTTTTGGAGCATGGGGCAAATAAGGATGAAAAAAATAATTCAGGAGTGTCCCCATATAGTTTGGCGAAAACTGTAGTGAACTATCCGTTACTACAGTTCTTCAAATGATTCCTCATTCGACGTAACGGATTGTTGCGTCGAAGTTAATGGCAAGACTTCAGACTTATAGTCGAAAAGGAAAGGAGCTCAACAACAATAATGAAGTCTTATTCCTTCCCTTACGCATCAAACCCTTCTCGCAATATGAACCTGCGTAGGAGCTTGTCCACTTTTGCAATACGCGGGCGCGACCGTAAGACCGTCCGCCACGCCGACGGCGAGGACGTGGAGACCTCGTTCCACTACAACGCCATAGGCGAACTCCTCTCCGTAGTCCACCCGAACAAGGATCTGACGACCTACGAGTACGACGGCTTGGGTCGCAAGACATCAGTAGACCATCCCGATGCCGGACTTACTACATTTGAGTACGATGCCGCAGGTAACATGACAGCCAAGCAGACGCCCAACCTGCGAGCCTCGAATGGCAAAATACTTTACACCTACGACTACGAGCGGCTGAGCGAGATAGTCTATCCGAAGAACATCTACAACCGCGTCACCTACACCTACGGCGACGCGACGGCGACGCGATAAAATCGCGCCGCCGTCGCCTCAAGCTCGTCGAGGACGGCAGCGGCGGCACGCCAGGGCCACCCGTCATGTACGAGAAGCCCTCCAATCCCGAGGACGAACATCACCGACCGTGACGGCAACGCCACGCAATTCGTAAGCTACAAGCCTTACGGCGAGGCGCTTGTGGACGAGCACGCCACGTCGTTTGAGACGCCTTGGGAGTTCAACGGCAAGGAGTTTGACTCTGAGACGGGGCTGTATTACTATGGGGCGAGGTATTATGAGGCGGAGCTGGCATTGTGGTATAGGGTGGACGCTTTCATTCCTATCCTACCACACAATCTCCTTCTTTCCTATGCTTCGCAGATATTCGTTAGCCTTGGCAAAATGTCCATTGCCTAAAAAACCGCGATAGGCTGACAATGGGGAAGGATGCGCGGACGCTAAGACTAAATGCTTGCGCTGGTCTATCATCTCCGCTTTACGTCCGGCGTATGAACCCCAAAGCATAAACACCACGCCACTCAGATGTTCCGAAATAAGGCGGATTACATTGTCTGTGAAGGTCTCCCATCCATGCCCTTGATGCGAGCCGGCTTGGTGCGCACGGACTGTCAATGTGGCGTTCAAGAGGAGTACACCCTGACGAGCCCAGGCTGTCAGGTCGCCGTTGACGTGTGGACGATAGCCAGGGGTGTTACCATACTCTGCCTCAATCTCTTTGTAGATGTTTATTAGCGAGCCTGGTATTTTTACACCAGCGGGGACGGAGAAAGACAATCCCATGGCCTGCCCATCTCCATGATACGGATCTTGGCCTATTATGACAACTTTGACATCCTCAAGCCTGCATGTGTCGAAAGCGTTGAATATCAAGCTCGCAGGCGGGAATATGGTCTGCGTGCGATACTCTTGGCGTACAAATTCGGTCAATGCCTTGAAATATGGCGCGTCAAACTCACTTTGGAGCAGATTGCGCCAGCTCTCGTCAATTTTCACGTTCATTGTCAGTGGCCTGTTTTTATATCCTAATTCCTTTGTGTTGTGGAATCGTTCAACACTGTTGCGCTTTCCGTCTTTGTCGCTGTTGTGTCAGGGATAGCTGTCGCTGTCGTGTCACCTGCGGCGGCTCGTCTCGCCATGGCGGCTTCGTGCAGGCTCTCCTCCGTATCGCTGTCCTCCTGTATGGCAATGGCGAATTTCGGGTTGGCGTCAAGACCTTTTACCTGTCTGAGGTATTGAGGGATGGGTTGTCCTGATAGTATGTAACTGTTGCGCAGCACGGACATTCGCAGCATGAGGGATGCCGTGTCGTTCTTAGCCATATTCTCCGCAGTCACGACTTTTTTGAGTTTGGCCGTTGTTATGTCGACGTCAAAGTTGTCAGGTGTTCCGATAATGTTAACTCCGGCTTTGAATGGCAGGGGGCTTTTGAGAATGGAGACGTGATATTTCATGTTCATGTCCAAGTCCTGCTCACCAGCGCACGCCAGGCGATACCTGTCTATGTTCACCACGAATGGCAACACTTGAACTTTGCCAGAATCTAACAACACGTTGAGTGCCAATGTGTCAATGACGTTTTTCTCTTTATCCTTGAACATTAGCTTCTTGCCTATCTTGCGGAAACTCTCATTGTCGGTCAATGTGAGTTTCTGACCACCCAAATGGATGGCGGCCCTCGCCGTGTTGGTTACAACGTTCATGGCGCTGTCCAACTCAATCTCGGCTGCCATATAGCAGTCCAGTTTGCCGCTCATCGGTTTGAGTGCCGGTATTATGGTGTCAAGACCCAAGGCCGAGCTCAGCACTTTGATGTCTGCGCGCTCCCAACGACTGAATATATTCGCGCGCGCCTTGCCAGCGTGTGGCCAAGCCTTATATGCCATGATTGATATGCTGCGGGCGTCGCCAATCTTGAAACTGAGGTTGGTCACGTGGGCCGCTCCGTCTTTTGTCCTGACTTCGCCAACAACATCGCTCATTGAGAGAGTGCTCCATTTGAGACACTTGGCTCGTGTGGAGACGCTCAGCTTTATGTGGCGAGGAATGAGGATTAGTTGCGTGTTCCGCATCATCATGTCCTCGGGCTGCTTGAGTGTGTCGAGAGCGGCAGTGTAAGACGTCGTCGTCACAGTCGTGTCAATACCCATTGTCGTCGATACTGCCACCTGAGGATTCAGGCTGTCCGCTTTCGTGCTGATTATGGATGCCATTATCTCATTGCAATCCAATGTGTCCGCGTCAATCTTCAGGTTGAGGGTGACCTGCTCGCGTTGCTTGAGCGAGGTGAAGAGGTTGCAGACGTAGGCCGAGGCGCGCAATGCCGTGTTGCCCGATGTAACTGTGACGCTGTTGACGTTGACAGAGTCGCCGTCTAATGTCAGGTGGAAGTCGTCCGTCTTTATCGGTTTGGAGTAGAATGTCGGCATGACACCCACGTGAGAGTATGACAAGGTGCCTGTCGTGTGCCAAGCGGTGTCGTTCTTTACCTCCTGATGGGCGGCTATCTGAAATCCATGGCCGAATATCTTGTTGCCAATGACGCCGGCAAAGATGGTGTCTACATTCAGCTGGTGGTTTATGACCGGCTTATGAATGTCGTTAGCGTCAGGCGAAATCCTGTCGTCAGTCTTTATATTCTTCGCAAAGACCACAACTGTGTCACTTTTGAAGAATACCTTGCCTAAGCCTACTTGCCCCTCGATCGGAACAACAGCCGTGGTGTCTTGTGTGAATGTCGACTTGGCAACGAGTGTTCCGTCCTTTGCCCCAACTGTGATGCTGCCAGCCTTGACTTTCAGGTCTTTGAGTGTGCTGCTGATGGTGACAATTTTGTCTGTCTTCATCCTCAGTTTCGCATCAATGTCGATGTCCAAATCCGATGAGTCGTTTGTGATGCATAGGTTGTTCACGCTCAACGACCCGTCTAATTTGGCACGCCCGAAGTTGCGATGTTTGATGTCGTCTAATGAGAAATGGGTGACGACGTCGGCATCCATGGTGCCGCTCATGTGGGTGTTGTCAAATGGTATGACGCGTTGCAGATTGTCGAAGTCGACATGGGCTTTCACGTTGCAGTCCATCATGGCCTCGGTCAAGAGTTGTGATATTTTCACAATGGCGGATATCTCACTTTTGCCGCCTTTGAAGTGGAAAATATCAAGATTGACGTATGATGAATCTGGCTGCGACTGGTCAATCAGCATGTTAAATTCGGCAGAGAGATCTTCAATCTCATCAGGCCTGCCCTCGTATTGGGCGCTAATCTTGTCCAAATGAGCCTGACCCGTGATTATCGGTATCTCGGTGTCGGACAGTCGTCCCCTGACAGTGCCATTGAGTCCCACGCCGCCACTCTTGATATCGACAGGGCTGCTGATGACGCTGGCGGGTATAGCCGCGAAGAGTTTCTCGGCGCTTGGCGCGTCAAGCCCATATGTTATGTCAAGCAAGGCCCCCTTGGCTTCTGGTTTCACCCATCCGTCCAAATCAATGTCGGCAGATGCCACCCTGAGGCACAAACCTCCAAGGTTGATCTTGTTTGAGTCGTTGTCGTAGACCAATTGGCCCTTAAGACCCAAAGGCATTTTGCGGATGTAACGGTTGTCTTTCACTCCGAGACTGAGTCGGGTGATGTCTATGTCTATGTCCGCCTCCACTTGGCTGAGTCCCATCTCTCCATCGGCGGCAAAATCCACGCTGTCAACAAACACTCCCATCATGTCTTGTTTGCTGAAGTAGGCTATGCGTCCGTCCTTTATCTTGAAGTGCTTGACTCTCACGTCTGTGCTTGTCGTGTCAGACGGGTCTTCCTCTGTCGGGCGGACAATGTCCCACCCGTTGTGGCCATGCTCGTCTGTGACCAGTCGCAACTTAGGCCCCTCAAGGCTTATCAGTCCTATAGTGAATGGGTCATTAGCGTCCGACAATAGGTATTTGGCAATGTTGAGGCCCACAATGGCGTGCTCTACCTGTGCCAATGTGTCTCGCCTCAGACGAAGGCTGTCCACGATGACGCGGGTTGTGTCTCCATAAGGCACAGGCCCTCCCTGAAAGGCGTTTGTGATTATTGTGACGCTGTCTAACTTGACGCCCAAGTAAGGGAAGGATTTAAATAGGACGCCCTCAGCATGACCTATGCTCACCTCCGCATCTAAATATTCATTGGCGTACTTGTCTATTATGGGCATGAGGCGGTCGTTTGTCATGATCAGGTTTACCGCCGCCACAACTGCTAAGAATAGGAAGATGACGATGCCCAATATCCCAAAGCTTACCCTTTTGAGCACCTTTTTTGCCTTTTCGCTCATGTCTCTCAATTATTGTTGGCGTTGTATATTTTGTTCAGCCAATTGACAATCTTTGCCCTTACGACAGATTCGTGTTCTGTGAAGTGGTTGACTATTATACAGAAAACGATTTCCTCCTTGTTTTTATTTTCCATTATGCCGGCATAAGCCACAACAGACGTCATTGTGCCGCTTTTCGCCATGACTTTGCCCTCTATGTCTGTCCCTTGCCCCAATCCAGCCACGGTGCCGCTTTGGCCAAAGACGGGCAGGCTCTCCTTGAATGGTTTCCATACGCTGCTTTGACGCATGTCTTTTATCATGCTCACAAAAGTCTTTGCGCTGACTGAGCCAAAGGGTGATAAGCCTGAGCCGTCATATATGCTCATCTCCAGCCCGCACGCCTTCTCCCAAAAACCGTATACTGCCGAAGCTGCGTCTTCCCACGTTATCGCACCCCCTTTTTTGCGCATGGCCATGTGGAATGCCAAAGCGTCAGCGCAGAGGTTGATGCTTTTGTGGTTTGTCTGACGTACTATTTCGGTCAGGGTGGGGGATTTGATGGTGAAAATAGGTTCGCCTTGCTGCGCCTGACCAATCTCAGCGGTGTCGACTTCTATTCCATTATCCTTCAGGAGACTGGTTATCCTTCGGGCGTAAGCCTTTTCGGGGTCGGGCATTACGCTCCTCACTTTGAATGCCTTGCGGTTGGTGGGGATGTTGCCGTTGACATACCATGTCGTGCCTCCGCCATAGTAGACCATGCTCTTGTCTCTGCTTTGGCTGTGGGTTGTGACATTGGTCTTTGGCCACAGCCCATCGGCGTCGGGCGATATGGAGTCCAACCTGCACGGTTTGCCCACCTGGGCCGGAGTGCTGAAGTACAAGGTGGTGAGGTTGTCTGCCGCACATACGACTGACGGACGGGCTCCATAGTAGTTGCCCATGTCCTCCCAAAGGTGGCGAGGGCTGCCAACCTCATCTGATATGCGCGTGTCGTCAATGACCACAGAGGCTATATGGGTGACGCCTCGTTTGCGCAATGTGTTGGCTAAATTCGCTATGGCTTTGCTTAGCGATTTTGTGTCGAAATATTTAGAGTCCTGTGTCGGGTCGAAGTCGCCTTTCACGATAAGATTGTGACCCTTGGCCGAGTCGCCGCTCAACTCAATAGTCGTCTCGAATCGAGCATCCGGCCCCATTGTGCGTAAAGCCGCGCCCGTGGTCAGGAGTTTTGTGACTGATGCCGGGGTCATCCATGCGTCCTCGTTATACGCCCACACGGTTTTGCCCGTTTTCAGGTTGACAGCATATGCCCCTATTGATGTCCGTTTGCTAATGTCAATGGGGCGGGAGGTTGTCTGCCCGCTTGTCAGTGTGCAGAATGCGAATAGGCCGGCGATGGTGGTCGCTAAGCCTGATATGTTCTTAGGCATGATGTGTATTAGTTCATCTGCTTGTCCAAATCATTTTTCTCTGTGATCCTCTGCATGAGATAGCTGAACATGCTCTCTGCGCGTTTTTTCTCGCTACTGAGAGCGGCGGCCGTCTTGCTGTCGCAACTCTCAATGATGTCTAAGGCTTTTGAGCACCACATTGATGCCGCTGCCGGATTGTCCTCGCGCTCATAGGCTAACGCCATATTGAGTGACGCGCGGACTCTCTCCGGCTTCTTTTTAGCCTCAGTCGCTGCCCTGGTCCATAAGTTTTTCGCCTCATCCCAATCACCTTGATCAACCCATGTGGCAGCAGCGACCATGTCTTGCGTCGTTGTCACATATAGGCTGCGGTACACTCTCTCCCACGACGGGAGCAGCGCCTCGGCGTATTTATGGCCCACGTCCGTCCCCTGCTGCTGATACCTTGATACGAGGGACGGGTAATGGGTTGCTATATAAGCTATTGACGTGTCGCAGGAGCGAAATATGATTGTGTCTGTACGCTCTGACAGTCTCTGTTTTACGAATGGGGCAGTGATCAGGCTCATTTGAGTCTTCGTCTCGCCCACTATGTCTATGCAACTCAGCATTTCGCCAATCTCCTCGTCATATTCCTTGCCAGCCATACGCAGAACGCTCTTGCAACTTATGTCGTCGAGCGACAATATGACTGTGCTTGGATGACCCGAAAGTAATGAGTCTATGCGGCCACTCGTCAAGTTGATGTATCGGTCGCCCGCCTCGCGCATGACCATATAGCCGCTCTGTTTGAAATCCTTGGTCAAAGCGTGCGCCACATATTGGCCGACAAGGCGCGCTGTGTTGGGCGAGACTATATTGGTTATGTAGTCGTAGGGCATGGTGGAGTCCACGCACTCAGGGGTTGACGCATTGTCCACAATAAGGACTGTGTCCGCCCACGACGGCATGGTGTAATCCGCCGGGCGCAGCACGTCGAAATCCACGACCTTATAACTGACAGATGCGCAACTGGTCAGAGCCGCTGCAGTCAGTGAAAAAACTACACTCTTGACTTTCATGGCCTTGCTTTTTTATGTTCATCCTGACTCTGAGGATCTTCGGGACTCTATTACTCTCTTTGTGTGTGGTGGAACGCTTTAGCCGCGGGCTTCTTAAACCCTTTGAGAGATTTTCTTCACAGTGGCGTCTTTCCACTCCCTGAAGTCTCCTGCTATGATGTGCTCTCGGGCTTGGCGAACCAGCTCAAGGTAGAAGGCTATGTTGTGCTCTGACGCAATGAGCGCGCCCAGCATTTCGCCAGCCACGAAAAGATGGCGCACATACGCACGGCTATACGCATGGTCTACAAACGATGTGCCAGCCGGGTCGAGCTCTGTGAAATCAGTCTCCCATTTCTTGTTGCGAAGGTTTATGATTCCCTCACTGGTGAAGATCATGCCGTTGCGGCCATTTCGCGTAGGCATCACGCAGTCAAACATATCCACACCCAACGCAATGTTCTCCAATATGTTGACGGGAGTGCCGACACCCATCAGGTAACGCGGCTTGTCCTGGGGCAATATGCCATTGACCAGTTCCACCATCTCATACATTGTCTCAGTGGGCTCACCTACGGCTAAGCCGCCAATGGCGTTACCCTCGCGCTGAAGCTCGGCCACCTCATGGGCTGCGCGTGTGCGAAGGTCACGATGGGCTGCTCCTTGTACAATGGGGAAGAAGGTCTGGCTGTGGCCATAGAGGGGTTCTGTCTCGTCAAAGTGCTTGACGCCGCGGCGAAGCCAAGCCATGGTCATGTCCAAAGACTTCTTTGCGTAGTTGTGGTCGCTCTCGCCAGGGGGGCACTCGTCAAGGGCCATCATTATGTCGGAGCCAATGATGCGTTGGGTGTCCACCACGTTCTCGGGGGTGAAGAGGTGCTTTGAGCCGTCTATGTGCGAACGGAAGGTCACGCCCTCCTCTGAGAATTTACGGTTCGAGCTGAGCGAGAAAACCTGGAATCCACCACTGTCCGTCAATATGGGCTTTGTCCATCCGTTGAATTTATGGAGTCCGCCTGCGGCTTTGAGCACGTCGCGCCCGGGACGGAGGTAGAGGTGATATGTGTTGCCGAGGATTATTTGAGCCTTGGCGTCCTCTGCCACATCGCGGAAGTGCAATCCTTTGACCGAACCTACGGTGCCCACTGGCATGAAAATAGGTGTCAGGATTTCACCATGGTCTGTGGTTATCTTTCCCGCGCGGGCCATGCTTTGCGGGTCTGTATGTTGGAGTTCAAATTTCATCTCTTTCTAAGCTTTGTCTTGTTTGGTCTGGCTGTTATCTTTTCTGTTCACGTCGTGGACGCCTTTCACTTTGCCGAGCGTCTCTATCAGCTCGCCGAGGTCGTCCGCGCTATATGTGTATAGCAATATGTTACCCACAAAGATGCCATCATGCGCCTCAAAGTTGACGGAGCGCATCTTGACGTGCATCTCGTTGGCTATCACTCTGGTTATCTCGGCCACAATGCCCTGTCGGTCTATGCCGTTAATCTCAATCTGGACCAGGTATGAGAGTACTTTGTGGCTCTCCCATTGGGCCGACACTATCTTATTGCCTTGGCTGCTCATCAGTTGCAAGGCCTTGGGACATGTGCGGGAGTGAAGCACGAGCGATCCGTCATCTTGCATATACGCCACCACTTCATCGCCAGGGATGGGGTGACAGCACGGCGCTATGCTATATTGTTGTGTCTCGTTCTCCTCGTCTGTCAGCACCACGTTGCGTCCCTTGGGCAGGACGAGGTCGTGATCCTCATCCTCTTTCAGCTCCTCTTTCTTTTCCTTGCCGCCGCCAAAGCTCAGGTGCCAGAACTTGATCCACTTGTTTGTGCTGTTCTGCCTGAGTGCTTTCTCCAGTCCGTCAATATTAGTGACGCCGGACCCGATGCTGAAGTAGAGGTCGTCCCTGTTGTCGAACTTGTAGTGCGTCAACATCTTGCTCAGAATGCGCGCGTTGACAGTCAGCTTCACTTTGGCCAGCTCGTCGGCCACCATCTGCTCGCCTTTCTCTATGGTCTGGCGGCGGTAGTCTTTGAAGGCCTCGCGTATGCAGGTCTTGGCCTTGGCCGTGGTGCAGAAGTTCAGCCACTCATATTTGGGCTTCTGGTTGTCGGAGGTGATAATCTCCACCTGGTCGCCGCTCTTGAGTACATAGCTCAGTGGCTCAAGCTTATAGTTGACTTTCGCGCCTATGCAGTGGAAGCCAATCTTCGAGTGCAGGCCAAAGGCAAAGTCGAGGGCTGTGGACCCAACGGGCATGATGCGCATGTCGCCCTGCGGGGTGAAGATCATTATCTCTTGCGAGAAGAGGTTGAGCTTGAACGTGTCCATGAACTCCATGGAGTTCTGCGACGCCGTGTCCAGCATCTTCTTGAGGCCCTCAAGCCAAGCGTCTATCTCAGACCCTCCTTTCTCACCCTTATATTTCCAGTGGGCAGCCAGTCCGCGCTCGGCAATCTCGTCCATCCGGCGCGAGCGTATCTGTATCTCTATCCATCGGCCCTCGGGACTCATCACTGTTGTGTGAAGTGCCTCATAACCATTGCTCTTGGGGGTGGACACCCAGTCGCGCAGCCTGTCAGGGTTGGGACGGAAAAGGTCGGTTATGATGCTGTATATGTCCCAGCACTGAGTCTTCTCCAACATGTCCTCGCGTGGCTCAAAAACCACTCGCGAGGCTATGATGTCGTATATCTCGTCAAACTGGACTCCCTTGTTCTCCATCTTGCGCCAAATGGAGTAGATGCTTTTGGTCCGCGCCTTAATCTCATATTTATATCCTCGGGCGTCCAATCGCATTCGCAGAGGGGTCATGACGCTGTCTATCACCACTTGGAAATCCCGCTTGAAAGCCTGAAGCCGGTCATATATCTCCTGATATACCTTGGGCTGCTCGTTCTTGAGGCTCAGGTCCTCCAACTCGGTCTTGATGGCGTAGAGGCCAAGCCTGTTGGCTATGGGGGCGTAGATGTACAGCGTCTCGGCCGATATGCGGTATCTCTTGTGGTCGGGCAGTGCCTCCAATGTCCGCATATTGTGCAGACGGTCAGCCAGTTTGATCAGAATGATGCGCACATCCTCGACCATGCTGATGAGCAGCTTGCGGAAGTTCTCCACTTGGAGGCTCTCCTGTTGGTCGATGACAGAATCTAACTTTGTCAGCCCGTCCACAATCTGCGCCACGGTGGGGTTGAATATCTGCTCCAACTCCTGTAGCGTCATCTCGGTGTCCTCCACCACGTCGTGCAACAGGGCCGCGGCCGTGCTTATTGGTCCGAGGCCAATCTCTTCGGCCACGATCTTAGCCACTGCCACGGGGTGGAATATGTATAACTCTCCCGAGCGTCTCCGCATCCCGCGGTGCGCCTCGTTGGCCAATTCAAAAGCTTTGCGGATCATCTGCGCATCCTCCTCTGTCTTATGACACAGTGGGTTGCGAGCTATGATCTCTTGCACCATCTGGCGCGCCTGCTCTTCGTCGCGGGATACGTTAGCGTTCTCCTCGCTCATGTTCTCTCTTTCTGTCTGTTTCTTTTGTTTCTCTCTTTTGCTCCCGTTTCGCGCATCCGCACGTGGTCTACCTCACCAAGGTTACCGAGCCTTTGCGCCTGAAGGTCACGCCCTTTTCATATCCGCTCGCAGTGGACATGAAGTAGTACGTTCCGGCTGCCGCCTCTTTCCCGTTTATTGTGCCGTCCCACCCGTCGCTCGGGTCTTTGGTCTCGAACACTCGGTGTCCCCACCTGTTCCAGATGGTCAGCTCATATTTGCTCAGCGACCTGAATGAGGGCATGAAACGGTCGTTCACTCCGTCTCCATTAGGGGTGAATGCGTTAGGGAACTCAAGAGCAGCCTCACTCACTGTGATCGTCATGCTTGAGTCTGTGCTTGCGCAACCAGTCTCCTCGTTGGTTATGGTCAGCGTGATTGTATATGTGCCAGGCTGCTGGAACTGATAGACGGGCTGGCGGTCGTATAGTCTGGCTATGTTGCCTATGGCCCATTCGCACACGGTGTATGTGCCGAGGCTGCTGTTGGTGAGGGCGACTTCGGCCGGAGCTGAAAGGGCTTCACCCGTGGAGGTTGCCTCGTTGGCTATCTCTGTTTTCCGGCTCGTGTAGGAATATGCGGCGCGTAGCCTTTGTGGCATTACTGAGTCGGTATACGATGCCTCATTGAATGCCTGATTGATGGCACGCAGCGTCAGCAGCCCCTCGTCATACAGATCCTCTATCTCGGCAATCTCGTTTTGTGTGGTCAAGACTGTGCTGTCCGCCACTTCCCACTGGTAGGTTATCTTCTGCGCCAAAGTGTGGCTGCCAAAAGAGATTGCGGGCGCTTCAGCCGTGGCTTTCGCAAAAACGGCGTCGCAGTTGACGCTGTCTATGACGAATGACGTTGAGACGGGTGACGGGCTTATCATCCAAGCCGATGCGGTAGCGCCGTTGCCATCGACGACCGTGTACAGGCCTGCGGAGGATATGGTCATCTCGTCGCTCTTAGCCGCCTCTGTCGTGCGGATGGGCTCTGTTGTCGCGCTCCCGTCGGCCGAGTAATACCAGTTGATGGTTGTCTCGTCAGCGGATGTGTATGTGAGGGTAGGGGTGGTGCCGTGCGTGTAAAGGTATATGTCTTCGCCGCCATCTGTCATCTTCTGGGCATACCCATTCCCGCTGAGGCTCTGCGCCTCGCATAAGGCAGGGATGGCTGCCATGGTGAGCAGCAAGGTCTTTATTGTTGAGCTTGTCATCAGATTTCGCAGTATTAACTCGCTAAGATAACAATATTCTGCCAAATACACTTAGGCTGTGGGGACAAACAAAACGGAGAGCCGGAAAGTCTCCGGTTCTCCGTTTGTATTAAGCTATGTGGCGTTTCGCCTTTCTGTGGCCGACTTATTTAGTGCAAGCGCAGGGCTTAAGCTGTTTGAAGAAGTCGTTGCCCTTGTCGTCGACAAGGATGAAGGCGGGGAAGTCCTCGACGGTAATCTTCCAGATGGCCTCCATGCCAAGCTCGGGGTACTCCACGCACTCGATGCTCTTGATTGAGCTCTGTGAGAGGACTGCGGCAACACCGCCGATGGTGCCGAGGTAGAAACCGCCATGTTTCTGGCAAGCGTCGGTGACAACCTGTCCGCGGTTGCCCTTGGCAATCATCACGAGGCTCGCGCCGTGGTCTTGGAACTCGTCAACATACGGATCCATGCGGTTGGCAGTCGTGGGACCCATTGAGCCGCAAGGATAACCTGCCGGAGTCTTGGCTGGGCCTGCATAGAGAATCGGGTGATTCTTGAAGTAGTCGGGCATGCCCTCACCTGCGTCAAGGCGGGCCTTGAGCTTGGCGTGAGCGATGTCGCGAGCCACGATGATGGTGCCCTTGAGGCTGACGCGGGTAGAGACGGGATATTTGGTCAGCTCGGCGCGAACGGCGTCGATGCCCTTATCCAAGTCAATCTCAATGCCCTTGGTGCCCTCGCCCGGCTTGCGAAGTTCCTCTGGGATGAGCTCAGATGGATTTGCGTCCATCTGCTCAAGCCAGATGCCGTCTTTGTTAATCTTGGCCTTGATGTTGCGGTCGGCTGAGCATGACACGCCCATGCCGATGGGGCAGCTGGCGCCGTGGCGCGGCAGGCGGATGACACGGATGTCATGAGCCATATATTTGCCGCCGAACTGTGCGCCGAGGCCAATCTTATGAGCCTCAAGCAGGAGCTTGTTCTCAAGGTCGATGTCGCGGAATGCGCGGCCGGTCTCGTCGCCCGTGGTGGGCAGGTTGTCGTAATATTTGATTGAGGCGAGCTTGACGGTCAGGAGGTTCTTCTCAGCTGACGTGCCGCCAATGACGAACGCGATGTGGTAGGGAGGGCAGGCCGCCGTGCCGAGGCTCTTCATCTTCTCGACGAGGAAAGGAAGAAGTGTGCCCTCGTTTTGGATGGTGGCCTTGGTCATGGGATAGAAGTAGGTCTTGTTGGCGGATCCGCCACCCTTGGCGACCATTACGAAGCGGTACTCGTCACCCTCGACGGCCTCAATGTCAATCTGCGCCGGAAGGTTGCAACGGGTGTTAACCTCGTCATACATGTTGAGGGGCGCGTTCTGGCTATAACGCAGGTTGTCCTGGGTGTAGGTGTTGAACACGCCAAGGCTCAGAGCCTCCTCGTCCTCAAAGTCGGTCCATACGCGCTGACCCTTCTCGCCGTGAATGATGGCCGTGCCGGTGTCCTGGCAGAAAGGCAGGATGCCTTTGGCGGCCGTCTCGGCGTTGCGGAGGAACTGGAGGGCGACATACTTGTCGTTCTCGCTCGCCTCGGGGTCTTTAAGGATAGCAGCCACCTGCAAGTTATGCTCGCGGCGGAGCATGAACTCAACATCGTGGAACGCTTGCTGTGAGAGGAGTGTGAGAGCCTCTTTGGTGACTTTGAGTATTGTCTTGCCCTCGAATGTGCCTGTGCTGATGCCCTCTTTGCTCAGCAGTCGATACTGGGTGTCGTCTTTCCCGACCTGGAACATCGGGGCGTACTTGAATTCTGGTGTCTGTGCCATGGCTATATTTTCGGTTCTTTGTCCCGATGGTTGTGGATTGCGGCTCTTGTCTTGCGCCGCCGTTTGTTGTCCGCCTCCAACGGATATCTACGCAAATTTAAGTTTTTTACGCCCTATTTTTACGTCGGCCCGTGAAAAATGATACGAAACGGCTGGTAATACTTAATCACTCTTAATTAGAGTGGGGGCTTCGTGTGTCACTAATGACATCATTTCTCCAATCTTGTTTTCTGCTTTCCGCATCAATTCCGAGACTCCTTGAAAAAGCAAACTAAACTTGCATGCAGTTTTTTTTTGTTTAGCTTTGTGAAATACCAAACAATTTCCCCCTCTGTCTCTGGATGGGCAAAATCTCTGTATGATGAAAAAGATACTGTCAGTTTTAAATTATAGGTAGGAACTTTTAAATGTTATTTTATTCTGCTAAGGATTTATTATAGTCGGATAATTATGAAGAATAGAGGATCTGTAACATGTTTGCTAATTGTAGTTTTGTTCTCATCCTTTTCCTCTTGCGACAAGGATGATGCTGTGAACCCTGTTTCTGAGGAGCAAGAGAATTCAATTTATGATGATGATGAGGGGAACGGAGTCCCTCTTTTGCCCGGCGCTGGTACGCAGTTGACCTTGGCCTTCCGAGTGGCACGCTTTGGACGGATCTCGCTTTGCGCTTATGAGCTCTCTGTTAAAACAAAATCATCCAAAGAGTAAATTCCTTCAAGGGTATAAAACAAAATCACCTTTAAGCCGTTATGATGATAGGCAAAAGCAATGGCAAATAAAGAATTACTCAAAATAATTAAAAATGAAAACACCGTTACGTTTCTTTCTCTTTGCGTCTTGCGCAGCATTGGTATCCGCCATTCTGACTGGGTGTACGTGCAGTGGAGGCTCTGAAGAAAATAAAGAGTGCATGGTGGACACCGTAATCATTGAAAATGATACGCTCGTCCTTCCGAAGATAATGCCAAAGAAGAATATGGTGTCTCCCGATTCTGTTGCGCTACTTGACACCTCTGCATTTGTACCAGCCAAGATTAAGGCGGGCAAAGTCTATAATCAGGCTCCACCCTTCCCGGCCATTGAGCAAGAGCACATTGTCACGGACTCTCTTGGTCGTCGCACTCTCGACAATAGGCTTTGCGTAATAATCAAAAAACAGAGCGCCAACTCTTCAATACTTGACAAGTGGGAACGTCAGTTCAAAACACTTTATCCTGACAGTCAATATTATGTGACATATAAGGAACCCTTCGCCTTGGTGATGCAAATTGCAGTCCCCGCAGACAAACGCGATGAGGTGCGTGATGAACTCAAAAACCGGATAAAGGACATCAATTTTATGATTGTGGATGAGGAATTAACCAAGCCACAAGGCGATTACGTACCTAACGATCCGATTTTCAATAATGATATCTTCCACATCTTGGGCTATGACTATTATTTTGACATGATTCAGGCTAAGAGGGGATGGTCGTACACAAAAGGCTCTCCAAAGATTGTTGTTGCGGTCTTGGACAATTATTTCGATTTGAATCATCCAGAACTGAATGGTTGTAACATAGTTGAGCCGTATAGCGTGATTACGGCCACGCGTGATGTCCTCCCGCCAGTCAACGAAGAGTCAAGCGGCCACGGCACTTTGGTTGCGTCGCTTGCGGTTGGACAGATGGATAATAACAGGGGCGCCTGCGGAATAGCCCCTGGTTGCAGCTTCATGCCGATAAGTATAGGTGGCCCTGAAGTTGCAACGAGCGCTGTTGTCGTTGGCATATTCCGGGCCATTCATAGTGGAGCCGATGTGATAAATGTTTCACTTGGTTGGGCTGCAAATTTCTCTGAGGAAGGTATGTCTATTAAAGACCAGATTAAATGGAGCCGCCGCCATCTGAGAGAATTGGAGGAATTTTGGGGATATGTATATGAAGTGGCAGCGGCCCGGAATGTTGTCATTGTATATGCGGCCGGAAATGAGCGCGATTACATTGCTGTTAATCCGCAAAAAAGGAGCGATAACATCATTAGTGTATCTTCTGTCGACATGGATGGACATTGGTCTTGCATGTTTTCTAACGTCGGAAACTTCCCTCAATATGATGCGCATGCGTCGACGCTTTCAGCACCTGGCGAATATATGTTCGGCGCATTGCCTGGCAACGACTATCAGATAGACCTCACCCCGTCTTGCGGAACGAGCTATGCAGCTCCTCTCGTTACTGGAGCTGTTGCTCTTATCAAGAGTATCGACAACTCTCTATCGACAAAGGAGATTATAGAAATCCTCCAAAAGACGGGAAAGCCGGTGCAAGGAGTAGGGGGAAGCACGATAGGCAACATCATTCAAGTCGGAGATGCGCTTGAGGAGGTGCAGATCAAACTAAGCTGTTTCAATGATTTTGTGCGTAACCCTATCGGTCTTTGGGGAAGCATAGAACAGACTAAGTGCTATAATATTTTAGATGAAGAAACAGGGGAGTGTGGACCTTATGCTGGCCAAACTCGAATGTATTTCAGAATTAAATCTTTGAGCGAATATGGCATATGCGGCGAGCAAATAACATGTCAGGTTACTGACGTCAAAAGGCTTGTGCATTGGGAAATGAAAGATTGGACGTCAGTATACTATAATTTTATTAGTGAGTGGAAGAATGGCATGCGAAAATCCCGAATAGTTATGTCGGAAGATGACCTAATCAATAATACTGCATTAGTTTTGTCAAGTTACAACTATGACGGACATTTGTCTGATGGGAATGGACATGGATTCTGGGGCGCCGTAAGAGTGGCGTTAACGAAGGGACCCAATGGCGAATTGGTTGCTCATACATGGGACAAGTGGAATAGGCACTATTCTTATACTTTAAAACGGTGTAAAAAGATTAAGCGAGAGTATAAGGCAGAATTATAACGACCTTTACTGTCATCTATAATATCTTTAAACAGTTTCTTCCTTGCATTAGGAAGGGACTGTTTTTTTTAGTGGCGATAAACGCCCTGAACATTCAAGTTCACCGCCAACGGCTTGCTGCAATCACTCAACGGAAGCACTTTCTACAGGGTCAACCCGTTGGTGGCTATCATTAAGCTCGCGTATAATGCGGCTAATCAAAGCGGATACGTTCCATCCTACCTTTATAGGGTAAAAGGAAGCACGAGCCCTACTGCAACACGTGAAGCCGCGGGTAACGTGCTGTTGAAAC
>CAVETY010000009.1:0-125875 GCA_963618945.1 Bacteroidaceae bacterium
TTCCTCATTCCTCACTCCTAATTCCTCATTGTTAAATCTTCTCTAAAACAACGCACCCCACCCAAATCAAGCAACTCTGCGCAATTCCTCACTCCTCACTCCTCACTCCTCATTCCTAATTCCTAATTTTTCATTCCCCATTTTTCATCCTCGCTGCCGAAAATAATTTCCTCTTTTACTTGCATTTATCGCAGAAAAACATCAATTTTGCATCCAGTTTTTAACCATAAAATCTAACATCAAAAAATGATCGTAGTTCCTATCAAGGAGGGCGAGAACATCGAGCGCGCCCTCAAGAAGTTCAAGAGGAAGTTTGAGAAGACCGGTATCATGCGTGAGCTCCGTTCTCGTCAGGCTTACACCAAGCAGTCCATCATCCGTCGCGACAAGATGGCTAAGGCTATCTACGTACAGAAGATGCACCGCGACGAGGAGATCTAAACCCTCAACGCCTTGCGAACTGACTTTAGGTTCCTACTTCAAGTAAGACGTGATGTCTAAGAAGTAAACCCAAGTCCAATAACACAAAGGAGTTTATAGACTATCCAAAGGAGGTGAGTCTTTAAGATATAAAAAGCGGCTGAGACACAAGTCTCGGCCGCTTTTTTCGTTATATTGCCATCGGTTTATAAATCTTCGTCCATCATGTCGGCTCAGCAGTCCTCTTTTTTCTCCTATTTGCTATATGTAAGACGTTACTCGCCTCTCACCATAAAGTCTTATAAGACCGACCTTGGCATTTTCGCCCAATTTCTCGCAAGCCACTCGCTTGGGACTGTCGAGGCGGCATCTCAAAGAAGTGTGAGGCGGTGGATGATGGATTTACTTCAGTCAGGCAGGTCACCTGCCACTGTCAACAGGAAAATAGCGGCTTTGCGCAGCTTCTATCGTTTCCTGTGCTCGTCTGGCGCTCTTGATGTTAACCCCACTCGAGCTATCGAAAGTATTAAAGTCCCTAAGCGGTTGCCTGTTTTCCTTCACGAGGGCGAGATGGATCTGATGCTCGAGCCTGAGTTTTTCCCTGACTCCTACGAGGGACACCGAGACCGTGCGATTTTGCAAACTTTTTACCTCACAGGCATGCGTGTCTCGGAACTTTGTAACCTTTCTGTAAATCAGGTTGATTTGTCCGTTAACCAAATTGTTGTTAACGGAAAGCGCAACAAACAGCGAATAATTCCCATCACCAAGGCATTACATTCTATAATTTTTTCGTATCTTCACAATCGAGAAGCCGAGTTCGGCAAGGCTCTTCCAAATGAAAGGCTCTTCCTCACAGCCAAAGGTGGACCCGTCTATCAGACGCTTGTCTACAAGATTGTCCATCGGCACATCGAGGCGGTGTCCAACGTTTCAAAGAAAAGCCCCCACGTCCTTCGCCACACGTTTGCGACCGTCCTTCTTAACAACGGCGCCGACCTCATGGCCATCAAGGAACTTCTCGGCCACTCAAGTTTAGCCGCTACGCAAATCTATGCGCACAGCGACTTCGAGCAGTTATCCAAAATCTACAAACTCGCCCACCCAAGGGCGGACAACTAAAAAAGGAGGACAGTACTATGAAACTTACTATCCAGTCCCTGCATTTCGATGCATCTCAGCAGCTTAAGGACTTCGCTAACCAGAAGGTATCTAAGCTCGACCTCTTTTTCGATGGTATCATTTCCGCCGAAGTCGTCCTCAGCCTCGATAAGGCTGACAACACTGAGAACAAAGTATCCAAGATATCCCTCGTTGTTCCCAATGACAACCTCATTGCTGAGAAGCAGTGCAAGTCTTTCGAGGAAGGTATCGACCTCGCCTGCGAGGCTCTTCGCAAGCAGTTGCTTAAATACAAGGAGCAAAAATAAACATGCTGACATCGACTGCCGCCGTTCGCTGACGACAGCCGTGGCATAATCTAAAAAAGGATGCGCCCTCTGGAACTTAATGTTTCAGAGGGCGCATTCTTTTTGCCCTGTTTCCTTTGTTTGAGCATGAGTCGACTATTCTGATTTGAGCATGATTGCGTAATGTGGGGTTGCTTTGTGGAATTTAGTTCTTTTTGTCTCGTTAACCCCTCTTTATGGCGTGTTGTTCTCTTGAAAAATGTAAAATATCGTACTTGTACCCCTTAAAATATAGGGGTCTTTTGTTTTTTAGCGCTTTTATTCTTTTAGTTTACAATCAAAACGGCTATCTTAGCTACGTAGATGAAAGTTGAGAACCAAAAACGATATCAAAATGACAGATGATTCCATTTATGCTCGTCTGCTACTTCAAAAAGATGCCGTAAACAAATGGATGGAGCGTTTCGGCGTACGTTTCGGAATTTACAAGAACGGCAATTTCAAAGAGCAGATTTTCCCTTTTGACGCTATACCGCGCATAATCACAGCCTCCGACTGGGCACACTTGTCTGCCGGTCTGGCACAACGCGTCAAGGCTCTCAACGCTTTCCTCAAAGATGTTTACACCGAGAGGGCCATTATCCGTGACGGCATTGTGCCTGAGGACTTTGTCTATTCTTCCAAAGGCTACCTGCCGCAGTGCGAGGGTATAATTCCCGCGGCTGGAGTCTTCAGCCATATCTCGGGCATTGATCTTGTGCAGGCAGATGACGGCACTTGGTATGTGCTCGAGGATAATCTCCGCGTCCCTTCCGGTGCTTCTTACCCGCTCATTGCCAGGGAACTCACTCGTAAGGTCTCACCAGAGACTTTTGCGGATACCGAGGTTCTCGATAATCGCAATTACCCTTCCCTCTTGCGCCAGATGATGGACGATGTGAATGTCACAGGTGGGCTTGAGGTCGTACTCACGCCTGGCCGCTACAACTCGGCCTTCTTCGAACACTCCTATTTGGCTGAGAAGGCAGGCGTGCTGTTGGCTTTCCCCGACGATTTGTTTGTCGAGGATGATGTGGTCTATTACAAGGGCCTCTTCAATAAAAAAGAGAGGGTGGGGGTCATCTATCGCCGCATATCTGATGAATTTATGGACCCGATGACTTTTGAGCAGACCAGCCTCCTTGGCATACCCAACGTGTTCTCTGCATATCGGAAGGGAAATGTGTCCATTGTCAACGCGTTCGGCAATGGCGTGGCGGATGACAAGGGCATCTACTATTTCGTCCCCAAGATGGTCAAGTATTACCTTGGCGAGGAACCCATCCTTCGTAACGCTCCCACCTATTTGCCCATGTTCCCCGATGATTACAAATATGTGATGGACAAGCTGCCGTCACTTGTCATCAAGGATGTCGCTGAGGCCGGTGGCTATGGCGTCATGTTCGGGCGGGATATGTCCTCCGAGAGGCTTGCTGAGGTCCGTGCCATGATTGAAAAGGACCCGAGGCGCTGGATTGCGCAGGAGGTCATCAATTTCATCGACCTCGATATTATGGATGGCGATACCACTGTGAAGCGAAAGAGCGATTTCCGCGCTTTCGTTCTCTCTGGCAAAGAAACGACTGTATGGCCAAGCGGACTGACCCGCTTCACTCGCGACCCCAAGTCTTTCGTCGTGAACTCTTCACAGGGCGGCGGCTTCAAGGATACTTGGGTGCTCGCCAAATAAAGGATTTCTCACCAATTACACTTACTCAACTTTCTGATAACTATCTGATCTTTTTACCTAACCCTATTCACGATGAACATAAATCTCGCAATCTCACCCGCAAAGGCCGATCGCCTCTATTGGCTCGGCCGATACACCGAACGGGCAATCCTCGCCCTTCACCTCCTCCGCAAATATTGCAATGTCAATATTGACGCCCAGCACGAGAAGCCCCTCCAGACTTTCGCCACTCTCATGGGAGTCCCTACTGTGGCTCTCGCCTCTGGCAATTTTGTCTATGATTTCCTCTATTCCGATGACAATCCATGCTCTATTGCCAATATGCTCGCGGCTGCCAAGAACAATGCCATGCTTGAGAGGAATGACATTAAGACTGAGACTCTCGCCTATGTCGAGCTTGCTGTGAATATCCTGGCAAAGGCTAAGGCCAACAGCTGCGGAGTGTTCGCCTTGCAGCCCGTGTCTGACTACCTTATGTCTTTCTGGGGCGCAGCCGATGAGAATATCCGCTCAAGGTCCATTCGTAACATTCTCACCATCGGCCGTTATATTGAGCGCCTCGACATCATGATCCGTTTCGGATATGAGCCCGAACGCGTGGCCGATGTGCTGGCGCGTCTTGAGTCTATTGATAAAACTGAGCTCGCTCTCTGCGACACTCAGTTGCTTTCTCTCATCAGGTCGCAGGTCTACAGCTCTTGCTCCACTGACACGCTTGTGAAGCTCAATTCACTTTTTGCCGCATAGTCACTTGCGAATCCACCTTTTAGCCCGAGTGATATTGTGTTTCTCCGTTACTCTTACACAACGCTCATAACTTTCTCCGCCAAGGTCACTGACCACGCTTTCGCCATGCGCTGCTCGCCCATGCAAAGCCCTGGGCAAAGGACCGTTTGGCAAAAGGTGACTGTGCTGCCGTCTTGTCAGCTCACCACTTCGTCCGATGCGTTCGGCAATGCGGTGACGTCGGGCTATCTTGGCCGGCGGCATGACCTCTTCGCCTACGAGGCCGCCGGAGTGGTGGAGACTTCTGGCGGCCTGTGCGCGGATGCCCCCGATCCTGTCTACTCTTACCCGTCCCCTCTGACTACGCCCGACGTGGCTCTCGCTCAGGCGGCCGCTCTTCTCGGCTCGCCTCGTCCCGATGTCCTCAAGTGGATAAACAGCCTTATGGGATTGTTGTCTGAAAGGATCGCCTATGCGCCGGGGACAACCTCGGTCGACACCACTGCCGCTCAGGCGCTTGAACTACACCAAGGGGTGTGTCAGGACTTTTCGCATGTGGCAGTATCCATTTGCCGTCTCGCCGGCTTGCCTGCGCGCTATGTGTGCGGACTGATGGAGGGCGAGGGGGCCACCCACGCCTGGGTCGAGGTGTTCACGGGTACTCATTGGCTTCCTTTCGACCCGACTAACAACCGTTTTGTCGGACGCCAATATGTCAAGTTGGCACATGGTCGCGATTTTGCAGACTGTTCCATCTCGCGCGGCGTCTTCAGAGGTGTGGCTGAGCAAAATGTCTCTGTGTCTGTCGATGTGTGGAAGGTGTCGCCAGAGGAGGCCCCCATTCACGCCTGACCTGGTTGAAGTTGGGCGGATTTTTAATACTTGAGATTACACTACATTAACCAAAAATGAACTCATCTGTCAAAACCGTAGTCTCCGAAGATCTTCCCGTGGCTGAGAGGCTTATGGTTAAAAAACTTGTCATTGGAAATGGCAAGGGGCCGAGGGTCTGCGTCATAACGGGAATTCATGGTGACGAGCTCGAAGGGCAATATGTCTGTTTCGAGTTGGCGCGCCTCCTTAAGTCAGAGTCCGACAAGGTGTGCGGCACTGTTGAGATTTGGCCCGCCATTAATCCACTCGGCGTGGACTCCGTTTGCCGTGGCATTCCCACTTTCGACCTCGACATGAACCGCATCTTCCCCGGCTCTGATGATGGCCATATGGTTGAACATGTCGCTCACCAGGTTGTCGAGGATCTGCGAGGCGCGGACATGGTTGTGGACATTCATTCCTCCAATGTCTTTCTCTATGAGATGCCGCAGGCCCGCATTAGCCGCATGACCTCAGAAAAACTGATTCCCTACGCCAAGCTGCTAAATCTCGATTTCATATGGATTCATGAGGCCGCCACGGTCCTGCAGTCCACCATTGCCCATTCACTCAACTCAATCGGTACGCCTACTCTCGTGGTCGAGATGGGCATCGGCATGAGGATAACGCAAGAGTACGGAGACCGCCTTGTCAAGGGCCTTTTAAATCTTTTGCATAATATGGGTGTCTGGACGGGTGCTAAGCCCGCCAATGTCTGCAAGCCCCTTCTCTCTCTCGATGGCGAGGTGACCATGATAAACTCTCCTTTCTCGGGCGTGGTGGTCAATGCCGCTCCGCACTCGTCATGGGTGCGCAAGGGCGACCGCCTTTGTCAAGTCGTCTCGTCGCTGACTGGCGAAGTCCTCGCCGATGTCATTTCTCCTGTAGACGGACTCCTTTTCACTCAGCGCGGCTACCCGATTGTCTATGAGGGCTCTCTCATCGCCCGTATCTATTCCCCATCGAAAGGCTAACCAACTCAATCAAGAAAGGACATTTATGAAACGAATCGAGATCCTCCGCATGAAGTCGCCTTTCCGTGACGATTTTGTCATCGAGGGCTTCCATTTCGGCGGTGAGGCTAAAACTGTGGCTGTCGTTGGCTCCATGCGCGGCGATGAGGTGCAACAGCTCTTTGTCGCGTCTCAGGTGGTGAAGAATCTTTGTCAGCTCGATGCCGAGGGGAAAATCAATCCCGACATGGGAATTCTTGTAATCCCTACAGTCAACGCCTTTTCTCTCAATGTGCAGAAGCGTTTTTGGGCGATGGATAACACTGATGTCAATCGTATGTTCCCGGGCTATGATCGGGGCGAGACGACTCAGCGCATCGCCGCGGCTCTTTTTGAGGCTGTCAAGAACTATGAATGGGGCATTCAGTTGGCGTCTTATTACATGAATGGCAATTTCACGCCACATGTCAGGATTATGAAGACCGGTTATGAGGATATTGCCGCGGCCGAGAATTTTGGCCTGCCGTTTGTATGTCGCTACGAACCCGCGCCTTTTGACACTGTCGTCCTTAACTATAATTGGCAGATTTTCGGCACTAAGGCCTATTCGCTCTACTCGGGTTCAACCGATGTGCTCTCCCACGACATGGCCAAGCAGTCTTGGCAGGCCATCCTGCGTTTCCTCGGCTCGCTCGGGGCCATCTCTGTCTCTCTGCATCCAGGCTCGCGCTCCCTTGTCTTCGATGCCGACGAGTTGGTCACGGTCTCATCCCTTAACTCGGGGATGCTCTATTCCCGTGTCTCTGTCGGCCAATACGTGAGGTCGGGCGACACTTTGGCCTCCATCCTTCATCCGTTCACGGGTGAGACGCTTCAACTAATCACGTCCCCTTCTGACGGCGTGGTCTTTTTCGCCCACACGAAGCCTCTCGTCCATCAGCATTCGCGCATCTTCCAAATACTTAAACTCTAAAACCAAAATCTACCAGTAAATGCTGAGCCGCCGACGTGACCACTATTATATGTCACGTCGGCGGCTCGCTCGCCTTTATTATATGGGGACTCTGTTTATTCGCATTTGGTCATGAGCTTCAGTACCTCAATGAGCGAATCGAGCCGATTGTTCAGCCCAGGGATGAGCTCCTCGTTCGCTCCGTTGCATAATATCCGCTCCACCTGAGTCTTTGGGATTGAGCTCGCAGTCTCCTCCAGCCTGCGCCCCTCGTCTGTCAATCTCACTATGACTTGCCGCTGGTCGTCGCTGTCCTTGAACCTTGTCACCAATCCCATAGTCTCCATTCTCTTCAAAAGCGGTGTCACCGTGTTTGTCTGCAATAATAAGGTCTTGGCCAAGTCGTTTACGCGGATTTCGTCATGCTCCCATAGGGCCATCATCACCAAATATTGGGGATATGTCAAACCCAATTTGGCCAAAAGAGGTGTGTAGCTCTTGACTATCAAATGGCTGGCGCTATATAATCGGAAACATAATTGGTTCCCCAGCAAAAGATCCGCGTGCTTTTTTTCGCTTGACATTTTTTGAAGTGGATATTAAGCTATTATTTATACGTGTCAATCGGTTTTTTGTTCCATTTTGATCCCTTGCGTTGTGTTTAAGTCCTTGCTAATTAATGAATTTGTATTATTTCACACAAAAAAAGCGCACCCCATTGTCTCTTTCACGCAAAAAGTATTAACTTTGCGACTGAATTTCATGCCAAGGTGGATAGTTGTGTCCGTTCCTTTGGCTGTCTTTCGAACAATTCTTTCTTAGAAAAGTAACCTAATTGTCTAATAATTCGAATTATGGCTAAAGAAACTTTCCAAAGAACTAAGCCACACGTAAACATCGGCACCATCGGTCACGTCGATCACGGCAAGACCACCTTGACTGCTGCTATCACCACCGTTCTCTCTAAGAAGTTCCCTTCTGCGGTTAACCAGGTTAAGTCTTTCGACTCTATCGATAGCGCACCTGAGGAGAAGGAGCGTGGTATCACCATCAACACCGCTCACGTCGAGTACGAGACCGAGAAGCGTCACTACGCTCACGTCGACTGCCCGGGCCACGCTGACTACGTCAAGAACATGGTTACCGGTGCTGCTCAGATGGACGGTGCTATCCTCGTCTGCGCTGCAACCGACGGTCCTATGCCTCAGACCCGCGAGCACATCCTTCTCGCCCGTCAGGTAAACGTTCCTCGTATCGTTGTCTTCATGAACAAGGTTGACCTTGTTGATGACGCTGAGATGCTTGACCTCGTTGAGATGGAGCTTCGTGAGCTCCTTACCTTCTACGAGTTCGACGGTGACAACAGCCCTGTTATCCGTGGTTCTGCTCTTGGCGCACTCAACGGTGAGCCTCAGTGGGAGGACAAGGTTATCGAGCTCATGAACGCAGTTGACGAGTGGATTCCTACTCCAGTTCGTGACACCGATAAGCCTTTCTTGATGCCTGTCGAGGATGCTATGACCATCACTGGTCGTGGTACCGTCGCTACCGGCCGTATCGAGACTGGTGTTGTCCACATCGGCGACGAGCTCCAGATTGTCGGTCTCGACTCAGAGGGCAAGAAGACCACTTGCACCGGTGTCGAGATGTTCCGCAAGACCCTCGACGAGGGTGAGGCTGGTGACAACGTAGGTCTCCTCCTTCGCGGTATCGAGAAGTCTGAGATGAAGCGTGGTATGGTTCTCTGCAAGCCCGGCTCTATCACTCCTCACACCAAGTTCAAGGCTCAGATCTACGTCTTGAAGAAGGAAGAGGGTGGCCGTCACACTCCATTCAAGAACAAGTATCGTCCTCAGTTCTACCTCCGCACTCTCGACATCACTGGCGAGATTAAGCTGCCCGAGGGAACCGAGATCGTTATGCCTGGCGACCACGTCAACATCGAGGTCGACCTCATCTACCCTGTTGCTCTTAACGTCGGTCTCCGCTTCGCTATCCGCGAGGGTGGCCGTACCGTCGGCGCAGGTCAGGTAACTGATATCGTCGAGTAATATCGGCGCCTCAGTTTATCAGGCTAAATAATTCAAGTCTTTGTCGGGGCGGTGTCCCCGCTCCGGTAAAGACTTTTAATACGGGTGTAGTTCAGTTGGTAG
Organism: Bacteroidaceae bacterium; assembly: GCA_963618945.1. GTDB lineage: Bacteria > Bacteroidota > Bacteroidia > Bacteroidales > Marinilabiliaceae > W3P20-009. The sequence continues at coordinate 9,216 of CAVETY010000009.1, forward strand.
AGCATCGGTCTCCAAAACCGAGTGTCGGGCGTTCGAGTCGCTCCACCCGTGCAATATCCTTTATAAAATGAATAAGGTCTCAACATATCTCTCCGACGTATATAACGAGTTGGTAGTCAAGACTACGTGGCCTACCTGGAGTGAGCTTTTCTCCAGCGCCCGTATCGTGATGATTGCTTCTGTAATCATCGCTATCGTCATCCTCGTGATGGATCTCATTTTCAAATACGGTCTCTCCGCCATTTATAACATTCTCGGCTAATCCTACAGCAACTCCATAACTTATGGCTATTAAGAAAGAAGCGTCTGATGTCCTTAAGTCTAAGAACGGCAAGAAGTACGTTCTTGTAGAGGGTGAGGATGGCAGGAAGTTGCTCAAGTCGGCGAATGGTGAGAAGACTATTGTGAGGCATTGGTATGTCATCCGTGCCATCGCAAGCAAGGAGCTCAAGGCCAAGGAGGCAATCGAGGATGAGGTTCAGAAGCGTGATCTTGCTGACCTTATAACACAGGTTGTAGTACCTGTTGAGAAAGTCTATCAGCAGAGGAACGGCAAGAAGGTCATGAAGGAGCATATCCTTTACTCAGGCTATGTCTTTGTCGAGTGCATCCTTACTGATGAGGTTCAGTCGGTTCTCCTTAGTGCGGCTAACGTTCTCGGTTTCCTTAGCGCTCAGCGTAATGGTACTGTGCCTATGCCTATGAGCGACGCCGAGGCTGACCGCATGATTGGTCGTCAAGACAAGGTGGCTGACGTCACCGAGGAGGAAGAGGTTCCTTATATCGTCGGCGAGACCGTCAAGGTCATCGACGGCTCTTTCCAAGGTTTCTCTGGCAAGATTGAGGATATTGACGAGGAGAAGAAGAAACTCTCTGTCATGATTAAGATCTTCGGTCGTGAGACCCCGCTCGAACTCGCCTACTATCAGGTTGAGAAAGAGGCCTAAAGAAAATACAGTCTCTGCGAAGAGGCTCCACAAGATAAGAACAACCAATACAAGAATAGTCCTGGCAGTCAAGTATCGAATGCTTCCATCTGGCAACGGCCGGAATTATACGGGCTGTCGAAACTATATTTACTTTTAATATCGAATTGCTACAATGGCTAAAGAAGTAGAAGCCTTTATCAAACTTCAGGTTAAAGGTGGTGCTGCGAATCCTTCACCCCCAATCGGTCCGGCTCTCGGCTCCAAGGGCGTGAACATCATGGATTTCTGTAAGCAGTTCAACGCTCGTACGCAAGATAAGGCTGGCAAGATCCTGCCTGTCGTCATAACGGTCTACAATGATAAGTCTTTTGAGTTCATCATCAAGACTCCCCCTGCAGCAGTGCAGATCAAGGAGGTCGCTAAGCTCAAGAGCGGTTCTGCGGAGCCTAACCGTAAGAAGGTAGCCTCTATCACCTGGGATCAGGTCAAGGCTATCGCGACAGACAAGATGCCAGATCTCAACTGCTTCACCGTTGAGTCTGCCATGAAGATGATCGCTGGTACCGCAAGGTCTATGGGCGTCACCGTCTCTGGTGAGTTCCCCGGCAATAAATAATCGTAATACCTATTTGCAACAATGACGAAACTAACTAAAAACCGTAAGTTGGCGTTGTCAAAGATAGAGGACGGTAAGCTCTACTCCCTCGACGAGGCTGCTGCTCTCGTCAAGGAGATGACCACCACCAAGTTCGATGCCTCTGTCGATGTGGACGTACGTCTCGGCGTTGATCCACGCAAGGCCAACCAGATGGTGAGAGGCGTCTGCACGCTCCCTCACGGTTCCGGCAAACAGGTACGAGTACTCGTCCTCTGTACTCCTGACAAGGAGAACGAGGCGAAAGAAGCCGGTGCTGACTATGTCGGACTCGATGAGTACATCGATAAGATTAAGGGTGGATGGACTGACGTTGATGTCATCATCACCATGCCCTCTATCATGGCTAAAGTAGGTGCACTCGGCCGTGTCCTCGGTCCCCGTGGCCTCATGCCTAACCCTAAGAGCGGCACTGTCACTATGGACGTCGCTAAGGCTGTCAAGGAGGTTAAGGCTGGTAAGATCGACTTCAAGGTCGATAAGACCGGTATCGTTCACGCCTCTATCGGCAAGGTCTCTTTCGACGCTCAGAAGATCGCTGAGAACGCTAAGGAGTTCCTCTCCGTTATCGTACGTCTCAAGCCCTCTACTGCTAAGGGTACCTACGTCAAGAGTGTCTATCTTTCCAGCACCATGAGCCCGGGTGTCCATGTCGACTTCAAGGTCGGCGGCGAGGCCTAAGTTTGTTTAACTACTTTAAAACGGAATCATGAGAAAAGAAGATAAAGCCACTCTCATTGAGCAGCTCGTCGAGACAGTCAAGAGCTACAGCCACTTCTACCTCGTTGACATCGAAGGCCTCAACGCCGAGAAGACCAGCGCACTCCGCAAGGTCTGCTTCGAGAAGGAGATCAAGCTCCAGGTTGTCAAGAACACCCTGCTCAAGAAGGCCATCAACACCGTCGATGGTGAACTCGCTGACCTCGACAGCTGCTTCAGCGGCAACACCGCGGTCATGTTCTCCAACGTTGGCAATGCTCCAGCTAAGGTCATCAAGGAGTTCAGCGCTGCTAACCAGAAGCCTGTCCTCAAGGGTGCTTACGTAGAGCAGTCTGTCTACGGTGCTAACGACCTCGAGGCGCTCGTGGCTATCAAGAGCAAAGAGGAGCTTATCGCCGACATCGTCGCTCTCCTCCAGTCTCCCGCCAAGAACGTCATCAGCGCGCTCCAGGGCAGCGCTGGCAACAAGATACACGGTATCTTGGAAACACTTTCCAACAAATAAATTTCATCTTAAACAGAACCCTTTTTAATTTTCGATAAAATGGCAGATATCAAGAAACTTGCTGAGGACCTCGTTAACCTCACTGTCAAGGAAGTCAACGAACTCGCTACCGTCCTCAAGGACGAGTACGGCATCGAGCCCGCAGCTGCTGCTGTAGCTGTCGCTGCTCCCGCTGCTGGTGGCGCTGCTGCCGCTGCTGAGCAGACCGAGTTCGACGTTGTTCTCAAGAGCGCTGGCGCTGCCAAGCTCGCAGTCGTTAAGGCTGTCAAGGAGAACACCGGTCTTGGCCTTAAGGAGGCTAAGGAGATCGTCGACAAGGCTCCCGCTACCGTCAAGGAGAAGCTCTCTAAGGCTGACGCTGAGGCTCTCAAGGCTAAACTCGAAGAGGCTGGTGCTGAGGTTGAACTTAAGTAATAACAGCTCTTCCTGCTAAGGAATTGGTTTGGAACCCGTGGTATGCTCCGCGGGCTCCAAACCTCTTTTTCTCTGTTATTAAGTTCAATAAATCTTCTCGATTCATGAATCCAATCAAAGCCGACAGGATTAGTTTCTCTTCCGTGAAGCATCCGTTGGACTACAACGACTTCCTGGAAGTTCAGTTAAAATCATTCAAGGAGCTTTTCCAACTTGGGTCTACTCCCGAACAACGCAAAGATGAAGCCCTATTCAGGGTCTTCCAAGAAAATTTCCCCATCTCTGACACGAGGAATAATTTCATCCTTGAGTTCCTGGACTATTGCGTCGACCCTCCACGTTACACCATTCAGGAGTGTCTTGAGCAGGGTCTGTCCTATCAGGTCTCGCTGAAGGCTAAGCTTCGCCTGTCCTGCAACGACCCCGAGCACGAGGATTTCGAGTCTACCGTGCAGGAAGTCTACCTCGGCATGATTCCTTATATGACCGAGAAGGGCAGTTTCGTTATCAATGGCGCTGAGCGTGTCGTGGTATCACAGCTCCACCGCTCGCCTGGCGTTTTCTTTGGCCAGTCGGTCCATGCCAATGGTACTAAGCTCTACTCTGCTCGTATCATTCCTTTCAAGGGTTCTTGGATCGAGTTCGCCACCGACATTAACAATGTCATGTACGCGTACATCGACCGTAAGAAGAAACTTCCGGTCACCACTATGTTGCGTGCAATCGGTTTCGAGGCCGATAAGGATATCCTCGAGATTTTCGGCCTTGCCGATGAGGTCAAGGTCAACAAGAGCCTCAATAAGTGCGTGGGCCGCAGGCTCGCTGCACGCGTCCTCCGTTCCTGGGTCGAGGATTTCGTCGACGAGGATACCAACGAGGTCGTATCTATTGAGCGTAATGAAGTCGTAGTTGAGCGTGAGTCCGTCCTCTCTGAGGAGGATGTCGAGAAGATTATCGACTCTGGCGCGAAGACTATTCTCCTCCACAAGGAGTCTACCGATCTCGCCGACTTCGCCATCATCTACAATACTCTCCAGAAAGACCCCTGCAACTCCGAAAAGGAGGCCGTAGTCTACATATATCGTCAGCTCCGCAACGCCGAGCCACCCGACGAGGCAACAGCGCGCGACGCCATCGACAAGCTTTTCTTCTCAGACAAGCGTTATGACCTTGGCGACGTCGGCCGTTACCGCCTCAACCAGAAGCTCGGTCTCAAGACTGACATGAGCGTCCGCACGCTCACCAAGGAGGATATGATTGAGATTATCAAGCATCTCATCGAGCTCCTCAACTCAAAGGCCGATGTCGATGATATCGACCACCTCTCCAACCGCCGCGTCCGCACAGTAGGTGAGCAGCTCGCTAACCAGTTCTCTGTCGGTCTCGCGCGTATGGCTCGCACCATCAAGGAGCGCATGAATGTCCGTGACAATGAGACGTTCACCCCCACTGACCTTATCAATAGCAAGACTCTGTCGTCTGTCGTCACGAGCTTCTTCGCTACTAATGCGCTCTCTCAGTTCATGGACCAGACCAACCCTCTGGCCGAGGTGACCCACAAGCGCCGTCTCTCAGCACTCGGTCCCGGCGGTCTTTCTCGCGACCGTGCAGGTTTCGAGGTCCGAGATGTCCACTACACCCACTACGGCCGTCTCTGTCCTATTGAGACCCCTGAGGGCCCGAACATCGGTCTGATCTCTTCTCTCACCATCTACGCCAAGATTGACAAACTCGGCTTCCTTGAGACTCCTTACCGCATCGTTCGCGATGGCAAGGTAGATTTCTCAGAGAACGGCTTCAAGTATGTCACTGCCGAGGATGAGGAACACAAGATTATCGCAGCTGCCCTCTCTCCTCTCGATGAGGAGGGTAACTTCACCGAGGAGCATGTCAAGGCTCGTCAGGACTCCGACTTCCCTGTCGTTGACAAGTCTGAGGTCGAGTACATTGACGTCGCTGCAAACCAGATCGCGTCTGTAGCTTCTTCGCTCATCCCATTCCTCGAGCATGACGACGCCCACCGCGCACTCATGGGATCCAACATGATGCGCCAGGCTGTACCTCTGCTTCGCACCGAGTCTCCTATTGTCGGAACCGGTCTTGAGGAGCCTGTCATCCGTTTCTCTCGCACTCAGGTCATCGCCGAGAAGGATGGTGTCATTGACTATGTCGACGCTGACAAGATCATTGTCCGCTACGACCGTTCAGAGGACGAGCGTTTCGTTTCGTTCGACCCCGACACCAAGGAGTATCCCCTCTCTAAGTTCCAGAAGACCAACCAGAGCACCTGTATCGACATCCGTCCGATCGTTAAGCCTGGTCAGCGTGTCGTCAAGGGCGAGATTCTCACCGAGGGTTACTCAACCTCTAATGGCGAGCTTGCTCTCGGTCGTAACCTCAAGGTAGCGTTCATGCCTTGGAAGGGTTATAACTTCGAGGACGCTATCGTTATCTCTGAGAAGGTTGTCCGCGAGGATATCTTTACTTCAGTTCACGTTGATGAGTACTCTCTTGAGGTCCGCGACACCAAGCGCGGCATGGAGGAACTCACTTCAGATATTCCTAACGTAGCCGAGGAGGCTACCAAGGATCTCGATGAGAATGGTATCATCCGCATTGGCGCTCATGTCAAGCCTGGCGACATCCTCATCGGTAAGATTACTCCTAAGGGTGAGAGCGACCCGACTCCTGAGGAGAAGCTTCTCCGCGCCATCTTCGGTGATCGCGCTGGTGATGTCAAGGATGCTTCTCTCAAGGCCAATCCCTCACTCAGCGGTGTCGTCATCGGTCGCAACCTCTATTCTCGTGTCGTCAAGGACCGCCGCTCTCGCGCTGCCGAGAAGGCTAAGGTCAACAGCCTCGAGGAGGAGTTCAACGCTAAGGTTGACGAGCTTCGCAACCGTCTTCTCTCTAAGCTCTTCTCTAAGCTTGAGGGCAAGGTCTCTAACGGTGTCAAGGACTATGATGGCGTAGATGTAATCTCTAAGGGCGTCAAGTTCACCCGCACTGTCCTCACTGATGTTGACTATCAGACTGTCGACCCGTCTAACTGGTCTGGCGATGAGGAAATCGATGCGCTCATCTATCGCACCATACACAACTTCCGCATGAAGTACAAGGAGTATGAGGCTGAGAACAAGCGCAAGACCTACAATGAGACCATTGGCGACGAGCTGCCACAGGGTATCATGCAGATCGCTAAGATCTACATCGCCAAGAAGCGTAAGATCCGTGTAGGTGATAAGATGGCAGGTCGTCACGGCAATAAGGGTATCGTCTCTAACATTGTCCGTCTTGAGGATATGCCTTTCCTCCCCGATGGCTCTCCTGTCGATATCGTCCTGAACCCTCTGGGTGTGCCTTCTCGTATGAACCTTGGTCAGATTTACGAGACTGTCCTTGGTTGGGCAGGCAAGGAGCTCGGTGTCAAGTTCGCAACCCCTGTATTCGACGGCGCTTCGCTTGATCAGATTACTGAGCTCACCCGTAAGGCTGGTGTACCTGACGTAGGTAAGATTTACCTCTATGATGGTGGCACTGGCGAGCGTTTCCACCAGCCGGCTACCGTAGGTGTCGTCTACATGCTTAAGCTCGGCCACATGGTCGATGACAAGATGCACGCGCGCTCCATCGGTCCCTACTCTCTCATCACCCAGCAGCCTCTCGGCGGTAAAGCCCAGTTCGGTGGTCAGCGTTTCGGTGAGATGGAAGTCTGGGCGCTCGAGGGTTTCGGCGCCGCAAATGTACTTCAGGAGATTCTGACTGTTAAGTCTGACGATGTTGTAGGCCGCGCCAAGGCTTACGAGGCCATTGTCAAGGGTGACAACCTCCCGACCCCGGGCATCCCAGAATCGCTCAACGTCCTCCTCCACGAGATGAGGGGCCTCGGTCTCTCAATCGCGTTCGAGTAGACCTCTGCCGCCGCGGCAAGTAAGCCGCGGAAACCAACAAGTTAATGTTTAAGGGTGCCGGAGTGACTCCGGCACCCAACAAACAAAAATATAGAGACAAGCCAAACCCGGGACTGAGCTGATAATCCAGCTCTCTCGGCTTCCGGCTTTCTAATCCTATTAACAATGGCTTTTAGAAGAGATCAAAAAAAGACCAACTTTTCAAAGATAACCATCGGGCTCGCATCGCCCGAGGAGATCCTTGAAATGTCGAGCGGCGAGGTCCTCAAACCCGAGACCATTAACTACCGCACCTACAAGCCCGAGCGTGACGGCCTTTTCTGCGAGCGCATTTTCGGCCCTGTCAAGGACTATGAGTGCCATTGCGGTAAGTATAAGCGCATCCGCTACAAGGGCATCGTCTGCGACCGTTGCGGTGTCGAGGTCACTGAGAAGAAGGTCCGCCGCGAGCGTATGGGCCACATCTCACTTGTCGTCCCTATCGCCCACATCTGGTATTTCAGATCCCTGCCCAATAAGATTGGCAGCCTCCTCGGCATCCCAACCAAGAAGGTCGATTCTATCGTTTATTACGAGCGTTACGTCGTCATCCAGAAGGGCGCCTCTAACAGGGAGGAACTCGAACTCCTCTCTGAGGATGAGTACATGGAGGTCCTCGCTGAGCTCCCAGAGGGCAATCAGCGTCTCGATGACAACGATCCCAACAAGTTCATAGCCAAGATGGGCGCCGAGGCTCTCTACATCCTTCTCCAGAAGGTTGAGCTTGACACCCTCGCTGGCAAACTCCGCGACCAGGCTCACCGCGAGACCTCACAGGCCCGCAAGGCTGAGGCCCTCAAGCGCCTCCAGGTTGTCGAGTGGTTCCGCGCTTCAAAGGGACGCAACAAGCCCGAGTGGATGATTATGACCGTCATCCCGGTCATCCCGCCCGATTTGCGCCCTCTCGTGCCCCTCGATGGTGGCCGTTTCGCAACCTCCGACCTCAACGAGCTCTATCGCCGAGTCATCATCCGTAACAACCGTCTTAAGAGGCTTCTTGAGATTAAGGCTCCTGAGGTTATTCTCCGAAACGAGAAGCGTATGCTTCAGGAGGCAGTTGACTCTCTCTTCGACAACACACGCCGCTCTACGGCTGTCAAGTCAGACGCCAACCGTCCTCTCAAGTCTCTCTCCGACTCTCTCAAGGGCAAGCAGGGCCGCTTCCGTCAGAACCTTCTCGGTAAGCGTGTCGACTACTCTGCTCGTTCCGTTATTGTCATCGGCCCTGAGCTCCGCATGCACGAGTGCGGTCTGCCTAAGGATATGGCAGCTGAGCTCTTCAAGCCGTTTGTCATCCGCAAACTTATTGAGCGCGGCATAGTCAAGACTGTCAAGTCCGCAAAGAAGATTGTTGACAAGAAGTCGGCTGTGGTTTGGGATATTCTTGAGAATGTCATGAAGAACCACCCGGTTCTCCTCAACCGAGCCCCGACCCTCCACCGTCTTGGCATCCAGGCTTTCCAGCCCCGAATGATTGAGGGTAAGGCCATTCAGCTCCACCCGCTCGCATGTACGGCATTCAACGCCGACTTCGACGGTGACCAGATGGCTGTCCACCTCCCACTCGGCAACGCTGCTGTCCTTGAGGCACAGCTCCTTATGCTTGCCTCGCTCAACGTCTTGAACCCTGCCAACGGCGCGCCTATCACCGTTCCTTCTCAGGATATGGTCCTTGGTCTTTACTACATCACCAAGGAGCGCCCGGGTGCTCTCGGCGAGGGTCTCGTCTTCTACTCACCTGCTGAGGCCGAGATCGCCTACAATGAGCAGAAGGTAGACCTCCACGCAAGGGTTAAGGTTCGCACCTATGACCTCAACGCAGAGGGTAAGCCCGAGCTTCAGCTCATTGAGACTACCATGGGACGTATTCTCTTCAACAATATCGTTCCTCGTGAGGTCGGCTTCATCAACTGCCTCATCTCTAAGAAGTCTCTCCGCGGCATCATTGCCAAGGTTCAGAAGGCCTGCGGTATTCCCCGCACCGCCGACTTCCTTGACGATATCAAGAACATGGGTTACCGCATGTCTTTCGTCGCCGGTCTGTCGTTCAACCTCTCCGATGTCCTCATCCCGAAAGAGAAGGACGAGCTCATCAAGAAGGGTTACGCTGATGTCGACGAGGTCATGATGAGCTACTCAATGGGTGCCATCACGAACAACGAGCGTTACAACCAGGTTATCGACATCTGGACACATGTCAATGCCGAGCTTACTGGCATCTTGATGAAGCAGCTGAGCTCTGACCAGCAGGGCTTCAACTCTGTCTACATGATGCTTGACTCTGGCGCCCGTGGTTCTAAGGACCAGATTAAGCAGCTTTGCGGTATGCGTGGTCTTATGGCTAAGCCTCAGAAGGCTGGTGCTGAAGGCCCACAGATCATCGAGAACCCTGTCATCGCAAACCTCAAGGAGGGTCTCTCCGTCCAGGAGTACTTTATCTCTTCTCACGGTGCACGTAAAGGTCTTTCCGATACCGCTCTTAAGACTGCCGATGCAGGATACCTCACCCGTCGTCTTGTCGACGTCTCTAACGATGTCATCATCACCGATGAGGATTGTGGAACTCTCCGTGGTCTCACCTGTACCGCCATCAAGAATAATGATGACGTCATCGCAACCCTCTATGAGCGCATCCTTGGCCGCGTAGCTGTCAATGATGTTATCAACCCCCTCAACAACGAGGTTATCGTTGCTGCTGGTGAGGAGATTAACGAGGCTAAGGCTCAGGCAATCGAGGATTCTCCTATCGAGAGTGTCGAGATTCGTTCTGTGCTCACTTGCGAGTCTAAGAAGGGTGTCTGCGCCAAGTGCTATGGCCGTAACCTTGCCACCAGCCGTCTTGTTCACAAGGGCGAGGCTGTCGGTGTCATCGCGGCTCAGTCAATCGGTGAGCCTGGTACCCAGCTTACCCTCCGTACATTCCACCAGGGTGGTGTCGCCGGCGGTAGCGCCGCACAGAGCGAGCTCGTCTCTAAGTACGACGGTATTGTCGAGCTTCAGGATGAGCGCACAGTTCCCTTCACTGAGGACAATGGCACAACTTGCGATGTTGTCGTTTCGCGTCTCGCTGAACTTCGCATCATCGACAAGAACACTGGCAATGAGCTTGTCCGCCATGAACTCCACTACGCCTCTAAGCTCTATGTCAAGGCTGGCCAGGAGGTCGCAAAGGGCGACAAACTCTTCGACTGGGATCCATTCAACGCCCCCATCATCACAGAGTACTCCGGTGTTGTCGAGTTCGAGAACATGGAGGAGGGCGTCAACTATAAGGTCGAGAATGATGAGGCAACCGGCTTCAACGAGATGGTCATCATCGAGAGCCACGACCGCCTCAAGTCTCCGACTATCCGCATCGTCAATGGCGATGATGAGGAGCATACTTACAACTTGCCTGTAGGCGCACACGTCTCTGTCAAGGTTGGCGATAAGGTTCAGCAGGGCTCTGCCCTCGCCAAGATGCCTCGTGCCGTTGGTAAGGCTGGTGATATCACTGGTGGTCTGCCTCGCGTCACCGAGCTCTTCGAGGCACGCAACCCGAGCAGCCCCGCTGTCGTCTCTGAGATTGATGGTGAGGTCTCATTCGGCAAGATTAAGCATGGTAACCGTGAGGTTATCGTCACTGCTCCCACTGGTGAGGTTAAGACCTATCTCGTTCCCCTCTCTAAGCAGATTCTCGTTCAGCCTAAGGACCCCGTCCACGCAGGCACTGCTCTCTCCGACGGCGCCATCACCCCTGTTGACATCCTCTCAATCCTCGGTCCTACCAAGGTTCAGGAGTACATCGTCAACGAGGTTCAGGATGTCTACCGTCTGCAGGGTGTAAACATCAACGACAAGCACTTTGAGGTTATTGTCCGTCAGATGATGCGTAAGGTCGAGATCCAGGATCCGGGCGACACTATCTTCCTTGAGCGTGAGGCTGTCGATAAGATTGACTTCCAGGAGGAGAATGATCGCATCTGGGGCAAGCTGGTAGTTACCGATCCGGGTGACTCTACCGCTGTCCACCTCGGCGAGATTATCACTGCCCGCCGTCTTCGTGACGAGAACTCTCAGCTTAAGCGCCGTGACCTCAAGGGCATCACTGTCCGCGACGCCATCCCCGCTACTGCTAACCAGATTCTCCAGGGTATCACTCGTGCGGCTCTCCATACCAAGAGCTTCATGTCAGCCGCTTCCTTCCAGGAGACGACCAAGGTGCTCAACGAAAGCGCAATTCAGGGTAAGGTTGATTACCTTGAGGGCCTTAAGGAGAATGTCATCTGCGGTCACCTCATCCCAGCCGGTACCGGTACCCGTGGATTGGGCGATGACCTCGTCGGCTCACGTGAGGAGCTTGAAATCCTCGAGAGCCAGGAGGCTTAGTCAACTCTGATTAAGAGCAAAGACTCAGAATAATATTGTCACCCCGTTGTCTTGCAAAGGCGACGGGGTGACTTCTTTTTGTAATGTCTCGGCACGCCCCTCCATTTTTTGACTTATCTTTGCGCATATTGAGACAACAACCAGATTTAATTAGATGTATCGCATATATTGGGGCCTTTTGGCCATGCTCCTTTTAATCTCATCTGTAGCCACAGCGCAAACTCAGTCTCTTTGGGTGACGCTGCGACCATATGCGACTAAGACGGTCGAGGTGGCAGATTCTGTCATTGAGGGTGGCGATACCATCTTTTTGCGCCTGTGCGTGCCTGATTCAACAAGACGTGCGCCGGCTTTAAATCTCGATTCGATTGTCAAGCCCGTCAATACCCTGAGCTACTATTTGTCCTATAAACCGCTTTCTCTGTCACTTGACAACAGTTCGCAATACTCCCCGGAGGCGCGGCGTGACTCTTTCTTGCTTAAGAAGCAGAACCCTCTCGGTATCAAATTTGACGACCTCAACACAAATGGGCTTTCGCTGATTGACAAGGCGCGTTTGGATTATATGATGGCCCATCCAGACCAAATCAAATATGTCTGGGATGAGATTCCCGACCCGACAAAGGATATCCGCGAAGGGCGGCAGATACACAACTCAGGCAGTGAGCATCGTGAAATCGCCAAGTTGTTCCGACCGGATGAGGAGATTTTCTCTGAAAATTTGATTGAAAAACCCAAGGAGAAGGAGAGCCCTTGGAAGTTGTCCGGCGAGGAGAATATGCAGTTCTCACAGCTTTTTGTGAATAACTGGATTAAAGGTGGTGAGAACTCGGCTTCGCTGCTCCACGATTTCCGTTGGAAGGCAGTATATGCGCAAGGGCGTTCGCAATGGGAGACCTCTTTGACCAGCAAACTTGGCTTAACTTATACATCAACGCTCAAGGGCCGCGTCTCGGACGACCTTTTTGATCTCAGCTCGAAATATGGTTTCAATGCGGTCAACACGTGGTACTACTCTTTCCTTGCCACATTCAAGACCCAGTTGTTCCGCAACTACTCCAGCAGCGACATAAACAAGGAGAATGTCAAGTCAACCCTCCTCTCTCCTGCCTATATCCAGCTCATCTTCGGTATGGATTATAAGAAGGACAACCTCTCTGTGCTGCTCTCTCCCTACACCGGTATCATTACTGTTGTGGCGGATACAGCCAAAGTCGATCCTACATCCTACGGCATCGACGAGGGCAAGAGGGCAGATTTCGTCAACGGTTTCTCTGTCACGGCCAACTGGAAGAAGACTATTGTCTATGGCATCTACTACACCACCAAACTTGAGCTTTTCTATGAGTATTTCAAGAAGGACGGCAATAAGCGTTTTGACTGGGAGAATATAATAGATGTCCAAATCAACAGGTTCCTCTCTACCCGTCTTCTTGTCGAGTTGCGTTACTTCGACAATGAGAGCGACCGTTTCCAGATTAAGGAGAATTTCTCTATAGCGTTCAAGTATAAGTTCTAAGAGTAAATAGGTACCCTTTTGTGTAAAGGGCGCAAAATAAAAGGGCTGGCACTTCTTTCGAGGTGTCAGCCCTAACTTTATGTTGGCGCTAAAAGATTTTTCTTGCAGATGCTAATTCCGCCACATTCAGGCACTGCGTCTTATATTTCCACTTCCATGTCAAGATGTGGCAGCCCCTCATGCATATAAGGCTCGGAAATCGCCACGAAACCCAGTTTCTCATAGAAGCCTCGGGCTTGTTGCTGAGCCTGAATCTTAATCCTCTTTGCACCCAGTCTCTCCTTGGCCACCTCTAAGGCCTTTCGTACCAATTCGAGTCCCAAACCTTTGCCGCGCTCGGTGGTGATGATGCGCCCTATTGAGTTCTCCTCTAAATGTTTGCCGGCGGGGGTTACGCGAGCCATGGCTACAATCTTGTCGACCTCGGTTTTCCAGAGGTGGATGGCGCTTTGGTCATCGTTGTCAAGATCCTGGTAGACGCTGTTTTGCTCAACAATGAATACTTGGCTTCGAGTGCGCAGGAGGGCGTAAAGCTCGTCCGTGCTTAGTTCTTGAAATGTCTTAACGTGCCACATCTTTCTTTGGGCTTGTTTTGTTGTGTTACTGCTCTTTTAAATCTTCTTTCCGTAGGTCAGAAAGTTACGCTTCAGTTTGCCTGTGGCCGTACGTGGAATCTCTGCCATGGTCTTTATTGTTCGTGGCGCCCAATGCTTAGGCAGAACGGAATGGCAGATGGCTGACAATGACTCAGTGTCTACATCCCCGTCAGGTGACTCAATGACCAGTGTTACGGCCTGCCCGAGCTTGTCATCAGGCTCCCACGTGACCACGTATGGCTTTTTGATATATGGCTCCAGCATCCGCTCCACCTCCTCGGCCTGAACTTTGATGCCGCCTGAGCATATTACGTTGTCCGCACGCCCTGTTATCTTAAATCGAACCCCATCTGCGTCAAACTCCACAATGTCATTGGTGGTGAGAGTCTCCGCACACACGGCGGGTGCGTCTATGACGAGGCAGCCGCGGCTGTCGGTGCTTAGCGTGACACCTTTGAATGGCGTGTACCATTCGCTCGCCAAGTCGCCACTCAGCCTCCGCAAGGCTATGTGAGACAATGTCTCAGTCATGCCATAGGTGCTCCAGACGGCATTAGGAAACCTCCTTAGCTCGGCAGCCATCTCCGCGCTTATAGCCCCACCGCCGATGATGAGTTGGCGGACATCCATAAGCTGCCGTCTCTCCCTCTCCACTTTCAATGTCTCGAAAACCTGCATTGGTGTGAGGGCCGCGAAGTCGGTGGGGGCGTCAAGCGTGACAAAGGGGTGTGAGGATGGACGTACGGATACAAGTCTTAGCCCTCTGACCTCAGAGCGCACTACAACCATCTTGCCGGCAATATAGTCTAAGGGCATGCACAGCAAAGCGCTGTCACCCTCCCGTAGCCCGAGGAAATCGCACGTCATGTTAGCGCTGGCCCTCATGCGGCTCTTCTCTACCACCATGGGCTTAGGCTCGCCTGTTGAGCCGCTTGTGCGGACAGACACCGTCGGGCTGTCTGACCTCCATTCGGCCAAAAACTCATCAAGTTCCATAGCCTGAGGTTCTATTTCTTTGCCTTGAAACCCGAGTAGAGTCTCTGACCCTCAATATAGATTGGCATGGGGATGTTCTCTTCAAATAGCTGGCCAGTGCCGAGACCTTGCGGCATCTTGATGTCAGGCCCATAGACCTCGGCGGCAAAGTGGGCAATGGCGTTCAGCCCCACGTTGCTCTCAAGCGCGCTGGTAATCCAGCTGCCGATGTTCCGCTCGCGTGCCATGTCTATCCACTCCTTCGCGCCGCTCAAACCGCCGTGCAGGGTGGGCTTTAGGATTATATATTGCGGCTTGATGGTGTCGAGCATGGCGCTTTTGCGCTCTGCGTCATTTATCCCTATCAACTCCTCGTCTAAGGCTATTGGGATAGGTGAGTTGGCGCATAGCGTGGACATCTGCTCCCATTGGCCTTGGCGGATAGGCTGCTCTATTGAGTGAATGTCATATTTAGACAGCGCCTCAAGCCTGCGCATAGCGTCAGATGGCGCAAAAGCACCGTTGGCGTCGAGTCTCAACTCAATCTGATCTTTGCCGAAGCAACTGCGGAGGGCTTGCACCATCTGCAGCTCATGCTCAAAGTCTATGCCGCCAATTTTCAGTTTGACGCAACGGAAGCCCGTCTGCACTTTCTCGTTCATGCGGGCCATCATCTGGTCAAACGTGCCCATCCAGACAAGCCCGTTGATGGGTATGCCGGCCTCTCCGCGTGCAAATGGCGTGTCGGACAAGAATGGAGTGCCATTCCGCCTCAGTTGCCACATTGCGCTCTCTAACGCGAAGAGTATGGAAGGGTAGGGGCGCAACGCCTCGCGGTCTATTTCGCCCGTCTCGCACAGGTCTTCGCACACAGCTATGATGAGCATGTCGAAGTCGGTCGCGTCCATGGCGTCGCATGAGAGGTCGGGCAGTGGTGAACATTCGCCAACGCCCTCAACGCCCGGCCTGTCATCGTCGGTCAGGTGGATGAGGCGTATCGTGCGCGTCTTATAAGTGCCGCGACTTGTCGTGGCGGGCGTCTTGAAGAGCAGGTCTCGGCGCTCGATGGTGGTGTGTAGCATTGGCTTTGCGAAAATAAAAGGGGTGGGGGCTTATGGGAACTGAGGATATTTGTCGAAGTCGGGTTTGCGCTTCTCAAGGAATGCGTGACCGCCCTCCTGGGCCTCGTCCATGGTGTAGTAGAGCATGGTGGCGTCGCCAGCCAACTCCTGTATGCCTGCCTGACCATCCAACTCGGCGTTGAGGCCAGCCTTGATCATCCTGAGCGCAAGAGGCGAGTGCTCCATCATTCGCTCAGCCCACTCCACGCAGGTGTCCTCCAACTGCTCTTGCGGCACTACTTTGTTCACCAGTCCCATCTCGAGTGCCTCCGCTGCCGAGTATTTATTGCACAGGAACCATATCTCACGTGCCTTTTTCTGGCCCACGATGCGTGCGAGGTAAGAGGCTCCAAATCCGGCGTCGAAACTGCCCACGCGCGGTCCCGTCTGACCGAATATGGCGTTGTCGCTCGCAATGCTGAGGTCGCACATGATGTGAAGCACATGGCCGCCGCCAATGGCGAAGCCGTTCACCATGGCTATAACGGGCTTGGGCAGTCGGCGTATCTGCATCTGCACGTCTAAGACGTTGAGGCGCGGCACGCCGTCGGAACCCACATATCCGCCTCGGCCTTTGACGTTCATGTCGCCACCTGCGCAGAACGCCACCTTGCCGGCCCCCGTGAGAATGACCACGCGGATGTCCTGACACTCGCGGCAGTAGGCGAAAGCCTGGCTCATCTCCCACGTTGTGAGGGGTGTGAAGGCGTTGCGCCAGCGCTCGCGGTTGATGGTTATCTTGGCGATATGGTTATATTTCTCGAAGAGTATCTCCTTGAAGTTGAAACCCTCGATCTCTTTCCACTCCCTTGTGGATGTCTCATTATAGTTTGTCATAACCGGAAACTAAGTTGTCGTAATATTCTTTCAGCGCGCGGGCGTCTGTGTCCATGTCGGTAAAAACCTCAAGCAGTCGCGGACGGTTGGTGTTTGACTTCCTGGTGGCAAGCCAATCCACGCTATCCATCAGCTCGTTATAGCCGCATGCCGTGCGATACTCCACATTGTTCTGCTCGCAGATGCCTTTGGCCGTGGTGTGATGTTTGGCCATGACTATGTCGTCCTTGGCCTGGCTATTTCTGAGTCCATTGAAACGGCTGAAAATCCCGCCTCCCCCATTATTAAGCAGGAGGATGCGCAGACGGCCGTCTATGTTAGTGTTCCAAAGCGCGTTCTGGTCATAGAAGAAGCTGAGGTCGCCTATGACGCACAATTTTATCTTGCCCGATGTGTCCGCTGCAGAGAAACCAGCCGCCGTGGAGAGGCAACCATCTATGCCGTTTATTCCGCGGTTGCAGTAGACAAAGTGGAATTGCTGATCACCCCATGCTACGGTCTGATGGATAGAGGTTTTTATATGTTCAAACCTTACGACATCGGCTAAGCGGATTGAAGTGCTGTTGGCAATCTGTGCTCTCTCCAAATGTGGGGCGAAAACATGGAACACAGCCAATTGTGATAGGGGCGCCTCTGGTGTTAAGATTGAAGCTTTAAGTGCAGTCGCGCACTCAGCCATTTTGTGAAACAAATCAATCCAGTTATTGCAGAAATCCTTGTCCAAATTGGTATACTCGGTTCTGTTCATCTCGTCAATGAAAGCTCTTATCGAGCAGTGGGCCACGGATGTCGTGTTCTGAAACACGTCATGCAGTTCACCATCGGGGCTTATGAGAATTGTCTCTGCGTACGAGCAAGAGCGCAAGAATTGTTTGGCCTCTTTGCTCACGAGGTTCCCGCCTGCGTAGACTATGAGATCTGGGTGGAAGTCGTCAATATTATTGAGGCTTTTTGCATTTTGGAGCACGTGTATTGTCGGATCCAGTTGACTGCTAACGCCCGAGAGTGCCTCTCCAAGAACGGGGAGCCGTCCTTCACTTTGCAGTTTGTGTGGCAACTGACCAAAGACGACTAAAGGGCGAGCGGCTTTACTCAACTTTTCTGCCACAACCTTGGCTGCATCACGTCCTTCTGACTCTATTCTTTTGCAGACCCTGACCTTCGGCAATCTCTCTTTGTGAAACTCATAAAGGGGTTCGGAGAGTGGCACATTTATGAGCACAGGCCCGCAGACTGGCCCGTTGGCATCCATCATGGCCTCGTTTATCAGTCTGTTGGCGTGCCATAGTTCCTCGTATGTGTTGCCGGCAGGGAGGGATACGGATCTCTTTGCCATTTTGCCGAAAGCGTCCGGCTGTGGCATGGTCTGACCATCGAGTTGGCCAATCCAAGCCGCGGGACGGTCGGCGGCTATGACAATCAGTGGTATTTGTTGATAAAAGGCCTCAGCCACCGCAGGTGCGACATCGAGAATGGCCGAGCCGCTGGTGACGCATACGACGACAGGCGACAATTCTGTGGCTTGGCTCACCCCTATGGCAAAGAACCCGGCTGAACGCTCATCGGTCACGGGGTAGCACTTTATTTCCCCCGTCTCCTTGATGTTATGGCAGATGGGCGCGTTTCGGCTTCCTGGGCATAGAACGGCATGACGCACCCCGTGCTTAAGGAGCAGGGAGGTTAACATGTTGATTACCTTGTTGTCGCTGTACATAGTGCCTTTTCTTATTTTTTCTGTCTCTCGGGATTAATCAATCTTCTCATGGCCTCCATCTTGGCCTCGGTCTCGTCCCACTCGTCGTTGACGTTGCTGCCGGGCATGAGTCCGCCGCCTGCATATAGAGTTGAGTTGCCGCCGTCCATTTTCATGCATCTGAGTGTGACAAAGAGGCGGGACATTCCGTCTCTGTTGACAGGTCCGCAATATCCGCTGAAATATTCTCGGTCATACCCCTCGTTTGCCAATATGGCTTTCATCGCCTCGGCTTGCGGCATTCCGCACACTGCGGGGGTGGGGTGCAGCGCGTTGGCCAAACGGGCAATGCTGACCTCCTTGTCTATGTCGAATGTGAATATGCTGCGCAGATGGCACACGTTGCCTGCCCTTGCTGTCTCCGGCTCTGTCTCGTCTACCTTTGTGGCAAACCTGTCAATTCGCTCTCTGATGTATTGCGCCACCACGCGCTGCTCAGCCCTGTTCTTGTCGTCCCATGTGACAGAGTCGCCATCAGAGGCAGGCTTTGTCCCCGCCAATGCCATTGTGCGGCCTTTTTGCCCATCTGCTTCAACTAAAAGCTCAGGCGTGGCGCATAGCCATGTGCCGTTCTTTGGGGTGCGCACCATGGCCACAAAGGCGTTGGGGTGGATGGCGCAGGCGCGAAAGAATATATTTTGAGGGTCTGCTATTTCGGCCTTTATCTCTGATTTGCGTGAGAGGACAACCTTATCCAACTCTCCGCTTACCACCATGCCATGCAGAGCTGCGAAGGCTTTCGCATAGCCCTCTTTGTCTGCGGTTTTCTCTTCCTTGTTGTTCGCCTCTATTTCTGTGGTCGCCCATGGCGATTTCCCATTGACGTTATCGAGTTCATGCTCTTGTCCCTTACCCTCAAAAAAGAGAGTGTGGCAACTCCCTCCCTCGGTTGCGAAAGGTGCGAACACGAAGCCTGTGCGGTCTGCCATTCCATTGGCATCGCTCATCTCTATGGCCTCGCAGTCCAGTGTGTGGAATGTGTGTTGGCCGGGCAGTCTGTACATTACTGCGTGACACGCAGACTCGTTGGTATGCTTTTCTTGCATGGTAGTGCGAAAATAGCCATTTTCGCTAACATATTGCCACAATAAGGTTAGTCCGGGCGTTGTCGTCCGGCTTTTCTGATGCGGTTTCTGATTGGGTGGCCGACGACTTCGTGTAGTCTGCTTTTTTGTGTGTAAGAATGTGGCAAGTCGCTGATAAAACAGATTAAAACTTCCACTTGCGGGATGGTGAACCCCTTGAAAAAATATGTGATAAAACGTGCCCCTGAAATCACCCTTGGGCCGATAGGCGGAAAAACGTGTCTCAATATGAGCCTTTGCTCATTTCTGAGGAGAGTATTAGGCAAATAAAAAAAGCGTCAGACTTTTGCGAAGTCTGACGCTTTTAAGGGGAATTTTGTCGGGGTGACTGGATTCGAACCAGCGACAACACGCCCCCCAGACGTGTACTCTAACCGGGCTGAGCTACACCCCGAATTGTTTCCTTGTCCTTAAGACGATGCAAAGTTAGCTCTTTTTCCAATATGTGCAACTCGTAGCCCATGTTTTTTTCTCGGAAAAATTAAAACTATGCGCCACGGCTCTCAGTCTCAGTGCATAAGATGTGGGCGTTATGGACATAAAAAAATCGTCCCGCCATGACTCTTTTGCCATGGCGGGACGACATATATCCCTAATTGCTTAATGCGCAGTTATGAGACGCGTGGGCTTACATCATGCCGCCCATGCCACCCATGCCGGGAGCGCCGGCGGGAACCTCGGGCTTGTTCTCCTTCTCCTCGACAATGATGCACTCGGTGGTGAGGAACATGCCAGCGATAGAAGCTGCGTTCTCAAGAGCGACGCGGGTTACCTTTGCGGGGTCGATGACACCAGCCTCAAGGAGATTCTCGTAGGTGTCAGTGCGTGCGTTGTAGCCGAAGTCGCCCTTGCCCTCCTTGATCTTCTGGACAATGACAGCGCCCTCTTTGCCGCCGTTGAAGACAATCTGACGGAGAGGCTCCTCAATGGCGCGACGAACAATCTCGATGCCGGTGGTCTCGTCCTCATTCTCGCCCTTCATGCCCTCAAGAGCCTGAGTTGCGCGGATGTAGGTGACGCCGCCGCCAGGAACGATACCCTCCTCGACAGCCGCACGGGTTGCGCAGAGAGCGTCATCAACGCGGTCCTTCTTCTCTTTCATCTCAACCTCGGTGGCTGCGCCTACATAGAGGACTGCTACGCCGCCTGCGAGCTTGGCGAGGCGCTCCTGGAGCTTCTCGCGATCGTAGTCGCTCTTAGTGTTGGCAATCTGAGCCTTGATCTGGGCGGTGCGGTCAGCAATGGCTGCCTTGTCGCCAAGACCGTTGACGATGGTCGTGTTATCTTTGGTAATGGTGACCTTCTCAGCCTTGCCGAGCATGGTGAGGTCGGCATTCTCGAGCTTGAGACCGGTCTCCTCGCTGATGACGGTGCCGCCAGTGAGGATGGCGATGTCCTGAAGCATCTCCTTGCGACGGTCGCCAAAGCCGGGGGCCTTGACGGCTGCGACCTTCAGAGAGCCGCGGAGGCGGTTGACTACGAGGGTTGCGAGAGCCTCGCCATCAACATCCTCGGCAATGATGAGGAGAGGACGGCCAGTCTGAGCTGCCTTCTCAAGAACGGGGAGAAGATCCTTCATGGTGGAGATCTTCTTGTCGTAGATGAGGATGAAAGGAGCCTCGAGGTCAGCCTCCATCTTGTCGGTGTTGGTCACGAAGTAAGGAGAGATGTATCCGCGGTCGAACTGCATACCCTCGACGACGTCAACGTGGGTCTCGGTGCCCTTTGCCTCCTCGACGGTGATGACGCCCTCTTTGCCGACCTTCTTCATGGCCTCGGCGATGAGCTTGCCAATCTCGTTGTCGTTGTTGGCAGAGATGGTTGCAACCTGCTCAATCTTAGCGTTTGAGTTGTCAATCTCCTGAGCCTGAGCCTTGATGCTCTCGACAACCTTGGCAACAGCCTTGTCAATGCCTCGCTTCAGGTCCATAGGGTTGGCGCCTGCGGTGACGTTCTTGATGCCGGTGTTGACAATAGCCTGAGCAAGAACGGTGGCGGTGGTGGTGCCGTCGCCAGCGTCGTCGCCAGTCTTAGAGGCAACCTCTTTTACCATCTGGGCGCCGAGGTTTGCATACGGGTCAGAGAGCTCAACCTCTTTGGCTACAGATACGCCGTCCTTGGTGATGTGGGGCGCGCCAAACTTGCGCTCAATGACTACATTGCGACCCTTGGGGCCGAGGGTTACCTTGACAGCGTCGGCCAACTGGTCTACGCCCTTCTTGAGAAGCTCGCGTGCTTCGGTATTGAATTTGATGGACTTTGCCATTTCTTTATCTATTTATTGTGTTGTGTGTCGTGTGGCCGCCTTGGGGTGAATGGGAGTGGCGACCTGTGTCTCCCGCGTGTCTGCTACTCGATGTAGAGGACGTCAGACTGGTTGATGAGGAGGTAATCCTCGCCATCAATGTGGAGCTCTGTGCCGGAGTACTTGCCGTAGAGGACTACGTCGCCTACTTTGACCTCGACAGCCTCGTCTTTCTTGGCTGCGCCAACCAGTACGATGGTGCCCTTCAGGGGCTTCTCCTTGGCTGAGTCAGGGATGATGATGCCGCTCACAGTCTTGGTCTCGGCGGGGACGGGCTTCACCAGCGCTTTGCCGGCGAGTACTTTACCTTTCAGTTCTGCCATTGTTGTATATTTTTATTTTTTAATCTGTTTTTGTGCGCCGCTCCGCAAGCCTCTTTCGCTTTGCGTGCGACTGCCCTCTCTGTTGCATTTTCTGTGCCAAATGCCGTGCTGCGACATTTTGTCAGAGCGCGGGACTCTTTTGTCAGATGGTGTCAGAGGCGGGTCTGCTTTTTTGTCATGTCGGCGCTCAAAAGTCGCATTGCTTGTGGCTGACGTAGTGCCTCCACAGCATGCTATATCTCTTGACCTCCGGCACCAATTCCCTGCTTCGCCCTTTTTTCAGGTCGCCGCGTTTGCGCAATGTCTCTCTCAGCCTGCCGAAAAATGCCCAATGCGCCTTGACTATCGCCGTGCAGAACGCCGGTTTGCCCTTGGCCAAGAACTGAACCCCGGCCACGCCATCTAACAGTAGGCGGAGGAAGAGGACCAACCACCACAGGCGGCTGTTGTAGTTCTTGACCATCATGGTCAGGTTATTCCGAAAGTTGAGATAGGTCTTGCGCGGGTTGGTCTGGCTGAGTGTCGCGCCACCGAGATGGTATACTTTTGCGCCACTTCCGCAGCACGAGACAATGCGCCAACCTTTGTTCCTTAGTCTCCAGCACAGGTCAATCTCCTCCATGTGGGCGAAGAAACTGGAGTCCATGCCGCCGACCTCGACGTATAGCCGCCTGCGGACCATGAGGGCCGCACCGCTGACCCAAAGTGAGTCTATGTCGCTGTCGTACTGCCCCTTGTCCTCCTCGACGTCGTCCATCACCCTGCCTCGGCAAAAGGGGTATCCGAGCCAATCGATGAATCCGCCTGCCGCGCCGGCATATTCAAATCGGCTGTGGTCCTTGTCGTCCATCAGTTTGGGCGCACAAGCTCCTACGCCCGCGTCGCTCTCCATCTGGTTCACCAATGGCTCGAGCCATCCTGCCGCGGGGGCTACGTCTGAGTTCAGCAGAACCACATATTCATGCCCCAATTGGGCCAAGACGCGGTTATATCCCTCGGCGAATCCATAGTTGCGGTCAAGTTTGATGACTTGAACGTCAGGAAATTCCGAGGCCAGCATGTCTAAGCTTCCATCCGTCGACGCGTTGTCCGCCACGATGACGTCAACGCCCAAGTCCGACTGCGTGTTGGCGATGACTATCGGCAGATATTTGCGCATCAGTTCGCAGCCGTTCCAGTTGAGGATGACTACAGCTGTCTTTTTCATCTTTTGTGCTGTGATGGTTTGCTGTGACTTATTTGTTGAATGTCAAGATGTCGCGGAATGATGATGAGCAGACTCCGTTGGTGGCCACCATTTCGCGGCCGAAGATGTAATCCTCTCCCCCTTTGAAGTCACTGAGGCTGCCGCCGGCCTCTGTCACGAGGATGCAGCCTGCCGCCACGTCATAGGGCTTCAGGTCATATTCAAAGAATGCCTCGTAACGTCCGCACGCCACGTAGGCCATGTCGGTGGCCGCCGAGCCTAAGCGTCTGACGCCTGCCGTTGTCTCCATCACTTTGGTCAGTGAGGCAAGGTAGGGCTGGAGTCTGCTGAAGTCTGAGTAAGGGAAGCCCGTGGCCACGAGGGCCGAGTCTAAGGCTGTGGTACTGACGTGTATAGGCTCGCCATTGAGGGTGGCACCTTCGCCAAGGGCGGCGGAGAACAGCTCGTCGCGGCTCATCTCATATATGACGCCGACAATAACCACGCCGTCTTCCATCAGGGCTATGCTTATGGCGAATGGTGGCTGGGCGTGAATGAAGTTTGTAGTCCCGTCAATGGGGTCTACAATCCAATCCAAATGGGCGCCGCGGTCGGTGCGCGTCTTCTCTTCGGCAATGAAACCGGCCTCAGGCACAATCTCTGTCAGCTCGGCCACAAGGAGGCTCTCGCTCAACTTGTCCATCTGGGTCACGAAGTCGTGTCTTCCTTTGACTTCAATCTTGACGTCCTCGCGTTGGCGGAGTCCCCAGATATGCCGACCAACTCGGCGCGCCAAGTCGGACACTTCGCGGCGTATTCGTCGCATTTCGCTCTTTTCCATCAGTGCTCTGTTTTTTTGTCTTGCCAAAGATAGTTTTTATTCTGTTTCCTCCATGCTGGTGCCGCTCCTGCTTTGGTGGCGGTCTTGCCATCCGTGTCGATTCATTTTATTATCTTCGCATGGCATGGCGAGGGGCGTTCACGTCGCCCTTCCGATTAGATGTTAAATGAAAATGGAAGAGAAGAAAAATCTTAATTTCTCCATCTCGAACGAGGTGGCTCAGGGTGTGTATTCCAACCTTACCGTCGTCGCTCATTCCGAGAATGAGTTTGTGCTCGACTTTTTGCGGATGTTGCCGGGCATGCAGTCGCCCAATGTGGCGTCGCGCATAGTTCTCTCGCCGGCTTGCGCCAAACTTCTTGTCAAGGCCTTGGCGGACAACATTGATAGCTACGAGAGGCAGTTTGGCTCGATAGCTGAGCGCGGACAGGGACGCGTGTCCATTGTCGTCAAGGGAAATCAGGGTGAGGCGTGAGCCTTGCCGCCTAAGGATTTCTCAGCTCAATGACCTTGTTGGTCATTGCGAGCGTCTCTTCGAGGTGGGAGACTATGATGATGGTCTTGCCCGCCTTGCGGAGCCGTGATATATTGTTACGCAACGTGGCGCGGGCGCGAGGGTCAAGTGCGCTTGCCGCCTCGTCAAAAATCATGATGTCGGCTTGTGAGTAGATGACGCGTGCCATGGCCATGCGCTGCCACTCGCCGCGGCTGAACATCTCCGAGCCTGAAAAATAGGCACCCAACGGGGTGTCGTATTCCTCGGGCAGACTTGTCAGCAGCTGGTCGATGTCCGTGTCCTTGGCGGCCTGCCGCATCCGGTCGCGGTCCAAATGATGGCTCATGTCGCCAAAGTGAATGTTATCGGCCGCGCTGACGTTATACGTGCAAAAGTCCTGAAAAACGGTGGCTATGTGAGCTGTCACCTCGTCGCGGCTCATGTCCGCAATGTTCACTCCGTCCACCTCCACTGATCCCTCGTCAGGGCGCAGGAGGCCGCTGAGCATCTTGACGATGGTTGATTTCCCGCTGCCGTTGCCGCCCGCTATGCCGACCACCTCGCCGCGTTTGATGCTTATGGAGACACCGCTAATGGCTTGGCGCTCTGAACCGGGGTAGGTGAACGAGGCGTTTTTTATCTCTATTGACCTGAAGTCCGTCGGGAATTTAAGTTCGTTTCGTCCGCTCTCTTTGATGTCAAGGAAGTCGAACAGAGACCTTATATACAGTCCTTGCCTGTGGAGTGCGACAGTGCGCTTGGCCACGATGGTGGCTGACGATTCGGCCCTGCGTATGGCCATGAGGTACATGGCTAAAGAGCCGACGCTTAGGCCGCCGCCAATCGTCATGAAAATAACTATGACGAAAACCGCCACAACCGCCACGCTCTGCAGTGTTATGGTTATGATCTGGTGAAGCACGTTGCGCCGCTCAAGCGACAGACGTTCGCTGGCAATCTTGTGGTGGAGCGAGTCATATAGTCCGCAGAAGAAATCCCACAGCCCGAAGAGCCTGACCTCGGGCGAGTAGCGCGGCTGCGTCAATACCTTGTTGTAATACTGCGCCTTGCGCTCATCCTCCGATTGGCTCATGTAGAGCTTGTACGATTTGCGCAAATCCCACATGTTGACCGCCACCACGGGCAGACCTGCCAACACGACGATTATGGGCAACCACCAGCAGACCCTCATGAGCCATATGCTCATGGCGCAAAAGGTTATCAAGGCCTCGGCAAGGCTCAGTGTGTTCAGGAATATGTTGACCGGCCTTTGTGTTGAGCCCGATATGGCACGGAAAGCTTCTGTCTGGAATTGTGGGCTTTGCATTGTCTGAAAGCTCACGCGGCTCATTTGGGCGTGTGTCATGGAGCTCACGCGGCCTCTGATACGTTCGCCCAGCTCGTCGCCACACCATTCGGACAGGACTCCCACAATGTAGCCGCCCCACAAGGCCAAGCCGAATATGGCTAATGAAGGCGCAATGCCGCGCAATCCGCCCCACACGTCGCCATCCTCCCACATGCCGCTGCCAAGGACGTCATCAACTACGCGGCCCATGGCCCACAGGAGAATGACTGGCATCGTGGCCGACAATATGACGCACACTCCATTGGCCAACGCCCATCGGCGTGACGACTGCCACACAATGTCGAGCGCACGCCAAATGACACCGCCTCTCCCTCTCATGCCTCTAACGTTTTTCTCTCACGCCTCAGCCCGAGACGTTTAAGTAATGAGTTCACCTTCTGTGCGGCGAGTGCAAGCGCATGGTTGACGCAATGGGAAACGGGCGTCGCGTTTAGCATCCACCATGCCCAAAGGCCATGCCCGTTGTCGACATGCCATGAGATGTGGAATCGGCGGCTCTCGACCTTTGTCAGCACGCCTAAGATTTGTGTCAGTGTGTGGGGCGCATCATCCGTCATATTGGAGTCTCCGCGGGTAATGACGCGGGCGCCCTTTTGTCTCACCACGCGGTGCAGCACGAATTTGTCTTGCCCATCAGGCTCGACAACCGCCACAGTCCCCACTTTTATCGTCTCCGCCTCTCCGAGTGGGCGGAATGTGACCATGTCACCCGGCCATATGTATGGGAACATGCTGACCCCATTCGCCCAAATTCGCACGCTCAGTCCTTGTCTGATGGCTTGGCGCGCAAGGTCGGCTATGACTTGGTTTCCCATGGGCCTGTGGTTGTTTTTCTGTGGGGTTTGTGTGTGGCTATAAACCGTCTACGAATGAAATGATGTCTTTGTCGGGTTTGAAGCCTAAGCGGTAGGTTGGTAAGTTTTTTAAGCAGTTCGCCACGTTCTCCAAGGGCGTCAAGGCGTTGGCTGCGTCGAAAGGCTGCTGAACGATGTTTGACGCCAAGTTGGCTATGGCCGAGGCCCCGTAGACCCTGTCGGCCCTGTTGTCGGGGCTCTGGTAGATGACGAAAATTTTATTCAGAGGGGTGGATGTGGGCATCTGTATGTAGCGCCGCATGGGCAGGTTGTAGGCGGTGGCGCCATTGGGCGTAGGGAGGACCAAATTCATGTCGTCGTTGACGATTGAGCCACCTGCGCTACTGAAAATACTTGCCATGGTGCTTTTGCCCGTGCCGGATACGGCAGTGAAGAGATATCCTTTGCCATTGGCAGCCCTCACTGCCGATGAGTGAATCATGAACCCGCCGCGCCGTTGCGCCTCTCTTGACAGGAAGATGCTGAAGAGCGGTGTGACGAGCGGGTCGATTACGCCTCCCGTGGGCGATACCGTGCTTATGAGCAAATCACCCTCTGCGCCTCGTAGGCTGAGGCGCGCCATCCGTATGTTCTCCTCCTCGCCGCACTCCTGCGTTATGACCTCTGTGCCGTCTGGCAAAATGGCGATGTTCCATTTGGTGTGGAAACACTCGTCGTCAGGCTCGTTCTCGGCTGTGAAGCGGATGTACTTCTTGTCTATGGGGGCGATGTCGTCAGTCAACCGCACGTTGATGCGGATCTGCGCTTTCGGGTTGTTGGGTGAGGAGAGCGATCCGAAACCTTGAAATATGGTGTCGGCGAATGTGCATCTGCAAGGGGCTAACTCGAAACAGATGTCAGCCACGCTGACGACAATGGAGGGCGAGGTCATTTCTTCTCCTCTTTGGTTTATTCTAATGACTTCAGAAAAATCAAAGCCCTGAAGCCCATGAGATTACGATATAGAGACCACGCCTGCCTCGATCATCTTGTTGATGAACGTCGTGGTGTCTTGCTCCACAAGCTGACGGTCGGTCACCCCGTAGAGCATCATGATCTTGTTCACAATGCCGTCAAAATCATGACCTTCGCGTATGCCTTCCAAGATGTCGGCTCCCGTGGGGTTGATGGCTGTCAGCTTGCCCAGGTCGGCTGTTGAGCTGGCTATGGGCGCTATGACGGTCTCTGCTCCGACGTGACTCATCACGAACTTGTCAGTCAGTGCTATCTTCTTGTCTTTGAACTCACTCATTAATTGCAAAACGTTGAATTGTGTATTTTCTGCGATGTCGCGTCCCTTATACCACGGTGCGTGAGAACGGGGCGGCGTCCATTGTGGTGAAGATGCCGCGTTGGAATTTGCGGTAGCCTGCTGAGGCCACCATGGCGGCATTGTCTGTGGTGTATGAGAACTTCGGGACGAAGACTTTCCATCCGCGTGAGGTGTGCAGCTTCTCAAAGGCGTCTCTCAGGCCGCTGTTGGCTGACACTCCGCCAGCCACGGCTACTGTGGTGATGCCAAGGTCCTTGGCTGCGCGGATGAGGTTCTTCATCAGGATGTCAATCACTGTCGATTGGAGCGAGGCGCACAGATTGGCCTTGTTCTTCTCGATGAAGTCGGGGTCCTCTTTCAGCGCGTCGCGCAGTGTGTAGAGGAAAGATGTCTTCAGTCCGCTGAAACTATAGTCGTAGCCGCCGATGTGTGGCTTGGCGAAGCTGAACGCCTTGGGGTCGCCCTCATTGGCCAACTTGTTGATGACAGGGCCGCCGGGATAGCCTAAGCCCATCACCTTGGCGCACTTGTCAAAGGCCTCGCCTGCCGCGTCGTCTATGGTCTGACCTATTATCTCCATGTCCATATAGTCCTTCACCAGCAAAATCTGGCTGTTGCCGCCCGAGACGAGCAGGCAAAGGAACGGGAACTGAGGGATGTCCTTGCCGTCCTCGACAATGAAGTGGGCCGACACGTGGGCTTGCAGATGGTTGACCTCAATGATGGGTTTGTTCAGCGCAAGTGCGAAACCCTTGGCGAACGAGACGCCTACAAGCAGCGAGCCCATCAGTCCCGGACCGCGTGTGAACGCTACCGCGCTCAGGTCTTCACCCTTGATGCCGGCGTCTCCCAACGCCTTGTCTACCACCGGGATGATGTTCTGTTCGTGGGCGCGGCTCGCCAACTCGGGCACCACACCCCCGTAACGCAAGTGGACAGCCTGACTGGCCGTCACGTTAGATAGCACTTTGCCGTCGCAAAGGACTGCCGCCGATGTGTCGTCGCACGACGATTCTATCCCTAATATGAACGTGGACATTCTTTTCTCTTCATTTCGCCAGACGCGCCTCTGCCTGTCAGTTTTTTAACTATTTTTGCCGACGCATGCCAGTCTGGCCTCGTTTAATGAGCAAAAATATAAAAAAAATCGTCACAGCGTTATGGGCGACCCTGTTAGTGGCCATGTTTGTGCTGCTGCTCGCCTTCGGCTTGACACAAATGCCGCCTGTCCGCCGATGGGCGGCTCGCTCAGTTTCGTCGTCACTCTCGCAATCGCTTGGCCTCCCCGTCAGCATTGGCAGCCTCCGCTATTTCCCTTTCACCACCATCGAGATTGGTGATGTCAGCATCTCCGACTCCGATTCTTTGCCAATGATCGTGGTGTCTCGCGCCAAGGCGGATGTCGATTTCTCTATGCTCTTTGGCGGCGGCGTCCTGCTGAATGTTGTCGAGGCCGACAGCCTGAGTGTCAGCGTCCGCCAAAGGGAGGACGGCCGTTTAAACCTCTATGACTTGTCTTCTGGTGGCGACTCGCCCATGCCCGATGTCAACATTGGTCTCATCAAGGCGCGCCACTGCATTGTAGCCTATCAAGCTTTTGGGCGTGAGCCTGTCGACTTCAAGAACTTTTCTTTAGATGTGGGTTCACTCCGTGTCAATGAGGCCGGGGTAGGGGCTTATGTCTCAGATGTGTCATTTGACGAACCAGGGTCGGGGGCGCGTCTGTCGGCCGGTGGTCGTGTGATGGCGGTGGGTGACACGCTCGCCCTCAGCTCCGGTCGCCTCTCTTTGGGCGGCTGCGTCATGAAGGTGGACAGCATCGGCGCCGTGGTCGACTCCTCGGGTGTGCGCAGCGCCGTGGCCGATGTCCCTAATGTCAGGTTCACAGGCGAGGTCTTGAGCCGTATGCTCGGATGGAATGTACCTCAATTCGGTTTCGCCGTGCGTGCCTCTCTCGCTGGTGACGATGTCCGTGTCGATTACCTCCGCGCGTCGCTTGGCGAGTCTTCAAATGTGAGCGCGTCGGGCTCCGCCAAGTTGAGGCGGCCGCTTGGCGCTGATTGCGTAGAGTTGGCAAACGTCTCATATTCGGGTTGGGTTAAACCCTCTGATGTGGCCATGCTGCTCGGCCGCTCAATTAATGAAAGCGACATCTATAATTCCGCCTTTCCGTTTGACGGCTCTCTCTCTCTCAAGAGTGGTCAGGCCTCGGCCAATATCAATGTCAACTCAGTCTTTGGTAGCGCCAACGCCTATGTCAACGCCTCGACATCAGATGGTTGGAATCTCGCCGACTTCTACCTCCAAGTAGCGGCTGACCTGTTGCCTGCCAAGTTGACAAATGGCTCGGTTACAAGGGTTGTGGCCAATGCCGAGACCAAAGGCCGACTGAACATTCGCCCCGAAAAGAACCAATACTCCACAGACGAGATGCTCCGCTACGCCATGTTCAGTGGCATGGTTGACCGACTCGATGCCCTGGGACTCTCTGTGGGTGGGATTGATTATGACGGCACCATGTCTCGTGACGGACTTTATGGCCACGTGGGCATGGCCGACCCCATCGGTCTGTTGACTCTCATTTTTGAAAGCAGATGGGATGGCGTTACGCCCTACGTCTCGCTGACCATGGCTGCCGACTCGCTCCAGATGGACGCCATAGCGCCCTCCGTCTTCAAAACACCATATCGTTTGGGACTTAAGTCGCGTTTTGAGACCCAGGGACTTGAGCCTCGTTCCGCCACTGCCGATCTTCAGATTGAGGATCTGCTCTTGAGGTCGGATACCGATTCTGTCGCCATCCCGCATCTCATGGCCTCTCTCGGTTCGGGCGACGACGGACTTCGTCTGCTCACCGTCTCTTCCGACATGATTAACGCGTCGGCTTCTGGCAGCTTTGATGTCGGAGGCCTCTCACGTGAACTCCAGCAACAGCTTCATGCAGCCCTGCCGTCATTGGTGCGCGCTCCGCAGTCTGCCGCAAAGCGTTCCCGTGACAAGTCGCCCTCTCAGATTGCCGACTTCGATGTTGTCTTGGCAGGGGTGGATCGATTAGTCAAGATTTTTATCCCGGACGTTTCTTTGCCTGACAGTGTCTCGTTCCGTGGCAGTGTCGATTCCGACAGCCATTTCTCGTGGGCCCGTCTCCGCGTCCCGAGTGTGGCCTATGGCGGCGTGTCGGTTGACAGCCTTGGCGCGTCTTTTGTGAGCAACGATGGCAACTTGAACCTCAGTTTGCGCACTTCGGCTTTCTCCGCCCCTGTTGTTGGATTGATTAAAAATCTGTCGTTGGATTCGGATGTGAGCGACGATGCCGCGACTGTTGATTTGGCTTGGGGCGGCAAACATCGCAAGATGCTGTGGAATAACAGGGTGGCCGCTCGCAATGACTCGACTGATGAGGGCGGCTACTTGAGCCTTGACGCCTTGGTGGAGCGGGAGCAGGGGTCCTCTTCACCCTTGTTCCGCATTGGCATTGACAGGTCGCGTCTGCCGATAGGCGGCTCTATGTGGACTTTGGACACTTGCCGCTTTGTCTTGGCGCATGACTATGTTGATGTCGGTAATTTCAACGCCTCGTCCGGCGAGCACTCCATTTCTGCCCGTGGCACGGCCTCGGCAAGTGAGAGTGACACAATCAGGTTGTGGCTCAACAAGATTGTGCTTGAGGACATCCTTAAGACTGATGAGAATTCCAAGTATAGCTTGGCGGGAGACTTATCCCTCATGGCCGAGGCGAGCGCGTTATATTCTCACGGCTCTGTTGACGTGTCGGCCTATATTGACCGCCTGATGGTTGATGGCGACAACCTGGAGCATATGGATCTCTCCGCGTCCTATAAGGCGGAACTCGACTCTGTCTTCCTCGGTGCGAGCATTGTGACGGGTGGCGTGCCGCGAGCCTATGGCAAAGGCTATTGCGACCTGAAAAACCAGAACTTCTACCTCCCGTTGACCATCGACAGCCTCTCGACCGGCTTCCTCAATTTCTATCTCGACAACTGCATCGACCAATGGAAGGGAACGACCAGCGGCTGGCTCGCTCTGCATGGGCCGTTGTCTGACATTGCCCTTGATTCGCACCTCAATATGAACGAGGGCAACTCTTTCCGCGTCATGCAGACTGATGTCCGTTACACCATTGTGGGCAACGACTCGCTTGTGCTTTCGCCCTCCATCATGGACTTCCGTAACATCCGTTTCGCTGATGACAACGGCAAGCGCGGTGTCTTCTCCGGCTATATCAAGCACTCGATGTTCTCCGACCTCGAGATGGGGCTGGATTTCACCGTCGATAACATGATGCTGCTCTCCACCACGGCAAAGGAGAGCCCCTCTTACTACGGAACTGTCTATGGCTCAGGCTTGATGCGCATAACAGGACCCACAAGCAATGTGGACATATTCATTGAGGCGAAGACAGATAAAGGCTCAACTTTTACTGTCGATCCCAACGCTAAGACTGATGTCGTGAGTGCCGATTTCATCCATGATGGTGATGAGGACGCCAAGCAGAGCCTTGTGGAATCGCTTGGCACAGGCACTACAGCCACTCTTAAGCTTAGGGTGACCCCCGAGGCCCTGTTGTCTGTCGTCATCGGCGAGCAGTTGGGCAAATTGTCCGGCACGGGTCATGGAGACCTTAACATAGGCATCGGTCGTGTTGGCGAACTGACCATGCATGGCGGCTATACCATAGACAAGGGTGAGTATGACCTCTCTTTCAGTGTCTTCGACAAGCAGTTCACCATTGACAATGGCGGCACTCTGTCGTGGAACGGAGGTCCCTACGATGTCATTCTGGATCTCGCAGCGACATATCAGGTCCGCGCCTCCATCTACAGCCTTGTCAGTGGAACATCTTACGCCAATAATGCCGACCTGAAGAAGCGCGTCCCCATAAACTGCAAAATATACATGACCGGCCGCCTGACTAAGCCAGAAATACGGTTCGGCATTGAAATACCCTCCTCGCAGAACTTCAACCAGTACGCGTTTGACCAGTATGTCAACACTCAGGATGAGGTGAGCCGACAGGTGTTCTCGCTCCTCGCCTCGGGGCAGTTCTATGCAGTTCAAGACGCCAGTTCGCAGTCCAACCAAAGCCAGTCTTACCTCAGCTCGGCGGCATCAGAGCTTTTCAGCAACAAGCTGAGCAGCCTCATATCTCAAAATGATAAGAATATAGGTGTCGGCGTCAATTACAGGCCTGGTGACGATATGACTAATGAGGAGTATGAACTCTCTATGTCCACCCAAGTGTTTGATAACAAGGTCCTCTTGAGTGGCAATATAGGCTATGGCCGCGACGCTACGAGCGCGGCTTCCGATGGCGGCTCGCTTATTGGCGACTTTGATGTCGAGGTCAAACTGAACAGGAAGGGAAATATCCGTGCCAAGGCCTACACGCATTCCAATAACGATGTCATTTACGAGACGTCGCCCACAACTCAAGGCATAGGTCTCTCTTATCAAGAGGAGTTTGATTCTTTCATCGACCTTTTCAAATCTTATTGGCACAAAATCTTCGGAAAAAGGAAGAAAGAGAAGTCCGCTCCTAAGTCAAGTCAAGATGGCGGCGAGCCAAGTGGCGTCTCAGCGAAAGAGGATTCCGTAAACATGAAGGTCGGCAATGTGAAGTCGGAGCTTGTGGCGGACAGCCTCCGTGTGGACAGTGTTTCCGCGCATGGCGCAAAATAGCTAATAGCGCAAGGCGACTGTGAAATAAGCGGCCCCGGGAGTGAGGCTAATTACCTGTATGATGTTTAAGAAGTAAAATCCGATAAGAACAACAAAAAAAGCGGCGGCAAAGACTTGGTGTCTTTGCCGCCGCGGTACTTTTTGTTGAGGGCTGCGGCGCCCTTATTAGCTTGGATTAAAGGCTAACTGAGCGGAACAAATCCTTGAGCGAGTTGTAGGTCTTGTTGGCCTCCTCGCCCATGCACTTGCGGCTCACCCAACGGGCGTTGGTGATGCCCTCGTCGGCCTCGGGGGTCAACTTGGGGCGGCCTGGCACCGACATTGAGAACCAGACGGTCTCCTTGAGGACCATCTTGCCGTCAACGTAATAGGTGTGGTAGGTCTCGCCAATGCGGTCGATGACGTTCATGCCGACAAGGCCGGTCTCCTCCATCACTTCGCGCATAGCGGTGTCCACCGCGCCCTCACCAGCCTCGGCCTTGCCCTTGGGCAGGTCGCTGTAGCCTTTGCGGTCAATAACGAGATACTCATCGTCTCCGTCATGGATGACGCCGCCGGCGGCATGGATGATGGGGAAGAGTGACATGAAGGCCTTGGTCAGCTCGTTCAGGTCCTCGGCGAGAATACATGTGTCTGGCATAGTCTCGTCGGCCACGAACATCTCTACGAACTCGCGCAGCTTGTCGGCGTCGGTGTAGTACTCCACACGCTGGTAGCCGACAGTTGCGAAACTCATGGCATCGAGTTTGATGTGCCTGTCGTTAAAGAATATCTTCATCTTGATGTGTCTTGTTGTATTTCTGTTTGGGGAGTGAGGCGGCGGCGGGGTTAGAACTCCGCGCGGCCCGGGGTGCGTGGGAACGGGATGACGTCGCGGATGTTAGCCATGCCGGTCACGAAGAGGATGAGGCGCTCGAAGCCCAGTCCGAAGCCTGAGTGGGGGCAAGAGCCGTATTTGCGCGTGTCGAGATACCACCACATGTCCTTCATCGGGATGTGAAGCTCCTCGATGCGGTCCATGAGCTTGTTGTAGTCCGCCTCGCGCTCCGAACCGCCAATAATCTCGCCGATGCGGGGGAAGAGGACGTCCATGGCGCGGACGGTCTTGCCATCCTCGTTTTGCTTCATGTAGAATGCCTTGATCTCCTTCGGATAGTCGGTC
Source organism: Bacteroidaceae bacterium (assembly GCA_963618945.1). Taxonomy (GTDB): domain Bacteria; phylum Bacteroidota; class Bacteroidia; order Bacteroidales; family Marinilabiliaceae; genus W3P20-009. The sequence goes on from CAVETY010000009.1 coordinate 44,152, forward strand.
AGGATGACAGGCTTCTTGAAATGCTCCTCGACAAGGAAACGCTCGTGCTCCGAAGCCAAGTCGGCGCCCCAGAAGACGGGGAACTCGAACTTATGACCCTTGGCCACAGCCTCCTCGAGGATCTTGATGCCCTCGGTGTAAGGCAGGCGCACAAAGTCGTGGGTGGTGACGAACTTGAGACGCTCGATGAGCTCGTTGTCAATCATCTTGTTGAGGAACTCAAGGTCGTCCATGCAGTTGTCGAGAGCCCACTGTACGCAGTACTTGATGAACTCCTCGGCGAGGTCCATGTTGTCCTTGATGTCGTAGAAAGCCATCTCGGGCTCAATCATCCAGAACTCGGCCAAGTGGCGCGGAGTGTTGGAGTTCTCGGCGCGGAAAGTAGGTCCGAAAGTGTAGATGGCGCCAAGAGCGGTGGCTGCGAGCTCGCCCTCGAGCTGGCCAGAGACGGTCAGGCTGGTGCGGCGGCCGAAGAAGTCCTGCGTGTAGTCCACTTTGCCGTCCTCACCCTTGGGCAGGTTCTCCATGTCCAGCGTGGTCACCTGGAACATCTGGCCTGCGCCCTCGCAGTCCGAGCTGGTGATGAGTGGAGTGTGGAAATAGACGAAGCCCTTGTCGTGGAAGAACTTATGGATGGCGTAGGCCATCTGGTTGCGGATGCGGAAGATGGCGCCGAAGGTGTTAGTGCGCGGGCGGAGGTGAGCCGTGTCGCGGAGGAACTCCCATGTGTGGCCCTTCTTCTGGAGGGGATAGGTGGCGTCGGCGTCGCCGAGTACTTCGATGCTCTCGGCCTGAACCTCGACGCTCTGACCCTTGCCCTGGCTGGCCACGAGCTGGCCTGTGACACTGAGGCATGCGCCCGTCGTGATGCGCTTCAGGGTCTCCTCGTCGGTGTTGGCAGGATTGACCACGATCTGGAGATTGGCTATCGTCGATCCGTCATTCATGGCGACGAAGCTGACTTGTTTGCTATCTCGGCGGGTTCGAACCCAGCCCTTGACCGTGACCTGCGTGCCTGTGGCGGCCTCGCGCATGATCTCTATGATTCTTTTTGGACGCATGATTAAGGTTATGTGGCACCGTCGGGCGGTGCGGCTGTTTTATTGTATTACCTCTAACTATTAAGGCGGTATGTCCTATTCGGACAACCTATTTTTCCGCAAATATAGTGATAAGCTATGACAAAAACCTCGTTGCGCTCTTATAATTCACGTCAAAAGGGTGTCATATTGGTTAAAGTTTTTTAAGGTTGCGTGGTGCTTGTGTTTGCGGTTGTTCCATCTTTTCAGTGGCGAAGAGTGGAGGAATTATGTTATGTGGACGATGCTCACAATCGGCTTGTCGCGATGCTCGCGACTGCTCGTGCTGTGCGCTTTGCGGCCTACTCTCCGAAAACAGAAATATTTTACAACCTTAAAGAGCGTCTTCCGTAAAAAACGCCCGAAACTAAATTATTCATCAAACCATGAAGAAATTTCTCTCGTTGGCGGCTGCTTTCGCTCTCGCCTTCTCTTTCTCGGCTTGTCATGACGATGACGACGACGAGGATGGCTACTACTACGCTGATTTCAGCAATGTCGCCGCTGTATCTTACATCCCTGGCGTCTACAAGACCTCTGCCATCACCGGTGTGAACAGCTACATGCTCTCTGACGCAAGCGGTTACACCGACGCTTACTGCTTCACCACGTGGTCAATCACCGACACCGCGTCGGTCAGCTCTGCCAACCCTCTGACCCCGAGCAAGGATCTCATCGAGGGCTTCCAGGGCGGCATGTGCCCCGCAACCATCTCGGCTGTCACCAGCGCCGGCTACTCAACCCTCGCACCAGCTTGCGACACGCTCCCCAGCTCCAACACGAGCGGCTATCTCATCTGCTGCCCGGGATCTCTTGAGCGCGCCCTCTTCAGCAAGCACTTCGCTGTTGACATCACTGCGGCTTTCAGCTACCTCCGTCTCAAGAATATGCAGTCTTTCTACGTATGCCCGGCCAAGGCCTACGACGACATCAATGACGAGCTCAGCACAAGCTACAAGAGCAGCAAGATCCAGTTCGTCCTCTACGGCTATGTTTCAAGCTTCAACTTCAGCAGCTTCAGCAAAGCCCTCGAGACCATCAAGAACGCCGGCAAGAATGTAGGCTCTGGCGGTGACAAGGTAACCACCGTCACCCTCGCCACCTCAGACGCCAACGGCAAGTGGACCGTCAACAACGCTTGGCAGAAGGTTGACGTCTCAAGCGACAAGCATTACCTCTACGAGGGTTACCTCCAGGTTGTTGACGCGAGCGGCAACACTGTCTCTGACGCCATCTCTGACGAGAACGGCCTCAACTTCTGCTGCATCGGCGATATGGCCTACGAGACCCGTTTCTAAAATGACACACTGGGCTTTGCGTTAATTCGCCAAGTCTGAACAACTAAAAGCACCCCGTCGCATGAGTAATGCGGCGGGGGGCTTTTTTTTTGAGTAGTCCACGCGTTTGGCAATGACTAAGCAAACGCATGTCGCGTAATGTCTGCGCACATAAAAAAGCCCCGGGCTTGGATGCCTGAGGCTTGTGATGTTTTGCTAATACGAGTTGGCTCTTTGACTGGGCCGTTTTTGCCAGGGGTCAGTCGTCGCCCTCCTCAAGGAACTGGCGGAGCGAGGCGAGGTAGTCTTCATCCCATCCGCCCGCTATGTTGTCATAATACTCGTCAGGGATGTTAGTCTGCGTGACGTAGATCTCTGACCTGACATTGCTGCGCGGCGTTATCTTGATGGTGACTATGGAAGGCTCATCCTCCCCGAAGTACCACTCTTGGCGCACCAGCTTGTTCTCCTCAAACTCAATGTTGCGTCCGCAGATGTCGCCATCCCACATCTCGAACTCGCTGCCCGGCTCAGTGCTCATCTTGGCGGGGTAGCCTGTCCACAGCTCTATGGCGAAAGGGTTTGTTATGGCGGAGTAGATCTCCTCGGCCGTGGCCTGGACCTTTATGTTTCTTTTGAAGTCGCGCATTGTCGGGTTTGTTGTGTTGAGCAAAATTAATAAATTATTGTGGTCTTGCGGAAATTTGCCGCTCAAGTAATCGTGGCTTGTTGCATATTAGACGGTTACCATGAAAATATGTTATATTTGGACTCGCAAACCCTATTTAAACATAACCCCTAACCCTGCATCAACTGATGTCTGACGAAAAATTCACCTCAAAGACCGGCGCTATCGCGGCGGCGGCCGGCTCTGCCGTGGGCTTGGGCAACGTGTGGCGTTTCCCCTATATAGCGGGCGAGGATGGTGGCGCCATCTTCCTCCTTTTCTATATCCTCTTCACGGCCGCCATCTCCATTCCGATGCTCGTGTGCGAGTTTTCCATCGGGCGAATGAGCGGTAAGCCGGTGACAGGGGCTTTTCAGGCTCTCAGGCCGGGCAGCAAGTGGCAAGCCATCGGATATATGGGCATGCTCACGGCTTTCATAATCCTCTCTTATTATAATATAGTGTCCGGCTGGACCATCTATTACTCCGTGGCTTCGGTCGGCGGATGGCTCAATGGCCTGTCGAGTGCCGAGGTGGCTCATGTGTTTGAGGGCTTGAGCTCCGATCCTGTGAGGGGGATAATCTGGATGTGCGTTGTCATAGGCCTCGTGGCTTTTGTCGTGGCCAAGGGTGTCTCCAGCGGAATTGAGAAATATAGCAAGGTGCTCATGCCTCTGCTTTTCCTGCTCATCATCATTATGCTTGTGCGTTCTCTGCTGCTCGACGGGGCTGGCGAGGGTCTGCGATTCTATTTGCGCCCGGACATGAGCAAGGTTACGAGCAAGGCCATTTTCGATGCTCTCGGACAATCCTTTTTCTCGCTCAGCATTGGCATGGGCATCATGACCACCTATGGCGCCTATATTCAAAAGACACAGAACCTTCAGCGGATGGCCGCGCAGGTGGCGGTGCTCGATTTCATGGTGGCATTCCTCTCGGGAGCTGTTATTTTCCCTTGCGTCTTCGCTTTTGGCATCAATCCGGGGCAGGGGCCTGGCCTCGTGTTCGTCACTCTGCCGAACATTTTCAACCAGATGGCTTTCGGCCAACTCTTCTCCGCTTTCTTCTTCCTGCTCCTCATGGTGGCGGCTCTGACCTCCTCCATCTCGTTGCTTGAGGTCGTTGTGGCTTTTTTCAAGACCTCCTTTGGCATGGGGCGCAAGAAATCTACGCTTTTGGCCAGCACCCTCGTTTTGCTCTGCGGAATCGCGTGTTCTTTGTCAAGCACTGTGTTTGATATTTTTGATAAGGTCACTGCCAATGTCATGATGCCGCTCGGCGCTTTGGCCATTGTCATATTTGTCGGTTGGGTGCTTCCGCCCGCCAAATTCAAGGAGGAGCTGGAGGCCAACGGGCAGAAGTGCGGTTTCTTCCGTACCATGTTCTTCATGGTGCGCTATGTCCTCCCATTGGCCATTCTTGTCATCTTTGCCAACGGACTCTACGCCTGGTTCGCCGGTGAGTAAGCGCCGCTTGTCATGCGTAAGTTGTGGTTCGGTCTGCCGGCTCTTGCCGTCCTGCTGCTCGCCGTGCTTGCCTTTTTGCGCGGTTGCCGTGCCACTGATTGCTCCATTGATGTGACGAGCCTTCTTGATGATGATATTGTTAATGACGAGTCGGGTCAAGAGGAAGAGGTCATATACATAAACACAGCCAGTCCGCGCACATTGCGTCGGGCTGGCTTTTCGTATTATCAGATTTCGCAGATGGTCTATTTGCGCAGCCGTGGCTACGCCTATGAGCGTGCGGAGGATCTTCTGACGTTGCCGTTTGCCGACACGTCGCTCATCAGCAGGCTCAGTCCGCGTCTCGACTTTTCGGACAGTGAGGGGTTTGAGCCATTGCCTAAGTTGTATGTGAGATGGGGTGGGGGAGAATATGATGGCAAATCAGATCGATACGGATATAAACGTGGGAATGTGCAAATGCGTCAACCGCGCATCCCTCTTTTTGCAGCCGACTCTGTCACCCTCGCTGAGGCCGGAATGGCACAAGATGCCTGGGACACGTTGGCGGCCTATCAGGAAGGGTATGTCCTCCGAGGCTCCATGGCATTGGATTCTTTAGCCTCTCTGCCGGCAAATGAATTGGCAGCCATCCTCCGCTCAAAGGCTTCCCCAAGGCGTGCCATGCCTGCGTTTGAGGAATACGAGCGCAAGGAATATAATATAGTGGAGCTCAATGCCGCCACGCGTGAGGAGCTTATGTCGCTGCCTGGCATTGGAGAGAAGACTGCCGATGCCATAATTGATTTCCGGACGAGGTTGGGTGGTTTTGTCTCTCCTCGGCAATTAGTGGGGCTTTGGCCACTGACGGCCGAACGTTATGAGGGACTGAAGGACTATTTGACAGCGGATGCCACAAAGGTGGCTAAAGTGAACGTTAATTCAGCCAATGATACGCGGATGGGGCGACATCCCTATTTTCCTCCTTTGCTTGTGGCCCGAATAGGTCAATTGCGTCTTCAGGGTGCAGGGCGGCGATTGACGCGGGCTGACGTTGAGCGTTGTGTGGAGGGGATTGAGGTCTCTGAATTCTTTTGGGACTATGTGATGGTGGCGGAGTAGTTTTTTCTGTTATAGGGACTTGTAGTTTCGCTTCTCCTCCATGTTCATCTTGGCCACCTCGCAAACCTTGGCAAGGCGGTCAAAGACTGATTTTTGTGCCCTGAACGGCATTCTGTCTAATGTCTCCATGTTCTTAAGGATATAGATGCGCATTCAGAATGCTGGGCGGCTGCTGACGCAGGCTGACTTTTTTTTTGGGGGGGGCTTTCTGTTACAAGGACTCTTTTATCGCTTTCACTTGCTCAACCGTCTTGTTTGTCGCTTTGGCGATTGATTCGTCGTCCATCCCCATGGCGGCCAAGTTTTTTATTATCTCGATGGTGTTTTCGTTTCTTCCTTGCTCGATGCCTTCGTTTCTTCCCTGCTCAATGCCTTGGGCTTTGCCAGCCGCCATTCCTGCGGCCATTCCCTCTGCCCAGCCTCTCTCTTGTGCTAAACGCTCCCCATTCTGGAAATAGTACAACTGGTTCTTGGCGTCGAGGTAGGCTATTAGGCTGGCGTCGTAGTTTCGCTTCTCCTCCATGTTCATCTTGGCCACCTCGCAAACCTTGGCAAGGCGGTCAAAGACTGATTTTTGTGCCCTGAACGGCATTCTGTCTAATGTCTCCATGTTCTTAAGGATATAGATCCAACGCTCGAAGTCGTTAGTACACTCGTCTGGGTGTTTGATGTTGAAGGCGGGCAGTTGGAGGAACACCATCAGCATCTTGTCTGAGAATTGGCGGCCGTCGTCAATGTCCGCGAGGACGACGTCGGTGCGGAATTTGGGCTCTATTGGCAGCTTAGCGTTACATTGCGCATTGCTGATGATGGACTCACTCTCATCTTTCATGATGAAGTCGAGCAGGAACACGCCGATTACCGCCTTCAGCTCGCCATAACTCCACTTCGTCCCGGGCTCTCCTTGCGATGCCACCACTCGGCTCATGTAGTATATGGCACGGTTGCGGAAGAAGAACTGTGAACCGTTCTGCATTTCGACAATTATGTGTTCGCCCCTCGATGTGAGGCAGTGGATGTCGAAGATGCACGTCCTGTCAAATACGCTCGCCCCTTTGTTCTCCTTGTCGAGAAAGGTCACGTCCTCTATCTCATACTTCCCCTTGAGTAGTTGGTTGAGGAAGTCAATCAATAGCTCTTTGTTCACCTCTTTGCCGAATATGATTTTGAATCCGACGTCTGTGAACGGGTTGATGAATTTAGACATAGGGTAGGGTATTGACTGTTAACGGTTCGTCTTCGCAAATATAGTTTTTTTCTGTCAGATATGCTTGAGTGCTGCTTTTTATTGCCATTTGAACAAGGTCTCAATCCCGTATCATTTTTGCGAGAAATGACCTCTTGGCGCATTCAAGGAACCGCTGTTCATTGTGAATGTCTGTTTTTGCTTTTAACACCTTGCTTATGTAGTAATCAATTTAAGTCATTAACAATTAGTATTGAGAGAGAATAGAGCGAACAGTGGTGGATTATTTTGCACTACAATATTAATACGTTGAAAATCAGTAAAGTTTAATATCGTCTCCCGAATAGTTAAAAGAGAATAGTCCACCATGAAACGATTTTTTTATCCCTTTGAATATTTAAAGAGTGTATAATTTTGCCATGAAAAGAAATCGAAAAGGTGAGTGGTTTCGGTTAATCACGTAAACGTTTGCGGTCTCTTTTTAATAACTCGCTAAGTGTCGAGAACGATAGGCTAAGGCAGGGCGGCTATTCCTGCCGGCACATGACCCCGAAGAAGTGCACGAGTGGGGTGGGGCGGCCTGGAGGTTTGAGACCTTAATAAAGCGGGTGACTCTGAACTAAAACACAAACTAAACAACTTATGAGAATAGAGACAATTGCTCTTATGAGTCTATTGGCACTCTCGCCGGCAGCCATCACGCTGACTTCGGTGGAGGCCACTGCTCAGACGCAAGGCGCTGTGACCGTGAAAGGTCGCGTCGTGGACAATAACGGTCAGCCCATTGTCGGTGCCGCTGTCCTCCAGTCTGGCACAACCATTGGTACCGTCACTGATTTGGACGGTAACTACTCTCTTCAAGTATCAGGCAACGCTGAGTTGACTGTTTCGTTCCTCGGTTATAACACTGCGAAAGAGAAGGTCGCAGGTCGCACCAACATCAACTTCACCCTTACTGATGACGCCACCGAGCTCAGCGAGCTTGTCGTCGTCGGCTACGGCGTCCAGAAGAAGGCCGACCTCACCGGCTCTGTCGCAATCGTAGACGCTGAGGCCCTTAAGAAGGTCTCTAACTCGAACATCTCAACCATGCTTCAGGGCAAGGCCGCAGGTGTCCAGATTACCACTGACGGTCAGCCTGGTGCTGATCCTTCAGTCAAGATTCGCGGTCTAGGCTCTTTCGGCAGCACCGCTCCTCTCTATGTCATTGACGGTGTGCCCATGGGTACATCTATCCGCGACTTCTCGCCTAACGACATCGAGACCATCCAGGTCCTCAAGGATGCTTCTGCCGCTGCCATCTACGGTTCTCGCGCTGCTAACGGCGTCGTCATCATCACTACCAAGCGCGGCTCTAAGAACCAGCCCATGAAGATCCAGTACACCGGCTATGTCGGTATGGATAAAATTCAGGATGGTGTCTATGACGTCATGAACACCGCTCAGTACGCAGAGCATGTCGTCCGCGCCTACACCAACAACGGCCTTCAGGAGTCCATCCCCTCTGGTTATGTAGAGGGCAGTGAGAACTACCTGGTCGGCAAGGTTGACACCGACTGGTTCGACGAGGTCTTCAAGACAGGTCTCCGTATGAACCACAACGTTTCAATGGCTGGCGGCGGCGAGAACAACACATATAATGTCTCGCTCGACTACTTCAAGCAGAACGGCACCATGGAAGGCGCAGGTCCTAACTACGACCGCTTCACCGCCCGTGTCAACAACAACATGGATGTCAAGTTCATCAAGTTCCAGACCAGCGTCCTCTACAGCCACAGCGCTCAGGACAACATGGCTCTCTCTAACGCCAGCGAGTATGTCCAGGGCCTCTACGGCGGTCAGTACCCCGTCCTCGGCTCGGCTCTCCTCCTCCCGCCTTCAATCAAGGCATACGACGAGAGCACATGGTGCCTCGATGACGTCTACCCTGGCGCTGTTGACTACAACTATGACAACTACGGCTATGGCACGTATTACATCGGCATCCACGGTGACCTTGCCATGACCAACGTCCTCATGACCAACAACCTCATCACCCGTAACACCAAAGTTGACCGCTTCGTTGTCACCGGCTCGGCTGATGTCGACCTCCTCGACATGATCAAGCAGAAGAACGACAACCACAAGCTCAACTATAAGATCAACCTCTCTTATAGCAAGACCTACGCCAAGGATAAGGTTTTCGTCCCCGCTTTCTACTCAAGCAACCGTAACTACCTCGCCAAGACCAACGAGTACCTCTATGAGGCTTACCGCCAGTACACCGACGGCCTCGTTGAGAACACTCTTACCTACGACGGCATCTTCGGCTCTAACCATGTCAACCTCGTCATCGGTCAGACTTTCGAGCGTGAGCGTTACCACACCCTCACCGGCACTGGCAACACCCTCTCAGAGCCTTACTACCTCCAGCTCTCCAACGCCTCTACTTTCAAGACTAGCAGCTACGAGAGCGAGCACGTCCTCTGCTCTTTCATCGGCCGCTTGAACTATGACTTCGATGAGAAGTACCTCGTCTCTTTCACCGCACGTCGTGACGGCTCAAGCCGCCTCTCATCTGACGACCGTTGGGAGACCTTCCCCTCTGTATCTGCAGGTTGGCGCTTCGACCGTGAGGATTTCTTCCCCATCGACCAGAACATCATCAACCTCTTCAAGGTCCGCGCCAGCTACGGCGTCCTCGGTAACGAGAACATCGGCGAGTACCAGTACATGGACACCATGGCCCGTGGCGACTACTCTTACTCATTCGGTGGCGAGAAGGTAACCGGCTCGGCCATCTCCAACTATGTCAACACCGCCATCAAGTGGGAGAAGAAGAAGACCTTTGACGTAGGTGTCGATATCAACTTCCTCTCTAACAAGATCGAGTTCAACTTCGACTACTTCAAGAGCAAGTCTGAGGACCTCCTCTACAGTGTATCTGTCCCCGCCAGCGCAGGTGCTACAAACAGCACCGTCACCATGAACGCTGCTACCATGGAGAACAGCGGCCTTGAGTTCGCTGCCACCTATCGCAACAACGACCACCCCATCCAGTGGGAGGTCTCTGCCAACGCTACCGTCAACAAGAATAAGGTCACCAGCCTCGGCGTCACCAACGAGGGCCGCACCGACGGCTACTGCCGCACTGAGGTAGGTGATGAGGTCGGCCGCTTCTACGGTCTCCGCTACGGCGGCATCATCCGCGACAACGCCACCCTCACTGAGCTCACCAACGCCCAGGTCAAGGGAGAGAGCACCGCGGCCGGTTATGCAGCCCCCGCCAATGCTAAGCTCGGCGACGTTTACTATGTCGATGTCAACGGCGATGGCGTTATCAACGACTCTGACCGCGACTTCCTCGGCAGCGGCATGCCTAAGGTCAACTTCGGCCTCAACGCTCGTGTCGAGTGGAAGGGTATCGACCTCTCTGTCTCAACCTATGGCGCCCTCGGCTTCAAGGCTGTTGACTACCTCGACATCGCTCTCCACGGCACCACTGGCCTCACCAACAAGAGCGTAGACATGCTCGACAGCTGGACCGCCGAGAACCCCAACGCAAGCCAGCCCCGAGTTCAGTTCGCTGCTGACGGCTCAACCTACAACGACTACTTCAGCGACCGCTTCATCCAGAACGCTAACTACTGGAAGATCGCTAACATCGAGCTCGGCTATAACTTCAATGATGACTGGTTCAACGGCATCTTCTCAAGCGTACGCTTCTACGTCTCTGCCCAGAACCTTCACACCTTCACGAAGTACAACGGCTACAATGTAGACTTCGCAGGCGGCACCTTCACCCCTGGCTACAACTACTGCTCTTTCCCGACGCCACGCACCTTCATGGCGGGTCTCCACTTCACATTCTAATAGCCTGGACATCTTTAGGCTGATAAAGAAGAAAAGGAGTCTAACTTAATTATCGAATAAGAATTATGAAAACAAAATATTTTGCCATAGCAGCTTTGGCAGCGGCGGCGTGCTTCTCCGCCTGCTCCGATGAGCTTGACGTGACAAACCCCAATACTCAGACCACCGAGGATTTCGGCAAGGATGAGTCTTCACTCCAGGAGGCTGTCATAGCCTGCTACAACCGAATCCGACTTGAGGGCACTTTCGCCCGTGTCGGCTACACCATGGACGCTGTCCGCGGTGACGAGGTCTACAACCCTGGCCTCATCTGGTACTGGCCCTATGACGCTCTCAATGAGACCCCTGTCGATGAGATCGGCAACCAGTGGATCTGGCGCGACTGCTACCATGTGGTCAACCGCACCAACTATGTCCTCCAGCAGGTCGAGAAGGTGGCTCTCTCCACCGACGCCTACAACAAGATCAAGGGTCAGGCACTATTCCTCCGTGGCCTCGCTTACTACACCTTGGCAACCTATCACCATGAGTGCTGCCTCATAACCGACTACTCTTCTTACTCTGACCTCAACAGCCTCTACGCTTCCCTCAGCACCTATGACGAGGTTCTTGATCAGGTTGAGGCCGACTTCAAGGGCGCAATGGAGATCCTGCCCAGCAAGACTGTAGGCGGCGATTTCGTCAAAGGTCGCGCTACTTGCGGCTCAGCTGCAGGTTACTACTCTCGCGCTCTTATGCTCCGCCACAAGTATTCTGAGGCCTACACTGTCCTCAAGGATATCATCGCCGGCGTCTATGGCAACTACTCTCTCATGGCCGACTACGGCGCCAACTTCACCGAGGCTGGTGAGAACAACACTGAGAGCCTCTTCGAGGTTCAGTATATGAATTATGGCACTGGCGGTGTCGATGAGGAGTGGACTCCTGTCAACATCTCTAAGGACGCTACCCAGGGTCATGCGGTCGAGTCCAACTACGCGCCCAACGCGTTCGGCTCTTGGGGTGACCTCGCAGCCTCTCCTTGGCTCTATAACCTCTACAAGGCTGAGAAGTGCACCGACGGCCGTCTCGATCCCCGCCTCTATTGGACCATCTGCTCCTACGAGCCTGAGTATGACAACTACTACGGCCAGTCAACCGCCGCTTACCCCGACGGCGACCCTCGCCAGAATGTCATCTACAACACCACTCTGACTTCTGCCAACGACTCCCTCTGCCTCTCTAACGGCACTGGCGGCGGTCTCGGCATCGCCAAGTGGACCTACGCCCGCGTCTGGCCCGATGGCTTCACCTCTATCGTGACCGGTCTTCACAACGGCATCAACCTCCGCCTCATGCGCTACTCTGATGTCCTCCTCCGCGCCGCTGAGTGCGAGAATGAGATCAATGGTCCTACGCAGACCGCCCTCGATTACATCAACGAGGTGCGCAAGCGCGCCGGCCTTGCCGACCTCCAGCTTGCCAACTTCCCCACCGCCGACGCCCTCTTTGAGCAGATCGCCAATGTTGAGCGCCCGAAGGAGTTCGGTTGCGAGAATGGCCGCGGCATCGACCTCAACCGTTGGGGCTTCTATGAGAGCTCTGACCGCAAGGCTCAGCTCCGCCAGCACATGATCTTCAAGACTTCGCTCAAGGTCGCTGACGCCAAGGCTGTCTACAAGGTCGACGACATCGACGGCACCACTGTCCGCTCTACGCTCGACACCTACCTTGAGGCTCACGAGTACTTCCCAATCGCTCAGAGCACTCTCGACGCCAACCCGCACCTCACAGGCAACTGCGCCTACAACAGCAAGAAGCCAGACGGCTTCTTCCCCTGGACGGTTCACCCTGTTGTAGAATAATAGATTTGACTTGCTAACGCCGCCCCGTGATGACGGGAGTTCCCTGACCGCGGGGCGGCTTTTTCAAATTACTCATTCACAAGAATATTGATATGAACAATATACAGAAAAGTCTGCTCGCCTTTATGGTTGGCGGCTTGGCCGCGGGTGCCTTCGTCGCATGCGATGAGGATGACACTTTCGACATCAATGCGCCCAGCTGGCTCGACAGCCGAGTTGACTCCATCGCCAACTCAAAAAACACCTCTAACAGTGACACCACCGTCATCGAGGTCTCTAAGACCACTATCGGTGAGACTGACAATTCAAGCGGTTGGTGGTCTGATTTCTCTGACTTCATCGCCATCCCTTCAGGCAAGCGACTCATCATGGAGTTCGACAACTACAGCTCAGGTGCCAACAACTGGAACAACTGGGTTCTCGTGACTGCCAATAAGAAGGGCAACTCAACTGATGTTGAGGGTTATAAGGAGTATTTCGCTCTCCGCTCCGATGCGTACGGTTGGAATGGTAAGATGGACACCGAAGAGGGTTACACCTACGAGGCTGCCAACATTACCACCAACTACGCAGAAGTCGCTGCTGCGGCTGGCGCTGCAGATCAGTGGGCTTTCTTCCTTGAGAAGATCAACGGCTCGCACGTTGTTCTTGAGATTCAGCACGTCTCTGCCGGCTACATCTATGTGACCGCCACCATGACTGCCACCGACGGCACCGTCCTCATCGAGGAGTATCACCAGACCGCATCTGCAGCCGACGATATCTACGCCTATTTGACCGTCGATGGTTGCCACTTTGAGAATTTCTCAGCAGTCCTCCTCCCTGCTACCATTGTCATCTCAGAGAGCAACCCTGCCTCCATGGTTCTCAGCAACACCCCGGAGTTACTCACTCTTGGCGACACAGTCTACCATGCTGGCGTCACTGCTAAGATCACCTTCGAGGATGGCACTTCAACCGATGTCACCGAGGCTGACCTCTCTTTCATCGCCCCCGATTTGACCACTGTCGGCACAAAGACTGTCAATGTCCTCTACAATAAGACCAGCCGCGGCAACTACTGCGCACCTATCTTCGGTTCTTACTCAATTCAGATTACTGACTTTGTTAGCGTCGTGGCTGAGGTTGCCGATGGATATGTGCTCTATTATAAGTCAGATGATGAGGTTATTAACGTTGCCTCCAGCGGTTTGACTGTCTATGGTATCGGCAGCGATGGCGGTAAGACTGAACTTAATATTTCTGACGTTGCTATTTCAGCTGTTGAAAAGGTCAGCGATACTGAAGGTAAGTTTACTGTTGAATATCAAGGTTTGAAAGGTGAGGTGTCTGTAGACATGTCGCTTATCACTACCGCTTCTATAAGCTTTGCAGGAACGCAGGTGGGAACTGACCTATCGACAAAATGGTGGTCTGTCTTCACTCCCGATACGCAAGTTAAGGCAGGTGAATGTGCAACATTCAAGTTTAAGTGCTACTCTGACAATGCAGCGGTTTTCCACAGCCCCGTGGTAATTCTTCGCACAGCTGATAAAGCAGAGTATGCAGTTCTTCGTCAGGATAACTACGGATGGGGTACCGGTTACTCTGCTGCAACTCTTGAGAGTGATTGGAACTGGGATACGCTCATGTCCAGCATCAATGGCTCTTCTTACGAGATTTCTATCACCAATAGGGGCACATCTTACGATGTTGTTTACGACGTAGTTGACGGTTATGGGGAAGCTCATTACCAGAAGTATCTCGGCATCACGCCCGATGGTACTACGCAGGTTGATGCGGATGACTTCTACGTAGCTTTCACTTGCGAAGAGTCTTACTTAGTCTTCGAGTAAAAGTATTTTCTGTTATCTAAATAGTGCAGCCCTCGCTCACGGCTTTTGGCCGTCGGGCGAGGGCTTTCTTTTGTGGGTATCTCTTCACGTTTCTATACTAAAGAAGCCCCGTATTCACCTCTTGTCCACGTTAACGCTATTTTTGTCCACCTCGGTTAAGTGCGTGAAATGTAAATTTGCCATCGTTAACGCAAAATTAAGCAACAATGCATAAAATAATAAAAGTGCGAAACTACGCATACCCGCTCATGGCGGCTGCCTTGACGCTCGGCTTCTCAGCCTGCAGCGATGACTCTGAGAACCCCTCAAAAGGTGGCTCGGACGGCGGCTCAGACGCCTCTTCTTTCACCATTCCCACCTACGCTGACGACTACAGCTCCATCTCCAGCTGGGACTACCGCAAACAGTGGAATTTGGCCAATGTGCATGACCCCTCTGTGGTTTATTGGACGGACGGCTATTACTATGAGTGGGGCACTGACGCCTCCTATGGCAACGCCCATGATGGTCACGGCCACTTCCTTGGCAAACGCTCTAAGGATCTGGTTAATTGGGAGATTGTGCCTGGCATTTTCTCCACTCCGCCAGATTGGGTGACCACCAAGATTAATGAGATTCTTACTGCAGCAGGGCAAGATAAGGTCACATCTTCCCAGATCAACCTCAGCTATTGGGCTCCTGTGGTTCGCAAGATTACTGTCGACGGAAAGACTAAGCTCCGCATGTACTACAGCATGCCTGTCAACAAGCCCACCCTTGGCGGCAATCAGGGCATCCCCGCCCTCATTGGCATGTGCGAATCAACCGATCCCTACAATGGCACATGGGAGGACAAAGGGTTTGTCACCTGCTCTTCTTCTGATAAGGATTTGACGACTGCCAACCTCGCTCAGTCTCAGTGGGGCGGCTTCTACTATTACAATGGCATCGACCCCACCTACATTGTGACCCCCGAGGGCGAGCATTGGCTCATCCATGGCTCTTGGCACAGCGGTTTCGCCGCTCTCCAGGTCAATCCAACTACCGGCATGCCAATCAAGGATACCACCGGCAATCCTTGGACTGCAAGCGGCGAGGATCATCAGGGTCATTTCGGTGTGAACATCAGCACCCGCAAGCTCAACGAGCGTTGGCAAGCCAGCGAGGGCCCCGAAATCATCTATCATGACGGCTACTACTACCTCTTCATGGCCTATGATGAGCTATCTGTCGCCTACAACACCCGTGTAGTACGCTCTGAGAGCATCACCGGCCCCTATTATGACATCACCGGCCGCAACCACACCAATGGCCGTGGCGACGCTTATCCCATTGTCACTCATCCCTATAAGTTCAAGAATCACACCGGTTGGGTCGGCATAAGCCACTGCGCCATCTTCCCCAAGAAGGGTGACGAGAACGCCACAGAGTGGTTCTATATGAGCCAGGGCCGCCTCCCGGCAAACGCAGGTGGCAACGCTAACGCCAACGCCATCATGATGGGTCATGTCCGCCGTTTGGTATGGGCACCCGCCAGTGCTTCTGACCTCGACAACAAGTGGCCTGTAGCTCTGCCTGAGCGTTATGCAGCCGTGCCCGATTATGGCACTCTGACTAAGGACAGCCTTGTCGGCAAATGGGAGCATATCAACCTTGAGTACCATTATCAGGTCCAGGATGAGAGCTCTTATATCAACCTCAATGCCGACGGCTCTGTGACTGACGCTTCTGGCGCAGCAACCCTCGGCGGCTCTTGGTCTTATGACGCCACCAACAAGCTGCTCATCATCGGCAAAGCCGCCGTATGCGTTGAGCGCGAGGTCGATTGGGAGGCTAACCCACGTCGTGTAACCCTTGTCTACGCCGGCATTGGCCAGGACGGCAAGACCACATGGTGGGGTAAGAAGGTCAAGGAGTAGAGCCTGACATCAAGTTACCACTTTTCTATAACAAATCGGTTCCGGCCGCATGCCATGACAAATGTCAGTGGCGTGCGGCCGGAGCCTTTTTTTATTCGCTTTTCAGCTTTGTCTGTTTTCCTCTACTCTTCCTCTTGCGTCTGCTCCTTGATGCAAGCCTTGCGTTTCTTGCCGTTCATCTTGATGTCGAGGGACTGCGGCGCCCTCACTTGGCGGAAGAACTCCGTCTCGCGGACCACAGGCAGTGAGTGGATTATGTCCCAGTTGATGAAGTCGGTCGCGCTGTCGTCCTTGACCGACAGGTAGCCTATGTTCATGCTCGTGACGTTATGGAAGAAGTGCGAGCCGAGCGATGAGTCGAGAGGGAAGCCCGGCAGGCTCATCTCTACAATCAGTTTGGCGTTGGAAATCTCGCTCCACTGCACGGGGATGCCAATGAACTTGTCTCGCGTGCCCCATCGTCCCGGCCCGATGAGGATGTAGCGGCGCTCCTCCTGCATCATCAGGCTGTTCAGGTAGCCAATCTCCTTGGCCATCTGCTCTGTGCGCATCTTGTCAAAGAGCGACGGCTCCAGGTATATGATGTCCGTTATGCCATCCACGCGCCCGTTGCCTAAGCTCTGAGTGGTGTAGAGAATGGCCTCGTCGCGGGTCGGCTCCTCCACCTCCACGTTGTCGCCGCGCAGGTCGGTTATGATGGGTTTCATCTGGAGCAGGTAGAACGAGGGCAGTCCGCGCTCGTCCTCCTCAAGGTCAACAGCCCACTCAATCTCCACGGGGGTGCCAAAGGAATCTTTGGCGGTGGCGAGGATGGTTGAGATGAGCCTTGGCAGTGGCACGTAGTCATATTTAAGGATGTCGGCGAAGTTGACCACGCGTGGGCCGTAGGAACGGAGTCCCGGCTCAATGGTGTCGTTTTGCGGATTGTAGACCGATGCGCAGTGTTTGAGGGTGCCGTGCCTCTCAGCGTCAAGAATGTCAAGAGTGGCGAGTGGCGCCTGCTCTCCGTCATGCACATAGTCCAACTGGCGGGGCTTGAGGTCCACGGCCAGGAAGTCCACCTGCGTGTTCTTGACCATGTCCGCCACACTGGTCGTCTCCACGGCCGGCCATGCCGGTGAGAATCGGTAAGCCTTGCTGCCGCCCACCACGTAATAGCCCAGTCCGAAACCCGCCACGGCAAAACCCTCCTCGGGCAGCATGTGCGCCACGGGGTAGTAGTTGTAGCTCTGCGCGGTGCCTGAGACGTGGGGATAGTAATATCCGTCATACTCATTGCCCACAAGGACCTGGATGACCACTGCCATCTTCTCTTTGTCTATGTTCACCTTGGCGCTGGCGAAATAGGCGCGGCTGGAGGGCGAGTAGATGGACGAGTAGACCATTTTGATGGCCTGCGCCACGTTTTGCGTGTTCTCCTCGATGGTCTCGGCGTTGTTCGGCACTAAATAGGTGTCAAAGACTCCGGCGAATGGCTGGTTGAGCGAGTCCTCGGATAGTGAGCTGGAGCGCACTGCGAGGGGGCGGCGGATCTGGGTGACGAAACGGCGGATGCGAGCCATGAGCTTGTCTGAGAGGGGCGTCTCATTGAACCTCTCGCGCAGCTCGGTGTAGTCCGGGTCGCCAATGAGATATTGGCGTATGTTGCCGCGTTTCATGAAGGCGTCAAACTCGTCAGTGCCCACAATGGCTGTAATGGGTATGCGGAGGTTGATATGGTCGCGGAACTCGCTCGTGTCAATGTTCTGGATGAGGGTGTTGATGAATGCCAAGCCTCGTCCCTTGCCGCCCAACTTGCCCGGGGCCATGATGATGACGTTCTTCTCGTCGGGCGTCTCCACGTCGTCATAGTCCAGCAGTTTGCCCAAACGGCGCTGCGCACGGTAGTCGTCTATGGCGTTGAGAATGTCGGAGCGGAAGAGCTCCAGGTCCTGATAGTTGTTGAAGTCTATGGTGTTGAGCTTGCGCGCCAAAGGAATCTCGCCGCGGCTCATCACCCATGATGATATGCGGAAGTCGCGACAATACTGTTTCATCTTGTCCTGAGGCATGTTGCGGAAGATGGTCTCGAACTCCTTGATGCCCTTGGCCTGAGCCACAGGCCGCCCCTCTTTGTTGCGGAAGATGAAGTCGCCAAAACCTAATCGGCTGGTCAGGAACTTGATGAGGTCGCTCTGCAGCCGTTCGCTCTCCTTGTCAAGAAACGCCACGCCGAGCTCTTTGGCCAAAGCCCTGTTGGTCGGCACCGCGCTCTGCAAGATGGTGGGCAGCTCGGGCATTTCACCGCGGAGATATTTGAGCAACTTGTAGCCGGCTCGGTCGTCAAGTTTGCCGGCTCGGTCGAACTCGACGTCCGATATGACGCAGAGCAGGTAGTCATGATATTTCTCGATGATGTACATCGCGTCCTCATAGTTGCGCACATGAAGAATCTTGGGCCTCTGGCGCATCTTGGAGACTCGTGTAATCTCGTTGTGGTCAACGTCCTGCAGCAGTTTCCGCACCTGGTTGAAGACTATGGAGAAGAGGATGCGGAGATATTTGGAGTAATATTGTGGCGAGTCCTCGACCAGGAGGATTACGCGCACCAGGCCAATCTTTGTGTCCTCAATGACGTTCACCTCGTCCTCCGTGCTCTTGACTATAGAGAATATGATGTCCGAGTTGCCGCCCCATACGAACACTTTGTCAATTGACGGCGTGCGCTGCGCCCTCAGCTCCACCTCTTTGATGCCGCTCTTCTGGTTGGAGAGCAGGTAGACCGGGATGTCCGGCTGCCTGGCCTTTATGTCGGCGCTCAGGCGGAATGTGGCGTCCATGTCCAGTCCGACCATCAGCAGAGCCATGTCAAACCGCGTGGTCTTCATCAGCTCAATGGCCTCCTCGGGCGACGCCACGCCCGTTATTCGCGGCAGCGAGAAGAGTGAGTACTGGTATATCTCGCCCATGAACTGCTCGAAGAAGCTGTCGTCGTTCTCAAGCGTGAAGGCGTCATAGAGCGTGGCCACGAAGAGTATGTTGTGAATCTTATACTTCATCATGTCCAAGTAGATGTACCTGTCAAGCACCTGCTTGTTGAAGAAGAGCTGAAGCGGCTTCTTGTCCGTAGTGAGCGCTTTGCGGAAGTCCTCTGATATGGCAGTGCCTTTCTCGCGGGGGCGAAGGGCGTAGAGGTCGCGCCCTATGGCGGCGTTGATAAAACCGCACACCAGTTTGCCCACCACGGCTATCATGCGCGTCTCGGCGGGGGTGAACGAGTCCGGCGACGCGTGATAGGCCAGTGTGACGCGCCCCTTGCGGTCGTCTATGGTCACGAAGTCGGCCTCTATGGTTGTGGGCGAAGCCGTGTGGCCGGGGCTGTCGTAGTTGTCGCCGGCATGGCTTATGCGCGCCGAGGCCTTGGTGGGGTGCAGCGTGGCCAAGGGCAGAAGGTTGGCTATTGTTTGGATGGTCTCTTCAAAGGGCAGGCCTCGGCCCACGATGTCGGTCACTGTGTCTATGCAGCCGGTGGGGGATAGTGTGCCGTCGGAATATGTGTTGTCCATATGGAGTGCGGGTTCTTTTGTCTTTTGCTATGCTGTTTCCGCTAAGGTAATGTTTTTTAGCGTAAGCTCCCCATGCCCGTGCGCAAATATGTGTCAAGAAACCGCCCTTGCCCTATTGGCCCGTGCCGACATTCCGGCACTCTTTATTTTTACTGCGCCTAATCGCGTATCCTGTTTTTTTTGCCTAACTTTGGTCTTCCGAAGTGATGCACCTCACGAAAAAATCCCTCAAGCAATGATAAAGAACAAGAGCCTCGTCTCAATCAACGACATCAGCAAGGATGACATGCTTCGGATCCTCGACCTCGCGGCCGACTTCGAGGCCAATCCCGCCCAACCACTCTTGCAAGGCAAGATTATCGCCAGCCTCTTTTTTGAGCCGTCCACCCGCACGCGCCTCAGCTTCGAGACTGCCATGAACCGCCTCGGCGCCCGCGTCATAGGCTTCTCCGACCCCGGGGCCACTTCGACCACCAAGGGCGAGACGCTCAAGGACACCATAAAGATGGTCTCCAACTACGCCGACCTCATTGTCATGCGCCACTATCTCGAGGGCGCGGCCCGCTATGCCTCCGAGCAGAGCCCCGTGCCTGTGGTCAACGCCGGCGATGGCGCCAATCAGCACCCCACGCAGACACTTTTGGACATGTACTCCATCCGCAAGACGCAAGGCCGCCTCACCGACCTCAAGATCGCGCTTGTGGGCGACCTCAAGTACGGACGCACGGTCCACAGCCTCATCATGGCCATGAGCTATTTCAACCCCACGTTCTATTTCGTGGCGCCCGACGAGCTCAAGATGCCGCAGGAGTACAAGGCCTTCCTCGACGAGAAGGGCATCAAGTATGAGGAGCACCGCGACATGGCGGACATCCTCCCAGTGGCCGATATCCTCTACATGACCCGCGTCCAGAAGGAGCGTTTCTCCGACCTCATTGAGTATGAGCGCGTCAAGAATACCTATGTTCTCCGCAATGATATGCTCGGAGTGACCAAGGACAACCTCCGCATCCTCCACCCACTGCCACGTGTGGGCGAAATCGACCCCGATGTCGACCAAAACCCAAAGGCTTACTATTTCGAGCAGGCCAAGAACGGAATGTACACCCGCATGGCAATCATCGCCTCCATCCTCGGGGCAAAGGAGTAATTTATTCTTAACGCAGCCATTACCATCATGGAAAATAATAGCAAAGAGCTCAAGGTTAGCGCCATCAAGGACGGCACGGTCATCGATCACATCCCGGCGCAAAACCTCTTTAAGGTCATCTCACTCCTCGGTCTCGAGAAGATTCCCAACGCTATAACTTTCGGCACCAACCTGGAGAGCAAGAAGCTCGGGCGCAAGAGTATCATCAAAGTGGCCGATCGCTTCTTCAAGGACGACGAGATTAACAAGATCGCCCTCGTGGCCCCCGAGGCCAAGCTCAATATCATCAAGAACTACGAGGTGGTGGAGAAGAAGCAAGTCTCTCTCCCCGACGAGCTGACGGGCTACGTCCGCTGCTTCAACCCCAAGTGCATCACCAACCACGAGCCCATCACCACGCGTTTCTTCGTGGTCAGTAAGTCACCTCTCGCCCTCAAGTGCTACTACTGCGAGAAGGTCACCACCGAGGAGCATATGGTTATTCAGTAGGAGGAAAGGCTGGTCAAAAGTCATCTTCCTCGTCGTCGTCATCTCTCAGGATTTCTATCGCCTCTTCTTTGCTGATATGCCTGCGGCCGTATCCTCCATTAGAAAAGCAGATCCAGTAGTACGATGTGGTGAAGGGGTATTTCCCCCGTTCTTTGGGGTCGGCGGCAACGATCATGAGCTTTTCTGGGGATGGAATGAAGTCGTGTCCATTCAAGAAGTCTGCCAACTTTATGGAACAAGGTACGGTGTATTCACGACCATTACCAAACAGATCTCCACGAAGCGCTAAATCTTTGTATCGTTTTTCCTGGTGATCTTTAAGAGACAATCGGGTGGTGATTTCTGTTATTTTATTCTGTCGTTTTAAATAGATAAGCTCGGACATGACAATGTTTTTAGAAGTGTTTTTTCTATCATAACGAGAGAGCGCCACTATTATTTTAATAGAATAATCTTTATAATGCCAAACATCTCATTCAAGCCTGGCAATATGCTCTATCCGCTGCCGGTCGTCATGGTCAGCTGCGGAGACGCCCCCGAGAACTACAACATCATCACTGTGGCGTGGGCAGGCACCATCTGCTCCACGCCCCCTATGGTTAGCATCTCTGTGCGCAAGGAGCGCCACTCGCACTCCATTATCAGCCGCACGGGTGAGTTCGTCATCAACCTCACCACGGAGAACCTCGTGAGAGCAACTGACTGGTGCGGCGTCAAGAGTGGGCGAGACGTGAACAAATGGGAGGCTATGCATCTGACCCCTGTCGAGTCTTATTCTGTCAAGGCCCCCGGCATAGCTGAGAGTCCCGTCTCCATCGAGTGCAAGGTCAAGCAGGTCATTGCGCTCGGCTCGCATGACATGTTCATTGCCGAGGTGACGGGCGTGCGCGCTGACGACAAGTACATAGACCCCGCCACCGGATCTTTCGATTTGGACAAAGCCCACCCCATCTGCTACAGCCACGGCAAGTACTATTCCGTTGGCAAGCAACTCGGCAAGTTCGGCTTCTCTGTCCAAAAGAAGGCCAAGAAGTAAGGGACTTCCAAAACTAAGGGTTGGCATAAAGAGTCTGCTCTTAGTCCACTATCTAAAAAACTCCGCCCCGCAAAAGTATCAAAGCTTTTGCGGGGCGGAGTGCTTATGTGTGTTTGGCGTTTGCGCTATTTGGTCAGGACTTTCACCACGCGTGTCGTGATGCCTGGAGCCTCGATCATGACGAGATGGAAGCCGGCTCCGACGCTTGGCAAAGTGATGTCTGCGCCATTGGCGTGTGTGCGGCCTATGACGCGTCCACTCATGTCAATGACTGACACTGTGTAGTCTGCCTCTTCAGAGCAATGGATTGTGCCATTGTCTGAGACCCATACGTGGTTGGAGCGCATGTCCATCACCAGCTTCGTGGCGGTCAGTCCGGCTTTCTCTCCGAACAAGCTGTTCAGGTAGACCTCCAGCATGGTGTAGCCGCTCTCGGCCAAGAGGTTGTTGTCGGCCACTGTGGGGTCGCATCCGTGCTCGGCCTCCCATTCGTCGGGCATTCCGTCCCCGTCGGTGTCAACGGGCGCAGTGTAGTCCGTCGTGTAGGCGTAGAAGCCCTCAACTCCGTTCTCTGTGTCTATGATACCTGTGGCTGCGCCATAGGAGTCTCCATATTGGCACTTGCGGCTGCTGACCTCGCTAATGATGCGCTGCTCTACTTGGTCGCGGTTCCATGTGCCTACGCAGTTCAAGACGGTGTTATATGCGGCATCGGCTGTCTCATAGGCGTCCACGGCGTATGCGTATTTGTCATAGTCGTAGCTTGTTGAGCCGTCGGACGCGTATTTGTAGTAGTTGAGCGTGGGGCGGATCATCTCGTCAGCTTTGAGCTCGGCCTCGGTGTAGTGTCCGCTCACGTCGTTCAGGCATACGCCTTTCCAGTTGTCGGCGGTCTTGTCCGCGTCGCCGTACATCACGTTGCCGCTGAAGAACCATTTAGATGGACCCCATGATGTAGCTCCGTCGCGTGCGTAAGAGGGCATCACGTAATATGCGGTGCCTTTGGTCGCCGGGCCGGGGATGTAGTAGTTGCCGACGAAGTTGCACTCGTGGGCCGACTCTTTGCCGGTGTAGCTCGCTATGTCGGCAGTGTTCTCGCCGCCGTAGCAACCATTCTCGCCGCCGCCGTAATTGTACGTCACGTTGTTGAAGTACTCGATGTAAGACACATAGTCCTCACCGCGTGATCCGTTGAATCGGCAACTGCGCTTCAGGTTGTTGGCCAACAGGTTGTGGTGGTAAGTGGCAGGCGAGCCGCCCCACTGGCAGCCGTAGCCGCGTGAACCTTTGGAGTGGCCTGCGGCATAGAGTCCCTCGTGGACAATGGAGTACTGCACAGTCAGGAAATGGCTGTCCTGCGTGTCAAAATTCTCCTCGACCGACCATCCGAAGTTGCAATGGTCGAAGATGAAGTTCTGGCAGTTCTCCGCACCGCAAGCGCTCTCGGCCGTGATGTCGCCATTGGCGTTTTTCTGACCAATGCGGAAGCGTATGTTGCGGACAATGAAGTTCTGGCTGCCGCCAAAGTTCACTTTGTCATGGGTTATGACTATGCCCTCGCCCGGCGCCGTCTGGCCTGCCAAGGTCCAGTCCGCCCTGTTGACTTTGAGGGGCGACTGCAGCACTATCTCGCCCGAGACGCTGAAGACGATGGTGAGAGGCTCGTCGGGATATTGCTCAAAGGCCCAGCGCAAAGAACCCTCTCCACTGTCGGCGAGTGACGACACGTAGACCACCTGGCCGCCGCGTCCGCCAGACGCTAATTTGCCAAAGCCGGCCGCCGTGGGAAACGCCTTGAGGGGCTTTGCAGCCGTGGCCGACTTGGTCACTCCTCGGCGGCTGACCGACATGATGGTGTATGTTGCGTCTGCATCAGTCATGTCAATCTGGGTTGAGGTGGTGATGCTGTCAAATTCGCCATCTTTCAGGACTATGTATGCCACGTCGCCCTCTGCTGCCTCCCATTTGATGGTTGAGCCTATTATCTCGGGCGTGATGTCGTGGGCCGAGCTGATGAGTGACTGGGGCGTGAAGAGCTCTTTGCCAGAAATCTCAGCGAAAAGGAATGTCGTGTTGGCGTAGTTCTCAACCTCTGCGTCTGTCAAAGTCCTGCTCCATGAGACGCGGCCAGAGAGGTCTATATCTGCGCCCGTCGCGTCTTTGCTGCCATACTCGGTGAAGCTGACGTCCGTGCTGTTCCACTCTTTCCAGCCTGCCGCGGCAATGTGTTTGCCCATGACGCAGTTGATGTATGCCGCGCCGCCCTTCTCTTTCCATGGGCGGCCGAGGTAGCAAGAGCCGTCGGCCACTCCGTCAGCGGCGGTCAGTCGGCAGTTGGAGAAGAACATGCCGCAGTAGAGGGCGTCAGACGACACGCCGTCATAGAGTGCCTTGGTGAGTGTGAGGCTGGCGTCGGCAGGGGCTGCTATGTAACCTGCGCCCACGCTGCGAATCTCGCAATCCTCGAACCACGTGAGTCCCGAGTCGTAGATGAAATCGACGGTTCCCTCAATGGTGCAACCGGTGAAGTAGCCTCGTCCGCCAGCGTTGCTCTTGAATGTGTCCTGATGTCCCAGGATGTCGCAATTTCGGAAGATATATGCGTCGCCGCCCACATACAGGGCCTCGGCCTGCCCATTGTCCGCGCAAGTGTTGCGGATGGTCAGGTTCTCGGCATAGAATTTGTCGGCGTAGACGTTGAGCGCGGTGCACTCGTCATACGTGTGGCTGCCGTCTCCTCGTCCCACTGACGATGTGAGGATTACACCTGAGCGGCTCTCGCCAATCAGGCTTATGTATTTGTTCTTGACTGAGGCGCTGCCAATGTTCACGTGTTCGTCATACACTCCGTCCTTGATGTATATCACGCCGCGCTCGCCAGCAGCCACAGCGTCGACTGCCGATTGGATGGTAGTGTAATTTGCAGAGCCATCAGCTGCCACGGTGAGCGCCTTTGTGCCGGTGTAGGTGTCTTGGGCCGCGGCCTCCTCCTCTTCGCTCTCATATTTGCCAAAGGTGAATTCGCCGAAGTCGCTCACGGGGTTCTCGCGTGCGTAGGTCGCCTCATCGGCCGAAATGGTGTTGCCGTAGATGCGGATCTTGTGAATCTTGACAGGCTGCTGCTGCTTATACGGATCCTCAGCCACGCTCAAGAAGATGTTTGCGCCTGATGCGTCGGTCTGGAATGTGTTGTCGGCGTTCCCGTCGCCATCCCATATTCGCCAACGGATTGAGACGTCGCTCTTCTTGATCTCGTTGTCCATGAAGTAACCTTGGTCGGAGAACACCGTGTAGCCCTGTTTCTGTTTGTTGCTTCCCATCCAGACGAGTGGCTCCCACTCCCCGTCACCAACTTTGATGTCGCACTTCACGCCGCGACCCCATGCTGACGATGACCATGCCCACTGCAGGTGGTCGATATACGGCACGTGGTCAATCTCCACCCATCCGTGCATGGACACCTGGTTGCCGTCGGCGTCGGTCTGGGCTGCGTCGCGGCACAAGTGGATGTAGCCGGCCTCGCCGTATGTCGGCTTGCCGTTGCTGCCATACTCCACATTGTCCTCAATCATCACTGTGTGGCCCGTCACGGTCCAATCGTTTTGCTTGTTTGCGCTCTGCCCCTCATAATACATTCGCGCAAAGGCGGCTGTCGTTCCGGCCTTGCCGCCGTATGAGTTTTTGTTGGCGAAGGTGCAGTTGTGGAAAATGAGCGGATAGGTCACGTCGGTTTTTGAGCCGTCGGCCCATGTCGCCACCTCTATTCGGCCGTTTGAATATCCGCCCTCGGAATACTCCGGTGTATATATGCCGCTCTTGCTCTTCCACGTGTTGGGCATGTCGGCATCCGAGAAGTTGATGTCAATGATTTTGTCGGAAGTGGTCACGTCTGGCCATTGCTCCACGACGCAATCGGGGTCATAAGTCTGCGCGCCGGCTGTAATCGATAGCGCGAGCAACGCGGTGGCCGTCGCCACTCCGTGCCTCAGTCTGTCAACTGTTCTTAGTGTGTCTGTCATATATAATGTTTGGGTGATTTTTATGGTATTTATTACAACTTTGCAAAAGTTTACGAAGTTAATATATTTTATGATTAGCGCAAACGTTTGGTTTCTTGTTTCTCAAATCTCTCACAACTTTCTCTCTCAATATTTTGCGTCATTGGGATAAATGTGTATCTTCGCGGCGTTTAATAACTCAACTATATATCTATGTACCTCGACAAAGAGAAGAAACAAGAGCTCTTCGGTCAGTACGGAAAGTCTAACACTGACACTGGTTCAGCAGAAAGCCAGATAGCATTGTTCTCGTTCCGTATCAACCACCTCACTGAGCACATGAAGCTCAACAAGAAGGACCATGCTACCAACTACGCGCTCAAGAAGATGATCGGCCGCCGCCGTCGCATGCTTGACTACCTCAAGAACCGCGACATCGAGCGTTACCGTGCCATCGTCAGCAAGCTCGGTCTCCGTAAGTAATCGAATCTTGCGGCTTGGCGCATGGAGCTTCTTAGCTCTTGCGATAAAGCAAACGTCACCTGTCTGGAATTTTCCGGGCGGGTGATTTTTTTTGCCCACTATTGCCATCGTCCCTCTTCTTCTCCTCATTATTTTTCATTACTTTGCATCTTGGTAATGTTTCTCCATATATCGATACTTGTAAGCCTCTTTTTTGCGGCTCTTGCGCTCTGCGCCCCTTGCGCCTCGGCGCAGGTGATGCCTTTGTCTGACGTCACCATTGGTTGGGTGGACCTTCCGCAGACTGTTGAGCCGGAGCTTGACACCAAGGCGAGCCGTTGCGCTTTCGCCGTCCGCCATGATGTGGCTGAGGGTGTCGAGTCGGCTGCCGAGGTGGCTCTCCTCGCCGATGGCTCTGTGGTCTGGACCCTGGGTTTCCGCTCCCCCGGCGCTCTGAGCATGAGCTTGGAGCTGAATGGCTCCATCCCCAGTGGCGGCTCGCTCTCCGTCTTGGACAGCTTGGGCGGTCAGGCACGCCAAGTGACTCTTTCGCACGGCTTCACCCCCATGATATTCGCCGATCACATTGTGCTCCAATATGTTGGGGTGGGGGATTCTTTGCCACAGATACATGTGACCGCGGCTTTTGGCGGCTTTCGCAAGATTGGCGCTCTTCCCTCAGCCTCTACTGAGTCCCATAATAAGGTCCTGAATTTTGGTGATTCGCAGTCTTGCGAGGTCAACGTGTCATGCTCAGAGAATACCGCCACGCAAAAAAGAAGCGTATGCCGCTTGTTGCTCAATGGCGTAAATGTCGGCACGGGTACGCTTATCAACAACACGAGCCAAGATCATGATCCGTTGGTCCTCACCTCGGCACATGTGCTTGGCAGTAAGTCCGTCACTCTGAAAAGTTGTGTGGCGCTCTTCGGCTTCGAACAAGCCCTGTGCAGCGATGGCGATATATATAGTTCTGGCACTGAGGAAATTGAGGGCGGAACTTTGGTGGCGTGTGATGCGGGGACTGACATGGCCGTGATACGCCTTAGTGCGACTCCCTCTGTCGTCTCTCGCCCCTATTGGTCGGGCTGGAGCCGCGAACTCTCGGCTGATGGTGACGTCTTTTGCGTCCATCATCCCTATGGCGATGTCAAAAAGGTCTCCACCTCCACTTTCGCCTCACCTTGCAACAACTACTCCACAACCGATAAGAATGTAGCCGGCGGAGCCTTCACTAAGGGTGTCTTTTGGCGCATTTCCGACTGGACGTCAGGGACCACAGAGGGCGGCTCTTCGGGCAGCGGACTTGTCAACTCGGAAAATCTGCTGATTGGCGCCCTCTCAGGCGGCGAGGCCACATGCTCAAAGCCGCGTAATGACTATTTCTGGATGGTTGCCAAAGCCTGGGACGCATCGTCGAATGACTACTCAACTCTCGGTGATGTGCTTGACCCGCAAGGCCTCGATGTAGAACAGCTCGAAGGTGTAAGCGGGCTTGAGCCTGAAGGCGATTCCGAAATAAATGTGGGGCAGACTTTTAACCCTTGCGAGGATGAGTTCGCCCAGTCTGATCTTTTGGGCAGCTATCGCACCGCTATGGCGCAACTTTTCTCACTCGAAACACAATCGGGCAAGGCTGTGACCATTTGGGCTGTGCGACTTTATGTCTCCGATGTCACAGACTATTCGTCATCCGGACTCTCCCTCTCGGTGAGTGTCTGCTCCGATTTGTCCTCAACTCCGCAGGGTGAGACTCAGGTCTCTTTGTCTTCAGTAGGTGATAATCATGTGGTGGATTGTGTCCTGAGCTCGCCTGTGACAATTAAGTCAGGCTGCAATGCCTACATCAGGGTGGAGGTCCTTAATTGCGGCTCTTCCGATGGGGTCAAGCTCAGCATGGTGTCAAGCTCGGATGATGTGGCCAAGGTCGAGGCCGACAGGGAGTGGACCGATGTCGATGGTGAGAAGATGTCTATGGATGTCATTTACAGCTACACATCCGGCACATCTTCCCGAACCGTGACTGACGCCTCTGTCGCAATGCGTGCGCAGGACGATGTCGCGACTTTCTTTGGTGAGCCGATTAGTTCGGTGGCGCTCTTTGACCGCGGCGGCCGAATGGTTGAGTATGTGGCGGCCGATGGCCGAACGGAGGTCTCCATTGACCTTTGCCCCAAATCAACAGGTCTCTATTTTGCCAGAGTATTGGCCTCCTCAGGACGCCAAAAGACTTTCAAACTGCTTAATTTGTAATCTAATAACCATATTTATCAAGATATGCGTATGAAACTTGTGAACCTCATGCTGACCGCTCTCGCCTCGATGGCCTTGATGACCTCATGCAAGGACGCCCCGAACAAAGACCTCCGCGTGGCGATTGAGACCCCCTACGGCACCATGAAGGTCAAGCTCTATGACGACACCCCGCTCCACCGCGACAATTTCATCAAATTGGTTCGTGAGGGGGCCTATGACTCCCTCTTGTTTCATCGCGTCATCCGCGGTTTTATGATTCAAGGTGGCGACCCCGATTCGCGTCACGCCGCACCGACTCAGAAACTCGGTGAGAGCAGCATCGGCAATGACATCCCTGCTGAGATTGTCTTCCCCGCCCATTTCCACAAGCGCGGAGCGTTGGCCGCGGCGCGTGAGCCCGACAGTGTCAACCCCGAGCGCAAGTCGAGCGGCAGCCAGTTCTATATTGTCCAGGGTGAGCGACAGACCGAGGAGTCTATTGGCGAGACGGAGACCAAGCATAACAATAAGGTGAGGGTGAACCTCTACCCTGAGATTATGAAGTTCTACTCCGATTCGCTCCAAGAACTCCAAAATCAAGGCAAAGCTCTTGAGATGAGTGAGATGCAGCTCCGCGTGATTCAAAAACTTGAGGATGTGGCACAGGCTCGCGGACTCTTCATGCACTACACTGACGAAATCCGCAACATTTACGAGACAGAGGGCGGCACACCGCATCTCGACTCCGAGTACACTGTTTTCGGCGAAGTCTATGAGGGACTGAATGTCATCGATTCCATCGCCTCTGTCGCCGTCATGCCCCCCGCCATGCGCCCCGCCAAAGATGTCTGGATGGTCATGCGCGAGATAAAAGATTAATCAGCCCCAGCTTTTTCTGTGATGAAGAAATTAATATGCGGCTTCCGTCGCATGACGATGGTTGCCGTCGCGTCCTTGGCTTGCATCTTGTCCCAGGCTCAAAGCGTTAGGTTTGAGATTGTGACGAACATGGGCACTATGCGCGGTTATCTCTATGACGCCACCCCTGGCCACCGCGACGCGTTTGTCAAGCTCGTCAAGGAGGGTCATTTTGATGGCACGCTCTTCTATCGTGTCGTAAAGAACTTTGTCATTCAGGGCGGCTCGTCGGACAGTCGCGACGCTAAACCCGGTCAGCACATCGGTTATGGAGACGAGGCGGTCAACATAGACAGCGAATTCTCCTCCAAATGCTACCATAAGTTTGGTGCGCTCTGTGCTCCGCGCCAACCGGACAAGGTGAATGTTTTTAAGACCTCGGACGTGTCGCAGTTCTACATTGTCCGTGGGCAGGTCTACACTGATGACTATCTCACCAAATATGAGAAAAGCATCAACAACCCGATCATGAATGGGCTATATAAACTCTACTATATCCCCTACAAGGCTGAGCTCGACGCCCTCAAACAGTCCGACCCCGCCGAGTGGAAACGCCGCATGAAGGAGATTAAGGAGAGAATAGACATGGAGTATAAGATATCCAAATATAAGGAGTTCACCGCCGACCAGCGCAGGGACTATACTACCATTGGCGGCGCTCCTCAGCTCGATGGCGACTACACCGTCTTCGGCGAGGTGACCGAGGGACTCGACGTCCTTGTCAAGATTAACAACATGGCTGTCGACTCAAACTCTCGTCCCCTCAAAGACGTCAAGATGACTGTCAGGATTCTTTAATCCTTTGAGGATTGACAAAAATTTCCCCGCCGAAAGAGATTGCCGCCCATCATGAGCGAGAACTAAAAAACTGATGACAGATGGCAAAGAGAACAAAGCACGAGTTCCCCACTCCGATTGTGAACAGTGTCAACGCTGACTCTGAAATCCGTTTCGAGAAAGTAGAGCCGGCCAACTGGTGGATTGGCATGCGAAAGCGTATTGTCACGCTCACCATCTATGGCCACAATGTCGCGCTGACTCGCGCCGTGCTCAAGGCGGACGGCGTCTCAGTCACGTCTTGCTCCACGCTCTCCAGCGCCAACTATCTCTTTGTCGATCTCGACATCTCGCCTCAAGCCCGCCCCGGGGTCTATGACATAGCTCTGACCTGTGACGGGCATCCTGTGGCCTCCATTCCTTTTGAACTGAAAGAGCGCAAGCGCGACTCCGCTCTTAGGCGTGGCGTCACTCCTGCCGATGTCGTCTATCTCGCCATGCCGGACCGTTTCGCTCATTCCGACGGCTGCGGCTCAGATGCCGACACGCTCGAAAAGTTCAACCGCAAAGCCCCTCGCGGACGGCATGGTGGCAACCTGCGCGGTGTCCGCGATCATGCCGCCTATCTCGCCGGACTCGGTGTCACGGCCCTATGGCTCACCCCCGTGCAACTCAATGACATGCCGTCCGACTCTTTCCACGGCTATGCCATGACGGATTTCTACTCCGTTGACCCGCGCCTCGGCTCGCTTGCCGATTATTGCCAACTCTCGGCCTCGCTCCGCCAATGGGGGATTAAGCTGATTATGGATGTCGTCATCAACCACTGTGGCTCTAACCATTTGTGGATGAGGGACGCACCCTCTGATGACTGGTTCTCGCCATGGCCATGGAAACCGGAGCTGACTAATTATCGCCCGGGTGTCTCAACCGATGTCCATGCCTCGCGATATGACCTCAGGCATACTGTCAGAGGCTGGTTCGACTACACCATGCCGGACCTTAATTTTGAGAACCCGCGAGTGATTTCCTACATGGCGCAAATGGTCATATGGTGGATTGAGACTGCCGACCTCAGTGGCCTGCGCGTGGACACGTTCCCATACGTTGATCGCCATGGCGCATACCGATGGTTGGAGGCCATTCTTGATGAATATCCCGACCTCTCTATTGTGACGGAGAGTTGGGTGTCGGACTCTGCCAAACTTGCCGGCATGGTGCACGAATTTTATTTCGCCGGCAAATTCCCGTTGCAAAATCTCCCCCAGGTGATGGATTTCCCGCTTCAGGAGGCCGTCTCCCGCGCTTTCTCTGAGGATTTCGGTTGGGGCATGGGCGCCAATAGGCTCTATGATGTGGTCAGCAATGATCACCTCTTCCCCAAATCCGTCAATCTCATGGTCTTCGGTGATAACCATGACACTGGCCGACTGCTGACGAGGCTCGGAGGTGACGTGGCGGCGCTCAAGATGGCCATGGCTTTCCTCCTCACCACCCGTGGCGTGCCGCAAATCTATTATGGCACGGAGATTCTCCTTGACGGTGACAGCTCTCAAGGTGATGCGCGCATAAGGCAAGATATGCCAGGCGGATGGGCTTCCGACAAGGACAATATGATGGCTAAGCTCGAAGATGGAGACGCCAATATCGGCAAACTTTCTCCCAAGGACGAGCAGCGTGCCGACATGTACGACTACATCGCACGCATTGCCCGTTTCCGCAAACAGTCTCATGCCATAGCCTACGGACGCCTCACGCACTTCGTCCCCACGGACAATGTCTATGTCTATTTCCGTGTCATGGGTTCCGAGCGTGTCCTGATCATCCTCAATATGTTAAAGACGCGGACAAGGCTCAACACCGAGCGGTTTGCTGAGTTAGTCAGTCCCGATTTCACAGGGATTGATGTAGTAAGTGGTAATAAGCTGAAAATCAAGGGTGTCGTGACCGTACCGCCACGCACGGCGGCCATCATATCTATCAATCCCGATTGACGACGGTCTTGTCTCGCATGACGCTCATCCCTCAAAAAGGGGTATGGACTCGACAGGCAAATACCACATTTTTGCTATTGCCCATGCTCGGCGCTCGGCGTAAATTTGCTATCGTAAACAAAGAGATAAAACAAACGGCGCAGTCTTGGTTTGCTTGGTTAAATCAAATGACTGTCAGCTGATAACGATAAAAAATATCAACAAAGATATGACAAAGATTGCACAGAAACTGACCGACCTCATTGGCAACACGCCACTCATGCAGGTCAACAGATTCATGGCTTCCAAAGGCGCTCAGGCCAACCTTATAGCCAAGCTCGAATATTTCAATCCGCTCGGAAGTGTCAAGGATCGTATCGCCTTCGCCATGATCGAGGCCGCCGAGAAAGAGGGCAAGCTCAAGCCCGGCGCGCTCATCATCGAGCCAACCTCTGGCAACACGGGCGTCGGCCTCGCTTTCGTGGCCACAGTCAAGGGCTATAAGCTCATCCTTACCATGCCCGAGACCATGAGCCTCGAGCGCCGCAACCTCCTTAAGGCTCTCGGTGCTGAGCTCGTTCTCACCCCAGGCCCCGACGGCATGAAGGGTGCCATCGCCGCAGCCGAGAAACTTCGTGACGAGCATCCCGGCTCTTTCATCCCTCAGCAGTTTGAAAACCCAGCCAACCCTGCTTTCCACGTCAAGACCACGGCCGAGGAGATTTGGCGCGACACCGATGGCAAGGTCGACATCTTTGTTGCTGGCGTAGGCACTGGCGGCACTGTCTCCGGCACTGGCAAGGGCCTCAAGCTGCACAACCCCAATGTCAAGGTCATAGCTGTCGAGCCCTCCACTTCTGCCGTCCTCTCTGGCGGCAAGTCTGGCCCCCACAAAATTCAGGGCATCGGCGCAGGCTTCGTCCCCAAGACTTTCGATCCCGATGTGGTCGACGAGATCATGCCCGTTGACAGTGATGACGCCATCCGCACCAGCCGCGAGCTCTCTAAGACCGAGGGTCTCCTTGTCGGCATATCATCTGGCGCGGCCATGTTCGCGGCTACTCAGATTGCGGCGCGCCCCGAGAACAAGGGCAAAAATATCGTTGTCCTCTTGCCGGACACTGGCGAGCGTTACCTCTCCACTGTCCTCTACGCTTTCAATGAGTATCCCCTTTAACCTCGTGTCTATCAAGGGCTATGCCCCGCACTGAGGTTTATAGTCAAAAAGCCGCGGCTCTTTTCGGGTCGCGGCTTTTTGTTTCATGCCTATCAAAAATAGTGCTATCTTTGCGTTACTTCCCCCCACCTTAGCTTCTCAATGACGACAACAGATAAGATTATAGGCAAAATACAGCCATGGACCGAGATGGTGAGCCAGCGTCTCATCGCTAAAATCGGACAACGCTACTTCGTCATCCTCCTCAGCATTGTGGTGGGTGTGTTCAGTGGCCTCGCGGCGGTGACCCTTAAGCATACCATTTCATGGGTCAAGTCGTTGGTCGATAGTTTCGCGGACCTCGATTTCAACCTTCTTTTCCTCATAAGCCCGGCCATCGGTATCCTTATCTCTTGGCTTCTTGTCCGCTATGTCATCAAGGGCAAACTCGGTCACGGCATCACCCAGATTCTCTACGCTATTTCACAGACGGGCAGCTCGTTGCCCAAGCATCACGTCTATTCATCCATTGTCACCAGCTCTTTCACCATCGGATTCGGCGGTTCGGTGGGTGCCGAGGCTCCTATCGCCCTCACTGGTGCGGGCATTGGCAGTAATATAGCCAAGCTCTTCAAACTCGACTATAAGACTGTCACGCTCCTCATGGCGTGTGGCGCTGCTGGCGGCATAGCAGGTGTTTTCAAGGCCCCCATAGCCGGAGTGGTCTTCACTCTTGAGATTCTTATGCTCAACCTGACCATGGCCTCCATGGTCCCGCTCATGCTCACTGCCATCGTCTCTACCGCCATGACCTATTGGTTCATGGGCAATGACGTCGAGTTCGCCATGAGCCGCATAAGTGACTTCAGGCTTAGCAACTTGCCCTTTTATGTCCTTTTGGGTGTCTTCACCGGTTTCATCTCGCTCCTTTTCGCCCGGACCATGTGGTTCACCGAGGGCAAGATGGGCAAGATTAAGAACCCGTGGGTCAAGTGGATTGTGGGCTCCACCATCCTGGGCGTCCTCATTTTCCTCCTCCCGCCACTCTATGGTGAGGGCTACTCCACCATCAGCCTCCTTCTTCAGGGCCGCGTGGGCGAGATTATGAGCGGCTCGCCGCTTGACGCCCTCGTGGGCAGGTCCAACACAGCCATCATTCTCTTTGCCGCGCTGATTCTTCTGCTCAAGACTGTGGCTACTTCAGCGACCACGGGAGCCGGCGGTGTGGGTGGCACTTTCGCCCCCTCACTTTTCATGGGCGGCGTGGCTGGTTTCTTTTTCGCGCAGAGTTTCAACGTTATCTTCGGTACAGCGCTGCCTGTCACCAACTTTACGCTCGTCGGCATGGCCGGCGTCATGGCTGGCGTAATGCATGCGCCGATGACGGCAATCTTCCTCATAGCCGAGATCACCAACGGCTACTCCCTCCTCCTCCCACTCATGGTGGCCGCCACTTTGGCCCATGTCACCATGGCGTTCTTCGAGCCGCAGAGCATCTACACTAAGCCCTTGGCCGACAAGGGCGAGCTCCTGACGCACGAGCGAGACAAGACTGTCCTCACCCTTATGCACCTCGACAAGGTCATAGAGACTGACTTCACCCCTGTCCGCGGCGAGGCTACTCTTGGCGATCTGGTTCAGATAATAGCCAAGTCTACACGAAACATCTTCCCCGTCGTCAATGCGCGCGATGAGCTCATCGGCGTCATCGTCCTTGACGACATACGCTCCATAATGTTCAATCAAGACAAATACTCCACCACGCTCGTGCGCGAGCTTATGGTCATCCCGCCCGCGTTCATAACGTCTGACGAGAGCATGGAGTCTGTCATGAACAAATTTGAGCAGAGCGACGCCTGGAATCTGCCAGTCGTCGACCATCGCAAATATGTCGGCTTCGTCTCCAAGTCCAAGATTCTCACGGTCTACAGGCGAGTCTTGACCCATTTGTCTTACGAGTAATCTCTTGCATGAATAGTATAGTCTCTCGCATCGCGGCACTTTCTTTATCCCTTTGTGCCTCATTCGCGACATTTGCGCAGACGGCGCAGCGTCAGGAGGGAATATCAAAGGGCGTGTCACTCTTTTCGCAAGGTGACTATGCCGGCGCACGTGTGGCTCTCGCCGCCATATCGGCTGACAATGAGCGTGATGCCAAGGTCAATTATTATCTCGGGGCTGCCGAGGCCATGACGGGTGTTGACCCGGACGATGCCTTGCGCCGACTGCAAACCGCCCAGATGCGCGGCTTCCTCAAGGCCGAGGCCAATCTGTATATCGGCAGGGCGTATCAAATCAAGTGCGAATATGAGCAGGCGAGGGCGGCTTATGCCAAGTTCATCCCCGTATGCAAGGATGACGCGCTTCTCGCTCTCGCCAAACGCTATGACGAGGAGTGCCAAAGCTCCATGCAGATAGCCAGTAAGATTTTCAGTGTCAGCGTGGCCGCCAAGCGCCGATTGCCGATAGGCGAGGAGCCTAAAGGCTACGGGGCGAGCAAGGAGTGTGGCCGGGTCTGCCTCAACAGTTTCTTCTTTCAGTCGGATATTGACCCCAATGGGCTGATGTACATGACTGAGCGTGGCGACGCCGCCTATTTCTCCATTGCCGATGACGCCGGCGACCTCCGTCTCATGAAGATGGAGAAGCTCATTGGCGGATGGAGTGAGATGAGCCAGCTCCGCGGATTGGATGGCGCTTGGGATGACAAAACGCCTGTCTTGATGACCGACGGCACGACTCTCTATTTCTCGTCCAACCGTCCCGGCGGTATGGGTGGCTATGACATCTACCGGACGACCTACGATCCCGAGACTCGTTCTTTCTCCGAGCCTGTCAACATGGGCGTCCCCTTCAATTCCCCCTTTGACGACTATCTCTTCATGCCCGATAATTTCGCGGGTCACGCCTGGTTCGCCTCCAATCGCGAGACGGTGGGTACTGACAGTGTGACTGTCTATGAGATAGCTTGGGACGGCAACCCCATCCGCTCGTCGGCCAAGTCGACTGCCGACATTTTGGCGGCTCTCCAAATGCCGATTGACCCCGAGGCGACCCCATCCTCCAATGTCGGAACGCAAGCGGGCCGTACGGAAAATTCCATTCGCCGTAACCTGACACAGCGTGACGAGCTCCGCTTCGTGGTGTGTGACTCGCTGACCTATACGCAGTGGGAACACTTCCGCAGCGCGCAGGCCGCCCGGACTTACCATCAGGTGGTGGCAGCCGCCGCACATAAGGATTCGCTTGTCAACCGTATGGCTACACTCCGCAAGGAGTTCATGAACCTCAACAGCGGACTTGAGAAGAACACTAAGCTCCAAGAGCTCCTCAAAACAGAACGTGACGTGTATGCGCTTGAGGATGAGGTGAATGAAAAGACTGAGACCGCCCGAAATGAGGAGATTAGCGAAATAACACGTCTCGTCTCCGAGGGCCGTTACACTCCGCTCTCTCAAATAAAGGTGGAAAATAAGGAGTCGCAAAAGGTCTCTTTAGATGCCAACTGGCTCAATCCGTCCAATTTCTCTGTCTACTCGCCTGTCTTTTTCCGAGACGCCCGTCGAGATGAGGATGAGGAGGTCTTGAATGTCTTCACCACTCAGCAACGCCTTGTGGTTTTGGAGCAGGACAGCTTGATGGCTTGGTCTAAAATAGTGAGTCTTGAGGCGGATAAACTTGACTCCAAGGCGTTAAGCCAATTGACTACCGATGAGGATGCCGCCATTTACGCCGCCCGTGCCGAGGCCTACCGAAACGCGGCCGCCCAATTAGCGTCAAAGGCGCAAGACAATAAGCGTGAGGTCTATAAGGCTAAGCTGCGTATCCTTTTCGCCTCTCTCTCAGACTATGACGTCTCCGAGTTGCGCGAGCTATATGATAAGGCCGAGGAACTCTACTCCTCTGTGAAGCAAGACGACTTTTCTGCCGATGCCATATCGGCCAAACGCCGAGCCATTGCCAATCTCGACAAGGCCATGCAACGCTACGCCATCCATGCCGACGGCACTTTCCCTTTGCCAGCAGCCAATTCCGACGTTTCAAATGACGTTGACTCGAACGCCACTTCTCAAACGGAGACATCAAAGTCAGAGATTCAAGGTCAGCCAGCGCAAGAGAATGAACTCTCAGCCAAACCTTCTGCCGAACCCTCTGTCGCTGAGCCGCAAGCCGCGCAATCCGCAGTCAATGCCGCCTCTACCCAAGAAGCCGATGTTATGACTGGTGGAGGCTATCGCATCCAATTGGGTGCCTTTAAAAACCGCCCCGCCGCACTCGCTCAGCTCCCCGATACAACCAAGGTGACCGCATTCGCCCTTGCCGGTCGAGGCGTGACGCGCTATTATTATGGCTCTTACACATCTGCTGCTGAAGCCGAATCTGACGTTGATTTGGCCCGCTCTTTAGGTTTCTCTGGCGCTTTCGCCACCAAGGTGGATTAGTCTATCCGTTTGTATGTCTCAGAAAATTGACATGCTGCATGGCCCTTTGGCCCGCAAAATCCTCATTTTCGCTCTTCCTCTCGCTGCCAGCAGTGTCCTCCAGCAACTTTTCAATGCTGTGGATGTTGCCGTGGTCGGACGTTTCGCCAGCAGCGAGGCACTTGCGGCCGTGGGCAGCAACTCTCCTGTCATCAATCTCATAATCAATCTGTTCGTTGGCCTCTCCATGGGTGCCAATGTGGTCATTGCCAACCATATCGGACAGCGTAATGAGGATGGCATCCGCCGCGCCATCGCCACTTCTGGCTTTGTCGCAATTGTTAGTGGCATCTTCCTCGCTCTTTTTGGAGGTTTTGTCGCTCGCCCTATCCTTGAGGCTATGGGCGCGCCCGACAATGTCATCGATCTCGCTACTCTCTATCTCCGCATCTATTTTTGCGGAATGCCCTTCATTATGATTTTCAACTTCGGGGCCGCTATTCTCCGAAGTATGGGTGACACACGCCGACCCCTTTTATGCCTCATAGTGTCTGGCGTCATCAACACCTTGCTCAATCTTGTCATGGTCATTGGCTTCGGCATGAGTGTCGATGGCGTGGCCATTGCTACTGTCGTGGCAAATATTGTCAATGCCGCCATGGTGGTCTATATGCTTCTTCATGAGACGGGAGCCTACAAACTTGAGCCGCGGAAGATGAAGGTTCACTGGCCCGAGCTGAAGAAAATGATGCAGATCGGCATCCCGACTGGCATTCAGGGCATGGTGTTCTCCGTCTCTAATGTCATCATTCAGAGCTCTATAAACAGTTTTGGCTCGGGCGCTATGGGTGGTTCGGCCGCCTCGCTCACCTATGAGCAGTTCTGCTATTTCGTCATGGCGGCATTCTGTGGCGCGGCTGTGACTTTTGTCGGGCAGAATTTTGGCGCTGGCGAGAAAGAGCGTTGCCGTAGGGTATTCCGGCTCTGCATGTTGATGGCCGTGGTCTCCACTTTGGCCCTTAATGTTATCATTACTGTTTTTGACGAGTTTTTTGTCTCATTCTTCTCTTCCGACCCCGAGGTCTATTCCTACGCCTCGCTGCGAATTCATGCGGCGCTCCTGTTCCAATGCATAGCCAGCTCCTATGAGGTGGCAGGCTCAACCCTCCGTGGCATGGGACATTCTGCGCTTCCTGCGGTGGTTACTGTCTTTGGCACTTGCCTGCTCCGCCTCGCCTGGGTCTTCTGGGTATTCCCTGTCAATCCCACCTATGTGACGCTCATCTCTGTCTACCCTGTTTCTTGGGCTGTCACAGGCGTTCTCATGCTCGTGGCTTATTGGCACATTGCGCGCAAACTGCTGTAAGACTCATTGCTTACCTTCTTTTAGTCTATTAAGTTGTCGGTTACTGTAACCACAAAAAAACAACGCCCGTAAACTATCACAGCTCACGGGCGTAAATCATTAAACCAAATAAAACTCTAAAACTATGAAAAATCACCTGACTAACATTATGCAATTACCGTGCCAAAGTGTGACGGACGCTGCCGATTAATTGTAAAAAATCACTTTCGAGCCTATTGCCGTCCAAGTGTGGAGTAGAATTACTATATTAGGTATATGAAAAAGCTTCCACGCATAGCGCTCATATACGATTTCGACGGCACACTCTCGCCTGGCAACATGCAAGAGTTCGGCTACATGAAGGCCATCGGTGCCGACAAGGAGGCCTTTTGGGCCGAAAACGACAGACTGACAAAAGAAAATGACGCGAGTGGCATACTCTGCTATATGCTGCTAATGTTGCGTGCCGCTAAGGATAAGGACATAGTGCTCACACGAGACTCGTTCCGGCAGTTCGGGGCTGACGTCAAGCTTTATGACGGAGTGAGGGACTGGTTTGAGAACATCAGGGCTTATGGGCGGTCTATTGGATTGGATATCAGGCATTATATCAATTCATCAGGTCTCAAAGAGATGATTGAGGGGACGCCCATAGCTGACCGCTTCGATGCCATTTACGCCTCTTCTTTCCTCTACGACAAGGCCTCCGGGGCTCCACTGTGGCCCGCCGTGGCTGTAGATTATACCACGAAGACGCAATTCATCTTCAAGATTAACAAAGGAATAAAGGA
The DNA here is from genome assembly GCA_963618945.1 of Bacteroidaceae bacterium. Lineage (GTDB taxonomy): Bacteria > Bacteroidota > Bacteroidia > Bacteroidales > Marinilabiliaceae > W3P20-009. Next base: position 84,653 of record CAVETY010000009.1, read on the forward strand.
GGTTAGCGACACTAAGCGTGTCAATGAGTATGTGCCTTTGGATGAGAGGCCTGTGCCCTTCTCCCACATGATCTATTTCGGTGACGGAAGCACTGACGTGCCAAGCATGAAGGTGGTGAAAGACAGGGGCGGACATTCCATTGCCGTCTACAAGCCAGGCGACGATGCCGCAAAGTCAACCGCCATCCGCCTGATAAACGAGAGCAGGGTTAATTTCGCATGCCCCGCTAATTATCGCGACGGCAAGATGCTCGACAAGATTGTGAGGCGTATCCTCGACAAAATAGCTGCCGACATCGAGTTCGACAGGCTCGTCAGCATCAACAGGAAGAGATATAGGGACAAGCCTATTGAATAATCACTTAAACCTTACTTTAGGCAGTGTGCCTCGCAATTAAGTTATATATACCGCTTTGCACTTGTTCTCTGTGATTGTGTTGTTGCGTTGTGCCAACCTTTGCCGATTTTGGGGACTTGACTGCAAAAACATTACGGCGGGATTGCTTAATACTTAAGGCGCATAAAAATGGCTGTGCTGTGAAGCTTGCATCCCGAAGGACGTGGCGTGTCGTCATTTCCGTTGTAGAGCCTTCCCTCCGCAAAAAAAAATCATCCATAGTCGGAAAATTATAGTGAGCCAGCTTACAAGTGAGGATAACAACAAAAAAGCGTCAGAACCTTACGATTCTGACGCTTCAAGGGGATTCTTCGTCGGGGTGACTGGATTCGAACCAGCGACAACACGCCCCCCAGACGTGTACTCTAACCGGGCTGAGCTACACCCCGAATTGTTTCCTTGTCCTTAAGACGATGCAAAAGTAGAACAATTTTCAATATGTTGTATACCGATGACGGCAAAAAAATGTTAGAATGGCAACTTTGCTTGCTTTTATCGGCATCTGTCGGTACTTTTACAACGGTTTCCGCAATCTTGGCAAGATTTTTGTCATCATTTACGCGTCCATTCTCACACAACAACAGATTCCAAACTAAGGTCATATCATCATGCGCCGCAAGTCAACAATGACAATCCTGTTCATCACTGTGTCGCTCACCTTGTTGGTGGCCGCGGTGACGAGGGCTATGTCTGCGCCTGCCGATGTGGTGGATGCCTCGCCCTCTGTGTCGCCTGCCGTCTCAGGTCCCGAGGAAAATTATGGCTATGGTTTGCCTGGTGCTGCTGTCGATTTGGGTCTCTCTGTCAAGTGGTCGGATCGCAATGTGGGTGCTAATAGTAGTCAAGAAGTTGGCCGCTATTTCGGCTTCGGAGACGTGGAGGGGTCTGAGACATCGCATTACCTTAAGCGTTACACGAGTGGCGACATAACAGGCACTGACCGCGACCCGGCCTACGTCTTTTGGGGACAAGGGTGGAGAATGCCGTCAGCCGACGAGATGAGGGAGCTGTGCGAACGCTGCTCATGGAAATGGATCCGGCGCGGCGGTGTCGAAGGCTTTTTGGTGACGGGCCGCCATGGAAACTCTATATTTTTGTCCGTGACAGGACTGCGCACCAATGATAAATACCAATTCACCGAGAGGCGCGGCTATTATTGGTCGGGCGACATCGGGGAATCTGATCCCAACTACGCTCATGCGCTTTTTTTCCATAAAGGCGGTATGTCTGTGCGTGAGTACCTCAAGGTCTTCGGCTTTGTCATACGCCCGGTCAACGAGGACCTTTAATTTAATTTGTGGCCCGTCGCCGCATCCGCTTACCCGTGCCAAACTTCGTCAGTCTTTTTTTGACTGCGTAAAGCTTTAAGTAATAGGTATATCCGTGCCGTAGTCCGCTGTGTCAGAAAAAAAAATATCTCTTTCTCTTGTGTGGTATGAATAAAAATTTCTATTTTTATCAAATCTAATCTATGCTCACGCAAAGGAACAACATGGAAAAGAAGCCTATCAGAGAGACCGTAAAGGAACTGTTTACCAAATATTTGGAAGCGCAAGGACATCGCAAGACACCGGAGCGCTTCGCAATTCTCGATGAGATATATAGCCGTCAGGGACATTTTGACATAGAGGAACTCTACACCTTTATGAAGGAGAAGAACTACCGTGTCAGCCGCGCGACGCTTTATAATACCATCGACTTGCTCCTTGAGTGCCGACTCGTCTTCAAACACCAGTTCGGAAAGAATCAGGCGCAGTATGAGCGAGCCTATGACGCTAAGCCGCATGATCACCTCATTTGCTTGGCTTGCGGCTCTGTCTCTGAGGTTCAGGATACTCAAATTGCCGGTCTCATTGAGAGGGCGGCTGAGCAGGACCAGTTCCAGGTCTCGCACCACTCTCTTTATATATATGGTCTCTGCAAGAACTGCACGCGCAGCAACAAGAAGCTGAGCGAGCTGCCAGAGGCCCATGTCGGCGATTTCGACGCGCAGAAGTCATAAACCCGAGAACCGAAACACATTTATATCCTACAACCTCGTCATGACTGAGGTGTAAGGCGAAGCCCGCGGCATCAACTGCCGCGGGCTTTGTCTTTGCCGCAGTGGCTAATAGCCTCTTGTGATTGTCGGCAAAAAGTGCTTATTTTGCGCTCCATGCGGGCTTGCGCCCGCGACTCTTTTCGTCTTTATCCAAGAATAACCGTTCAACACTTTATTTCGAGATGATTCAAGCAGTTGGCCAGGAGGCCGAGGTGCTGACCGATGCGGCCGGCGAAATCGTAGAGGAGCAGACTCTCAATGTCATTGACCTCTTTCTGGCGGGCGGTGCCATCATGTGGATTCTCCTTGCCATGTCCATCTACGCCGTCTACATCTTCTTTGAGCGATATGTGGCCCTCCGCAACGCCCTCAAGGAGGACAAGAATTTCATGAACAAGATTAAAGACTACATCCACAGTGGTAATATAGACAGCGCTAAGACTCTGTGCGAGAGCACTGACAACCCCGTGGCCCGTCTCGTCGGCAAAGGCATCAGCCGCATCGGCCGACCATTGTCCGACATTCAGACCACTGTCGAGAACACAGGCAACATCGAGGTCGCAAACCTTGAGAAGGGTCTCGCCAGCCTCGCCTCCATCTCGGGTGGCGCTCCAATGATCGGTTTCCTTGGAACTGTCACCGGCATGATCGAGGCCTTCTTCCAGATGGCGTCTGCCGGCAACAATATCGAGGTAAGCTCTCTCGCAGGCGGTATCTACACCGCGCTCGTCACGACTGTCGGCGGCCTCATTGTGGGCATCGTAGCCTATTTCGCCTACAACTATCTCGTTAGCCGCGTCGACCGCGTCGTCGCTACTCTCGAGGCCAGGACCATGGAGTTCATGGATCTTCTCAACGACCCTACGGCCTAACCATAACGAGCAGATAACATGGCACTTAAAAGAGGATCGAAAATAAGCTCGGCCTTCAGCATGTCGTCCATGACGGACATCATTTTCCTCCTGCTCATCTTCTTCATGCTGACCTCGACGCTCGTACACCCCAATGCGCTTAAACTCGTCTTGCCGCAAAGCAAGAACCAGACTTCGGCCAAGCCGCAGACCTCCGTCTCCATCACCGCCGATCTCAGGTATTACATCGAGACCAAGCGTGTGGCCTATGACGAGATCGAGGATGCGCTCGTGGCTAAGCTCGGCGACCAGCCGGAAATGTACATCGCGCTGCACGTGGATGAGACCGTCCCCATGCGCGAGGTCGTCAAGGTCATGAACATCGCCAAGAAGCATAAGTATAAGCTCATCCTGGCGACAAGAGCTAAATGATGAAAAACAGCTCAGAGAAAAGATATAGAGGTTCGGGACTGACGGGCACCATCATATTCCACGCCATCGTCATCTTCCTCATGTTCTTCTGCACTCTCTCGTCAGAGAAAGTGGAGGAGGAGGCGTTGCTTGTCAACTACGCCTATGACGAGGGCGGCGGCGGTGGAGACGAGGGCGCAGCCCCTGCCCCCGAGCAGACCGACGTGCAGGACGAGGCTCCAGAAGAGCAGCCCGCCCCCGCAGAGCCTGAACCTGCTCCCGCCGTGGAGACCGCAAAAGCTGATGGCGAAAGCCAGTCAACGCAGGACTACGAAGAGGCTGCCGCACTCGCCGAGGCTAAGAAGAAAGCCGAGGCCGAGGCCAAGGCAAGACGCGATGCCGAGATAAAGGCCCGCGAGGAGGCCGCCGCAAAGGCTAAGGCCGAAGCCGAGGCAAAGGCGAAAGCAGCCGCTGAGGCCGAGGCGAAAGCAAAAGCAGAGGCCGCCGCAAAGGCTAAGGCTGAAGCTGAGGCAAAGGCGAAAGCCGAGGCTGAGGCTAAAGCTAAGGCGCAAGCCGCAGCGCGTGCCAAGGCGAGCAGCGCCATCGGAAAAGGTTTCGGAAACACAAACGGAACAGGCACGACGGGCGACGGCTCTGGTAACTCAGGTCAGGGTGGAGCCACCTCAGGTGGCATGGGCTCAGGCTCAGGCTCGGGCGGTGGCTCTGGTTCCGGTGGAGGAAACTCTTTCTCGCTGGACGGACGCACTCTCGTCGGCTCATTGCCAAAGCCTAATGCCAATGCTCCATCGAGCGGCAAGGTCGTGGTCGAGATTACTGTTAATAAGGACGGTAATGTCGTCAGTGCGCAGGTAAGGCAGAAAGGCACGACCATTCAACACGCCCCGACGTGGAAGGCCGATGTCGCCGCCGCATATAAGGCTAAGTTTAATGCCGACCCCACTAAGCCCGCCATTCAGGTTGGCACTATCACCTACAACCATATAGTCAACTAAGACTCAAGCCCTTGCCATATGGCATTGGCTTAATCTCGCTATTGAATGCAGTCTCTGCTGATAATACTATTCTGCCTCCTGACGCCGCTCCTCGTGATGTGGCTCACTTGGCGCAGCCCCTTTCTGCGTAAGGTTGGCGAGATTATTTTGGCTTATGTGGTCGGCTGTTGCGTCGGCCTCTCAGGCATTCTTCCTGATGGCAGTCAGGAGATTCTGACGGCAGTCGCCTCAGCCTCAATTCCGTTGGCCATCCCGTTGATGCTGCTATCTTCAGACATCAGGGCATGGGCTCATCTGGCCCCGCAGTTCGCCAAATCGACTGTCGGTGGAATCTTAGGGTGCATTGTGGCCGTGGCGATTGGTTTCTTCCTCTTTGGAAATGGGGAACCCGACAATGCCAAAGTGGGTGGCATGCTCACAGGCCTCTATACAGGCGGCACTGCCAATCAGGCGTCACTCAAGGTGGCTCTCGGCATCCCTGATGAGACTTATTTGCTCAGTCACACATATTCGATAGTTGTCTCGGCTGTCTATCTCATTGTTGTCATAGTGTTCGGACAGAGGCTTCTCTCTTTTGTCCTGCCCAAATTCAAAGATGCCCAAGATGGGACGGAGAGTTGTGATGTGACGCTTGAGGATCATTCTGATGAATTGTTCTTCGGTCTCTTCCGCCAATCTAATCTGCCGCATCTTTTCAAGGCTTTGGCCATAACACTTGGCATAGTTGCCATAGGCGCGTTGGTGGCTTGGGGCTCCACAAAAGTCGTTGAACTCATTGGCGTCAAGGCCGATGTCTTCATGGCGGTCTTTATTCTGTCCATATCGCTACTGTCAATAGCCGCGGCTCTTAAACCCAAGGTGAGGCAGATTGAGCGTACGTATGAGGCTGGCACCTTTTTCATCCTCATCTTTAGTATTGCCGTCTCCGCACAGGTCAACACCCATATGTTTGAGAATGTGGATGCGAGCTTTTTCGCGTTCATAACGGTTGCCACTCTCGGCGCATTGCTCTTGCACGTCCTCTTCAACGCGGTCATGCGCATTGACACGGACACGACTCTTGTCTCTTCAATCGCGCTGCTCTGCTCGCCTCCTTTCGTGCCTGTCATGGCCGGGGCGCTTGGCAACAAGGCAGTTGTGGGACCAGGCATTGCGGTAGGCCTGATCGGCTATGCCATTGGTACTTATGTGGGGTTCGGCGTGGCGCAAGTCCTGCTGTTGTTCACTTAAATGGTTTGAAGACCTGCGCTGTTATGACGAATGCTCGTAAAACCCTTGTTGATTTTGAGTCGGTGCTTCCCTTGCGCCGTGAGCCTCTCTGCTTTCTCTCAACATTGGAGTTGGCGCGGCTCAAGCAGTCGTGCAAGGCGATTGTCATGCCCAAAGGCAGCAAGATCTACTCTCAAGGAGAAAAGGCGGACACCATTTTCTTCATAATCAAGGGTAAGGTAAAGACTTCGCAGGAGGGGCTGAGCGGACGTGGACAAATTGTCAAGATGGCAGCCCCCATGGAGTTCATAGGCTACCGTGCGGCTCTTGCAGGCGAACGCCACTCGGCTTCGGCGACGACGATAGATGACAGCGTGCTCGTCTCCATCCCGAGGGCGGATGCCTCCGACATTGTCAGGCGCAATCCCGATATGGCAGCCTATGTCATCCGCAGTTTAGCTCGTGAGCTTGGGCAGACCCGTCTGCGAAGCGTCTCGCTAACCCAAAAGCAAATACGAGGCCGATTGGCTGAAAGTCTGCTTTTCCTTCGCGATAAATATGGCTATATTGCAGGTTCTAAGCGTATTAATATCCTTATGACGCGCGAGGACTTGGCTTCGCTCTCTAATATGACCACGGCCAATGCCATCAGAACTCTGAGTGCCTTTGCTGATGAGGGTGTTCTGTCGGTCTGCGGACGTGAGATTACTGTGAATGACGAGCCTATGCTCGAAAAAATATCAAAGCTCGGGTAGGGTGGACTGAGTGTCCGTTTCGCCTCGCTGCTTATCGTAACTTATTAATCAGGGATATCATTTTGAAGATACTCGATTGGTACATAGTCAAGAAGTTTCTCACCACCTACTTCTTTATCGTTTTCATCATTCTGGCGATAGTCATAGTCTTTGACTTGGTCGAGAAGGTGGATGACTTCATGGACAGTCATGCGCCTCTGCAGGCCATTATCCTTGACTATTATAAAAATCTCTGCCCCTATTACGCCAACATGCTCTCGCCTCTGCTGGTGTTCATTGCCGTCATTTTCTTTACTTCAAAAATGGCTGGGCAGACGGAGATTGTGGCAATCTTGGCAAGTGGTGTCAGTTTCAAGCGACTCATGTTCCCCTATTTTATAGGCTCGTCCGTAATTGCCGTCATAACTTTCTTCTTGGCCAGCTACGTTATCCCTAAGGCTAACCACACGCGCATCCAATTCGAGAACACCTATATCAAGAGCAAGAAGGAGACTGGACTTTCGGACATGCACATGCAAGTCTCGCCCGGTGTCTATGTCTATATGGGCAGATATTACTCTTTCCGCGAGGCCGGTGACCGGTTTGACATCCAAAAATTCGACGGAAAGAAGATGGTGAGCAGACTGACGGCGCGCACCATAACCTATGACTCTATCGCCAATCGCTGGCACCTTAAGGATTATCGTAAATGGGATTTCGAGGCGGATGGAATTCATCATACCATGACTTCCGGCGAGGCTCTCGATAGTGTCATCAACATTTTGCCATCCGATTTCAAGAAGGAGCGTAAGAGCTATGAGATGATGACGTCCTCGGAACTGATTGACCATATTGATGAACTTGAGCAACGTAACATAGGCAACACGGAGGAGTTCGCCATTGAACTCTATAAGCGCAGGGCGACGCCTTTCGCCTCGTTCATCCTCACGCTCATTGGCGTATCGCTCTCAAGCCGCAAGACGCGTGGCGGAATGGGTAAGTACATAGGTATAGGCCTCGTCCTCAGTTTCGTGTATATCCTCTTCCTGACTGTCAGCCAGACTTTTGCCATTAATGGTAACATGCCCCCGCTCGTTGCCGTTTGGCTTCCTAATATAGTGTTCGGTCTTATTGGCGTGGTCCTTTATATCAAGGCGCCAAAATAAAAGTGATGTATCATGCGCAAGGTCTCATCCATCTCTGCTCTCTTAGTGGCCGTCCTCGCAGTTGCGGCTTTAGCCGTGTCGTGCGAAAAGGGTGACACCATGCTCAATCATATTTACATCACTTCGCCGACTGACAAGATTGCCCCAGGCGATACGGTCTATATGACGTTGCACGCCTATCCGGAGGGGGCAAACGTCGGTTTCCCCGAGGCCCCCATCATCTGGTCTTCTTCTGACACCACAGTCGCAACTGTCAATCAGTCGGGTTGTGTCGTAGCCCTTAAGTTCGGCTACACCACCATACGTGTGGACTATGGTAAGCTTTTTGCCGTGAAGAATGTGACTGTCTCTAATGTGGCCGGGTTCCGTGACGCGAACTTGTCAAAGTTCCTCCTTGACCGCTTCGATACCAATGGCGACGGCATCCTTGAGGGCTATGAGACGGCTTCTTACACTGGCATTGATTTGTCCGATCTCGTGAATTATGCCTATAGTGACACTGTGGACCTCTACGGGTTGGATAACTTCGTCAATGTCCAAGTCTTCCGCATGGAGCGCGTGAATGTCAAAAACCTTGATTTCTCGCTTTTCCCCAACTTGCGCGAGGTTCACTTGGACGCATGTGGAATTGATGAGGTCGACTTGCGTGCCGCTAAAGACCTTACGGATGTGAGAATTATGGCCTGCCCCAGCCTTAAGCGCGTTATCCTGGGCAGCTATGCCGATTATGGCAAGAATAATCTTCGCACATTCCAATGCTCCCGCTGCGACATAAGCGAGCTTGATTTGACCCGTTGTGGCTCAACGCTGTGGGATGTAGATGTGGCGGGGAACGCCTCGCTCGCCTCGCTTGATCTCTCGGTCGACACTATGCTCCATTCTATAGTCTACTCCTGCGAGGCTACTTCAATCTCTTGGCCGGAGGGCGTGTCTCTCGATCAGATATATCAGGAGTGCCAATAATTCTGTAAGTTCTCTTTGAATTTGAGCCCCAAAAAAGTTAGGGGCGGACATCTCTTCGTGTGCTGTTGTTTCAGGTAGCGGTGTCCCAATTAAGTATTATATGATAGCCTAATAATGGTTATCTGAGTTCAAGTCATCGGTCTCCGGGAAGCGCGAATTTTGCTGTTTTGCTCTATCCTCACATTTTTCCCCTTGAACGCATCCCCTATTCCCCCTCGCTAAGTATCTTTTCAAGGAAGTCTTTGCTGAAACCAGTGCATTTGCAAATTAAGTCAACAGAAATCCCATATTCGTGCATATTTTTTGCCACGATAATTTTCCCTCGCTTAATGCCTTGTTCAAACCCTTGTTCCCATCCTTTTTGAAATGCCTCTTCGAGATGCCTTTTAGCCTCGGTCTCGAATGTGTAGATATCCCTGTACTCCTTAAGAGCGTGGTCATATGCCCTCCGCTCCTCTCGCGATAGTTCGGCGAGGGATGATATGGATGCCAGCCTCTGGAAGACCGCATTCTTTGCCGTATAGGGCATTCTGTCAAGTGTTTCCATGTCTTTTTTAGACGTATATCCACCTTTCAAAGTTGTCAGCGCATTTCCCTCTCCTATAACATGCTCCTTATTCCCCTTCGTTAAACATCTTTTCAAGGAAGTCTTTGCTTAAACCCGTGCATTTGCAAATCAAGTTGAGAGAAATTCCCTGTTCGTGCATATTCTTTGCCGTGAGTATTTTCCCTTGCTCAATGCCCTCGATTTTACCCTCAGCTCGTCCCTCAGCTCGTCCCTCAGCTCGTCCCTCAGCTCGTCCCTCAGCGATTCCTTGCTCCCTTCCTTTTTGCAGTGCCTCTTCAAGATGCCTTTTAGCCTCGGTCTCGAATGTGTAGATATCTCTGTACACCTTAAGAGCGTGGTCATAGTCCCTCCGCTCCTCTCGCGATAGTTCGGCGAGGGATGATATGGATGCCAGCCTCTGGAAGACTGCATTCTTTGCCGCATAGGGCATTCTGTCAAGTGTTTCCATGTTTTTTAAGACGTATATCCACCTTTCAAAGTCGTCAGCGCACTCATCGGGCTCATCCTTTGTGAAAAGGGGTAGTTGCAGGAATATCATGCGCAGCTTGTCACATAGCATCTCGCCGCTACTCTTGTCGGCTATGATGGCGTCAGTGCGGAACTCCTTGAGTGTGCTGACCTGAAAGTTCATGAACGCGACACCATACACGGCCTTGATTTTATAATCCCAGTCCGGACCTTTCTCTCCTTGCTCCGAGATTGAGCGTGAGGTGTAGAAGAGCATCCTGTCAATGAAATTGTCCTGTTTGCGGTTCTGCATCTCCACTATGATGTACTCGCCAGTGTCCGTCCTGCAGTAGATGTCATATATCAAGGTGCGGTCGTCGGCCGATGCTCCTCCGTGCTCTTTGTCCATGAACTCGATGTCGAGTATGTGGCGTTCCCCCACGAGTAGGCTGTTCAAGAAGTCCATCAGCAGGTCTTTGTTTACCTCCTGTCCGAATATCTTTTTGAAACCAAAGTCGGTGAACGGGTTAATGAAATGCGGCATCGAGACGAAGTTTGTGGTGTTACTTCGCAAATATAATTTTTTGCGTGTGAAAGTCAAAAGATTGGCGTGCTAAATTGTTGGAGTCTGATGACTATGTTATATTGACATCTCGCCTCTTTGCCTGTGTTGAATTTTCGGGGTCGCTTCTCTCGTTCTGTTAACATTTTCGTAAGAGTCCCCCTTATATTAAACCCTTAACTTCATATTTCCATTCTTTGTGTGGGTCTCGTGTCGTCTCAAAAGGCTATATTTGCAATAAACATAGCAAATCAAAATAATCATGAGAGACAACGCTATTTTCGACCTCATCGAGAAAGAGCATCAGCGCCAGCAGCGCGGCATCGAGATGATTGCGTCCGAGAACTTTGTGAGCGATCAGGTGATGCAGGCCATGGGCTCTTGCCTGACTAACAAATATGCCGAGGGCTACCCAGGCAAGCGCCATTATGGTGGCTGCGAGGTGGTCGACGAGGTTGAGACTCTCGCCATCGAGCGAATCAAGAAGCTCTATGGCGCCGAGTATGCCAACGTCCAGCCTCACTCAGGCGCGCAGGCCAATGCCGCCGTACTCCTCGCCGTCCTCAATCCTGGTGACACGTTCATGGGACTCGACTTGGCTCATGGCGGACACCTTTCTCATGGTTCGGCAGTCAACACCTCGGGTCTCATCTATCGCCCTGTCGCCTACCACCTCAATCAGGAGACTGGCCGTGTGGACTATGACGAGATGGAGGAAGTGGCAAAGCGTGAGCACCCCAAACTTATTATTGGTGGTGGCTCTGCCTACAGCCGCGAGTGGGACTACGCTCGCATGAGAAAGATTGCCGATGAGGTGGGCGCCCTCCTCATGATTGATATGGCTCACCCCGCTGGTCTCATAGCGGCTGGTCTCTTGGACAACCCTGTCAAGTATGCCGACATTGTAACTTCAACTACCCACAAGACTCTTCGTGGTCCTCGCGGCGGCATCATTCTCATGGGTAAGGATTTTCCCAATCCATGGGGTAAGAAGACCAAGAAAGGTGAGGTCCGTTCAATGGGTTCTCTCTTGAACTCAGCTGTATTCCCTGGTCAGCAGGGCGGTCCGCTCGAGCACGTCATCGCCGCCAAGGCCGTTGCTTTCGCTGAGGCTCTCGAACCCGAGTTCAAGACCTATCAGCAGCAGGTTAAGCTCAATGCCGCCCGTCTGGCTCAAGATCTCATTGACCGCGGCTTCTACATTGTCAGTGGTGGTACGGACAACCACTCTATGCTTGTAGACCTCCGTCCCAAATATCCCGAGCTCACTGGCAAGGTCGCCGAGAAGGCTCTCGTTGCCGCCGACATTACGGTCAACATGAACCTCGTGCCTTTCGACACCCGTTCAGCTTTCCAGACAAGCGGCTTGCGTCTCGGCACTCCCGCCATCACCACCCGTGGCCTCAAAGAGGCTGACATGGATGTAATCGCTGATATGCTGGACCGTGTCCTCGCTGCTCCCGATGACGAGTCTGTCATTGCCAAGGTTAAGGCTGAGGTTAATGACATGATGGCCGGCAAACCAATGTTCGCTTGGTAAGATAGTTCGGAAAAATAAAATCGTGATTGTTCACCTTCTGTCGTAGCTAAGCTGCGCAAGGTGTTCAATCTAAAGTCAATCCGCCGCAGAGACTCTTATTATGAGTCTCTGCGGCGGATCTTTTTTATGAGTCGCTTCTGATGATGGCTTGCTTTTGCGAGGACTGTGTCCGCCTTATTGGAATGTCACGCTGAAGAGTAGGCTCGTCGTCACGTTTTTTGTCTCTGGCAGATATGTCACGCGGCAACCGATGTTGGCCAGGTAGGGTAGGGTGGCCCAACGTGTCTCTGCCCACAATTCTCCGCTTGCGGTCCACCTTCTCGACGTATTTGTCACTTGACTGCCATTCCACACGCGCGCAATGCCATAGTCATATATGGCTCGCAAGTTTATGCGCTTGATGTAGGCCACAGGCCCCCATTGCCAATCGGGGTTGACCAATGGCAGCATATACGTGGCGCGGAGCAGTGCCGATTGTTTGTTGCTGATTCTGCTCAGCCCGTATGGGGCGGCCACGCGGTCCGATATCATGCGCCGCCAATAGCCTCCACTCTGGGTCGCCACCTGAGCCCCAGGCTGTTTGCTCTGCGCCGCGGCATATAGTGAAATCTGATGATGGCGTCCAATGCCTGGCGCATAGAGCCGGATGCTCATGGTCGTCATGGTGCCATAGTCCGCGTGATGCGTGGCTCTGTCATATACGAGGCTTGCTGCCACGCCATATCGATAGCCGATGTCATTGACCGACTGCCGACGCAAGATGTGTGCGCTTAGTCCAAATGTGGCGGCAGTATATCGGCTGTCGTCCGTGGTCAGCTTATAGCTTATCTTCCTGTTTGGCGTAGCTGAGGTCTCCACTTGCGTCACGTCATATGTGATGCCAGTGGCTCGCTCCCAATCAAACGATGCGGATGGTGTTATGGCTCTGAGCCATGCGCCGCTGTTGCGTGTCAGTGGGATTGAGGCCTCGGCTGTCAGGTGGCTGAGGTGGCTGCGGTCGTCTGTGCTCATGCTGATGTTGAACTCTCTGTCACCGCTTTCCGACTTTATTATGTTTGTGTACGATGTGGAGTATTTATAGTCTGTGTGTCCCCATTTGCCGCCAAATTTAAGCCTCGTCCACAGCCAATCCCATGTCACGTCGGCGTGTATCCGCTCGTAATCGTTGTCTGGCGCAAAGTCATACCCCAATTGGATGAATGTGGTCCCATGCGTGTTCTGGCTCGATAGCCCAATTCCTGGCGCTATGCTCTGCGCGTCTGCGTCCACTCTCACAGGTCCCCAACTATGTAAGTTCGGCTTGAGGTGCACACTCATGGGGCCTATGTGCCGAAATTTGGCGTAGCGTATGGAGTCCGCCACTTCGTCCTCGGGGATGGATAAGCTTTTTGGGGCGGATTGCCAACGCAATGTGTCTTGATTGACGCTCTCTTTAATCAAGGACGGCGCGTAGCCTGACGGGCCATATAGGCTTACCATCAATCCGCTATCTGTCAAAAATGGGGTGTCTGCGCCATCGCGGGCCACAACTTCGCGTCTGATGTCGCCACTCTCGCCCATTGAGTATATGTCCGAAAAATATTCATCTCCCGTGTCCATGGCGAAATAGAGTCGTCCGTCTCTGCCCGCGCTTATGTTTTTCATCCTGCGGTACATCGGCCCAATCAAGCATCGCCAATCTCCGTCATCAATGTCGCACTCCGCCATCTGCCGCCCCTCGTCATTTACTATTATCATGACAATGCGGTCGTCGCTCCGCCATGTGACCTCGGGTATTTGCCAGCCTGTCGGTAGACTCTTCTCATAAATCACAGCCCCGTCAAGTGTGGTTATGCGGATTGTGTGGCGCATATCGTCCCCTGTCCTTACGTATGCCAATGCGCTCCCGTCGGGGCTTATGGCTGGACTGTGATCCATATGGCCTTTCGTGAGTGTCTTTTTATGTCCAGTTCTGAGGTCTGCGCATAATACCCTGCTTTCTATGGCGTTAGCCCATCTGCAATGTTGATACCGCTCACTCCAATATATGGTGTCGCCATGAACACTAAAGCGGGTCTCATTCCGCTCAGATGGTGTTATGGTTCTTACTAATCGCCCTTGTGCATCATACACTTCAAATCGTCCCACAATGTCCGGCCCTGTGGCGTATGTCACGAGTCCCCCTGCCCACGGCTGTGTGTGTGTGGCTTCGCGATAATCTACCGTCTCCGCGAATATGGGTTCAGCTTCAGTCACTTGCCTCTCAGCTTGCGCAGCTTCCCACCGAGCCTTCCATAGATCCATGGCGAAGTCAAACAGACGCATCTGTCTCATACCCGCCTGCCGCCTGAGTGATATCTGAAATGGCAATATGGTGAAAGGCTTACGACCGGCAAAGTTGACGGCCCTGCCAAACACTTCGTTGCCAAGGGTGTCGCTCAACGCGCTGACCATCAGGTATCCCATTTTATAGAAGTCGGGAAACCTTTGGGCGTATGACCCGAAATAGGCTTGACTGAAGCTGGGGCGGTTGCCCGTGGTGCAGAGGGCGCGCATCTGCTGCATGAAGTCAGAGTTCCGCCCGCGTCCTCCCGGGGTGTACTCAGTCTCCGCCCACACTGCGTCCCCCTCCAAATACCAGCGTGGCACGAAAACGCCAAGTACTAATCCTGTGGCCTGCTCTCCAAATAATCCATACAAAAATCGTGAGAAGCCGGCTATGCTGCTTTGTGTCTGAAGCACGTGTCTGTACTCATGGGTCATCAGGTGGCGCACCCACGGGATGCAGTCGTCATCTCCAGTGTCATATGTGTATGCCTCAAGACGTCTTGGTGCCCAAGACACGAGACCGTTGGAATAGGCTGCGTGCGTATGCATCACCACGTCTATCCCGCGTCTCTTTATGCTCATTGGCGGAAAGTCGCTGCTTAGCATCCTCTCTGCCTGCGCCTCCAATGTCTGGTCTGCGATCAACGCCCATCTCCACGCCGCCGAGTCTGTCTCAATGCGCCATTTGTTCCCATTGCACTCTCCCTCCATTCGCAGCCAACTTATGCCAATCGGGTCTGCACCCGTTGAATAAAATTGGCCCTGCGTGTCCACTCCATACCACAGCATGGTGGCTATGGCAAAAGTGAGCCTGAGGACGCTGTGTCTCAATGTCGTATGGCGCATAGGCTTGTCTTTTGCTGGTCCGTTTCCGAAAAATGGGCTATTCGTGGTTCTTAACGCTCCTCGTTGTCCGCGTCCTTTGTTATGTTTCTTGTCGCCTCTGCTTCTTTCGCCTGTCTATATTGCTCCGCAGACTTTATGACGCGCCAATATGTCATCACCCAAAATGCGTTCCAAAGGATGTAGAGCATAGAGCCTGCCCAACCTGATGAAATGACCATAAGCCCCGCCAAACCTATCTGCGAGGCCGCATAAAGATGAAAACCTATGCCGTTGCCGCGCATGAGCATGACTACGCCAATGATCTCTACTATGCTGAAGACGATGAACAAAGGGCCAAGCTCAATCAGTGTGGTCATCTGATCTATCATCTCGGTGTTTGATCCCATGCCAAACATGGAAAGAGAATCAGCAAGCTCGGCCTTGCTGACATTGGCAAGGCTTGAAAGCCCCATGCCGTATAATATTCCGCCAAAGGAGCCAATAAGGCTAAGGATGCAGAGTATAAGTAAAGGAGTATACATTTCTCTTTTGTCTGATTTATGTAAATGTGATGATAAAAAGAGACCGGGCCGCACAGAGGCTTCTGTTTCCTCCGTGCGACCCGGCAACTCGCTATTTTTCAACCCAAGGCGCTTTTAGTCCCATCGCATTGTCTCTTGCTTGATGACCTTGACACGCCAAAGGCCTTGGCTCCGACTTACTCCTCGTCTGGGATGTCGTTTGCCATGGTGTGGTATACGTTAGAGACATCCTCGTCCTCCTCAAGCTTCTCGATGAGCTTGAGAACACCGGCTACCTCGTCATCAGCAAGGGTCTTGGTGTCGTTAGGAATGCGGGTGAACTCGGCGGTGACAATCTCGAAGCCGTTGTCCTCAAGATACTTCTGCACCTGTGCGAAGCTCTCGTACTCTGCGTAGATGTTAATCTGATCCTCCTCCTCGTCAAGGAATACCTCTGAGACGCCGAGGTCGATGAGCTCAAGCTCAAGCTCCTCAAGATTGACGCCCTCCTTGTTCTTGGTCACGAAGTGGCTCTTATGCTCGAACATGAAAGCCACGCTGCCAGAGGTGCCAAGGGTGCCGCCCAACTTGGTGAAGTAGCTGCGGATGTTGGCTACGGTGCGGTTGGTGTTGTCGGTCGCGGTCTCAATGAGGAACGCGATGCCGTGGGGGCCATAGCCCTCATATACCATCTCCTTGTAGTCCGCCTGATCCTTGCTGCTCGCCTTCTTGATGGCGCGCTCGATGTTCTCCTTAGGCATGTTCTCTGCCTTGGCGTTCTGAATGACGGCGCGGAGCTTCGAGTTGGAGTGTGGGTCGGGGCCACCAGCCTTGACGGCTATGACAATCTCCTTGCCAATCCTTGTGAAGGTCCTGGCCATGTTGCCCCAGCGTTTCATCTTGCGGGCCTTACGATATTCAAACGCTCTTCCCATATATCTATAGGTTTCTTTATATGTTTGGTTAACTTGTTGCCTTTCGGGTCTTTGTCTTTGCTATATGTAGCCTTGCTTTTTCAGCTCGTCCTCCACCTGCTCCAACTCTTTGTAGAAGTCCTCGCCATATTTGGCAATGAGTGGCTCGCGCAAAAAGTGGAACACCGACACGCCTACCTTGTCGCCCAACTCCATGGCCGGCTTGCACACTTCCCACTCGTGGAAGTTGAGAGCCTCGCCTCGCCGCAGTTTGCTGACGCGGATGGGGTACAGATAGCACGAAATCGGCTTGCGCCATGTCGTCTTGCCTGCTAAATAGGCCTTCTCGATGGCGCAAGTCCAAGTGCCGTCCTCCTCGTGGTTGGAATATACGCACTCGCAGCCGCGGATGATTGGCGTCACAAGGTCGCCGTCCCTGTCGGTTACCCAGAGACCCTGTTTCTCAATCTCGGCCCTCTCCTCTACATTAAGGTAGGGCTCAACCTCTGGCAAGACCTCCGCCAATTTGTCCAACTCAGACTCCTCAAGCGGGGCGCCCGAGTCACCGTCATAGCAGCACGTCCCTTTGCACTTCGAGATGTCGCAGACAAATTTGCGCCTGAAAATCTCAGTACTGATAATCTTACCGTCGATCTCAATCATCATGGCAGCAGTGCCGTGGCTTCTGTTTGGGCTTTAGGCTTTGGCTGATGCTTTGCTCTTGAGTGCGGGAACGCCGTCGTCAATGCCGGTCTCGGTGCCGTTCGAGACAAGGATGCGGCCGCAGTACTCGCACACGATGAGCTTCTTGTGCTGACGGATGTCCAACTGACGCTGAGGTGGGATGTGGTTGCAGCATCCGCCGCATGCGCCACGCTTGACGGTTACGACTGCCAATCCGTTGTGCGCGTTGCCGCGTATGCGATAGAAAGCGTTCAGAGAGCGCTCGTCGATCTTCTTGCTGATCTCGGCTGCCTCTTTCTCCAGCTTCTCCTCTTCCTCCTGTGTGCTGGCCACGATGGCCTCGAGCTCAGCCTTCTTCGCCTCAAGGTCTGCCTTGCGCTCCTCGATGCGTGTCTGGGCTGTGTCTACCAGCTCCTGCTTGCGGCGGATCTCGGCGGTGACATCCTTGATGGCTTTCTCTGCCAACTCTTTGTCCAAGCCTTGATTCTCAATCTCTTTTGAGATAGCGTCATACTCGCGGTTGTTGCGGACCGACTGCTGCTGCTCCTCGTACTTCTTAATCTGGCTCTCGGCTTCCTTAATCTTGTACTTGCTCTCAACAATCTGGCTGTTGAGCTTCTTGATGTCTTCGTTGAGGTTGCCAATGCGGGTCTCCAGGCCGGCAATTTCGTCCTCAAGGTCCTCTACTTCGAGAGGCAGCTCGCCTCGCTCGGTGCGGATCTTGTCAATCTTGCTGCTCACCTGCTGGAGGTCATAGAGTGCCTTGAGTTTCTCCTCGATAGGCATTTCTTTGACGGTCTTTTGTTCGCTTGCCATATTTTGTTTTAGTAGTATTTTATAGGGTTAGACTCCCTGCTTGTTTCGTAAGGGGCAAAATTACTTAATTTTCTTGTTAATACCGCCTTGAAAATGTTCTTCGTTATTTTTTCGCTTTCGTAGTGGCCCACGTCTACCACCATGATGTCCGCCGCGGCGTCCATCATCTGGTGGTATTTCATGTCGGCGGTTATATATGCGTCAGCCCCCGCGCGTGCCGCGTCTGCTACGAACTCTGCGCCTGCGCCCGTACATATGGCCACGCGCCTTATCAAGCCCCTCGCCTCGGTGTGGCGAACCGCCTCGCACCCGAGTTTGTCTTTTACCAAGTCGAGAAACTTGTTGGCGCTGAGAGAATTGTCTAAGTCACCTACCACCCCGTAGCCCAATGTGTCCCACTGGTTGCTGATGGGCGTGATGTCTATCGCCGGCTCCTCATACGGGTGGGCTACCGTTATGGCTTTGAACACTCTCCCCGAGATTTTGCGCGGGCAAATCGCCTCCACTCGGTCCTCGGCCTCATGGTGCAACTCGCCAATCTCGCCTAAATAGGGGTTCGCGCCCTCCTCGGCTTTATATTGTCCTTCGCCTCTCGCTTTCCATGCGCAGTGGCTGTAATTCCCTATGTGTCCGGCCCCCGCTTTTGCCATAGCCTCAGCCACGGCTTCAGTGTGAGTTGGCGGAACGTAGGTCACTATTTTGCACAGAGAGTCGCTCTCAGGCACTAAGACGCGCATGCCGTTGAGGCCTATCAGCCTGCCAATGCTTCCACTCGTGCCTTCCAAACTTTTGTCGGCTGGCGTGTGGAATGCTGCCAATGTCACGCCGCCTCTTATGGCCTTTATTATGGTGCGCTGCTCGGGGGTCTCCCCGCAGAGTCTCTTGATCCCGCGGAACATGAGAGGGTGGTGGCTTACCACTAAGTTGCAACCCTTCTCTATGGCCTCGTCAACTGTCTGCTCCGTCTGGTCCACTGTGAGCATCACGCCGGTCAGCGTGGCTGTCACGTCGCCCACCAAGACGCCGCTGTTGTCCCAACTGTCCTGTGTCCATAGTGGGAAGGCTTCGCTCAACGCGTCAATGGCGTCAGATACCTTATATGTTGTCTGGCTCATAGGTAACTTTTAATCTCTTCAAGTGTTTGACGTATCTCGCGCAGGCGGCTGACTACTTCGGCCCGTGTGCCAAGGCTCTCTTTCAATGCCGACTCGGCTGCCTCCTTTGTCTCCGGGTCGGTCTCAGGCATCTCTGCCACTTGTGGAGCGTAACGGGCTGCCTCAAGTTTGGCTTTTGCCCCCGCTAATTGCAATTTGCATTCGCGGACCAAGTAATGTATGGTCTTGAGGGTTTTGATGTCTCTCTCCGTGTAGAACCTGTCGCCCTTTTTGTTCGTGTGCGGCTTGACGAACGTGTCAAACTGTTGTGTCCAGTGGCGGATGCAGCTGACGTTCTCGCCCAGCATCTTGGCCACCTCGCCTATTGAATAGTAGAGCTTGCCGCTCCCTGCGTTTGTCTCGCTCATCTCTGTTCGTTTGTGTCCTCGTTGCTGAAGTCGAAGTCGAAAAGTGAAGGCATGGAATACTGGTGCTGTGGTGTGGCGGGCTGTGGCTCAGGCTCTTCGTCTGTGAAGAGCTTTGTGTGCTCGTCTATGAGTTTGCTCCGGACGAACCGCACCGCCCCCTCGCGTATGACCGATGCGCGAGAACGCTGCCCGAATAAGGCGCAATACTCGTCTATGACGGCCAACTCCCTGTCGCTCAGCGTGATGCTTACGGTGTTGTGTCTTGCGTCTTTGGGCGCAAACCCTTGTCTGTTTTTCTGTGCCATGGTGGACCTCTTTGCCTGCCGACGCCCACAAACAGGCATCAGTACGCAAAAGTAACTAAATTCCATGATATTGTGAAGTTTATGCCCTGTGTGGAGAACGCCCGGCGAGTCCGTATGTTCGTATCTTCTCGCGCTCGTTTGCGTATCTGCGCTCCCTAATGTGTCAAACTCGTATTTATAAGTATAAGAAAATGGGTAAGTTGTGAGTATAAAGGCTTTGTTTATGCTTTTTTAACGCAAAAAAATACACTGAGGTGTTCAATGTGTCATCTCTTGGACTAACTTTGTGCCGTTAAAGGTATGCGACGTAGTCGAATATTAATTAGCCAAGTCGATTAACAACAATATCAAATAAACTATTATGAAGAATCTGTTTGCTGTTGCAGCTGTTGCTGCTATGCTCGTTGCCTGCGCAGGCAACACCACCAACACTGAGAACGCTGAGGCTGAGGCTCCTGTTTGCAACCAGGACTCTGCTGCATGCTGCCAGGACACTGCTGCTGTCGATAGCCTCCAGGCTACCCCCGACACCACCGCAGCTGTCGTTGCAGAGTAATTCTCTGTTGGTTAAGTGAGCAAGCCCTGAGGCGATAGCCCACAACTATAGCGGTTCGCTGAACATGAGTTCGGTGAACCGTTCTTTTTTTTGTACTTGTGGCCTGTCCTGTCTATTTGTGAAATGGGTGAGTAGGGGCAAATGAAAATTGGAGTACGCAAGACAATCTTGACGTACTCCAATTATTTTTTTGCAGTTTGGGGAAAACAAGAGGGAATAATAGATACTCCCCTGCAAAATCGCTCTTACAACTTCTTTATTGCCCTCTCTGTCAATTCTATGCGTTGGTCGAGCTCTTTCTTATACTCCCCGTTGTTTAACTTTCGGGCCTTGGTCGTATATTCTGTAGCTCTTTGTTTGTTTTTCCATTTGACGTATATCTCAGCGGCGTGCACTGCCGCATACGGACCGAAAAAGCGCTGGCTGTTTGCCGATGCCGCTATTGTCTTGTCATAGAAAGTCAAAGCCTGTTGCAGCTCGCCTTGTTTGTCCTGCGCTCTGGCCATGCGGAAGTTCCATTCGGCAATGTCCGATTGGCGTGGCGTGAAACTCTTCAAAATCTGCTCTGACTCTGAAAAGTTGCCATACTCGAATTGCAGCCGTGCTCGCAGCATTGCCAATGGCGTGTCCATTGCGCGTTGGGCCTCATCGTGCGAACGTTGGTCAATGTCGAAGTCCGATGCTATGGCGAGGCATTTGTCTATCATTTTCTGAGCTTGGGCTTCGTCTCCCTTCAGCCTATAAGCGTAGGCCATCTCAAGGTAAGCCCCGTTTTTGTTCGACACGCCTTTATATTTGCTCACAAAGCGGTTCGCCCACAAGATGCACTCGTCTGCCGACAGCCGCCTGAGAGCGTATTTTCCTTTTTGATGAATCAGGAGCGGGAATCGGTCAAACATCTCATCAGTCGTCTCATCGAGTGCCTTGTCCGCCGCCTCGCCGTTTTGACTGCGGCCGCAACTGAGGATGTAGGCGTAGCGCACCACGGGGGCCTCGTTGGTCCGTATGGCGTCCATCAAGTCCGATGGGAGAGTTTGCTCAAAACTGAAAAACATATTGGCGAATGAGAAAAGCACCGCCTCGTCACGCAATCCGGGCGTGTTCCCCACTTGTTGCCTGTGCTGCTCTATCTGCTTGAACCCCAATGCGGTATTTCCTTCGCCAAAACCCAAGAACCCCGCCAAGCTTTTCCATTTCTCGGGAATTTGCGAGAAGATGACGTTATATATGCCTCGCAAAGGAAGCTGACCCTCATAGCCCGAATATTTTGACTCGGCGCTTTTGAATGACCTGTATGATTTCCAAAACTGGATTCCGCCACTCACAAGGCTGCCGTCATAGATGTAGACCATGCACTTGTGGATGTGCAGCCAGCTCTCCAAGTTGTCCCTGTATTTTGAGCCTGACGCAGCTGAGAATGCCGCGTCTGATGCCTTGAAAAACGCGTCGTAGTTCGCTTTGTTGTTGGCGGCTGTATATTTCATCAGGGCCATGTACTCGGTCAGGAAGGCATATTTGGCCTTGTCTTCTTTGCTCGCCTGCCCAACTGCATTGATGTCTTTTGCGAAGGCTTCTGTGTCTATGCGGAACACGTCCTCCATCGCTTTGCTGCAAGCACTCGTGGCGAATATGTTCGGCTGAGCCGAGGCTGCCGTGACAGAGGTCGCCAATGCGACAATCGCGATTTTTATCTTGAGTGTCAGGCGGGCTCTTCCGCGTCTCAATGTGGCACAGATGATGTCTTTGGTCAGATTTTGTGGCATGCGTTGTTGTAGAACACTAAGGTTTCGGCATTGTCTGGGTTGTGGAAGCCGAACATGGTGCGCCGCTCGTTATACCGCATATATTCAATGGCGTCTTCCATGTCGCCGTCAAGGTCGAATATTATGGCGTCAAACTGTGTGGCGTCCATCTCCCACAGGTCTTTGTAGCATATCTGGTCGGCGTTGCTCACCAAGCGGATGGCGCGGTCGCTGATGACCAGTACCTGTTTGGGAGTGATGAACTCTCTGCTCCCCTCTATCTTTTTCATCACGGTGCAACGTACCCTTGCGACGCAGTACGCCACGCGTATGCCCATCATGATGATGTGGTTGAACAAGGCTTTGTGCTTCGGAAACTCATATTTAGACGCAAAGAGCAACATTGAGTCGTAGAAGTAGCCAATGTATTTCTTGTCGCGCGGGGTGCTCTGGCCTTTGAAGTGGACTATGGATATGTCTCCGCGGTAGCAGTTTCCGTCAGATGATGTCTGATCCATGCGCCATGACAGGTCATTGTCCTCCGAGTACATGAAATATGTGTCGTCAAACATGCCGGCTACGTCCATCATGTCATGACTGAATGCCATGCATGCGCCCGACAAGATGGGGGCGTGGCAATGACTGGTCTCTGCGCAGTTGCCTATATAATAGGCGTTTATGATGCGGTTCTTGGGCGCGATCCGCCACAGTCCGCTAAGCTTTAATAATGATGTGAGTGGGGTGGTATACCCTCGTTTCGATTCGCCAAGGTAACGCCCCTCGCCGTTGACCATCCTGACTCCCAAGGCACCGCATCCCGGGTGTTCCCCAAAATGGGCTATCATCTTGCGCAGGGTGTCGCGGCATAATATGGTGTCGGGGTTGAGTACTAGCACGATTCGTCCCGTGCAAATTTTCATGGCCTCATTGTTGGCGGCCGAGAAGCCTTTGTTCTCGCCCATCCTGATGAGTCTGACCCATGGCGTCTCGCGCTCGACACGGTCGGGCGCTCCGTCTTTCGAGTCGTTGTCCACCACGAACACCTCGGCCTTGAGTCCCTCTATGGCGCGGTGTACCGATGCCAATGTCAGCATCAGCAGGTTGCAACTGTTGTAACTGACGATGACTATGGATATGTCCATCGGTAGCCTGTCTAATTTCATTTACCTATAAGCCAGTTGCCAAGGCGTTTAATCGCCCCTTGGTTTTTCTCTTCGCGCTTCTCTTGCCCATTGCCTTTGCCCGTGAGCTTCTGGTATATCTCTCCCCACGACGGCAATCCGCCTATGCCGCGGTCGTCTATATATATGTCAGCGTCAACTTTTCGGGGGCATGAACCCATATATGTCTCACCCTCGAAGTTTTCGTTGATTCCATAAAACTCCACTCCGCCCTTACGACAGAAATCAACGGCCGCATCTAATTCCGCACCCGTCCTGCATGTCCATAAGATAAGGGTGAAGCCGTCATCCTGCAAGGCGCGCAACGTCCTCAGGGCGAAAGGTTTCTCACGCCCAATCTCAGGATAGCGGTCCTCGACTATCGTCCCGTCGAAGTCCACCGCTATCTTGCGTCGCTCCTCGGTCGCGCTCATTCGCCCAGCATCTTCTCAATGAACGGCCTTGCCGGGAAGTAGAGTATGATGAGCAGGGTCACAATCGCCACCAAGTAGATGGCGTTGGCGTCCTGCGTCAATGCGTATGATATGCTCCCGAGGGCGGAAATGATGCTCATGGCCCAGATGCGGGTCTTATACGCCTTGCCAAAGATGGCCCAACGCTCCTCATCGCTCTTGCCGTCCGATTTCATGCGTGCCGTGCGCAAAATGAAGTAGGTCACGATGAATGCCACAAGGGTCAGCAGGAGCAGGCTCGTGGTCACGTAGAATGAGGCAGGCATGACTATCAGCGGCTCGATGAACCGTGTGATGACGTAAATGATTGCGAAAAGTATTATTGTGGGGACGAAGGCGCGGAGATATGTACGTCGCAGGCCTTTCAGTAATTCTTCCATTGTTAGTTGTGTGTAATTATTTTTCTTAGTACTCTGTCTGGCAAAAATAGTCATTGTCGGTGGTTTGATTGACCGCCCCGCCTCTGAATTTGGTTTGCCAGTCTCTTTTTAACTGTAAATGTGTCTCGTGCCGCCCTATATCAGCGTCTGCTCAAACGGCACTCTGTTGGCTACGGCGCGACCAAGTGTGGCTTCATCGGCATATTCCAGCTCGTCGCCCACGGCCACGCCTCGGGCTATTGTCGAGGTCTTCACCCCGTATGGCGCTATGCGTTTGTATATGTAATAGTTGGTTGTGTCGCCCTCCATTGTGGCGCTTAGTGCCAATATGACCTCATCGGCCTCACCAGCCGACACGCGTGACTCTAATTGGTCAATGTTCAGGTCGTCAGGGCCTATGCCGTCCATTGGCGATATGACGCCGCCCAAGACGTGGTACACCCCGGCGAACTGCCTCGTGGCCTCAATGGCCATCACGTCGCGCACGGTCTCCACCACGCATATCAGTCTGTGGTTGCGTTGTGCGTTGGCGCATATCTCGCACGTGTCGTTGTCCGACAGGTTGTGGCACACGCGGCAGTAGCGGATGTCGTTGCGCACGGCGCGGATGCTCTCTGTGAAAAGTGCCACCTCCTCTTTGTCCTCGCGCAAAATATGGAGCACGAGGCGAAGGGCTGTTTTCCTCCCTATGCCTGGCAGTTTGGCGAACTGCCCAACCGCGTCGTCCAGCAATTTTGAAGAATATCGGCCGTCTGTGCTCATGCGTCGGCCTCCTCTGTCTCTGCTGTTTCGCTTTCCACGCGCTTTGTTCCCTCCACGGTTATTGTCACAATCTCCGACTGGGTGTCTATGCGCATCCGTGGGCCCCATGTCCCGTAACCTGATGTGACCACGGCGTTGGTCCGCCCGTAGCAGGCAAATCCATAGTCGAGGTCATATATCATCCCGGTTATGATGTTCATGGGCCATATCTGTCCGGCGTGGGTGTGACCGCCAACATACAGGTCCGCGTTTATTTTCCGCGCGTCGCTTATAGCACCTGGCTGATGGTCCATGACTATGGTGAATAGACTGTCCGACACGCCGAATTTATCCATGCTCGCACGCTCCGACCCGTAGACCCTGCTATGAGACAAGTCGTCGCGTCCGATAATCCGGATTCCGTCGCGTACGATGGCCGAGTCGCGCAGTAGTGTCAGTCCGCTAATCCCCCTTATGTATCTCTCGGCGGCCTGGTCGTCATCCATATATTCATGGTTGCCCATCACGGCCACCACGCCAAGTCTCGACTTGATGCCGCTAATCGGGCCGCACGTGTTCTCTGCGATAACGGGAGCCAAGTCGCCGTCTATCAGGTCACCTGCGATTAAGACAAGGTCTGGCGAGGTCGAGTTTATTATCTCCACCATCTTGGTGATGTCCCGCTCCGTCACCGCGTAACCAGTGTGAAGGTCAGACACGAGGGTTATTCTCAGCTTATCGTCCATACCCATCTTGTCCGTGTATATGTGATACTGCTGATCCTCGGGTGTCGTGGCGGTTATGTAGCCCCATATGACTAATATGGCGCACACTATGCCCCCAGTGCGCACAATGGCAGGGGTGTGGAATGGGGTGGGGCGGCCGTTATAGACGAATGCGTTCCTTATTATGTCCATCGTCCCAATCACCATGAGCCCGTACATAACCACGGGCATCCACGTCGTCGAGACTACATAGAGTATGCGGTTGAGCCATATCGGGCCGCCACTTGTCATGCGGAGCAAGAAAAAGCTGATGTCGAGGAATATGACTATCCCCCATATGATGCAGCGCACTTTTGTCGGGTAACCTTTGAATGCGTGGCAAACGCGTGCCGCGATGTAAAAGCTGCCAAGCACGAATAACGCAAGTGCGGCAAAAAATAATATCGCCATCGGTTTTTGCTGTGTCGGTCGTCTTTTCTTTTTTGTGCTGTCTCTCTCTCTTAGAACAGTTTGGTCACGTCGCCGTCAAACCGCCCTCTGAAATCCCAAAAGCGCGCCTCTGGGAACTCTTTTTTCGCGAAAGCCTCTATTACCTCTCTCGCGTCATCTGCCAAGACTGGGTCGTCAGATGGAAACCTGTTAAACACTACGTGCCTCAAGTCTACGCCATGGCTCTTGCAAGCCTCGATGCTCAGCAACGCGTGGTTGATGCCACCCAAGTGGCTTGTCGTCACAAGTATTAAGGGCAGTCTCCTGCTCGCCACGTAATCTATGGTCAGGACGCTCTGTGTCATTGGGACCATCAGTCCTCCCGCGCCCTCCACAAGCACAACCTCGTGGCGGTGAGCCAATTCAGCGGTGTCTGCGTCAATCTTGCTCAGGTCTATCTCTTTGCCCTCAAGCGCGGCTGCCAATGCTGGTGACGCCGGCTTTCTGAACAAATATGTGCACGTCAGCCCATCCTTGTCTGATTGGGTCATCCCGGTGCCCATCACTTTCCTGTGCTCCACCAAGTCCTCGGCCACGTCGGTGCAGCCCGTCTGGACGGGCTTCTGCGTCATCACGTCCACTCCGCCTTCTTTCAACTGGGCCGCAAGCCGGGCTGTCACGAATGTCTTGCCCGCGTCGGTGTCTACACCGCTTACAAAAAATACGCTCATCTGTGTTGTTGTCTCTTTCCTCTGATTCTGTGTCTCCTATTTTTGTTGCGCGTCAGCCTCGTCATCGAGTTTTTTTACCAGTTCGTCAATGGCGGCTTGGGCTGAGGCGATGCTCTGCTTCACGCTGTCGGTCAGTGCCTCGTTGCGCTTATTGGCCTCCTCTTCCGCCTCTTTGGCTCCGCGTTTCACCGCCTCGCTAATCTTGTTTGCGACGTCTACGGTTATTTTCTTGGTCGTGCCAAGTGATTTCTTGCTGCGGTTGGCCACAGAGTCTGCCACCACATTCAGCATGTCCAATATCTGGTTGGCCGTCTTGGCGTCTACCTTTATTATCTCTCGCAACGCGTCCGCGTTTTGTGCCCACGACGAGTCGGCTGTGGCTTTTAAGCTCGTAAAGGTGTCCTTGACGGATTGATTCATGCTCTTGGCCGCGGCTTTAAGCACGTCTGAAATGAAATCAGGCTCCAACTCGGCCTCTGTCGTCGTGGTGGTCTTTGTGACTGTACTGTCGGCGTTTGACGTGGTTGTCGTCTTTACTGTCTTTATCGTTGTAGCCGTCACCACTGTTTTGCCAGTGACCGTCTGCCCGGCCGCCGCCACATTTAGGCCGAATGTCGCCACTGCGGCCAGCGCTAATGCTTTAAGTGTCTTGTTCATGGTTCTCTCGGTGTTTTGGGGTGAATGCAGCTTTGACTGTTCATCCTTGTGTGTGCAGGCGGTTGAAAATCACGGCCAAATGGGCGTAAAGCGAAGTGTTCTGCACCACCACTCCCGCCGGGACGCGTATCCGCACCGACGTGAAGTTCCAAATGGCTTTAATCCCGCCCTCTATCATCACGTCCGCCACATGCTGGGCCGCGTCGACAGGCACGGTCAGTATGCCTATCTTGACGTCGTCTTTTTTCACGCGGCTGAAGTCGTCCATGTGGTAGATGGTCGTGCCGCCTATGTTCAGACCCACCTTGTCCGGGTTGATGTCAAAAGCGGCCTTTATGCTGAAGCCGAATTGCGCCAAGCCATGGTCGAGCAGCAAAGCCGTGCCTAAGCTTCCCGCCCCAAACAGATAGCCGTACTCCACGGTGTTGAACCTCAAGAAGTTCTCAAGTACAGATATCAGCGACTCTACCTCATATCCCACTCGCGTCTTGCCCACTATGGTCGTGTGGCTCAGGTCTTTGGTCACCTGGGTCGGGTCCACGCCCATCTCGCGCGCCATCTTGGTGCTCGACACGTATTTAAGTCCGGCCTTGGCAGCTAACTTTAGGTATGTCAGGTAGATGGGAAGACGGTAGAGTGTCGGCTCCGGCACCAGCGCCGCCCTCTTGGCTTCTTCTTGTTCTTGTTCGCTGAGCATCTCTGTTTTGGGCTGTTTTGCTTTATCCTACAAATTTAGCAAGAAATTATTATCACTCTTAACAAAGTGAACGCCAAAATGGCACACACCCAACCCAATGCGCCCTTTTTTGCCTATCTTTGCGCTCTTGCGAGCCTACTGCCGCAACTTTTCCCAATGACAGAAAATCAAGACATACAGACCTCCTTCTCTTTCCCTAAAGCTCAAAAACTTTGCGGCGATAAGCCCATCGACCGCCTTTTCGCCTCTGGCACAGGCTTCACGAGGTTCCCGCTGCGCGTGGTCTACCTCCTTTTGCCAAAGCGACGTGAGGGCGAGGCCCCGCTCCGCATGATGGTCAGCGTCGGCAAGAAGCGTTTCAAGAGGGCGGTCAAGCGCAACAGGGTCAAACGTCTTGTGCGTGAGGCATGGAGGCTTGAGAAGCCGGCGGTCGAGGCCGCTTTGGCCAGCTCGGCTGAGGTCGGCGCGCTCCATGTCGCTTTTGTCTTTGTCGGAAAGGAATTGCCCGACATGCCTACCATAACGGAGTGCGTCTCCAAGGCCACGGAGAAATTGGTTGCCGCGGTCAGCGCCCCTCAGCCGGTTAACGCTCAGGCCGCCCGTCCTTCGGCAGGCGAGTCTGACTCCCAACAGTAATGACATCTATGTGTGACAACACCAAAGAGGACAAGTCGATAGGCCGAAAAATCCTCGGCGGCTTGGCGTGGCTGCTCATACTGCCCATCAGGTTCTACCAGTTGTGCATCTCGCCCCTCACGCCACCCATGTGCCGTTTCACGCCGACGTGCTCCAACTACGCCATTCAGGCTCTGCGCAAGCATGGCCCGTTCAAGGGTCTGTGGCTCGCCGCAAAGCGCATCTTGCGTTGCCGACCCGGTGGTGGCTATGGCTATGACCCTGTGCCGGATGAGTTCCATTTCTTTGGCTGAGTCTCTCCCTTCTGATGCCTCTTAGCCATGTTCCCTAAAAAAAATAAGGCCCCACTTTCTGAATCCCAGGCCCTCGACAGGCTTGCTCAACTCTGCTCTGCCTCTGAGCATTGCAGGCAGGAGATGGTTGAGAAATGCAAAGGCTGGGGCTTGACTCCCGACGCTTGCCAACGTGTGGCGGATACGCTTGTGCGTGAACGCTTTGTCGATGACGCGCGCTATGCGCCAATCTTTGTGCGCGACAAGGCCCGTTTCTCCGGATGGGGCCCCACCAAGGTGCGTATGCAACTCCTCTCCAAAGGTGTAGATGAGAATTTGGCAGACGACGCCATTGACGCTTTCGACAAGGAGGAATGGAATGAAATCCTCCTCCGCGCGCTCCGCTCCAAACTCCGCACTTCAAGCCCCCCGGATGGCGAGACCGACTTGGCCTACGGGTCTAAACTTTTCGCTTCGCTTGTCAGGTTCGCCCTCGGCCGAGGCTTCAGCTATGAGCAGACCCGCCAAGCCATTGAGGCAATCACCAAAGAGCGCGATTCTTGATTCTTTAATGAAGGTTTCTTTTCAAAATATATTTCAAAGTGACTTACGAGCAAATCTTAGACGACATATATAACCGTTTCCCTGTCTATCAGCAGGTCGGCTCTGTCGCCCTTAAGCCCGGACTCGGTAACATCCAGGCTATTTGCGAACATCTTGGACACCCCGAGCGCAAGTTCCGCACCATCCATGTGGCGGGCACCAACGGCAAGGGGTCTGTCTCCCACTCATTGGCTGCCATTCTGCAGTCCGCTGGCTATGTTGTCGGCCTCTTCACGTCGCCGCACCTCGTGGATTTCCGCGAGAGGATTCGTGTCGATGGTTGCATGATTCCCAAAGAGGATGTTGTCTCCTTTATGGATCGCAATGATATGTTCCTCAACAGTCTGCAGCCGTCGTTCTTTGAGATAACCACCGCCATGGCGTTCGATTATTTCGAGCGTGTGGGCGTTGATGTCGCGGTCATTGAGGTCGGCCTCGGCGGAAGGCTCGACAGCACCAATGTCATCACCCCGGACCTCAGTGTCATCACTAATATCGGTCTTGAGCACACGCAATACCTCGGCGACACTCTTGGCAAAATAGCTGCGGAAAAAGGTGGCATCATCAAGCCAGGCGTCCCCGTGGTCATAGGTGAGCGCCATCCCGAGACTGACCCCGTCTTTGTTGAGAAAGCGCGTCAGGAAGGCTCGCCCATTGTCTTTGCCGAGGATGTCATGAGGCTTGTCTCGAGCGAGGTGAAGAAGGATATGCTTGTGGCCCAGGTTGAACACGTCAAGAGGCAGCTGACGTCCGAGCGCCAGTACTCGCTCACCGGCCTGTGCCAGACGCACAACATGCTCACTGTGCTTGCCGCGGCCGAGCAACTTATGGAGTTGGAGTATGACCTGACGGATTTCGATGTCCGCAAGGGCATGGCCGATGTCCAAGGCCTGACGGGACTGATGGGCCGTTGGCAGAAAATATCGTCACGCCCCGATGTCATTGTAGACACTGGCCACAACGCCCACGGAGTGCGCCTCCTTGCCAAGCAGCTCGATGAGCAGTTCTCTAATTATATCCACATCCATGTGGTCTGGGGCATGTGTAATGACAAGGAGCCCGAAAAAGTTCTGTCCCTCCTCCCACCCGACGCCCGATATTATTTCACTCAGGCCAATGTCCAACGGGCCACTCCCGCTGCCGACTTGTATGAGATAGGCCAAAATCTCGGCCTCAATTGCCATTTTTATCCCACCGTGGCGCAGGCCATGAACCGTGCTCTCAGAAATGCCGAGCCTTGTGACCTTATTTTTGTCGGTGGCAGCAATTTCGTGGTGGCCGAGGTACTCTCTTGATAATTAACATGAAAGCCTCTTTCTTTCTGTCTTCGGAGAATTTGAGATGAAATTTTTTTTGAAAAATCTTCATTCACCTCTTGTCGCGTAAAGAAAAATGCCTAACTTTGCATCGCAATTCGGAACAAGAATAGCAAGTTCTTAACAAGACTGATAAAGATACTTTCTCGGGCGCTTAGCTCAGCTGGTTCAGAGCGGCTGCCTTACAAGCAGCGGGTCGGGGGTTCGAATCCCTCAGCGCCCACAACTTTCTGGGAAAGTAACGGCCGACGGCTCTCGCCCTTGGCTCCAGAATTGAATGGGCATTTAGCTCAGCTGGTTCAGAGCATTTGTCTGACAGACAAAGGGTCAGCGGTTCGAATCCGTTAATGCCCACCATCCAATGAGGACTATTCTCGCAAGAGTTTAGTCCTCTTTCTTTTTTTTATACCCGTTTCCCTAAAGAGGGAGCGGGTTGTTCTGCTTTTTTTATGAATTTCGCCCCGTGAAGGTGGTGAACTCTTCTTTGACACAAAGACAAAATAGACAACAGATGACTGACGGCAAGATAAGTCACATTTTCAGCAATCGGGACCTGTGGAGGCTCATTTGGCCTCTCCTCGTCGAGCAGCTTTTGCAAATCACGGTCGGTATGGCCGACATCATCATGGTGGCCTCGCTCGGCGAGGAGGCTGTCAGCGGTGTCTCGCTCGTTGACCAGATTAATGTTCTTCTCACGCAGCTTTTTGCCGCGCTCGCCGCAGGTGGTGCCGTGGTCTGCTCGCAAATGATAGGCAGCCGAAATAAGGTCAAGGCGTCCGACTCCGCCCGTCAATTGCTCTATGTCGGCTCCATGGCCAGTGTCGCCATCCTTGTTGTTGGCCTAATCTTCCATCGCCCCATTCTCAGTGGCATATTCGGTGCCGTGACCCCTGGTGTCATGGCAAACAGCCAGAAATATTTCCTCATAACGCTTTTCGCTCTCCCCGGCATTGCCGTATATAACTCGGCTGCGGCTCTTTTCCGCGCGCAAGGCAATTCGAGCGTCAGCATGCAGACGGCGGTCATCGCCAATATTATCAATGTGGGCGGCAATGCGCTGCTCCTTTTCGGACTCGGTTGCGGTGTCGAGGGTGTAGCCATCCCAACGGTCGTCTCCCGTACTGTGGGTGCCATCATTCTCATGGCGCGTCTGCACAGGCATGGCGCTTCGGATGACGCGTGGGTGAACATCAAGGGGCTTTTGCATGTCCATCTTGATGGTGGCCTCATCAAGAAGATTCTCGCTGTCGGCATCCCCAGCGGAGTCGAGAATTCCATGTTCCAGGTCGGCAAGCTCATTGTCCTCTCTCTCATCGCCAGCTATGGCACGGCGGCCGTCGCTGCCAATGCCGTCACCGCCACTTTGGCCTCATTTCAGGTTTTCCCTGGCGCGTCGGTCGGACTCGCCATGCTGACTGTGGTGGGGCAGTGCGTAGGGGCTGGCCGCAAGGATGAGGCCGACAGGTATGTCAAGCGGCTCATGGTCGCCGCCTATGCCGGACTCTGGATTATCAATATCCCATTGGTCCTTTTCGCCACTGATGTCATTGGTCTCTATGGCCTGTCCGGTGAGGTGAGCGATCTCGCTTTGCTCATGACCTTGACCCATGGTGTCTGCGCCATGTTCCTCTGGCCTCTCTCTTTCACTCTGCCAAATGCTCTCCGTGCGTCGGGACACGCCATGTTCACCATGTGCGTCTCTATGATTACCATGTGGACTGTGCGTGTCGGCCTCAGCTATGTCTTCGATGCCACCGGCATCTTTGGTCTCATGGATGTGATGGGCTGGCCTGTCTCCTATGGCGCAGAGGGAACCTGGATTGCCATGGTCACGGATTGGGTTATACGCCTCTCTCTTTTCATCTGGTGCTACAGGCGTTGGCAGAGAAAGAAGTAACTTTGCAATACAGTCCAGTCTGAATTCTTTAACCCGGAAATAGCCCGAAGAATGACCCCTATGCCGAAACTCTTTGGCCTCGTCGCCACATGTGCCGCTCTCTTGTTCTCCTCCATAGGTGCCGAGGCAAAGGGTAGGCGAGTGGCGCATGATGTCTTCCCCGATGGCTCTGCCATGAGCAGTTGGTTCTCTGACACCGCACGTGTTGAGAGCCGTGGGCTCGGCAGGCGTTTCGTCGTGACGGACTACGGCGTGAGGTCAGACGACTCCACTCTCATTCAGACGGACCAGCTTCAGGCTGTCATTGACACTGCTGCCGCGTGCGGTGGCGGAGTCGTTGTCATCCCTGGCGGTGTCTATCTCTCGGGCGCGCTTTTCTTCAGGCAAGGGACAAGTCTCCGCATTGAGAAAGGCGGCAAACTGAAGGGCGTTGATGACATTGCGCACTACCCGATAAGGTCTACGCGCATCGAGGGCCGGACCATTGACTATTTCTGCGCGCTTGTCAACGCCGACGGCCTCACCGGGTTCTCCATCTCTGGTGGTGGAGTCATTGATGGTAACGGATTGCGCTTCTGGCGCGAGTTCTGGATTCGGAGGAAAGTCAACAGCGCATGCACTAATATCGAGGCTCTCAGGCCGCGGCTGGTCTATATCTCCAATTGTAATGATGTGGACATCAATGACGTGACTCTCCAAAACTCGCCATTCTGGACTCTGCATCTCTATCGCTGCCAACGTGTCAAGATTATCGGCACACGCACTTTCGCCCCGCATGAGGGTGTCAAGGCTCCAAGCAGCGATGCCATTGACGTTGACAACTGCCGCGATGTGCTTATCAGCCACTGCTATATGTCTGTCAATGATGACGCCGTGGCTCTCAAGGGCGGCAAAGGCACTTGGGCAGACCAGGATCCCGACAATGGCCCCAATGTCAATGTCGTCATAAGCGACTGCACATTCGGTTTCGTCCACTCGTGCCTCACCCTCGGCAGTGAGTCTGTGGCCGATCATAATATTGTCATGAGGAACTGCGAGGTGAAAAACGCCAAGCGCATCCTTTGGCTCAAGTTGAGGCCAGATACTCCACAAACCTACGAGTATGTGGCTGTTGATGGCATCCGTGGCCGAAGTGAGAATTTCCTCGTCATCAGGCCTTGGACGCAGTTTTTCTCCCCAAGCGATAGAGCCGATATGCC
This sequence comes from Bacteroidaceae bacterium, assembly GCA_963618945.1. GTDB lineage: Bacteria > Bacteroidota > Bacteroidia > Bacteroidales > Marinilabiliaceae > W3P20-009. Next base: position 118,663 of record CAVETY010000009.1, read on the forward strand.
ACTCTCACTCTGTCGTCATATCGTAATTCGCAATGTGGACATGACTTGCGACAAGTTCTATAATGTCGGGGCGTCAGATAAATATTCTCTCAGCAGGTTCACTTTCCAAAATATCATGGTGCGCTGCGCCGACCCTGAGTTCGACACCTCCGCAATCTCGGATGTGAAGGTGGATAATGTTTCCATTGTCCCTACTGGCGCAACGGTGTCCGACGCGGTCCGCAATGCCGGTGAGGCCGACTGATGTAATCGTCTATCATCAATCCCACCCCAAAGTACTCCGCTCTCTCACCCCTTTGCGCTCCTCGAAAACATCGATGGGGCAACTCCCGCACTGCGCTTGAAGAATTTGCCGAAAGCCGACTGATCCGAAAAACCCAGTCTCTCGGCCACCTGCTGGACTGACATGTCACCCTGCGCCAACAGGTTCCGCGCCTCGGCGTATGTTATCTCCGCAATCAGAATGGCGGGCGATATGCCCGTCTGTGTCCTCACCGCTCTGTTCAGGTACTGCGGCGTGATGTTTAGCTCTGAACTATAAAAGGTCACGTCCCGATGCTCTATGAAATGTCTTGAGACCAACTCCACAAACCTGTCCGCTATCTCTTTCTGTCGTGGCGATGACGCCTGCGCTCCCTGAGTCTCGGCCCTCTGCCACACTATGTTGTCATACTCAAGGTAAAAACGGCATATCGCGTTCTCCACAAGTTCGCGGTGATACTTGTGGCTCGTCCTTTCCACTTGCCGCGCTATGCTGTCAAAACACTCTTCAATCACTTGGACCTCGTCCTTTGTCAGCGCAGCCACTGGCCGCGTGTGTGTCCGTGTCCCCTCTACTATCCTCGGCTTGATGTTTACCTGTGGCAGTGAGTCTATCATCTTGACTGTCACTGCCATTACTCTGAATTCGAAGTCGTCAGACACTCTCGAGAACCTGACGTTGTGAAGTGGCGACTGAGACAGGAGGGTCTGCGGCTCAACCTCATATTCCACTTGGTCTATCGTCAAAACAGCGCATCCCCTGACGACTAACAGGTAACTATATGCGCAAAAGGTGAATGAGGTGCCTGAGTGAAGCCCAAACACGTCTTCCGCCCCGCGACCGTGATAGACTGACAAGTCATCGCCAAATGACGACCCGCGGTGACTCCGCTCTATGTCCGATATCGATATGATTTTGAAGTCTATATGCCCCATTCTATCTTACGTCTCTTGTGTTTTTGTCTGGCAAATTTAATGCGCTGCTGTTTCGTTTCAAACCAATTTCGGATAAAAGACGACACAGACGGGGTGACGCCTTTTTGTGAACTTCGCGACGTAAAAATGCATCATACAGATGAAACTCATTCACCCCAACGCCAAACTGTTAACCTTGTCACTCTCCGCGGGGGTCGCCCTTATGGCCGCACTCCCCTCTTTGGCGCAGACGAGGGTTCTTACTCTCGATGAAATGTTTAAATTGGCCGATGAGGCCAATCCGTCGCTCGCCTCCATGCGCAGCTCGGTCCAGGAGGCTGAGGCTAATGTTGTCAGCGCCCGCTCAGCCCGTACGCCGGATATCGATATCAATGTGACCCTCGCCGCCATTGGCAACGCTTGGGTGGCAGACCGCGATTTCTCCAATGGCATGAATGTTGAGACTCCGCATTTCGGCAACACGTTTTCCATAGCCATCTCGCAAATCCTCTACGCCGGTGGAGCCATCAAGAACTCCGTCCAAATGGCCGAGTTGAGCCGCGACATGGCGTCACTAAGCCACGAGAACGCCCGTCAGGCCACTCACATGGTCATTGCCGGTTATTATCTCGACCTGCTTCAGCTCCGCAACCAGCAGTTGGTCATATCCAAGAATATGGCGCAGACCCGCAAACTTGTGGAGGATATTGAGGCAAATTATGCGGCCGGCACGGCTCTCAAGAGCGATGTCACGCGCTATGAGCTCCAACTGCAAAGCCTGCAACTCAGCATGACGCAGACGCAAAGCGCCATGGACATAACAACGCGCTATCTCACTGAGGCGCTCGGCCTCTCGCCCGATGACAAGGTTGAGCCTGATTCCTCCGTGCTCGCTCTCTATTCTCATGTCGAGCCTGAGGATTTCTGGCAGAATAAGTTGCAGTCCGCGCCCTCCATCCAAATGGCGCAGAAGAGTCTGGAGATATCTCGCAAACAGACCGACATAGCCAAGGCCGGTATGCGCCCCACTGTCGCCCTCCGTATTGAGGATAAACTCGATGGACCTATTACTTACGAGGTGCCTGTCCTCGACAAGAATGTCAATTTCTACTACGCCGGCGTCTCCGTCAGCTATAATCTCGGCTCTGTCTACAAGCAAAAGAAAAAGGTCAATCAGAGTAAGGTCTCAACAGCCACTGCCGAGGCCAATCTGACCGATGCCACGAGCCGTCTCTCCGCCTCGGTCCATGCCGCCTATGTGCAATATGAGGAGAGCCTCACCAACAAGCAGACGCACGAGAAGAGTGTCCAGCTGGCTCACGAGAACTACGATGTCATTCACTACCGCTATCTCAATGGCATGGCCCTCGTCACTGATATGCTCGACGCTACCAATCAGCAACTGTCCGCTGAGCTCAATCTGGTCAATGCCGAGATTCAGATTGTCTACCGCCACATCCTGCTGCTCGCGTCGGTGGGTGATCTTTAATTCCCCCCCAAAAAAATCCCAATACCTTTTCGAATCTTATAACCTGTCAAAACCATAACGACAAATATCTATCATAAGTCATGACCAAGAACATCCGCATAATATTCAATGTCATAGTCATTATAGCCCTCGTGGCTGGCGTGGCAGTTGTCTGCTCGCGTTTCATCCATTTGGGGAATGTCGAGTATACCGACAATGCCCAGGTACGCCAGCTCGTCACCCCGGTCAACAGCCGTGTGCAGGGTTTTGTCCGCGCCGTGCTCTTTGACGAGTACGCCCACGTCAAAAAGGGCGACACGCTTGTCATAATCGACGATTCGGAATATCGTCTCGCTCTTGCTCAGGCTGAGGCTGATTGGCAAAACGCCACCACCGGCAAGGTGGCCATGAATACCAGTATCACCACTACGGCTAATAACATGGCGGTCACCGATGCCGGCATCGCCGAGGTGCAAATTCTCTTGCGCAATGCGGAGCGGGAGCTTGAGCGATATACGCGACTCAAGGAGCGTGGCGCGGCCACTCAGCAGCAATTCGACCGCGTGGAGACTGAATATCAGGCCACTAAGGCTCGCTATGAGCAGCTGACGCGTCAGAAGAACTCAACGGCTCTCACCAAGGAGGAGCAGACTGTCCGACTCGGCCAGAATGATGCACAGATCAAGTTGGCGCAAGCGAGGGTCGATATGGCCGCGCTCAATCTCAGCTACACGGTCATCACCGCGCCTTGTGATGGCTACACAGGGCGGAAGGCCATCCTCCCGGGGCAACTTATCCAGCCCGGTCAGACGGTGGTGGATATTGTCGATGAGAGTGATAAGTGGGTTGTCGCCAACTACCGCGAGTCTCAAATTGCCGGCATCGAGGTGGGCGCTGAAGTCGCCATCTCTGCTGACGCCATCCCCGGTGTCGAGTTCAAGGGGCGTGTTGAGTCCATCTCAGCTGCCACGGGCGCGGCTTTCTCTGTCGTTCCGCAAGACAACGCGACAGGCAATTTTGTCAAGGTCGAGCAACGTGTCCCTGTCAAGATTGTCATAGAGGCTAATGACCATTGGGCTCAGCTCCGTGCCGGTCTCAATGTCGAGTGCGAGGTCAAAGTGAGCGAGTAAGCCCATGCCACCAATGCAATTCGACTGGATGCCAATGTTCCGCGCTGGCGTCCCTAAGTCCATCCGCCCCTGGATCTATGTAGTCTTCGCCTTTCTTTTCCAAATGTCTGGCGGACTCTATATGGGGGCCATCTCCGAGATTGTCAGCGGCCGCCAGATTCTGCGCGAGGATGTTCTGATGTGCCTCTATTGCAACTTGGCTGGCATGACTGTCTATTTCCCGCTGCTCTTCCGGCTCAAGTTCCATTTCAGCAACAAGCTGTTGCTCCTTTTCGCTGCGGCCGGCCTCATGGTCTGTCAGTTCCTTGCGCCTTTGGCTCCCAATCTGCCTTGCCTATGGGCTCTCTGCATCTTGTCCGGTTTCTGCAAAATTCAGGGTACTTTCGAGTGCATGAGCGTCATCCAGCTCTGGATTACCCCCAAACGCGATTTCGCGGTCTTTTTCCCGGTCCTTCACATCTTCATCCTCGGTGCCATGCAGGTGAGCGATTTCTTGGCGGCCCACGTTGCTTATGCCTGGGGGTGGGAATATATGCACCTCCTCATGGCTGGCGTTTTCATGGTCATGCTTGTGGCCATTCTCATTCTCACGCGTCGTGTCAACCTCATGCCCGATGTGCCTCTCCGCGGAATCGACTGGCTCGGTTGCGCCCTTTGGCTCGCTTGGCTGCTTCAGCTCTCCGCTTGTCTCTGCTATGGCCATACGCTCGACTGGCTCCACTCGTCCACCATTCAGACGCTTGTCATCACCAGCTCGCTCACGTTCATAGCGGCCGTGGCTCGTGCTTTCGCTGCGCCAAACCCTTTCATCGCTCCCGCCATTTTCAAGAGCAAGAGGGTAGTCATGGCTTTTGCCGTTATAGCTGTGGCTGAGGCTCTCTTGGCTACCGAGCGCGTACTCGAGGAGGTGTTCTATGAGGAGTGCATGGGCTATGGCAAGATTCAGACTGTCTGCAATGATCAGTGGGGCGCTCTCGGCGTGGTCATTGGTTGCGTCGTCGCCCTGCTTTGGATGCACTGTCTGCGTCTCAATGAACTCCGTCTCATCACCATCAGCTTCTTTCTGCTTGCCGCCTATGTCGTGGTCTTCTATCAGACAGTGGCTGCTGATTTTGATTTCCGGACTCTCCGAATTCTCATCCTCTTGCGCACTATGGCCTATGCCATTTTGAGCGCCTCCGCCATGGTCATTCTTAATAGGCTGACCACTTTTCAGACCTTCTTCATGGCTCTGTCTGTCTTCAATATGTTCCATATGATAATAGGCGGCGCTGTCGGATCAGCGGTCTACTCCTATGCGCTCGACTATTATATGGCCGACAATTTCTCCCGCTATGCCGAGTTCTTCGACCATCTGACGCTCAGCCGTCTGAATGCGCCTTTCGGGCAGGTCATGGAGGGCGCGGGGCATACTCTCATGCTGGTCTCCATCAAACAGATTCTCGGCTGGGTCGCCTATGCCTGTGTCGCATCCGGTCTCATTCTGCTCCTTTATAAGGTGCCGGTGATCAAGAAGAGTTACAAGACCATTATGGATGTCTTCTAAAATGAATGTCTCGTAATTAAAGAGACCGTATTCCCATATCTCTTAGCCCCATCTCTTTGTCAAGAACCATAGAATTTGACAGTGAGATGGGGCTCTTTTTCTCTTGCGTTGCGCATCATCCCACTTTCTTCTCTCTATCTACTGCGATGTGACCGCTCTTGTCCTGCCGCCTCAATTCCTATTGCCTGAAAGTGTGAAATACTCTGTCTTCCAATCTGAATTTAAAATTTCAATCTCGTGATTGCAATATAAATATTTTGGATAAAAAGCTGAATAAAATGGAATAATAGTAAAATGTCCAAAATGTTAATGCGCTGATAAATAGAAGCAAAGCATAAAAGTGATAACTTCGCACCGTTTTTCGCCCATTTAAAGTGCAACTTATGCGCAAGCCTTACGTATAAAGAGGCACTTTCGGGACGGCTATAACTCCCTTAAGGTGAAACTCCTCCCTTGAGACACCCGCGGCAAAGGTGTGAAGGGTGTCAACTCATTAAGTAAAAATTTAAGACAGCAATAGCAGCACCCGACGTCTAAGTGACAGCCGGGGAGACCGATTGGCGGCAACGCCATGACGAAAAATGGGTTCTGTGGAGGGACCCGTCGCAACCACAAGTAGAAATGAGACAGCTTAAGATTACTCAAACCATTACCAACCGCGACCAGTCGCTGGACAAGTACCTTCAGGAGATTGGACGCGAGGAACTCATCAGTGTTGACGAGGAGGTAGAACTCGCGCAGCGCATCAAGCAAGGCGACCAAGCCGCCCTCGAGAAGCTCACGCGCGCCAACCTCCGCTTCGTGGTCTCTGTTGCAAAACAATATCAGAATCAAGGCCTTAGCCTCCCCGACCTTATCAACGAGGGAAACATAGGCCTCATCAAGGCCGCCGAGAAGTTCGATGAGACCCGTGGTTTCAAGTTCATCTCCTATGCGGTGTGGTGGATTCGCCAGTCCATCCTTCAGGCTCTGGCTGAGCAGTCACGTATCGTCCGCCTGCCTCTCAACCAGGTCGGCTCTCTTAACAAGATTAATAAGGCCTACTCCCGTTTCGAGCAGGAGAATGAACGCCGCCCAAGTGCTGAGGAGCTTGCCGAAAAGCTCGATCTCACGCCCGACAAGGTGAGCGACACCCTTCGTGTCTCTGGCCGTCACGTCTCCATGGACGCCCCCTTTGCCGATGGCGAGGACAACAGCCTCCTCGACGTCCTCCAGAATGACGATTCCCCAAGCGCCGACAAGGCCCTGATGGGCGAGAGCCTCTCTTGTGAGATTGAGCGCGCCCTCAGCACCCTCACCGACCGCGAGGGCGACATCATCAAGCTCTTCTTCGGCATCGGTTGCCAGGAGATGACTCTCGAGGAGATCGGCGAGAAGTTCGGTCTCACCCGTGAACGCGTACGCCAGATTAAGGAGAAGGCCATACGCCGCCTCCGCGTCTCAGCCCGCAGCAAACTCCTCAAGAGCTACCTCGGCTAAAAGAGCCTTTCTCTACTATATAATGTAGAGTAGCACTTCCTCATAAAAGCCTCCGCCACCATGCGTCAACGCAAGGTGGCGGAGGTCTCTTTTTGTTCCAGCCCCCCCCCCATCTCTCCTCCCGCCTAACCTCTCCTTGACTTTCCCCTTCTCCCCCTCTCCCCGAAAAAAGCCCAACTCATCCTCTTCTCCTCGCCGAAAAAATCGTGCGACAACTCCACCTCAAAAAGCAATTCAACTTCCCCAAAAAGCTCAATAAAACTCCAATCCCCCTCTTCAAAACCCTCCCAATCTGTCTTTAACCTCCCTTAACAACCCACTCCAATCACCTGACACACACGCCTCCCGCCCAACCTCCATCAGAAAAACACCTAAAAAATCCCACCCGCCCCTTGCCAATCCGAAAAATCCACC
>CAVETY010000010.1:0-102475 GCA_963618945.1 Bacteroidaceae bacterium
AGCGCCACTGCCCGGCGTAGTACTTCTGGTGGGGCGTGGTGCGGTCCGGCTCGCTTTCGTACTGCTGCTCGAAGAGTCCGGCTGGCTCCTTCTCATCCACAGAGACGAGGTTCTGCATCTCCATGACGAACATCTTCGTCTGACTGCCATGTCGGAGGATGTGGCGCACGGGGATGACCTCGGTGGGCTCCGCATCGTCCTTCACCATGAGCCACTCGGCGTAGGCGTGGTCGGCATCGTAGCCCAAGAGGCGCAGCAGGCGGGTGTTGAAGTCGTGCGTACGGAGGATGGCGTCCTCAGTGCGCGGGTGGATGTTGACGATAAAGTTCTTGTAGTCGTCGTACTCCTTCTGCAAGGCCACGAATGGTGCGTTGAGTCGCTTCAACTCCTCGCTTGAGACTCCTGCGCACTTCTGAACTTTCTCCAAGAAGTCGTCGCTGAAGTAGCCTGAGGGGAAGTAGTCGCCCACGTTTTGTATGAAACGGTATTTTATGTTGTCAGCCATATAAGTGTGTATCTCTAAGCATTAAAAATTATAGAACACGGCGAGCAGACGCATATAAGGGTCGGCATTGTCGAGCGAGCACATGTCCCGATAGAACTGGCTCGACTTGTCGCTTATCTTCTTAATCTCCTCCACCTCGTTCTTGGTATTGCGACGAGTTATCTGAATATCATCGCTCTCCAACTTGAACAGCGACTGCTGCGCATTATTGGCCCAGGCGTTCAGCTTTTCTTTGTAGGCCTCGAGCTGCCGCTCCATCTTCAAGGCCACTTCCTGTTGCTTTTGCTTCAAATAGAACTCCATGCCCGTCTCGATGGCACTGCCAAGGTTCTGCTGCAGCACGGCAATGTCGCTCTCTTGCACGCCCTGGAGGAACGAGTCATTGAGGTGGTATTGCTCCAGGAAGTCATAGAGCGAGACGAGATTCTCGCGCAGCGCGCCCTCCTTGTCGAGCGGCACGAGGAAGAACTTGCTCAGCAGGTTTTGCCCCAGGCCGTTGGCGTGGCTGCCGTAGAAGAGGTAATAGCTCATGCCCTCGGGCAGCTGCTGACCCTTAACCACAAAAGCCTGACTCTTTGGCACGGAGGCGGTGAACTTGGTGAGCAGATATTGGATAATGGGATGAAGGTCATAGAGTGGCAGGAACTTGCTCCACTCGCCGCCCTTCTGCTTGCGCGACTCGGCTATGCTGCGCCCCAACTGACCCTTGTCGGCACAGAGGCGGAAGATGTTGTCCTGCGGCACAGCCTCTTTCGGGATATCGAAAAGCACATCCCGCAGCTCATCATTGTTCTTCACCTCGACATAAGGCACTGAGCCCTCCCGCCACTGCACGTCGCCAGGACGAGTGGCCCCCGTTGCCTCAAGCTGAGCGAAGAGGTCGCGGTAGAACTGCTCGTCGCTCTGGTAGAGCGAGAGTTTATGCTCAAATATCTTGTCGGATAGATGCTCCTTGGCGGGTGTGGACATCACGGCGTCCTCGCTGCGGAAACCACCACGGCGACGACGGCGCGAGGCTGCGTTCTCAATGAAGTTCTCGTCGCCCGTCTTCAGGGCCACCTTCACCTCGTCCTCCTCCTTTTGGCTGTCATAGAGCGAAAGGACGCTCATGGCGTCGCCAAGGGTGTCATGCACCTCCTGCTCCTTGTCGCGCAGTTTGTCGAGGATACGGAAGTCGGAGCGCAGAGCCTCGTCTTCGCCCTGTGCCACAAGGTAATAGATGACAGGCTCCTGTTTCTGGCCATAACGGTCAATGCGGCCATTGCGCTGCTCGAGGGTGATGAGGCTCCAAGGGATGTCATAGTTGAACATCGTGTGGCAGAAATAGTGGAGGTTGACGCCCTGAGAGCCAGAGTCGCTGGAAATGAAGACGCGGATCTTGCTGTCCTCCTTGGCAAAGTCGGATACCAAATCCTCCTGCTCGGTGTCAGAGAGCGAGCCGTCAAAGCAGACCACCTGCTCATCGCTGAGGCCGAACTCATTGCAGATGCTCTCCGCGAGGAACCTCATCGTGGCTATGCGCTCGGTGAAGACGACGATGCGCTCCAGACTGTTCCCCTCCCAAATCTCCTTGAGCTTGGCGCAGAAAGCGGCGTAGCGGGTGTCGAGCCCTTTGCCGATGTTGGCGTTGACAAGGTCGAGCAGCTCCTGCACCTCGGGTGCCGCATCTTTCATGCTTCTCTTTTCGAGCGACTCCTTGGCGGCCTGCGGCGAGGAGAGGTAGCTCTTGAAAAGGTTGAGCGCGAAGAGCTGGTCGGTGGTGGAGGCTGCGACGTCGCTCAGCCCACGGAAATGGGTGTGCTGCACCTTTAGGAACTGTTCCTCCTCGGGGGCGATGTGCACGGGGATGCTGACCACCTTGCGGTTTTGGAACTGCCCGCGGATGTGGGCGTCGCCAATGTCTTTCTTGAAGCGGCGGACATAGTAGGGTGCGATGTCCTGTTGCGTGTACTCGCCGTTGCGGGGGATGGAGATGGGGTCCAGCATGCGCATGAGGTTGGCAAACGACTCGGCGTTGCCATTGTGGGGCGTGGCGGAGGTGAGGATGAGCGAGTCGCACTTCTGGGCAAGGAAGAGGGCGAGGTCGCCACGGAGGCTCGACTCGTTGCTCACCTTGTGGCACTCGTCAATGACTATGATGTCCCAATGCGTCTTTTCGAGCCATGCGCGGAAACGACCGTTGTTCTTCAGCGTGTCGATGGATATGATGGTCTTGTCGTAGTAGTCGAAGGGATTCTTGTTGAGCGGTATCTCACTCTGTATCTTGGCGACGCCCACGCTGTCAAGGCGCACGAGTGGGATGGCGAAGCGGTTCCATATCTCCTCCTGAAACTGGGCGAGAATACTCTTCAGCGCACAGACCAGGATGCGCTTACCACGGCCTCGGCGAATCATCTCGCTCAGGAAAATGCCCACCTCAATGGTCTTGCCAAGCCCCACGCCGTCGGCAATGAGCAGACGAGGGCGCGGCAGTTCGAGCGCCTTGAGCGTGGGTTCCATCTGATACTCGGCAATGTCATAGGCTCCGCCCTGCGCCACCGTGATCTTGGGCGAGCTGAAGGCGTTGTTGCGGATGGCGGTCTCAATGAGCAGACGCGTCTTGCGCCAACGGGGGTCGGTGTCGGCGACAAGCAGCGTGTTGACTGGGCTGACCACCTCGATATCCTTGTCTATGGCAGTGTCGAAAACAAAGCGGTGGTTCTTGACCAGCTCGCTGATGCCCACGGCGTGAAGCAGCCAGTTGCCGTCCACGTCGGGCACTACATTGGTGATGAGGAACTCCTCGCCACGCACCGATATTCTTTGTCCAGATGAAAAGTTAGGCTTGATGTTGTTCATGACTTCTGTTGGAATCACTTCGAGTTGCGGAAATCCATCGTGGCGCACTCCGAGCTACTGAGCAATTTAAAATAAATGAGTCTTAGTGGAGGGTTAATTAGCGTTTATACACCTGTATCTAATACAGCGGCTTAGTCCTTTTCCAAACTACTCGGCCAATTTTTTTGTCCGCAATCCCTATGTCGCCTTATTTGCTTCTCCATGAATGAGATGAATTTTGCTTTTTGATGGTCTCGAAAAAATTGATAAACGCTCCTCTAAGATAATGTTTTTTCAACGAAAGAGAGTGGTTTCAGGTCACATTATGTTGCAACATCCCCCTACCCCACACCCAAACGCCCCATGTTGTCGGTTCGCCAGCCCGAACACATCTTTCAAAAGGAGCGGCTTTTTCGACGAGTTTTTGTAACTTTATCAGAGTAATTTTTTCAGACTTAGCCCGGACGGACGGGCAGGCGGTGACGGAAGATGTAACACAAGAGAATTATGAACACAAAGGAAACTCAGCAGGCATTGGCTTTCGCAGCCATGTGTGTGGATCTCACGGCAAAAGCAGAAGGGTGCACAAGGCTCAAAATGTTCGACCGAATGAAAAAGGTAGGGCTAATACACGGCCTTACCACAAGGCTTGACCCTTTGCACACCCAAAGCAAAGAGTATGTAGTAACAGACTTGCTGCAAGCCCTCCATCGTTTGGAGGCAGCCGAGAAATAAATAATCAGATTTGTCTTTTGTCGCAAGAGTTAACAGACGAACATCTGCACTTTATCGCCGCAGAGCCTTTAAATGACTTAGCAGAAAAGGAGGGACTGGCATGTTAAGAGACTCACAACTTTGGATGAAGATTGGCAGAATATGCAGCCAACTGGCTAAACGATTAGACATTTCGCCAGAAAGAGCATTTGAGATCTTTCAAAGAAGCAAGACAAATGAACTTCTACATGACGAGCACTCGTTATTATACCTTATGAGTGACCTGTATATTGTAGATGAGGTCATCATTGAGTTAAAGAAAGGCAAGGCGTCGTAAAAACGCAACTTATTGAAAACAGGGAAAGACATAATAATATGACAGAAGAGAACACCATACCTCAGTTCGTGAATAGCGACTCTTTCATGGCGGACAAGAACTATGTGACGTGGTTGTCCGACTTGAAGAAGCGTTTCCGCATGGCGCAGCTCAAAGCCGCCGTCAAGGTTAACGCGGAATTGCTCAAATTCTATTGGAGCTTGGGCGAGGACATCTGCGAGAGGCAGAATGAACACAAGTGGGGGGCAAACTTCATGAAGAGGCTTAGCCTTGATTTGCGCACGGAATTCCCTGAAACAGACGGGTTTTCATGGTCGAACCTATATAAAATACGCAAGTGGTATTTGTTCTATTCCTCCCAAACCGAATTTTTGTACCAAGCTGGTACAAAATTACAGGAGGTGGGAAACGCCTCTGTGAAAATCCCAGAAATCCTGCTCAGTGTGCCATGGAGACACCAAACGGTCATTGTTTCCAAATGCGGGACGATAAATGCCGCCTTGTTCTATCTCAACCGGGTTGTCGAGGACAACATGAGCCGCACGGAGTTGGAGAATGCGGTCAAGGCTCAAATGTACGAACGCTCGGGCAAGGCTCTGAACAATTTTGATGTCACATTGCCACAACCCCAAAACGCATTGGCAGCGGAGATCATAAAAGACCCCTACAAGTTGGATTTCCTCTCTTTGCCAAGCAAGTTCAGTGAAATGGACTTGGAGAACAAGTTAGCCACGAATATCACTCGTTTCCTTTTGGAACTGGGCAAAGGGTTTGCCTATATAGGTCGGCAGATGGAACTTGACACGCCAAGTGGCAAGTCTTACTTCCCCGATATGATTTTCTATCATACCCGGCTTAAATGCTATGTGGTGATAGAGCTGAAGATTGTGGATTTCATGCCTGAGTTCATTGGGAAGCTGAACTTCTATGTCTCGGCGGCAGACGAGCTGCTTAAGGGGGAGGGGGACAATCCGAGCATTGGCATCCTCCTTTGCAAAGACAAAGACTCGTCCGTCGTAGAATGGTCGCTGCGTGGCATTACGACTCCGTTAGGCGTGGCAAGTTACCAGTTGCAGGAGGTGTATGAACGGACCCTGCTCGAAGTGCAGCAGGAAGCCGCGGAAGAGAACGCCTCGGATGATTAGCAATAGATGGAGTTATCTACTAATGAGACTAATGGAGTTATCAGCACTCGGCCATAACTCCAAAGCGCCATCTGCTCAGCCATTGGGTATCCATTATAAAAAACGGACAATCCCCATATTCTTTTACCGCTCCTCATTAATGGCGTCCGCAAAACTTTCGGGGAGGCAGATGTTCAGGACCGACTGGGCGTCACGGAACAGAGGGGCGATCTCCTCATCCTTGAAGCCGGCGATGCCGCAGCCTATCCTTGTGACGTAAAAGAACTTCTCCTCATGCCGCTTGGCGAACTGGATAAACTCGTCCACATAAGGTTTGATGGTCTCCACTCCGCCCTGCATGGTGGGAATGGCGTAACATTGCCCCTGCAGACCCACACTTTGCCCCCATACAGCCCCAAAGCGCAGAACTGCCGTACGGGCAGCCCCACCGCCATGATGGCCGCGCAAGTTGCTACCGAAAACAAACACCTCGTCGGGTTTCAATTCAGCCAACTTGCCCGGTGTATAAGCGGGGCGTATTATGCCGTGATATTCACGATTTTCTGTTGATTCAACAGGTTGGGCCATGGAACTTGTTTTTTGGCGTCATTACTTTAGGACTGAATTCCATCTTGTTGTTATAACAAGAACGTCCTTTATCTCGAAAGTTTAGGTTCTTTCCTCCTGTTTATCTCATCGTCAACCCATCTTTTGAAATATTTGTCCCTCTTATACCACAAAGCGTCCTTAAGTTTGACACCGCCATCAGTCGAAATCATCTTCTCAATCTCCGCCGCGGCTTTCATCACTGCCTCCAAGCTGCAAATGGGGATTTCATCATCGGTGGCATACATGGCCAAATATTCAGCAGAGCGGGACTCCACACCTGCGCGTTTGCAGACAATCCATGCGACAGTCTCAGCCTCAAACTCACACTCTTTTTTACTCTTATTATTAATACGATTCCATTCCTTTTCTTCAATAGGCTTCTCATCCCTTTCATAAGTCAGCGAACCATGACCGCACAGCAGGTGCGCCAACTCGTGGCAGATGGCGCGGAACTCATCCTCTTCTCTATAGTTGCTGTTCACACTCAGGCTGAAGAGGCTATTATGCTTTAGAGGCGGCATCCCTCTGTCAAAATAGAGATTTAGCTCTTGCAACCCAAATCTCTGTATTTTGCCAGCGTAGGTATGAGCGGCCTGGAGATGATGGTTGTATGCGATACCGTAATTTGGCAAACTATCAATCAGATTATTGTATTTTTCTCTCTCGCTCATTGCTCTCTCTGTCACGAATTGCCAAGTATACTCCTCCATTAAGGCAGCCTTTTGCTTTTCCGAGTAACCCATTGGCATCACCGGCTCCACATCCCCATCTAATGACACAGTGTCACTGATATCATATACGCACTGCACAGGGCCAAAGGGCCTCAAGATTACGATGTTCTGCGCCTCAGGCTTAGGCACACGCCCATATTCGAGCCAGCATTTTGCCGTCATGACGAACTGTGCGTCAGGCTTCTGCAAACAAGCCAACATGGCATTATAGGGGGACAAGAATTTACATCGACTGACAAACTCCAACATCTTCTGAAACTTCTCAGTTTTCCTATATTGCTTGACAAGGAACTGCAGTTCATCAATATTCTCCTTGAAATCGTTGACTCTATCATCACTTTCCTGCTCCTCCCTGAACTTGCGAAAGGCCTCGCCAATCATCTCGTCAGAGACCGCATCAACCTCCTGGTCACTTTGCAAGTCCACCATTCCGCCCATCACAACATTCAGCATCCTGTAGACAGTGCGGCAATATGGGATGAAATACTCACCCATATAATCCGTCAGGGCGACAGCGAAGTCCTTAAACGACATCGCTCTCGAATATGGGTCGTTTTTTACGGGGATCAGATTAGTGGCATAGGCCACCGCCTTGGGCATCAGTTCTTCAATGCTGGGAACAATCTCTTTGGGGACAATCTCTTTTTTGTTAGCCATTACGCGATGATAAAAAGTGGTGATTTAAATACAGTAAGCCGCTGGTGAAGCGGCGCAATACAAATATAAAGAAAAATGGCCGTATCTCCGCAAGAAAGACGCGGAAACACGGCCACTGATGCCATAAAGAAAAGCGGAAAGCCCTACGCCCTCTTGATCACCTTGAGGTTTGGAAGGAGGCCCGCCACAATGCCGGCGAGGGGAGTGTACGCACAGAAATGGAACACAGGCACCAGTCCGCACGAGTCAACATAATAGCCAAGGATGGCGGCAGCAATGCCAGCCACGCCAAAGGCGAAACCATAGAAGAGTCCGCTGATGAGCCCAAGTTTATTGGGCAGCAACTCCTGCGCGTAGAGAAGAATGGCAGGGAAAGCGGACGAGAGCATGAAGCCGGCACCGAAAGCGCAGACAATAGTCCCCATAAGCCCCATGTGCGGCAAAAGGAGACTAAAAGGCGCAGTGCCAAGGATGGATATCCAGATGACATATTTGCGGCCAATTTTATCACCCACAGGGCCGCCTACGAGCGTTCCGACGGCAGTGGCCAAAAGGAAGACAAAGAGAATGACCTGCGACTGCGCCACGGAGACGCAAAAGACATCGATGACATAGAAAGTGAAATAGTTGGTCAGTGACGCCATGTAGATATACTTGGAGAAGATGAGGACGGAGATGACAATGAGCGCCCAGAGAGTCATGCGGTCAGAGAGCGGACGGTCGCGATGGGGGGTGAGAGTGGAGTGCTCAGCACGTATTGAGGCGAGATATGAGGCATACCAGCGGCAGACCGGCCTACTGATGATGATGGCCACAACGGCAATGAGGCAGAACCAAGCCATGTTGCCACGCCCAAAGGGTGCGACAAAGGCAGCCACAAGAAGCGGACCGACAGAGGAGCCGGCATTGCCACCCACCTGAAAAATAGACTGCGCCGCCCCGCGATGACCACTTGACGCGAGAGAGGTGATGCGACTGGCCTCGGGGTGGAGAGTAGCAGAGCCGACACCGACAAGAAAGACCGCCACGCACATCATGACCACCGAGTTGGCATAGGCCACAAGAGCCAAACCCACAAGGGTGAAAGCGGAACCGAGAGGCAAAGAGTTGGCCACAGGATGACGATCAAAAGCCAAACCGACGACAGGCTGAAAGACAGAAGACGCAAGCTGATAGACAAGGGATATGAGGCCAATCTCGGTGAACGAGAGCGCAAGATCGCCCTTTATGATGGGATAGGAGGCTGCGATGACCGACTGCATCGCGTCGTTAAGGAAATGGAGGGCAGATAGTGTGACAATGATGGGCAGCATGGCGCGAAAGCCAGCCGAAGGGTTGTAGGTAGTTTGCATTTTGACGCTGTAGTCTTATTTCGGTCGCAAAAATAACCCCTTTGGATGGCGAAAACGCCACCCAAAGGGGTTAAATAAAAGAAAAATCCTCGCCAGCAAAGCCGACAAGGATTATATTTTGCGGAGAGGACGAGATTCGAACTCGTGAAACGCTTTGGGCGTTTACACGCTTTCCAGGCGTGCCTCTTAAACCACTCGAGCACCTCTCCTTTTCAAAAGCGATGCAAAGATAGTGGTTTTAGTTGGATGATGCAAGAGGATATATATAATTTCGGGAATTATCACCTCGCATAGAACTTAAACATTCAACTATTCACCTAAGAAACTGAACACACATTGGGCTTTATTTTAAATCCTATTCTTCATCATCATCCCAAGGATTATCACCACCTCCTGGTTTTACAGGTTTTTCTTTTGACATCTGCACAACCCCGACAGTCACATCAATATTAACAGCAACCTCCACCTCGGGTGCCACATAATTTCTTTTCTTATCCATTATGATAGATATTATTAAAGTTCCACCACACCAAACAAGCATGCAACATTCATGCAAAACTCATTTGGTGCGTGGGACAATTTATTCAAAAGTTTACTTCACAGCCACACGACTGCGGACAGTAGAATCTGCCGAACTATAGGTTGCGACATAGACACCATTGGGTACGGAGACTGAGACTGAACCCTCTGCTGATTTCTCAGCGATGAGGCGACCAGAAAGATCGTAGACCGAGAGAGTACCACTCACTGAAGAGTTCACAGAAATGTATCCATTTGCCGACTTAATAGAGGAAGCGTCGGGAGCGACAACCTTCTTGTCAGCAGTGCGGTCAACCTGAGCCACATTGAGGTTAAGACTCAACTGTTTGCAATCCCAACGATCATAGACCTTGCCACTCTCGAAAGAGCGATTGGTTGAGACGAGCGAGAAAGGTTGAGACTCAACATAACCATTCTGGACATCGATGTCCATAGAGAGGTTATTATCCTTGCCTGGATAGTTAAGAGCAATGTCACCAAGACAGATGCCAAGCTCACTATCACCGAGATTATAGTCAAGGACGCCAAGCTCAACTGCACCATTATTCATCTCTGCGTCTACACTTACACGAATAAAATCAGAGAGCGATGCACCGTAGCCTTTATACTGTTCACTTACCTCAGTTGGAATCTTCACCATCTTAATGACAGCCGCCTTGTCGGACTTAACCTGCCCAGGCTCATAAGCACCGAGATATGGGAAAATATAGCCACCACCAAAGAAGTCGCTATTATAGCAAGTCTCAGCAAGCGTTTCCCAAACAGTGTTTATACCATAATTGGCATCATAGTCAGAATTTGACTCAGCAGCATCATGCAACTCGTCGAACTTTTCCTCAGGAACAAAATAAAGAACTACAACACTACGAAGTCCCTCACCCTTTTGGACAGCCTCATCGGTCTCATCGACATAGAGACGAATATACGGGTAGTCAACAATATCAGTCTTACCATACTTCTCGTCGGCCATAGCATAGCTGCAGACGTCAGACTTAGATACAGTCACAGAACCCTGGTTACCATTCTGATGAACAAGCTGAACATTGCTCATTTGTGGCTGGAGATAGCCATAATACATCTTGCCTGGCGCATCGTAGGTTGTGAAGCCTGTCTTCATGTTATACATACTGTAAAGGCTCTGCATAACAAAAGATGTATGCACATCCTTTACGTCATTAACAAACTGGTCACCAGCCGCAGTTGCTATGCTGCGCCAATCGATAGGAGCCTGATAAGGATTATTGATGAAAGTCTTGACTTGCTCGTCATCATATAACCCATTTGGATTAACATCCTCAATCGATAAACCATACTCTGACTCATTGTTTATAGAGCCAGCTGCGCGAAGTGACACATATGTATCATAATATGCACTAAACAAGAACAAAGGTTGCGTCTTGGAGACTCTTGCCAAATCTCCCCAAGCGTAGCAAGCTGATAGGAAACTACTCTCGTAAAGATACGGAGTCAATATACCAGAGGTTCTTAATTTACTTGTCCAGCCTTCACGATAAATCATATCAATCAATCCAGACAGCGACTCATCCTCAAGAGGATTAGAGAAGTTAACCACATGATAATGCCAATCATCGTCCGCAAAACCTTCAGATGCCCTACCATACTTTTTAGCATAATTCACAGCAAGAGGAACTTCATTAGTTGCATCTTTTGAAAATACGCAACCTGCTTTTAATGCCCCATCATTAATCAAATAAGGCAGCGCACGGTCATCAACATTGTTTACACCAAAATATATAGAATCAGCCGTCAAAGAAGCACCTGCATTCACAATGAGACCAGCAGCAAGGCCATCATTTGCATCATCACCTGGTTGAACAAATATTTTTTTACAAGAGAAGTCGTTGTTTATGTTAAGGACGGCAGGATTGTTGATATAAATATAGGCACTGTCTGCGCCACTGATGTCCGAGGAATTCACGTTCTCACCTATACAAATGTGCGTTGCGTCCGCGACAACTTTAAAGTTATAGGAGGCTGAATTATATTTTTTTTCAACATAGGGTCCACTACTTGTCCTCCTAAACTCACACAACTTAGTTACAACCAAAGTTCCCTCCTCACCAGGACTCACGACACCTCTGCCATTTATGTTGTTAAGCTTAATGCTCATGTCACATTCGACAACATCCACCAATCCATCAACTTTAGTATATGATGTTCCTGGATACCCAATAATTGTGTCCCCTTTCACTACAATTTTGGTTGTCTCAAATATCGCCCTCTGCGTCATTATCTTACTCTTCGCAGTAAAGTTTAGGGGGTAGAAACCATCCACACTAAAGTTATTCGCATAATAAATGCCAATCCTATATGTATTATTTGCATCCGGATATGTCACCCTGAACTTCATCACAGGAATATCATCCTCCCACTCCGCAATATAATTGCCGTTTTCGTCGACATCGTTGAGGACAGTGACGATTTCGCTCTGAGGATAGTATACCTCAGTAGTATCAGTTGACCCTGAGGAAGCCTCGTCTTGAGCCCATGCTATTGACGCGGTGAGGGCGAAAGCACTGACGAGGGCGCAAAATTTCTTCAACATAAAACTAAAAGCTTAAAGTTGATTTTAATAATCTCGATTCTTTGTTAGTCGCCATGAAGAGCAAAAGCAAGTGAAAATGTTCCGCTTATTGCCTCCGTGACTTGGCATTATTACGCCGCCCGGCGCACAATGTTACAAGACCACAGGCGATTATTATGTTTTCAGCGGGCTAAATTATTATATTTTCAGGAGCCGAGGGCTTAAAAGATTATAAAAGGCGTGGTTTGGGGGCAAAATTGCACACTCTCGACTGGGGAAAGAGCGTGCGGGCGCACAGTGGGCTGCTTTTATTTAGTGGTTAAGAATAAGGAGAAAAGCAGGAGATAGGAACTTTGGGACGGCGAACGAAATAGGTGTGCGGACATGGAACAAAGGGATGGGGGAATGCGTATATGTCGCACACGATGCAATTATGCGAAAACCGTAATTGCAGAGACTAAGGAACTCTTACACTAACAAACACATAAACAAACCGAAAAACAATGAGCGACATAAAGTACATTGGTCAGGACGACGCGGAGACACGCCTCTTCGAGTCGCAGTATACAGTGCCGGACGGCATGTGCTACAACTCTTGGGTCATAATGGACGAGAAAGTGGCGGTGATGGACACAAGCGACCCGCGGACCCTCGCGCAGTGGAAAGCAGACCTCGCCAAGGCTCTGGACGGCCGCAAGCCTGACTACCTCGTAGTCCATCACTTGGAGCCGGACCACGCCGGCGGCATAGGCGAGTTCATGGAGCAATATCCCGACACCAAGATTGTATGCTCGGCCCGCGCTGCGCAGATGATGCCGCAGTTCTTCCCCACAGCGGACTTCTCAGCCAACGTGATGACCGTGAAAGAGGGTGACAAGCTGACGCTCGGCCGCCACACGCTGACCTTTATTATGGCGCCCATGGTACACTGGCCCGAAGTGATGGTGAGCTATGACGACGCAGAGAAGACACTCTTCTCGGCCGACGGCTTCGGCAAATTCGGCACACGCGACGCGGACGCTGACGACTGGGCATGCGAGGCGCGGCGCTACTACTTCAACATCTGCGGCAAATATGGCCAGCCGGTGCAGACTCTGCTGAAAAAAGCGGCAGGACTGGACATTGAGCGCATTTTGCCGTTGCACGGTCCCGACCTTGAGGGTGAAAAACTCTCTGAGGCTCTGAGACTTTATAACATCTGGAGCGCATACGGAGTCGAGACAGAGGGCGTTTTCATTGCCCATGCTTCCATCCACGGATGCACGGCCGAGGCGGCTGAGCGATTGGCTGAGATCTTGCGCGGCAAGGGCGTGAAAGTGTCAGTTGCCGACCTGTGCCGCGACGATCAGGCCGAGGCCATTGAGGACGCATTCAAATATGGGCGGATTGTGTTGGCGGCGTCAAGCTATGACGGCGGGCTATTCCCACCCATGTATGACTTCCTGCACCACCTGCAGATAAAGAGCTGGCAGAAACGCAAAGTGGCCCTGATGGAGAACGGTTCGTGGGCGCCATGCGCAGCCAAGGTCATGACCCAGATGGTGAGCGAGATGAAAGACGTGACCATAATGGGTGACACGGTGACTCTGCGCGGCCGCATGAAAGAGGCTGACACGGATGCTCTGAAGGCTTTGGCTGAGGCTATTTGCCAATAAGAGGCATAGGCTGCATCTAATTAATTAAGCCCGCCATCGCAAGAATCATTTTGCGATGGCGGACTTTTTTGTGCGCTTATTCAAGGCAAAGGGGATCTCAAATTGACAATAAGATAGCTTCCGATTGACAATAAAAAGAGAAATGGAAGCCGACTAAACAAGAAACGAGGGGCCACCCAGAACGGGCGGTCCCTCGATTTTATGACTTACAACTCGTCACGCAGAGTGACGCAAGCCGGCTAAACTTTAGAAGTTGATACCGACGGAGACGTAGTTGTTGATGGTCTTCAGCTTATAGTCATCATTCTTGACATAGCTTGAGAGGTCGGGCTGGAAGGTGTAACCAACATAGAACTTGTTGATGTTGACACCGACACCGAGGTTGAGGCCGAACTGGAAGATGCGAGCGTCATAGCCGCCGTCCTTATCGCTGAGCCACTTAACCTTAGCCTCTGTCTCCTTACCACCCACGGTAGTTGTGGTCTTAGTGCGGCCGTAGAAGTTGAACTTGAAGTTGGGGCCGAAGAAAGGCACGATATTGATGGGAGAGCTGGCGAAGCTGAGCTTATAAGCGACGTTGACAGGAACAGCGATGTTCATGAAAGTGGTCTTAGAGTCGCTGGATCTAACAGAATTGCTGTAAGAATCCTTACTGTGAGTCCAAGAGAGGCGAGCGCCGAGGTCGAGGAAGAGAGGCATCTTGGAGGTGATGTTGACACCCTTCATGAATGCGATGGCGGCACCCTTAGTCTTGCCGTTGTCGCTCTCCCAAGAGTCGTTACCGTCCTTAACCTTCATCTTCTGAGCGTCGAAAGAGACCTCGACACGAGTCCAACCCTTAGTGTCCTTGGTGAGCTGGGCAGAAGCATTAGCGGCGAAAGCAGCGAGAACCGCTACTGCCAAAAACTTGATTGCTTTCATGTGATTGATTATTGTTTTCTGAAATACTGGTCGCAAAGATATGCCAAGACAATGGTAAACATCTAAAAAAAAACTTAAAACAGCCGCTATTTAACTTAATATGTCATTCTTGCGGCTCAAAAACGGCTGACCATAGAGGAAACTGTCATCCGAGAGAGAGAAATCTGTGAATTGGCTCGTCTCATAGGCGAAAGCGTGCAAAAACTCTGTGAATTGGGCAAAATTTGCCACAAACGTTTGCGGTAACGTTTGCAGGTGATATAGTCCTTAACCGTTATGAGACAACACATTCACTGTTCCGAGGCGAATTGAGCGAACAGAAATGGCAGGCCGGTATTCGTTTATAACCGTTAAAATTCAAATACTTTCACTTATCTTTGCAAAGACATCAGTGCGGCGGGCGACCGCTGTTCGGTGTCAACAGGAACCTATAACTAATTACAAACTAATCAATCTCAATGCAGCGAAGACTATTCCACGCGTTTTTGGCGCCTGCCGTATTGGCGGGCCTCATGACGTTAGCCCCTGTGGGAGCTTCAGCCCAGAACCAGGGCCGCGTGGTGACCGGAACAGTCACCGACGATGCAGGTCAGCCCGTGCCGGGCGCGACAATCATTGTGCCAGGAACGACAGTAGGCACGATTACGGACACAAACGGCAAATATAGCTTAGCACTGCCGGACGGGTCTAAACAACTACAGTTCAGTTTTATCGGCTATGACACCCAGACCGTGACATTGGCCAACGGCAACACGGTGAACGTCACCTTGGTGGAGGACATCGCCACGCTGGGTGACGTCGTGGTCATTGGCTATGGCACGCAGCGCAAGGGCGACTTGACGGGCGCCATCAGCAACGTCACGGCCGACGACTTCAACCAGGGCCTCATCAACAGCCCCGAGCAGCTCATCAACGGCAAGGTGTCCGGCGTCCAGATTATGAGCAACAGCGGCTCCCCAACCGCAGGCTCAACCATCAAGATCCGTGGCGGCGCCTCGCTGAACGCGTCAAACGACCCTCTGATCGTCTTGGACGGCGTACCCCTTGAGCATGGCGGCATATCGGGCAACAGCAGCAACTTCCTGTCGCTCATCAACCCTGCCGACATCGAGAGCATGACCGTGCTGAAAGACGCGTCATCAACAGCCATCTACGGCAGCCGCGCGTCAAACGGCGTCATCATCATCACGACGAAGAAGGGCTCAAACAGCGGTTTACACGTTACGGTGAACACCACCCACTCGCTGCAGAAAGCCTATGATTTCGTTGAGACTCTGAGCCGCGAGGACTTCGTGCGCGTGGCCACTGAGCAGGGCTACGCCAGCATGCTCGGCACTTCGGACACCAACATGAACGACGAGGTGTTCCAGACGGCCTATGGCACAGACAACAACGTGTCGCTCTCGGGCAGCATTGCCAAGCGCGTGCCTGTGCGCCTCTCCGTGGGCTACTATCTGCAGAACGGCATCCTGAAGACCGACAAGGCTCAGCGCGTGACCGGCAACCTGAATGTCTCGCCCACCTTCTTGGACGACTTCCTCAAATTCAACCTCAGCCTCAAGGGCACCATGTCGAAGAACCGCTTCGCCTCGACAAACGCCATCTGGGGCGCCACGACCTATGACCCCACTCAGGCTGTCTACGCCACATATAGCGGCACAGACCAGTTTGGCGGCTACAACGAGGCCATCAGCTACACCACCGATGCCGACGGCAACGTGACGGCGACCCCGGTCTCCGGCGCTACGCTCAACCCCCTCGGACTGCTGGAGCAGACGAAAGACAAGAGTACCGTCAACCGCCTGGTGGGCAACCTCGACGTGGACTACAAGATGCACTTCCTGCCCGACCTGCGCGCCCACATCACCTTGGGCTACGACTATGGCAAGGGTGAGGGCACCGTCTACACCTCGGCTGAGTCGGCCGGCGGCTTCCTGAGCCACGGATCGGACTACTCATACGGCCCGCAGAAGATGTATAACCGCCTCTTCACCGGCTACCTCAACTACAACAGGGATTTCGACATCATGAGGGTGGATTTCACCGCCGGCTATGACTACCAGTATTGGAAATCGAAGACCCCCGAAATCATCTACTACAACGCCATCGGTGAGCAGACCGGCACGGCAAAGGCCGATGACCAGCGCCACGCCATGATCTCCTACTACGGTCGTCTGAACTACACCCTGATGGAGAAATATATGGTCACCGCCACCATCCGCCGAGACGGCACCAGCCGCTTCAGCGAGGACAACCGCTGGGGCACATTCCCCTCTGCAGCAGTGGCATGGCGCATCAACCAGGAGAACTTCCTGAAAGACGTTGACGTGCTGACCAACCTCAAGCTCCGCGCCAGCTATGGCGTGACGGGCCAGCAGGAGGACATTGGCAACTACGGCTACCTGCCCATCTATGTGGAGAGCACCACGCAGAACGACTACGTGTTCGGCAAAGAGGTGGTCAAGACCTACTCGCCGCGCACCTATGTTGAGGACCTGAAGTGGGAGACCACCAAGGCTTGGAACTTCGGCCTCGACTTCGGCTTCTTCAGCAACCGCCTCTCCGGCAGCGTGGAGTACTACACTCGCAAGACTGAGGACCTCATCGCCAGCGTGCCTGTCGCCGCGGGCGTCAACTTCAACAGGAGCGTGACTACCAACGTCGGCAACATCGACAGCAAGGGCGTCGAGATCAACATTGCCGGCACACCCATCGATACCAAGGACTGGGGCCTCGACCTCTCATTCAACGCGGCATGGCAGACACAGACCGTCAAGAACCTGAGCCTCGTGAAGAACGCCGAGATAACCAACACACTGACAGGCTCGTCGGTTGACGGCAAGCAGGTGCAGGTTCTCACCGAGGGTTACGCCCCCAACATGTTCTACGTCTACCATCAGCTCTACGACAAGAACGGCAAGCCCATTGAGGGCGCATACGCCGACATGAACGGCGACGGCCAGATTACCACAGCCGACCTCTATCGTTTCCACTCCCCCGCCCCCGACTGGATCATGGGCTTCTCGCTCAACCTCCGTTGGCGCAAGTGGAACCTCGGCACCAGCCTGCGCAGCAACATTGGCAACTACGTCTATAACGCCATGGCGATGAACACAGGCGCCACCGAGACCATGAAGTACAACGACTATCAGTTGAACAACCTCAGCACCAGCTATTTGAAGACGGGCTTCAAGATGCGTCAGCACTACTCGGACTACTACGTGGAGAACGCCTCGTTCCTCAAGATGGACAACGTGACGCTGGGTTACAACTTCGGCAAGATTGCCGACGCGGTCAACCTGAACGCCTCGTTCATGGTGCAGAACGTCTTCACCGTGACCAACTACACGGGCATAGACCCCGAGGTGCCGAGCGGCATCGACCAGAATTTCTACCCGAGGCCGAGAATCTTCTCGCTTAGCGTAGGTTTGGAGTTTTAGTTATCAAAGAGAACAAAAGAGATGAAACATACATATGCGATTGCGGCGGCCGCAATGGGACTGAGCGCTCTCGTCTCGTCATGCGACGACCTTGACCAGCTTCCGCACGCCGACACCACATCGGCCACCGTGTACACGAGCGAGGCCAACTACAGGTCCGTCTTGGCCAAAATATACTCCGTGCTCTCGCTCAAGGGCGCAGACGGAGGCACCGACATCACCACCAACAAGGGTGAGAACTTCATGCGCTGCTACTTCAACCTGCAGGAGTGCTGCACGGACGAGCTGGTTTTCAGCTGGATGAGCGGCGACAACATGACCGACATCAACTACATGACTTGGGACGCTCAGGACGTGTGGGTGGCGGACACCTACTATTGGCTCTACTACTCCATCTCGCTCTCCAACGAGTTCCTCCGCAATGCTCAGGACCTCAGCAGCTTCAGCGAGAGCGACCAGGCCAAGATTGAGAACTACAAGCTTGAGGCTCGTTTCCTCCGCGCGCTCGCCTATTGGCAGGTGCTCGACCTATATCACAAGGGCGCCATGGTCACCGAGAACGACAACGTGGGAGCCTACGTGCCCAACGTGGCAGACGCGCAGGGCCTCTTTGACTATGTCGAGAGTGAGCTGTTGGACATTGCCGACAAGATGCCGAGCCGCACCGAGCAGGAGTATGGCCGCGCCCCACGCGCAGCCGCCTACATGTTGCTCAGCCGTCTCTATTTGAACGCGCCGAGCTATGGCATAGCCAAGACATATTATGACGAGGTCATCAAATATAGCCAGGCGGCCATCAATGAGGGTTATACACTTCATGACAACTTCGCGGAGCTCTTCAACGCTGACAACGACCAGCGCACCGACGAGATCGTCTTCGGACTGGAGAGCGACGCCACGACCACCGTATCATGGGGCGCGTCAACCTACATTGTCTGCGGATGCGCCAACTCATCTACTTCACAGGATCCCAGCTCAGTGGGCATAGCCTCCGGCTGGAGCATGTGGCGCGCCACGAGTCAGGCGGTAGGCCTCTTCAGCGGATACACTGAGAATGACGTACGCTATTCATTCTACACCGACGGCCAGAGCCTCGAAGTGACCGACACCTATGACCAGAACCAGGGTTACGTCTTCACCAAGTGGACCAACCTGACCGACGCGGGCGAGGTGGCGAGCAACACCGCCTCATATGGTGTCAACACCGACTTCCCCTTCTTCCGCATCGCCGAGGCCTATCTGAACATCTCAGAGGCCATCTTGCGAGGCGGCACGGGAGCTGAGAATGACGCCCTCTATTACCTGAACGCCATCAGGGTGCGCGCAGCCGGCGAATCGGCCAAATATACCGACGTGCAGCTCAAGGACATCATTGACGAGCGCGGACGCGAGTTCCAGCTTGAGTGCCAGAGGCGCACCGACCTCATCCGCTTCGGCATCTTCACGCAGGGCGGTTGGGATTGCGGCCCGAAGAACAAGGACGCGAAGTATAACTACTACCCCATCCCTCAGACCGAGCTGACGGCCAACCCCAACCTCTCCAACCCAGAGTATTAAACTAAGAAGAAAAAATGATGAAACGACTAATATACACGGCACTGACAGTAGCCACGGCGGCCATGATGGCCACGGGTTGCGACTCCGACGCCGACAAATGGTACGTTGACGGGCTTGACGAGTCCACCATCCACAGCTCAGCCAACGAGCTTGAGCTGAGCGGCGAGGACGCCTCAAAGACTGCCGTCTCCTTCACATGGTCCAACGAGAGCAAGCTGATTTTGCACGGCCCGAGCTATGTGGGCATAGCCGACAAGAGCCTGCCGACCTACACCATTGAGTTCTCTCTGACCGAGGACTTCAAGACCTCATACACCGAGAGCGTGGACGACGGCATTGCCACATATACCGTCCAGAGCCTGAACACCATAGTGCGCGGACTCGGGGCCAACGCCAATGAGCGCGTCACTGTATACGTACGCCTCAAGACCGCCCTCAGCGCGAACAGCGAGGACTATAACGAGTCAAACGTCGTGACACTCTACGTCACCCCGTATAAGATTGACTACACCGTGGCCAAGATGCTGAGCTCTGACCAGTCATCGACCATCGGCTACCTCTATTCAGCTGACACTGACGGAGATGGTGACCCCGACACCCAGGGTCTCTACAGCGGCTTCTACGGCGCAGGCGGTTGGTCCAACTGGTATCTGCAGGAGAATGACGGCACCATCTGGGGCAACGTCGGTGAGGACGGCAACACCTTCAAGGCAAGCTCTGACGTCACCTGCTGGAACTTCTGGTACCCAGGCAACAACGGCTGCTACTACACCATAATAGACGTATCGGCCGCAGCCGAGACCAAGGCATGGACAGCGGTATACATCCCGGCGCTCAGCCTCAGTGGCGACGTGACAAGCGACATGACATACATCCGCAACGAGAACCGTTGGATGTGCACCTTCACCACCACGGCAGACAACCAGACATTCAGCATCAGCGGCACAGGCAAAGAGTACAACTACTCAACCGGCACTGATGACGACCAGGCGACCGACTACCCCGTAACCTTCGGTGCAGGGGCAGGCGACAGCGAGCTGGAGTTCCAAGGCACAGGCGTATTCACCGTGGCCAAGGCCGGCACCTACACCATCAACCTCTACCTGTCCGACTTCAGCAACCTGAACTACAAGATAGCCGCTGGCGCAGAGGAGGTCGTAGAGACCGCCCCCGAGCAGATCTACATGAGCGGACTTAATGACAAATGGGGCTTCGACTTCCCGTTGGCAGTGACCGATGAGGACAACTGGATCTACAATGGCGTATTCGGTGTCAATTCTTGCCCATGGGGTTACCAGTTCCTTAAAGAGGAAGGCAACTGGAGCGACGGATGGTGCTATGGCGGAACCGACGGCACACTCAAAGTAGGCACCGACGCAAACATCGAGTTCACCAACACAGGTGTCTACGCTTGGACAGTCGACCTGAAGAACCTGACATACTCAACCACCCAGTATGAGAATATCTACTGCACCGGCTTCAACGACGATTGGGCTCTGACGAGCATGACAGCAGACGCAAGCTCACCAAGCAAGTTCACGGCGTCCGTGACAATCAGCAAAGCCTCGTCATGGGGCTTCCAGATTGTGCTTGGAGACTGGACCATCGCACTCGGCGGCGAGGATGGCAAACTTGACAGCTGGAAAAAGCGCAACATAACCGACGACCAGAGCCTTGAGGCAGGTGATTACACCCTGACCGTAAACTTCGCCGCAATGACCTACAGCCTGACCGCGGCAGGAAGCGATAGCGGTGACGGCAGCGACAGTGGAGATGGTGATGGAGACGACGATGGCGAGGTGACCACCTATCCCGAAGCCCTCTATGCCATTGGCGTGAACGGCGATTGGGATACTTGGATTACCTTAGCTGCCACAGGAACAGGCACCTACAGCGGCACAATCTCCGTGACGACAGAAGATGAGAAGCAATTTGTGGTTTATGGCGACCAGTCATGGGATGCAACAAAATATGGCCCCGCTGACAACGATGGGAACATAACCTCGGGTTCGTCAGCATGGAAATTCTGGGTCGACTCAACTGGAACATACACCTTGACCAT
Organism: Bacteroidaceae bacterium; assembly: GCA_963618945.1. Taxonomy (GTDB): domain Bacteria; phylum Bacteroidota; class Bacteroidia; order Bacteroidales; family Marinilabiliaceae; genus W3P20-009. The sequence goes on from CAVETY010000010.1 coordinate 21,567, forward strand.
CGACCTGACCACAAACACGTACACCTTGACGCTGGTTGAATAGCTCAAGACAAAAAGGTTAGAAAAAACAAGAGTTGGCGAGCCGCCCACCCCGAAACGGACGGCTCGCCACTTAACCAACTACAACAGAAAGAGATGAAGATAAGAAACATATTGTCGGCTACGGCAATGGCGTTGGCAGCCGTGGCGATGCCTGCTTGCGACGACGACGACGCAGTCGACGACATGGTGGAGATCACTAACGCCAACACCTACACTCCCTATCACGGCTCAAGCGAGGGCTTCGCAAGCGGAGCTGACGTCTCATGGGTCACAGAGATGGAGGACAACGGCGTCAAATTCTACTCAGCTGACGGTGTCGAGACCGAGTGCATGTCACTGCTCAAGAGCCTTGGCGTGGACGCCATCCGTCTGCGCGTATGGGTGAACCCGGCGAGCGGATATTGCGACAAGGACGACGTGGTGGCCAAAGCCATGCGCGCCAACGCCCTCGGCCTCAACCTGATGATAGACTTCCATTACTCCGACGTATGGGCTGACCCCAGCAACCAGGAGAAGCCAGAGGCTTGGAAAGACTACACATATGACGAGCTGAAGGCCGCAGTGGCAGACCACACCACCGATGTGCTCTCCACTCTGAAAGAGAAGGGCGTAACCCCGGCCTGGGTGCAGATTGGCAACGAGGTGGGCGGCGGTTTCCTCTGGGGAGACGGCAAGGCATCCACCAACCCCGGCCAGTTCGCTGAACTGCTGACCTCGGGCATCGATGCAGCCAAAGCCATATTCCCCGACATCAAGATCGTCATCCACGTGCAGAATGGCTGGAACTACAACACCACGAGCTGGTTGATGAACATACTCAAAAACCAGAAAGTGGAGTATGACATCCTGGGCGTGTCGCTCTATCCTGAGGATGTGATCAAGAGCTATGGCAACAAATATGGCACGGCCCTCGACATTGTCCAAATCACCATTGACAACATGGAGGCGCTCGCAGTCGTCTATAGCAAAGACATGATGGTCTGCGAGTTCGGCTACTCAGTTGACGACCCCGAGACAGGCTACAACTGCCTCAAGAAACTTGTTGACGCAGGCAAGAGCAGTGCAACCATAGCCGGCGTGTTCTACTGGGAGCCAGAGAGCTACGATTGGAACGGCGGGTATAACAAAGGCGCGTTTGGCAAATATGGCTCAACCGCCAACTGCTACACCCCGCTGAAGACGCTTGACGCCTTCGCCAATTAGCCGCGGCAAGAGAGAGCATTTTTTTGTCCGCCCCCCAAAAAGCCGACAAGAAGTCCGCCCCCGACAGATTAACCGATCTGCCGGGGGCTTTCCTTTGCCCACATTTTGACACAAGATTTCACCATCAGCAGTTGAAAAAGAAGCCACATCCGCTAAAGCATTGATAAATCAGCTATATTTGCAAAACACGAACATAACCCAAAGTCAAGTCAGCAACGGCAAAACGAAGCCGGCGGACGACAGACACACGACTCGAAAAGACGATGCGCCCAAGCATAACCAATATCCTCCTCACACTCCTCATCTGCTTTTGTACCACAATAGACGCCCTGTCGCAGGCCAAGCGAACCCAGACAGAGGCTGAGCCTGGCGAGCGAATAGACCAGCTGCTGACGCGCAAAGGTGTGGACACAAGCCGCAAACGGCTCTTCATTGCCATCAACTGGCGGGTATTGTCGGACGACGACGGGCTGATGTTGGGATATAAATACTCACTGCCCACGGCCGACGACATAAAAAACGAGAAAGAGATAGTTGAGCGGGAGCAGAAAGCGCGTGAGGAGTATAGGCAACAGAAAAAGGCGCGCAACGCAAACGCAGCTTCTAACGCACAGACGACCAAGGCAAAGGCGGCGGCAAAGCAAGAGAAGCCCAAGCAAATCGTGGAGCCTCTCTTTGGAAAAGAGAACGAGACCGTCCAAATAGTAGACAGCAAACTGGAGGGTGCCACATATTACTTGGTCTCCGGGCATGGAGGGCCAGACCCCGGTGCCATGAGCACTTATGGCGGCCAGACCATTTGCGAAGACGAGTACGCCTATGACGTCATTTTGCGGTTGGCTCGACAGCTGATGAGCCACAGGGCCAAGGTACACGTGATAATACAGGACCCCAACGACGGAATCCGCGATGACGCGGTGTTGGCTTGCGATGACGACGAGACTTGTATGGGCGCACCCATACCGCTCGACCAAATTAAGCGTCTGCGCCAGAGGTCGGACTCCATCAACTCGCTGTATGCCAAGGAGAGGAAAGGCTATTGCAGGTCGGTCTTCATCCACGTGGACAGCAGGTCGAAAGACAAGCGCATTGACATATTCTTCTACCATTATCAGAAGAGCGTAAGAGGCGAGCGATTGGCCAAGTGCCTGCAAGCCAAGATGACAGAGAAGTATGCCAAGCATCAGCCCAACCGAGGATTCTCGGGCGAGGTGAAAGAGAGGGACCTCTTCGTGCTGCGCGAGACCAACCCCGCCGGCGTATTCATTGAGATAGGCAACATCCAGAATGACATGGACATGGTGCGCTTGGCCAAGTCCAACAACCGCGAGGCGATGGCCCGTTGGATTGCCGAGGGCATGATTGAAGATTTTCAGAAACAATAAGCACTGCCGATGCGTAAGAGTGCGCAGAAGCGATGAAAAACAATAACAATTACAGGGAGACTCAGAAGCCGACGACATACAGCGTCAAGAGCGACTGCACAGTGCAGGAGTTCTTTGAGCGTCAGATGCAAGGCAAAAGTAAGACGAGTCAACGCCAGTTGCTGAGCAAAGGCGCAGTGAGGATAGGCGACAGGGTTCTGCGTCACTTGGACGACCTGATACTTGCAGGCTCGACAGTGACGATAGCCCCCAAACCAGAGCCACAGTTCGTGATGCCGCAGGGGCTGCGCATTGTGTATGAGGACGATTGGATAATAGTGGTGCACAAAGACTCAGGCCTCCTGACCATTGCCACGGAGACGGAGAAAGAGCACACAGCGTTCGCATACTTGTCAGCCTACCTGAAATTCTACAGGCGCACAGACAAGATATTCATAGTCCACAGGATAGACAGGATGACCTCCGGTCTCCTGATATTCGCCAAGAACGAGAACGTCCAGCGCATCCTGCGTTCCAACTGGGACGAGATGGTGCTGAGCCGCCAATATGTGGCAGTTGTCGAGGGGCGGATGGAGTATACGGAGGGAACCGTCAGCACATGGCTTGACGAGGACCCCGTCTCGACACGCGTCTACGTGAGCCGCCCCGGCGTTGGCAAGAGGGCCGTGACGCACTATCGCCTGATTGACGAAGTGCCAGGCTTGTCATTGCTCGAGTTGGAGCTGGAGACCGGGCGCAAGAACCAGATCCGCGTCCACATGAAGCACATTGGCCACACATTGGCTGGAGACAAGAAATACGGGTCCAAGATAGACCCCATTGGCCGTCTCTGCCTCCATGCGCGACAGATTGAGTTTGAGCATCCCATGACGGGGCGCATACTCAACTTTGAGACCCCTATACCGAGTGAGTTCCTTAAGCTCTTCCCACACAAAGAGACGGGAAAAGGGAGCAAAGGATAGAGGGGGACGCGACTAAAAAAGAGGCGCAACTTAAAACAGAGTCACATTACAGTTAAACAACTAAAAACATAGAGAATGTTGAATTTGATTATCACCCTCGTCCTTGGCGGTCTCGCCGGATGGCTTGCAGGTCTCATCATGAAGACCCGCAGCGGAATTCTTGTCAACATCATCGTCGGCATTGTCGGCGGTTGGCTTGGCGGCTGGCTTCTCGGCGGCCTGATTGGCGGCAGCCTTGGCAGCTTCATCACGGCTGTCATTGGCGCTGTGATCCTCCTCTTCATCGTTAAGCTCATCCGCAAGTAGGAGACACGAGTCTGAGCCAAGAGCAAAGACAGAACAAAAGTTAAGGCGTCGACCTGTTTGGGGCGACGCCTTAACTTTTTTAGCCACTTATTTGAGCTAAAAATTGCCACATTTGCCCCATTTAGCATATCCTGACTTCACAAAAAGGATACCTGTTCGGAAGATTACAAGGGGGGCGAAGAGAGTCATTGGGCCGCGAAACATGGCGTGGAACGCGAGAATAATCCACACAAAAGTCCAGAAAAGTGGATTTGCGCCACAGAGAGAGCCGCTTGGAGACTAATACACCAATTTGGCATCTGAAATCCACCACCATTTGATGAAAAAATGTTACTTTTGGTTTCGGAAATGGCAGTACGGTGCGAACAGACAAGGGGACAAAAGAGCCCATAGTCGTCAAACATGATGCCATAACTGACAAGAAAAGGAAAAAACTACATACCCCAAATGGAGAAAGAGAAGATTGGCATGGCGAGCGACCACGCCGGCTATACCATGAAAGAGGCCATCAAGGCCCGCCTTGAGGCTGCGGGCTACGAGGTGGTGGACTTTGGCACTCACTCGGCTGACAGCTGCGACTACGCTGACTATGCGCATCCGTTGGCACACGCCATAAGCACAGGCGAGCTGAAGCGCGGTGTCGCTTTTTGCGGCAGCGGCAACGGCATCAACATGACGCTGAACCATCACACAGGTGTGCGCTCAGCCTATTGCTGGCAAGAGGAGATAACGAGCCTCGCGCGTCAGCACAACGACGCCAATATTTGTGTTATGCCGGCTCGTTTCCTGCCCGAGGAGACCTGCTGGAAGTTGGCTCAGATTTTCCTCTCAACCGAATTTGAGGGCGGCCGCCACCAAAGGAGGATTGAGAAGATTGACAGGTTCTAAGCCGTCAAAACATCAAGTCATCTTTTCTCACACAAGGAAGACAATCAAGACAGAAATAAAAACGTAACCGAAAATACTATGTCAAACGCAACACAGAAAGCAGCAGATAACATCAGAATCTTGGCTGCCTCGATGGTAGAGAAGGCCAACTCGGGTCACCCGGGTGGCGCGATGGGCGGTGCAGACTTCGTCAACGTCCTCTTCAGCGAGTTCCTCGTATACGATCCCAAGAACCCCCGTTGGGAGGGTCGTGACCGCTTCTTCCTTGACCCGGGTCACATGAGCCCGATGCTCTACTCAACCCTTGCGCTCACTGGCAAGTTCACCCTCGACGAGCTCAAGCAGTTCCGTCAGTGGGGTTCACCCACCCCAGGTCACCCTGAGGTCAGCGTAGACCGCGGCATTGAGAACACCTCTGGTCCTCTCGGCCAGGGTCACACTTTCGCAGTTGGCGCAGCCATCGCAGCCAAGTTCCTTGAGGCTCGCTTTGGCGAGGTGATGGGTCAGACCATCTACGCTTACATTTCCGATGGTGGTGTCCAGGAGGAGATTTCACAGGGCGCAGGCCGTTTGGCAGGCACCCTCGGCTTGGACAACCTCATCATGTTCTACGACTCTAACGACATCCAGCTCTCAACTGAGACCAAGGCCGTCACGAGCGAGGACACCGCAAAGAAGTATGAGTCTTGGGGCTGGAAGGTCATCAAGGTAGAGAAGGGCAATGACGCCGACGCGCTCCGTGCAGCCATCAAGGAGGCACAGGCAGTCAAGGGCCAGCCTACCCTCATCATCGGCCACACCGTGATGGGCAAGGGCGCCATTAAAGCCGACGGCAGCAGCTACGAGCACAACTGCGCAACCCACGGCGCACCCCTCGGTGGCGACGCATTCCGCAACACCATTACCAACCTTGGCGGCAATCCTGACGACCCATTCCAGATCTTCCCCGAGGTCAAGGAGCTTTACGCTAAGCGTGCAGCCGAGCTCGAGAAGATCGTGGCAGAGCGCAACGCTAAGAAAGCCGCTTGGGCAAAGGCAAACCCCGAACTCGCAGCCAAACTGGAGCTCTTCTTCTCAGGCAAGGCTCCCGAGGTCAAGTGGGACGCCATTGAGCAGAAGCCGGGTTCAGCAACCCGTGGCGCTTCGGCAACCGTCCTCGGCGCACTCGCTACCCAGGTTGAGAACATGATTGTCGCATCGGCCGACCTCTCTAACTCAGATAAGACCGACGGCTTCTTGAAGAAGACCCACGCGTTCACCAAGGGCGACTTCACCGGCCAGTTCCTTCAGGCAGGCGTCGCAGAGCTCACCATGGCTTGCGTCTGCATCGGCATGAGCCTCCATGGTGGTGTAATCCCCGCATGCGCCACCTTCTTCGTCTTCTCTGACTACATGAAGCCCGCCATCCGTATGGCAGCCCTCATGGAGCAGCCCGTCAAGTTCATCTGGACCCACGACGCATTCCGCGTAGGTGAGGACGGACCTACCCACGAGCCTGTTGAGCAGGAGGCACAGATCCGCCTCATGGAGAAGCTGCAGAACCACAGCGGCAAGAACTCAACCCTCGTGCTTCGCCCCGCAGACTGCGAGGAGACCACCCAGGCTTGGAAGCTCGCCATGGAGAACACCTCAACCCCTACGGCTCTCATCTTCTCACGCCAGAACATTGCCAACCTGCCGGCAGGCAACGATTACTCGCTGACCGCCAAGGGCGCATATGTAGTAGCAGGCTCTGACGAGAACCCCGATGTAGTCCTCGTAGCTTCAGGCTCTGAGGTCTCAACCCTCGTGGCTGGCGCAGAGCTCCTCCGCAAGGATGGCGTCAAGGTTCGCATTGTCTCAGCTCCTTCTGAGGGCCTCTTCCGCACCCAGAGCAAGGAGTATCAGGAGAGCGTAATCCCTGCCAAGGCTAAGAAGTTCGGCATGACCGCCGGCCTCCCCGTAACCCTTGAGGGTCTCGTTGGCACCGATGGCAAGATCTGGGGTCTGCCCTCGTTCGGTTTCTCAGCCCCCTACAAGGTGCTGGATGAGAAGCTCGGCTTCACTGGCGAGAACGTCTACAAGCAGGTCAAGGAGATGCTCTAAAAAGAGAGTTCTCACTAAGATAGATTAACAAGAGACTCCCCGAGGCAGCATTAGCAGCCTCGGGGAGTCTTTTGTTTTATTGTTTTTCCTCTTGGTGTCCGTTGACAAGTTTGTGGACTGATGGTCAATCTGATTGGAGGAAACAGAAAAGGATCAAGGTCGGGGATTGATGAGGGAAATTGAAGTTGGTGGGATAAAGCGAGCGTAAAATCAGCAGAAAAAGCAAGATAAGGCTATGAGGACTGATTAATGGCAGAGTCCCTACCCTACTCAACGACACGTCATGTCTTTCTACAGCAACGCCTTCTTATAATTCTTATATCTGTCAATTACATTCTTCACATAGGCTACAGTCTCCGTGGCTCGGCAAAAGCCGTGTTTGACAACGGGATCGGAATAGTAAGTCGGGTTGGCTTTGAGCAGAATGGCGGTCTCGACATTGGCATCCCACACTTGGGCGTTCTTGCCGAATTTCTCAGCCAAGCGGATGGCATCCATAAGATGACCGAGACCGACATTGTAGGCTGCGAGGACAAACTTGACGCGCTCACGGGAATCTGGGACATTGGGAGCGAGGCGGGCGTCGAGCCAAAGGAGGTAGGCATATCCAGCCTCAATGTTCTGAGAGGGGTCATAGAGGTCATCAGAGCCGAAGCGCGCCCCGGTCTCGGGCATGAGTTGCATCAGTCCGGTTGCTCCGGCCCAACTATGTGCCAAGGGGTTGAAATGGCTCTCCTGATAGACTATTGACGATACGAGAATCCAGTCATAGCGACCATCTTGGGCAACCTGCTTGATGATGTGCTCATAAGTCGGGACATAAGTTGACGCACTGACACTCTGCGAATTTGAGTGATGTTCACGAGGGTCTATGACATACTTGCGATAGATGCGGCGGAAGAGCGCGGTGCGCTTGAAACCCTTCATCCATTTGGATATGTCATCACGGAGTTCAGGGGACGAGCGTCTCACACCCCACGAGAGATCGACCTGCGACGAGACCGCCGGGCCGATAAACAGACTGTCATAATACCATTGGTTAGCCTTGGCCACGCTCTCAAGGCAGAGGGTTTTGCCAATCTCACGCTCGGCCACCAAACCGACCAACTGCTCAGAGTCGTAATGCGGAATCTCCCTAATCTCGACATCCACGTCGGCCGAATCGACCATACGTTCAAGAGCCTTGGCATAAAAAGAGTGAGCCGTCACGCAGACCGTGTCGCCATCCATGGCCACAAAGCCCGAATCGGGAGGCGGACACTCACCAAGTCGGCCGACAACAACCAGTCGGCTTTGCCCATAAGGCTCACATAGATACATGTCCGGCAGCAGAGTTGAATCGGCCACCAAAGAGGCCGCCAGCACATCGGCACGGCCTGAGACTAACTTGTCATACTCACCTTCCAGCTCATTGTCCGCCACAATCTCCAATTTGACACCGAGATGACGCGCATACTCGCTGAGCAGCTCATATTGGTAGCCCACGAGGACACCCTTATGAACGAAATAGTCCACTGAGTTATAGTCCGTCACGACACGCAGCACGCCACGCGCCCGTATGCTATCGAGGTCAATATGCACCTCGCCGAACTCAATCCCGCCCCCGGCCGTATGATGACAAGAGGAGAGGAGAGCCACGGCTGAGGCGGCAGCGGCAAGAGAAAGGAGTCTGTGAGTCATGATGTTATGGATGTATTTGGGCAAATATAGTCAATTTTGCGGAAGTGACGGGCGCACAAAAAACTAAATGGCGACGCGTGGATAGGAAAGAAAACTTGGCAAAACAAAAAACTGGCGCAACACGGGAATGCCGCATTGCGCCAGAGTTTTATAAAAAAGTGGCTTACTTCCTATTTCAACCAATCATCAAAATAGCGTTTGATGTAGCCCATCAGATGAGTGCGGTCGTGACCACTGACATTGTGGGGGTGGTTGGGGTAGACTGAATAATCGACATAAATGCCCTTCTCAATCGCGCTGTTAAGCAGTTGCTGACTGTGCTGCCAAACGACAGTGCTATCCATTGCGCCATGGATTACAAGCAGACGGGCCTTGAGGTCGCCAATCTTGTTGAGGAGGCTTGTGGCCGCATATCCGTCAGGGTTCTGCTGAGGAGTGTCCATATAACGCTCGCCATACATGACCTCGTAGTACTTCCAGTCGCAGACGGGTCCGCCAGCCGCTCCGGCCTTAAAGACATCGGGATAGGTGGTGAGGAGGCTGATGGTCATGAAACCGCCGAAGCTCCAGCCGTGGACACCGATGCGGCTCTGGTCGACATAGGGCAGGCTCTTAAGGTAGTTGACGCCAACCATCTGATCCTCCATCTCATGCACACCGAGCTGACGGTGTACACTCTGCTCAAAGGCTGAGCCGCGGAACTCTGTGCCACGGTTGTCCATGGTGAAGACGATATAGCCCTCCTGAGCGAAATAGAGCATCCAGGGCGAGGCGGCGTTGAGCCAGCTGGCATCGACAAGTTGTGAGTGTGGGCCACCATAGACGTAGACGACGACAGGGTATTTCTTGGCAGGGTCGAAATTGGTGGGGAGGATGAGTCGGCCCGTGAGGGGATGGAGGCCGTCGGCCGTGGTGAGGTCGACAAGTTTGATTTCGGGCTTATCGAACTCGTAATAGGGGTCTACGATGCGTGAGACAACCGTGGTCTGCTGGCCGAGCGTGGAGCAGAGCGAGGACTCCTTGGCTACGGCGGCGCTGCTGCTGTTGATGACGAGACGGCTCTTGCCATCGGCATAGGCTGCGGAAGAGACAGTGCTGTCGGGGCTCAGGCGCAAAAGGTCGCCATTGAGAGAGAGAGAGCATACATCGCGGAAAAGGTAGCCCTCGCGGTTGGTCTGAATGACGAGGCGCTTGTTAGCGTTGTCGTAGCCATAGATTGCGGTGACGCACCAGTCGCCAGAGGTCAGTTGCTTGACAAGACCCTTTGAATCATAGAGATAGAGGTGGCGATAGCCATCGCGGTAGCTGGCCCAGACGAATCGGTCGTCATCAACCCACTTGGCAGGCTCGCAAGGCTCAACCCAATGGGCGTCAGCCTCCTCAAAGAGAGTCTTGATCAGCTTGCCAGTCTTAGAGTTATAGATGTTGAACCACATGTGGTCCTGATCGCGGTTGACCTCGGCCACGGCAATCTTAGAGCCGTCGGGGCTCCAGCTGATGTTAGTGAAATAGCGATCGACGGGCGACGCGGTTTTGAGGTAGACAGTCTTGGCGGTCTTGACATCATAGATTCCGATGGAGACCTGCTCACTCGTCTCACCCGCCATTGGGTAGCGCGTGTTGAGAACAGAGCCTACACGGGTGTTGACATCGACAAGGGGATAGAGGCTGACCATAGACTCATCCTTGCGGTAGAAACAGAGTCGTCGGCCGTCGGGGCTCCAGAACATGCCGCCGCCAATTCCGAACTCGTTGCGGTGGACAGTTGAGCCGTAGAGAACGCCCTCCTCCTTGGTCTGCGGGTTGACGCGCTTGTTGCCGTCGGGCGTGGCCACATAGAGGTCGGAGCCTGAAGTGTAGGCCACATAGTCGGATTGAGGAGCGATGGCGAGATCGTCATGCTGCACAGAGACAGTGCGAAGCTTCTCACCCGTCTTAGGATTGACAAGATAGAGATTGGCGCCGTCCGTTATCCAAAGGCGTGAAGAGGAAAGAGCCTCAAGGATGGCGACATAGCCGCCTCCGGCAAGAGACTGGAGAGAAGAATAGGACGACAGGGTGTCGACGGCGCCATCGGGATGAGACACCACGAGATGATAGTCAGGAGTGTAGTAGACGATGTCGTCGCCCTCACGCGTGGACCAAGAGCTGAGGCTGTAGGGGTAATAATTTCTCATCTCCCTGCCACCGCCCACGGTATTCTCGAGCGAGAACATCTTGCGCGCCTGCTGTGGCTCGTCATTAGACTGCGCTGAGGCCGATGCGTTTGCGGCAGAGAGTGCAACTGTCATGGCCATCAATAATTTGCTTGTCATTAGGTTAAGAATCGGTGTTAGGTGTTATAATGCGAAGGTAGTTCAAATATATGAAAATCAAATTAATGAAAGGGCATAAAAGAAAATAGGGGGCGAAAGCCTTGGCAATGTGTGCATATTTATTTATTTTTAGGGATAAATTATTACCAAAGAAAAACTTCACTGAATGAAAAGAAGTTGCGCTGTTGCGGTTTTTGCCGCACTCTTAGCTTTCCTCCCGACCAGTGTGAACAGTCAGGAAGAGGTGGCAGAGGCCACATGCAAGACATATTTTGAACATCCATATATAGTGACGGGCCAGCCATTCAAGAGCATCTTGATGGGAGACGAGGTGGCCGAGTTCCGCACCACCTTGTTTTCTGGCACTACGTACCGCATAGCGGTTGGCAACGCGGAGAGCAGCAAAGTCATATTCTCAGTGTATGACATTGACCATAACCTCCTGTTCTCAAGCAAGGACTATGGCAACGCCCCGTATTGGGACTTCTCGGTAGACGGTTACATGGAGTGCATTGTCGAGGCTCGATTGGACGACAACGAGGCACAGTCGGGTTTTGTGACAGTGATGACCGGCTTCAAGCTCAACGAGAGCGCGCAATAAGTTCCCGGGGAGCGGAGGCGGGAAGGCCCGAGCCTAAACTCAGTCAGTAAGACTCAATAAGGAAATATGAGCGACACAATTCTTGAAGCGCTCGTCCAGCTTTTCGCAGTCGTGGCGTCGGTCCGCGGCTCAAAGGACTTGGGCGAGCGGAGGGTTGTCGTGTACAACTTCTTAGCCTCTCAGCTTAACACCGAGCTTGCCAACAAATACATAGGCAAGTTTGACGAATATTACCGCAACAACGTCCGCTTAGGGCTGAGGAGCGAGAACCAGTATAAAGCCATATCGCGAGTCTCATCGAAGGTGATGCGTATAGCCTTCGAGATGAACAAAGAGCTCTCACTCTTCCAGAAATACATCATCATTGTCGAGCTGTATGAGTATCTGAACACGGGCCAGATCTCATATGTGGAGCAAGGACTTGTGAACGACGTCATCGCGGACAAGTTCAACGTCGAGAGCGAGGAGTTCGACATGGTGCGGGACTTCATCCTGAAGACGAGCGAGGTGCCGAGCCGCGTCGTCTTCTCGGGTCGCTGCGACTGCGAGGAGATAGTGGAGCCTAAACACGTCTTTTGGGAGGACCTCTCGGGCGAGATAGCCTTCGTCTACGTCCACAGCGTCAACATATTCCTTTTCAAATATTTCGGTGAGCAGAGCTTGGACATGAACGGCTCGGCGCTGACCCCGGGGCGGACGTACATAATGCGGGCTGGCAACTCCATCCGCAACGGAGTTAGCTCACCAATATTCTATAATGACATGATGCGCCACGTGGTCACGAGTGGCGCAGTGCCCATAACCATCGAGGCGCGCAACATAGTCTATAACTTCAACAAGAACACCATAGGCATCCACGACCTCTCGTTTGAATCCCACTCCGGCAGCTTGGTGGGCATAATGGGAGTGTCAGGCTCGGGCAAAAGCACATTCGCCAATGTCATATCGGGCATGGCCAAGCCGACGCAAGGCAACATATACATCAACAACATAGACCTTTACGAGCATTCGGAGGATCTGCAGGGACTCATCGGTTTCGTGACGCAGGACGACATCCTCATAGAGGACCTGACCGTCTATGACAACCTGTATTACAGCGCCCGGATGAGCTTTGACAACCTGCCAAGGCAGGCCATCAACGAGCGCATAGACAAGATGCTGCACCTCTTGGGCCTCTATGAGGTGCGCAACGTCAAGGTCGGCAATCCGCTGAATAAGAAGATATCGGGCGGTCAGCGCAAAAGGCTCAACATAGCCTTGGAGCTGATCCGCGAGCCAGCCATACTCATACTTGACGAGCCGACCTCCGGCCTGTCATCACACGACTCGGAGAACATCATCGAGTTGCTGAAAGACCTCAGCATCAACGGCAAACTCATCTTCGTCGTCATCCACCAGCCGTCGTCGGACATATTCAAGATGTTCGACCAGCTGCTCATCCTCGACACGGGCGGCTACCTGATCTATGACGGCAACCCGATAGAGGCTCTCAACTACTTCCGCCTGCAACTGAACATGGTGTCACCACAGGAGTCCGCGTGCCCCAGGTGTGGCAACATCAACGTGGAGCAGATTCTGGACATCATAAGCCAGCCTGTGCTGGACGAGTATGGCAACAACACCCAGTTCCGCAAAGTGACGCCAGAGGAGTGGTATGAGAAAGGAAATTGGGGCGCCATAGGGATCAACTATGTGGGCGACCCTGAGCCTCTGCCGCAAGTGACGTTCAAGACTCCCCCACCCCACAGGCAATGCCGGCTCTACATTGAGCGAGACGTCAAGTCGAAGATATCCAACCTGCAATACCTGCTGCTCAACTTGTTGGAGGCCCCCGTCATGGCGTTGCTCGTCTCGATCATATTGAGATATCATGACATAACAGGCAGCGGCTACTCTTTTGCCGCCAATGAGGACATGCCGATCTACATCATCGTGTCGGTCATCATAGCGTTCTTCGTGGGCCTGACCGTTTCCGCCGAGGAGATTATCCAAGACCGGCAAGTGCAGAAGCGCGAACACTTCCTCAACTTAAGCAGGACGAGCTACGTGTTCTCCAAATGCGCGCAGGTGGCTGTGCTGTCCGCTTTCCAGATGTTCGTCTACGTGTTGATATCTAACACCATACTGGGCATCAGGGGAATGTTTTGGGACTATTGGGTTATACTCTTCACGACTGCGGTATCGGCCAACCTGCTGGGACTGAACATGTCGGACATGATGAAGAAGACCATAAACATCTATATCGTCATCCCGTTCATGGTCATACCTCAGCTTGTCCTGAGCGGCGTGTTCGTCAAATATGACAAGATAAACCCCGACGTCAGCTCACCCACCTCAGTGCCTATATACGGCAATCTCATCACAGCGCGGTGGGCCTTTGAGGCATTAGCGGTCAACCAGTTCTGCTACAACGAATATGAGCAGATTTTCTACAAGTATGACAAGGCCAAGAGCCAATGCTCATTCTATAAAGATTATTGGGCGCCGACCATGCAGTCCGTGCTCAACCGCGCCCTGAAAGCGACGGAACGTCAGGACACAGTGGCCCAGCGCAAAGCTCTCAATTTGCTAAAGAATGAGACAATACGCACGTCCACCATCTTCCCATCAGAGAAAGCCCCGAGCCTGGACATCTTCACGCCTGGCCTTTTCGGTCACGCCGCGTATAAGTCCGCATGGCAATATGTGGACGACATAAGGCAGTTGAACATCAACAGATATAACCGCGTGGACATGGCGGTGGACAATATGCGCCAGAGCTACGCGCCCGAGTATTTGGACAGCCTGAGACGCGCGTGCCACAACGCGAGCATAGCGGACTTGGTCACCTCGCCCTCCGGCATCTTGACAAACGTCATAGAGGAGTATGACGGCAGGCTGTGGCAGAAGAACGACATGGTGTTCCAAAGCACAGACCACTCATTCCGGGCTCCGTTGTTCACCGCCTACAAGTGTTTCCACGGCCACGCCATAGACACGTATCTTTTTGACCTCATCATATTATGGATAATCAACATATTCCTACTGATAATATTAGTGGACGGCCGCTTGGCCCAGTGGATGCGCAAGTGACGCTCAACGCCCACAACAAGGAGGAGCATCGCCCAAGCCACACGGCGGAACACATAATAAACCGCGCCATGGACAACGCGTTTCACTGCGGGCGCGCCGTGGAGGCTCACATAGAGCGCAAGAAAAGCAAGATGGACTTCAGGCTTGACAATGAGCCGAGTGAAGAGGAGCTGAAGAGAGTGGAGGCCACAGTCAACGAAGTGATAACCCACGACTTGCCTGTGACATTCGCTTTCATAACGCAAGCGGAGGCCGCCAGCCGGTTTGACCTGAAGAGGTTGCCCGACGGGGCTTCGGACACGGTACGCGTGGTGTCAGTGGGCGACTATGACGAGTGCCTGTGCATAGGCCAGCACGTTGGTCACACAGCCGAGATTGGCCATGTGACATTCGCATCCCATGACTATGACGCAGAGCGCAGAATTTTGAGGATACGGTTTAAAGTGGGATAGAGTTTGAAATCAAAAAATCGATGTGATATAAGAATGCCTCAGGACCTCCTCTAATGATTTCCCATTGATTTTCAAGCCATCCCATATCTGATAACGGTTTTCAAAAACAGCGACAACCTCGACCGGCACGTCATGAGTGTCATTGTCGCATTGCCAACAGAGATATTCAGACCGCTCTCGAAATCTTGGCAAGACCTTGACCCTGACGGGGTATACCTCTGTATGGATTCCATAGAAAGTATCAGTCTCAGGGTAATAAAAAGCCATATTCAGGCCACAGCCCTCAACATAAAAGCGAAAAACCTCGCGATCGACATACGTTCGAGCCTCTTCGTATGCATCTTTTTGGAAGCCCAACTGATCCTCATAAATATGCTCACCAGGACCATAGTAGTCCTTGATAGCTATAACCCTCTCCTTTTTGTTCATTTCAGCCTATATTTCTGATTATTGAAAGACTTGATTGCGTTGACCAGACTATCGTAGTCGCCAGGTATCGGCAAATGGCTGTTTCCATTTATGTCTTTTCTTGCCATCCCACCGTCATCACCTATACACCACTCATGAGCGTGAGTGAAATATAGTGAGAAATATCCCCCTACATAAACGTAAGCACAAAGGTGGTGGCGAAACGGCTGTCGGGAGAGCGAACGAGGTCTATGTTGCCGTGGCTGAGGCGCATAATCTGGCGCGAGACACTGAGGCCTATGCCGCTGCCGTCGGACTTGGTGGTGAAGAACGGGACAAAGATTTGCTCGGCCACATCGGCGGGGATGGCAGGGCCGTCATTGGAGAAGGAGATGGAGACGACATCGTTTTTCTCAGCGGCGCTAATGTCGATGCAATGCCCTGTGCCAGACTGCGTCATGGCCTGACGGGCGTTCTTGAGGATGTTGACGAGGACCTGACGAATGAGGGAGGGGTCGGCATAGATCATCAGGTCGGCGGGGGTTATTTTTTCAGTTACGAGTATTTGGTTGTCAAGGCCATCGAGAGCCAAGCTGCGGGCGTCGGACACGAGGTCGGCAACAGATATGGGCGACGGAGAGGGCGTGGGCAGGGCGGAAAAGCGGCGGAACGATTCGACAAAACGCAGAAGCCCGGAGGCCGTGTCGCCAATGACAGAGAGTCCCTCGCGGACTGAGGCGGGAACAGGCTCGGCGTCATAATTGCGGAGCGACTGCGAGATGGATGAGATGGGCGACATGGAATTCATGATCTCATGCGTGAGAACACGCGTAAGGCGAATCCAGGAATCGAGTTCCTTGGCGTCGAGAGCCGAGCGAATGTCATCAAAAGCGAAAATAGAGACGGGCAAATCGCCCAACACGGCTGAGGACTTCCGCACCAACATGTCAACATCTTGACCTCCACGCTTAAACGACACATGGATGGAGTCGCCGTCTGACATGGCAACAAGTTTACCGCTGAGCCCCACTGTCAGCCTATCGAACTGGCTAACGTGAGTCAGAACCTCATAGCCGATTATTCGGAGAGCCTCAGCATTGACCTGCTTGACAAAACCATCGGCCCCAATGGCCACTATGCCGGTACGCACTGCCTTGAGAACCTCCGAGTAATAATTCTCACTCTTGACAATCCTCAGTTTCTCAACCCTCATGAGGTCGGACAGACGATGAATGGCATTGTTGACATCGTCATCGCCCCAGCGCCCGTGAGCGAAACGCAACGAGAAATCGCCATTCCCTATGGCCTCGACCATGAGATTGAGTTTACGGGCCGTGCGACGCGAATGGCGCACAGTGGCAATTATGGCAGCAATGGCTGATGACAAGACGACAGCCGCGATCAGGATGACAATGTGTGGCATGTGGTTACAAGGGGATTATCAGATCCCGTATTTCTTCATCTTGTTATAGAGAGTCTGGCGCGTGATGCCAAGTTGCTGCGCGGCGAGGCTCATGTTGCCGCCACTGCGCTCAACGGCGTCACGGACAGCCGCGGCCTCAATGGAGTCCAAAGTGGCAGGTTGACGAGCGCCCGCATCACTTGCCGAGCGGGAATGGGCCTCAGGCAACGATATGTCAGACGGTTCAACGAGGCCGCCCTCTGACATGATGACGGCGCGCTCGATGGTATGCTCAAGCTCGCGGATGTTGCCAGGCCATGAGTAGTCGGATATTTTGCGCTTCGCGGCGGCTGAGAGGCCAGAAGCGGCACGGCCATACCGCCCCGCGAGACGGCGCACAAAAGTCTCAGCCAAAGTCAGAAGGTCATCACCGCGTTCACGGAGAGGCGGCAGTTCGAGATGTATGGTGTTAATGCGATAGAGCAAGTCTTGACGGAAAGTGCCGTCGGCAACCATCTGCTCAAGGTTGCGATTGGTGGCGCAGATGAGACGGATATCCACATCAACAGGATGATTGGAGCCCACACGGGTCACCTGACGACGCTGGAGGACAGTGAGCATCTTGGCTTGCAGGCTGAGCGACAAGTTGCCAATCTCATCAAGGAAGAGGCTGGAGCCGTTGGCCGCCTCAAAACGCCCCATGCGATCGGAGTCAGCCCCCGTGAAAGCCCCTTTGACATGGCCAAAGAGCTCACTCTCAAAGAGAGTCTCACTCACGGCACCCATGTCCACCGAGACGAGAGGATGAGCAGAGCGATGGGACAAGGCGTGAACCTCACGAGCCAAAAGATCCTTGCCCGTGCCATTCTCACCCGTTATGAGGATATTGGCATCGGTGGAAGCCACGCGCTCAACCGTCTTGCGAAGAATACGCATTGGCTCACTGTCGCCCCACAGCATGTTTGAGACAGGTGTCGCGGTGCCGTCGCCACTCTTTGACTTTTTCTGCACAAGCCCCTCTGTGAGGGCCTCCACAAGGCGGTCATTGTCCCAAGGCTTGACAATGAAATCGGCTGCCCCCTCTTTAAGTCCACGCACGGCGAGGTCGACATCGGCATAGGCGGTGAAAAGCACAAAGCGCGCACCGGGCCAACGTTCACGCAGCCGGCCGAGCCAGTAAAGACCCTCATTGCCATTGTTGACACCGGCATGGAAATTCATGTCGAGCAAGACGACATCCGGAACCGCACCCTTGGTCGCGGCTGTAGCCGAGTCGGGTGACTGGGCTAAGAATATGTCCGCAAAGATTCCAGACATGACAAGGCGCACACTCTGCAAAATGGCTCGGTTATCATCGACAACCAGCAGCGTCTTGTCGGGCAATGACACATTATTTGACTTCATGACTCATTGGTTTCGGCATGAGGATTAGATATATCCCCGCACCGCGTTCTTCTAAGCGAAAATAGGCATTTGGCGTCAAAAGAGAAACGAGGGCGTGAAGCCGTCATCATGTCCCCTTGTCAAGCACCGTAAAAATAATAGACATCAGTGTCTAATTTTTTGACAGGTCAGACACTTTGTATTTTTGCCATATTATTGATTTACAAGTATATAACCACTTTGGCACGCATTTGGCAACAGGTTAGGCAGAAAAAACAAATTTCCCCCGAGAGAGGGCTAAAGAAAAAACAAGACGACAATGTCTCGCATTACCATAACAATAAAAATAGTGACCCTCGTGATCACACTGACCCTGACATTGCCAGGGGCGGCGCAAAACAGGTGGAGCATAGACGACTGCATGCGCTATGCCGCCGAGCATGCCCACACAGTGCGACAAGCCGAACTGACGGCAGACAATTACCGCTCAGAGCGACGCGAGGCCATAGGCGCCTTCCTGCCCAAAGTGTCAGCCACAGGCGACCTGCAGCTCAGCTCGGGCCGCACCATTGACAACGAGACCAACACATATGGCAACTACAGCCAACTCTACAACTACTACGGCATCTCGGCCAGCCTCACCCTTTTCTCGGGCGGCAAACTGATAAACAACCTCCGCGAGGCCAACCGCCATCGCGACATGGGACGCTCGGCCATGCAGTCGGCGCAAGACAAGGTGGCGATAGACGTCTTGGCGGCTTGCGTAGACGTGCTTTACTATCAAGGTCTTGCAGAGGTATGTGAAGCCAAACTTGCCACGTCGGACAGCATCCACCATCAGACATCGCGCTATGCCGAGCTTGGCCTCAAGAGCGACGCCGACGCGGCGCAGACAGCCCAGCAGGTGGCCGCAGACAAATATGACCTGATTCACAACGCCGGACTGCTCGCCACCGCGCTACTCAACCTCCGCCACCTGATGCAACTGCCAGACAGCGTGGCACTCGACCTCATCGCTCCCGATGAAGCGGAGACTGAGGCGACAGAGCGGGACGCCGACCAGATATATGAGGCGGCCGTGACGACCAACCCGGACGTGAACGAGGCCCGCCTGAGCAGCGAAGCCGCCACCTACGCCCACAAAGCGGCACGGGGCAACCTGATGCCGAACCTGACACTCTACGCCGGAATAAGCAGCAACTACTATAAATATCTGAATGTTGACGACTACGAGGCGGCCTCGTTCGCACAACAGATGAAGGGTCACCGCGGACAATATGTCACAGCCGAGCTGACCATACCCATCTTCTCGGGCCTGAGCCGCAGCAGCGCGGTGCGTCAACGCCGCAACGACAAAGAGATTGCCGAAGACAAGTATCGCGAGGCTCTTGACGAGCTGCGCACAAACATACTCAAGGCCATCGTAGACTGCCAAAACGCGGAGGCCGAGCTGGAGCAGTTGGCCGCAAAAGTGGCGACCGACAGCATAGCCTATCACAGCGTGCGCCGACAGTTTGAGGAGGGGCTGAACGACCCGTTGGAGCTGAGCACGGCAGCCAACACATTGGCCACATCGGAGGCCGCCCTGCTGCAAGGACAGCTGACACTCATTGCCAAACGCAGATATATAGAGTATCTGTACAGCGGCAGACTCTTCTAAGCAAGCACATTACATCCTTTTACAGACATACCTGAAAATATATCCCAATGGACATCCAAATAGAGAAAAAGAGAGGCCCCAAGGCGAGCCACATAGCAATGGCGGCAGGAGGGGCAGCCGTGGTCGCGCTCATATTGTGGGCCGTCTTGGGCGACCACAGAAAGACCATGCGAATAGACTCGTCCAACGCCATCATTGCCACAGTGACACGAGGCGAGTTCAACGACTACATGCGCGTCAACGGACAAGTGGCGCCAATATCCGTGGTCCAGTTGTCGCCCGAGGAGGGAGGCATTGTCCGCGAGAAGGTGGCCGAGGAGGGAGCAAAGGTCAAAGCCGGGGACGTGATCCTGAGGCTGTCCAACTCAAGCCTCGACCTGCAGATTCTCAACGCCGAGGCTGAACTGGCCGAGAAGCAGAACCTGCTGCGCAACACACAAGTGACAATGCAGCAGGACAAGCTGAGCAATGAGCAGGAGCGCATGCAGTTGACCATGGACACAGAGCGCAAACACCGTACGGCGAGCCAATATGAGCGGCTTTACGGGGAGCGGCTCATCAGCCACGAGAAATATATTCAGGCCAAAGAGGACTATGACCTCTCGGCGCGGAAACTGCAATTGGTGGAGGAGCGATTGCGACAGGACTCCATATACCGCTCAGTGCAGATGGAGCAGATGGAGGAGAACCTCGCCAACATGCGCAAAAACGTGCTGCTGATCCGCGAGCGCAAGGCCAAGCTTAATGTCACCGCACCCATTGACGGCGAGCTGGGACTCTTGGACGCTGAATTGGGTCAGAGCATATCGGCGGGGCAAATGGTGGGCCAGATAAGCGACCTCTCCGACTATAAGATTGAGGCCAAGATAGATGAGCACTACATTGACCGCGTGGTGAGCGGCCTGCCTGCGCAATTTGACAAACAGGGCGGCAAATTCAACCTGCGCGTCCGCAAGGTATACCCTGAGGTGCGCGACGGGCGTTTCCGCACCGACTTCGTCTTTGACGGCGAGAGGCCGGACAACATACGCACAGGCCAGACCTATTACATTGACCTGCAATTGGGCGAGCCGACCGAGAGCGTCATGATTCCGCGCGGCACATTCTTCCAGGCCACGGGTGGGCAATGGATCTTCGTGCTTGACGCGGAGGGGAAGCACGCCTACCGCCGCAACATACGCATAGGCCGTCAGAACCCGCAGACCTATGAGGTGTTGGAGGGGCTGGAGGCCGGCGAGAAGGTGATAACCTCGGGCTATGAAGCCTATGGCGACAGCGAGGTCCTGATAATCAAATAGAGACAGAGGCAAGTAAAAAAGAGATATCATGCTGATATTAAGAAACTTCAGGCATACGTTCAAACGTTTTGCCGTGGCCAACACGCTCAACATAGTGGGCTTGGCGGTGGCCTTCACATCGTTCTTCGTCATCATGACCCAAGTGGATTATGACTGGAACTACAACTGCGGTGTGCCAGACTACCAGAACGTCATAAGGGTCAACACCAGAGACGAGAATGGCGAGCCGAGGACTTGGATGTCACGACCCATGGCCGAGATAATCGAGACTGTGTCGCCACACATTACAGGCTACTCTATCGTGATCGGATGGAAAGAAGAAGCAGTTGACTTGAAAAAGGAAGACGGCGAGGAATTCCACGACATAAAGTTCTCCTATGGGTTTGGCGACTTCCTGTCGATAGCGAAGCCCGAGATGATTGTCAAGGGCGACTCCGTGAGTCAAAGGGGCATACTGATATCGGAGAGCATGGCCAAGAGATTCTTTGGCACGGCGGACTGCATAGGCAACAAGCTGTATGACAGGGACAATAATTATGTGGAGATTGCCGGCGTATATCGCGACATGCCCATCAACAGCACCTTTGGCAACTACGCATATAAGAAACTAAGACAGGGGCTTGATGAGGGCGTCTGGAGCAACTGGAACTACAACCTCTATCTCCGCCTTGACGACATAGCCAACGCAGACGAAGTTCTCCGATTGGCCACAAAAGAGATACAGAAGGCCTATCCCCATCCAGATGAGGAGATGAACGCCTTCCTTGGCTCACTGCTCAACTACACACCTCTTTACGACGTGCATTTCTCCCCCATAGGGAGTGACGGGCCCGCGAGCAAGATGACGCTTTGGATACTCATTGCCATCTCTGTCGTCATCATCACGGTTGCGACCATCAACTACATGAACTTCAACCTGGGCGAGACCCCCATGCGCATCCGCAGCCTCAACACAAAGCGCGTCCTTGGGGCCGACACGTCAAGCCTCAGGCTCGGGCTGATTGGCGAGAGCGTCATGGTCAGCCTCATAGCGCTATGCGCATCCGCCTTGCTGATTAGCGTCATGCGCGGTCTGAGCCTGTCTGATCTTGTGGAGGGCGACATCAGCATAGCGGCCCACCCGCTGTTGGCGGTCTGCACATTGGGCTTGTCAATCATAGCGGGCGTCATGGCCGGACTCTATCCCGCCATCTATGCCACAAGCATCAAGCCGGCGGTGGCGCTCAAAGGCTCTTTCGGACTTGGCAAGAGCGGGCGCGCATTGCGCACCAGCCTGCTTTGCCTGCAATTCATAGTGGCTTACACGCTCATCATCTGCACCAGCATGATGTACTCCCAGAGCCGCCACATCCACACAGCCGACTACGGGTTTGACAAAGAGGCCATACTCTATGGCCAGCTGAGCCGCAAACTGACAGGCCAGACGGACGCCGTGATAAACGAGTTGAAGACATTGCCATACGTCGAGAATGCGTCAGTATCCAACTTCCACATTGGCACTGACGACAGTTACCAATATTGGGGTCGAGGAGAAGTAGACCGTGAGATGAACTTCTTCTGCCTCCCTGTTGATTATCACTACGTTAAGACCATGGGAATAAAGATAACCGAGGGGCGCGACTTCAAGGAGGGCGACGACGGCGTGTACATATTCAACGAGGCCGCCCGACGCAAATATGACTTTCTGCGTGTGGGTGAGAGGCCCACAAACCCTAACGACATGATGGTGGTCGGCTTCTGCGAAGACTTCAAGTTCCGCACACTCCGCGAAGAGGCCACACCCAGCCCCATGGCATTGTGCATATATCCCAAGGAATATGGCGCCAACTGGTTCTACAGGCTCAACGTGCGCATTGCCAAGGGTGCGGACAAAGTGGAGGCACGTCACGCCGTCGAGAGCAAACTGAATGAATTGAACGGCTCAGACTACGACTCAAAGGTCAGGTATTCCGACGATGCCATACAGCAAGCCTACACACGCGAGGCGCGCTTCAACAAGCAGATGCTGCTATTTGCCGCCTTGGCCATAATGATTGGCATTGTGGGTGTGTTTGGCATGACAATGTTTGAGAGCGAGTACCGTCGCCGCGAGATTGGCATCCGCAAGGTGATGGGCAGCAGCACTGGCGAGATATTGTCGCTCCTCTGCCGACGCTACGCCTGGATGCTCATAGGCTGTTTCGCGGTGGGCGCGCCCATGGGCTACTTGCTTAGTCAGCATTGGCTTGATGAGTTTGCCGACAAGGTGCCTTTCTCGCCGTCGGTCTTCATTGTGGCCTTTGTGGCCGTGGCTTTCGTCACACTGACCACTGTCATCATTCAGGCGTGGGGTGTGGCAAGTTCCAACCCTGCGGACGAAGTCAAGGCTTCGTAGTAAAGACAACCTGTTAATAATCAACGATTCTTACATAACCAGAAAAAACATACAGCACTATGCTTAAACTTGAAAAAATCTGCAAAGAGTTTGCCACTGACGAGGTACGCACCCTCGCCCTCAACAACATCGACCTCGAAGTAGCCGACCATGAGTTCGTGGCGATAATGGGGCCTTCGGGCTGCGGCAAATCGACCCTGCTGAACATCCTGGGCCTGCTGGACAACCCGACAAGCGGCAAATATTACCTTGGCGACCGCGAAGTGGGCAGCCTGCACGAGAAAGACCGCACCCAGCTGCGCAAGGGCACCATAGGGTTTGTGTTCCAGAGCTTCAACCTGATTGAGGAGCTCAACGTCTTCGAGAACGTGGAGTTGCCACTCGTCTACATGAAAGTGCCGGCAGCAGAGCGCAAGGCCCGCGTGGAGGAGGTGCTGAAGAAGATGAACATCAGCCACCGCGCAAAGCACTTCCCCCAGCAGCTGTCTGGCGGACAGCAACAGAGGGTGGCCATAGCGCGCGCCGTGGTGGGCAAGCCCAGCATCATATTGGCCGATGAGCCGACGGGCAACCTCGACTCAAAGAACGGACAGGAGGTGATGGAGATGCTCAGCCAGCTGAACCAGGAGGGGACAACCATTGTGATGGTCACCCACTCGGAGCGCGACGCCAGCTACGCCCTCCGCACAGTGCGCCTCTTCGATGGCGAGATTGTGAACAAATAATCAGCAGACAAAAAACAAGGGAAGATGATAAAACTGCATTTTTTCCGAAAATTCCTTGTGCCAAGCGTACTGAATGTCATCGGGTTGGCCGTGGCGTTCGCGTCATCGTTCGTCATAGCCACACAGGTTGTTTATGACTACACCTACGACAGAGGCATCGAGGACCATGACAAGATTTTCCGCATGGAGGTGACCGGCGCCCTCTTTGACGAATGCTCACCAATCATCTGTAAACCGGCCTCGGACATCATTGGCCATCAGCCGCACGTGTTATCTTATTCGGCAGCCGAATGGTCATGGACAGACCAATTGAGCATAGAGATTGAGAGCCAAGGGGGGTATGAGCGGATACAGAACATCGGCTTCGTCATGGGGTTTGGCGACTTCCTGTCCACTTTCAGCCCACAGATGATATCGGGCAACGCGGCGGACTTGGCTCAGCCCAACCACGTGTTGCTCCCGCTCTCAATAGCCAACCGTGTGTTCGGCTCGGCCGATTGCGTGGGGCGCCAGTTTTTCCGAGAGGACCATGAGAGTGACCCGGAGCCTAAGATTGTGGCTGGCGTGTTTGCCGACTTCCCGTCCAACTGCAGCATCCCGAACGCCGTGATGATTGACGTCCCGAGCGACGAGTTGGAGAGATATGAGTCTTGGGGGCGTTTCAATAACAGCCTCTACGTAAAGGTTGACGACCCAGCGGCCATTGACGAAGTGATAAACTCAGCCCTGCGTGAGATACTAAAGGCGTGCCCCGAGCAAGAGAATATCTGGGGAAAAGAGGGGGCGCTCTCCGCCCGACCACTCACCGACACCCATTTCTCTGACCTGCCAAGTGACACAGGGGCCGCAGCAAGCCGCTCCACCATTTGGCTGTTGCTCTCGCTCGCCATAGCCATAATCATAGTGGCGGCCATCAACTTCACCAACTTCAGCCTTGCCGAGACTCCGCTGCGCATTGCAGGCATCAACACACGCAAAGTGTTGGGTGACAGCATTTCGCATTTGCGTTGGGGACTCATTGCCGAGTGCGTGGTCACGTGCGTCGTGGCTTTCGCTATAGGCATGGTAGCTTTGGCATGCGTCGACAGCTGGTTGACGGACGGCCTCGTCAATGGCGACCCGATGTCCAATCACGGCATCATGGCGTTGTGGTTGGCGATAGCCGTGGTCACAGGTGTCGTGGCGGGAGTTTATCCGTCATATTATGTCACGAGTTTTCCGCCCGCCCTCGTCCTGAAGGGCTCATTTGGCCTCTCGCCACGCGGCAAGGCTCTGCGCACCGTCCTGCTCTGCCTCCAGTTCGCCACGGCTTTCGCGTTCGTGGTGAGCATAGGCCTCATGCGTGACCAGATGGAGTTCATCAACAACTGTTACCGCGGATTTGACAGAGATGTGGTCATCACCGCCGAGCTGAACAATGAAGTGCAGAAGAGACAGGCTGAGTTGCGCAGCGAGCTGATGGGCATTGCAGGCGTTGAGGATCTGTCCTACTGCCAGTCGCCACTTGGATCTGACGGTATGCAAATCTGGACCCTTGGAAAGGATGACGACGCCATGCGCCTCAACGTCAACCTTGTCGACTCGCACTATCTGCACACCATGGGCATAAAGATTGTCGAGGGGCGCGACTTTAACGAGACCGACAAGAAGGGCTTCATCATGAACGAGACGGCAAAGCGCAAATTCCCGAAACTGGAGGTGGGCAAACCTGTCGTGGAGGGTAAGAACGTCAACGTCATCGGTTTTTGCAAGGACTTCCAGTTCCGCTCTCTGCACAATGATGACGCTGACGAGGCGGTAGGCCTCTACCTCTACAATCCCGAGCATCTGTATTACATCACCTTGAACATCAGGGTAGCCAAGGGAGCAGACCGCGTCGCCACCATTGACGCCATCCGCAAGAAACTGGACGAGTTCTCACCCGGCTATGACTTCCAAGTGAAGTATTATGACGAGTTTGAGCAGCAAGTCTATGAGCGCGAAATAAGGTTTGACAACCAGGTGTCAGTCTTCTCCGTCATCGCCATCGTGCTGTCCATCATGGGTGTGCTGGGACTCACACTGTTCGAGTGCGCCAGCCGGCAGAAAGAGATTGGCATACGCCGCGTCCTGGGCTGCACCACGTGGCAGATTGTGTGGATGTTCTGCCGCCACTACGCCGTCTTGCTCGCCATCAGCTTCGCTGTGGGTGCGCCTGTGGGCTATCTCATTGTCCATAATTGGCTTATGGGCTTCGCCATGCGCACCGCGGTGTCGCCCTCGGCATTCATATTGTCGGCCGTCATAGTGACCGCGATAACCATGCTGACCGTAGCCTTCACATCATTGAAGTCAACACGGACCAACCCTAAGGACCTCCTCAGGTCGGCATAAGGGGAAAAATATTCCTGTCAGCCCCACCCCGCCCCCGGAAGACTCTGCACCTTAATGAGATGCGGATGTTCGGGAGTCGGGGTGGGGCTTTTTTGTTTATGCTGTCTGCCGATAGCCGCATTTGCCGTAAATTGTTTAATCCTGTCCGTAATCCGTCTACAAAAACCTTGGCGAAAGAGTTGAAACTTTGCATAGTGAAAAAATAAAAGCAAAACACTATGGAAGAGAACAGAATAGACGTGACAAAACAGAGTAAAGAGGAGATGGATCTTGCAATCCATCAGGCTCAGCTTGTCCATAAGCTCAACCAAGCCTTGCCATTTTCTGATGATTGGTGGAGCTTGCAAAAGGAGATTTTCAAAGGGAAATTGGGCGAAGGGTCCATAGTGGTGCCGCCACTGACGGTGGTGCGTGCTCACATGGTCAGCATCGGGCGGAACGTCACCGTGATGAATGGTTGCCTAATGATGTCGGCTGGCGGCATCACCATCGAGGACAACGCACAGATAGCCGCCAACGTGCAGATTATCAGCAATAACCACGACCTTTACGAACGCAACATCATCACCTGCAGCCCCGTGCGCATCTGCAAGGACGCGTGGATAGGAGCAGGAAGCACCATCCTTCCCGGTGTCACAGTGGGCAAACATGCCATTGTGGGTGCGGCCTCAGTTGTGACGAAGTCCATACCGGACTACGCCGTCGCCGTGGGAAATCCCGCCAAGGTTATCAAGTATCTTGACAAAGAGAGATTTGAGGAGTAATGACAACTAAGTAGAGTAAGACAATGAATGTGACAGTAATCACGGGCAGCGCCCATCGGCACGGGACATCGTCTTTGCTTGCTGACAAATTTATAGAGGGCGCAAAGGAGACAGGACACGAGGTGTTCCGCTTCGACGCCGCTTTCAAAAACATCCATGGTTGCATAGGTTGCGACACATGCAACAAGAAAGCTGACGGATGTGTGTTCAAGGATGATATGGAGGAACTTAACCCCCATTTGCGCGAATCTGATGTCATAGTCTTCGCATCACCCATCTACTATTTCAACATCAATGCGCAGCTGAAGTGTGTCATAGACCGGTTCTACGCCAACAACTCAGCCCTGCATGGCAACAAGAGGACAGCCCTCTTGCTCACCATGGCCGACGTGTCCACGGAATCGGCCGAAGGGTCGGAGCTTTTCTTCAAACACTTCGCCAACTATATGGGATGGGAGAACCTCGGCGTCATTTCATCCACCAGCAGCTGGATGCGTGCCGACATAGAGAATACGGATTTCCCGCAGAAGGCTTATGAATTGGGAAAGAGTTTGTAGTTGAAATAGAATAGCAATGAACTATATCACATTGAACAATGGGGTCAAGATGCCCCAGATGGGTTACGGAGTTTTCCAGGTAAACCCCGAAGAGTGCGAACGTTGTGTGCTTGATGCCATCAGCGCGGGCTATCGGCTGATAGACACGGCGCAAGCCTATCACAATGAAGAGGGGGTGGGCGAAGCCATACAGAAATGCGACGTGCCGCGCGAAGAGCTCTTCATTGTGACAAAAATCTGGATTTCAAACGCACGTGAGGAGAAAGCTTACGCTTCCATCTTGGAAAGCCTGAAGAAACTGAAGTCCGATTACATAGACTTGCTGCTCATCCACCAGCCATTCGGAGACTATTACGGCGCTTACCGTGCCATGGAGCGCGCCTATCAGGAGGGCAAAGTGAGAGCCATCGGCGTGAGCAATTTCTACCCCGACCGCTTCATTGATCTTCAGGCTCATGTGGATATTAAACCTGCCGTCAACCAAGTGGAGACGCACGTGTTCAATCAGCAGATGGAGGCGCAAGAGTATATGAAGAAATACGGTTGCCACATCATGTCATGGGGCCCCTTCGCTGAGGGGCGCAACGATTTCTTCAAGAACCCCGTGTTGCAGGAAATCGGGCAGTCACACGGCAAGTCTCTTGCGCAGACAGCCCTCCGTTATCTGTTGCAGCGTGGCGTGGTCATAATCCCGAAGAGCACGCACAAGGAACGCATGCAAGAGAACTTCAACATCTTCGACTTTGAACTCTCTGCAGAAGAGATGAAACGCATAGAGGCGCTCGACACCAAGCGCAGCCTCTTCTTCTCTCATTATGATCCTGCTATGGTTGAGCAGTTCATGCAGTGGGAGAAGATGATGTGATTTTCTTCTCAGCAGAAACAAAGCCCAAGGCGCACCCCCTTTTTCGGGGGGAAACGCCTTGGGCTTTGCGTGTTTTGGTAACTACTTATTTTTCAACGAATAAGAGAATTAAAATATTCAAATCCGACGAATAATTAGTGCGAGAATGTTCAAATGGGGGGGGAGCCATACGCAAGCGTCATCACATTACCCACAATGAGCCGTGTGTTTCGGGATTTAGGAATCGCAACGGCAACCCTTGATTTATTTCTTGCAAAATCACGCTATTGCAATATCACTTTCTGAACCTCATCAACTCTCGCCCTGTCATATAGATTGGCGCACCCTCCACATAGTCCTCTCGTGACGCAGCTTCTGCCAAGAGTTGGTCGATGTCAATCTTTCCGAGAGTGATCTCCTCGTCAAAGAAATAGCAGAAATAGTTGTCGTGGCGGGGATTAACATAGCCCGTCTTCTCCATTTTATCCCGGCTCATCTCACCCGTGTTCTTCACGCGGAAGGTGTAGAGACGCTTGTTTGGCTTCTCGAAATCGTAGAGGATGACAAACTTGGCGTGCTTCACATAGTCGCGGCTCTTCACCACCCCGCCATTCACCTCCTTGCCGCCGAGGCGCACGTTGTAGGCGTCGTCGCGCTTGCCGCCCTCACGGCCGAAGATCCAGTTGAGATGCCCGACACCTTTATATCCGCCAATGAGGATTGAGGCATCGGGATATTTTTCCAGATAGTGCA
Source organism: Bacteroidaceae bacterium (assembly GCA_963618945.1). Lineage (GTDB taxonomy): Bacteria > Bacteroidota > Bacteroidia > Bacteroidales > Marinilabiliaceae > W3P20-009. The sequence goes on from CAVETY010000010.1 coordinate 51,099, forward strand.
TCGTGAGGAACTCCTCTGGGACGTCCATTCGCTTTATGGGGTCCACGTGCGGCAACTCGCTCAATGTCCGCGGGTCGCAGCCTAATGCGCAGTCAGCCACATAGAAAGCTTGCTCCAGCTCAAACCGAACCTTCTCGTTCTCGTCCGCCACGCGCCTCATGGCCTCATCGGCTTTCTCATCACTCTGCCCAAGCACATTTTTGCAGTACTCCCTTTCCCGCTCCGGCTTGCGCAGAGCCAACGAATAGTACTGCTGGTCGCTGCCTTCGCGGTTCTCAAAGGGGTGGAAGAGTTTGCCAAGCACGCCTTGGAAGTTGTCTGTTATGTAAGTCTCGGGATTAACATCGGCATGAGCGGTGATGGCGTAGAAATCGAAATTCTTGGTCAGCATCTCCTGAATCTGCTCACGGAACAGCTGACGCACCTTTTGGCGCCACGCCTCTTTACTCGCTGAGTTATTGCGGCCATAGAGCGCCACCACAAAGAGGAAATTAACATCGTAGTGCGCCAAGAGAAACGTGTCGCGGTCGAACAGGCGGTTCTCAAACTGGCGGCTGAGGTAGTATTGCTGACGACGTTTACCCTCGGGCTTATCATTGTCAATAAGCTGAATGTCATCCCTCTGCTCCAGCACATTCTGGTTGGCGGAGATGAAGAAATTGGGGATGATGTTATATCCCTCGGTCACGTCGTCACGGAGCTTAATGTGGCCCTGCCGATCCTCCTCATTGCCATTGCTGAAGAGGTTGATGTTCCACTGTATGACGTTTCGCGCATAGGTGAACTGCTTGTAGATGCTCTCCTTGCCGAGTGAGTTGCCGCGCTTGTAATACTTGGAGTCGCCGATGTAATAGATGGTGTCGTCCGCGGAGTTGTTGGTCAACTCCTTATATTGGTACATGTGGTCGACCCGCTTGCCGTCGGGCTGGTCTTTGAGTTCGGCGGGCAGGTTCTTGTCACCAATGAGTTCATCAATGATGGCCTCAAAAACCACATGGAAACTCTTGACCAACAAATACTCCCGTTGGTCGATATTCAACGCCACATTTTCGGGGCGGTCAAAGAAAGCGAAGCAGAGTTCCCACAGTTCTTTGGCCTTGTCGGAGAAATATTTGTAGCGGATCTGCTTCAGGCGACGTTTGCCGTAGCCGTTGATATATCGCTTGAACTGTCTCTCGCCTATCAGATTGAAGTTGACGTTCATCTTCACGGGGAAACCATACTCCGTGTGCATGTGTTGCAAGATGCTGAAATAGATGACGAGCAACTCCTCATCGAAATTGACAGTGCGCTTCTTGTTGACGGGCGAGAAGTAACTCACATCCTGACGACCAGAGCCTGTTTGCCGCACTATGGCCGGGCTTTTGGCGATGGTGCGAGTCCAGTTAATCTTGTTGTAGCCGCTATGCAGGTTCTTCACGATGAACATGACATAGCTCTCGTTGTCCCTGTTCCACTTTTGCAGGGCGAGCAGTACATCGAGGAACGTGTTGGCTTTGCGCCTCCGCCGAGCATTGCCCATCATAGGGGCTTGGCGGTGAAGCACTATGCTCGGCGCGTCTTTCTTGCCGCCCATGCGGTCGTACTCATGCTCTTTGAACACGCAGATGGCACGGTAAATCCACACGCTCAGCTCGTAGATGAACCTACGCTCCGTTTGGCTCAACGCCTCGCAGCGTTCGGCATCGATAAGGTCTTTCGGGGCGATATGCCCAAACACCTTCTCATTGCCAAACTCTCCCTCCAACAGCACCTTGGGCAGGATGAAGACGCAGTCGTTCACATCGGGGTCGGGGTTGAAATAGTACCCCACGTAACTCAAACTGACCTTGCCCTCCACATCTTGAAGCACACCAAGCCCCTTGAGGACGCTCGCCACGTCCTCATAGGCATACTGGTACTCCTCAATCAGGATGCGCATGACGGGTTACTCTTGACTTTCCTCTTCGACTTTATCGCCGTCCTTTGGTTTAAGGTTTTCCTCTCCGACAACGTTCACAATGAACTGACGGACATTGGCCTCGTTCACGGTGTTGTCGTCTTTATAGAACGCCTCAAAAGTGGCGGTGTGGGAGTCGCCAGTCACATTGAAAAGCTCGGTGTCGCCATCCTTGAAGACGTCGTTCCACAGGTAAAAAATAACCTTGCTGACAAACCTCTCCTCACTAATATAGCCACCCTCCTTATCGGGTTTGCAGAAGAAGTAACCGAGTTTCTTGTCGTCGCTGTTTGTCTCATCGGCAATCTTCTGGTTGACGGCGCTGATGAAGATCCACCAGTCGCACTCCTCGTCTCCGCACTTTATCTTGTAGCCCTTCTTGGCATCAGAAATCTTCACATACTTCCAGTCCCAACGGCGCTTGAAGGCTGAGTCTATGGGGAACAGACTCTGGTCACTGGTGTTCATGGTCGCCCAAATGTAGAGGTTATTGGGCAACAAGAGGACGCGGCCACTGCTTATGTCGCTCGCCAAGTCGCCACTATATCCCTTCACTGCTTCACCAAGTTTCAATCCGCCCCCGGGCAACGCATACTCGCCGCCCTCGGCAAACGCCTCGGCAATCTCACGCTGCAGGTCGGCATCGGCCTCAATGGGATAGGACGAGAAACCATTGTCCTGACGGTCGAGCAACTGGAACAAGTCACCGAAAATCTGTGCGCAGTTGCCACGGTTGATCTCCTCAATCACAAGGTACTGAGGCTCCACCGCCCCTTCTTTCGCCTCCGCATATTTCTGCCAAGCACCAAGATATGCTTTAAGGAAAGCCTGCTTCACAAACTTATATGTGATGCGCCTCTCCTTATATGTCCCTCTGTTAGTGTCGAGAGTTATGCCACCTGCCACCGCGACGGGCACAATCTGCACATCGACCTCCTCCATTGTCGGCTTGTAGGCCCCTACAAATGTGGAGTAGTCGCTGTCGGGATGAAATGTGGTGCGGATTGTGTCAAAGCCTTTTGTGAGGGTGTCTATCTCGTAGGATTTGCCTGTGCCGGGGGCGCCGTAGTGGATTTGCTGGAGGGGGAATTTTAAACTAATGGAACTCTCTGATGAGCAAGAAGCAAAAGGCTCTTTGCGGATACACTCAGCATGCGGATTGAGAACCATCTTGGCCATTCGAGTAAGCGTAGCTGCATACCCATACGCAAAACGATCTATATCGGACTGTCCAGTAAGAGCATCACGCGCATCATTAGCAGTTTTATCAGGGTTTGTCTTGAAGTAATCAATAAACTCTTGCAGCAAACGCTTGGATATAGTTCTCAAACCATACGCTCCACGGGACTCAACCTTTACCAAGTAACAAAGTCTGTCTTTGTCAACAATCTCTACATGTGAATCCGTAGATGTGTCACCAATATTGAGGTTTTCGCATTCCATTAACGACTTATTGCTCAGTTCCATGTTATATAAGATTTGCGATGGATGTCCGATTTGATTACTTCCTTTTGCAGGAAATCGGTCATAAAGATATACGCCATCTACCTTTTTCGATATTTTTTACAAATCGTGCTATAAAGATGGGATTACGCCCCCCCCTCCAAAAGACAGAACCTCGCAAAAGCTGTAGCCTTTGCGAGGTTCATATTCTTAAGCCTGGATTACTGCCTGGGAAAACTTCAAATAGAGAGGCTTGCGAGACGAGCTCTACTTAGCGCCCTCTTTGGCCTTGTTAACAACAGCCTTGAAAGCCTCGGGGTGGTTAACAGCGAGGTCGGCGAGAACCTTGCGGTTGATCTCGATGCCCTGCTTGTTGATGAGACCGATGAGCTTGCTGTAAGAGAGACCCTCGAGACGGGCAGCCGCATTGATACGCTGAATCCAGAGGGCGCGGAAAGCGCGCTTCTTGTTCTTGCGATCCCTGTAGGCGTAGGTCTGACCCTTCTCCCAGGTGTTCTTGGCTACAGTCCAGACGTTCTTACGACGGCCGAAGTTGCCCTTAGTGAGTTTGAGGATAGCTTTGCGCCTTGCGCGTGAAGCTACGTGATTTACTGATCTTGGCATTAGTTTCTTTTGATTATCGCTGCTGGCGCACAGGCTTCACGCCGTGTCTTTTTTTGATGTTTAGATTAGCTCAGCGAGCGTGTTTTGAAATGTTGAAGGCAGGCTGACGGTTCCAAATCATGACCGGCGTCCTTACCTCTCACTAAAAATTAGATGTGGAGGAGCTGCTTTACCTCGCGGATGTTGGTCTGGTCAACAAGGCCTGCATGGGTGAGGTTGCGCTTCTGCTTGGTCTCCTTCTTGGTGAGGATGTGCCTCTTGTAGGCATGCTTTCTCTTGATCTTGCCAGTGCCGGTGAGGGTGAACCTCTTCTTGGCGCTGGAGTTGGTCTTCATTTTAGGCATTTTAATCTTGCTTGCGGCCAGCCGAGCTGCCTTGGGAAATCACGGGTGATGCCCCTTGCTCTGGCGTGACCAGGTTTTTTATTAGAGACAGACCCCAGGCTTAATGGGGTTGAAAAATATCCTTTTGTGAGGCTCGAACTTAGTTCTTCTTAGCCTTGGGGGCCAAGAACATGGTCATCCTCTTACCCTCGAGCACAGGCATCTGCTCAACCTTGGCTACCTCCTCAAGATCGTTAGCGAAGCGGAGGAGGAGAATCTCACCCTGCTCCTTGAAGAGGATGGACCTGCCACGGAAGAAGACGTAGGCCTTGACCTTTGAGCCCTCCTCGATGAACTTCTGAGCGTGCTTGAGCTTGAAGTCATAGTCATGATCATCGGTCTGAGGCCCGAAACGGATCTCCTTGACCGTGGTCTTGACCTGCTTGGCCTTAATCTCCTTCTGTTTCTTCTTTTGCTGATAGAGGAACTTCTGGTAGTCAAGGATTTTGCAGACAGGGGGTTCAGCGGAGGGCGAGATCTCGACGAGGTCGAGTTCCAACTCGTCGGCCAACTTGAGGGCCTCCTTGGTGGAATAGACACCGGGGTTCTCAATGTTGTCGCCTACGAGGCGCACCTCAGGCACACGGATTTTGTTGTTAATCCTGTGCTCAGCCTCAGGCTGTTGTGGTCCGCGGCGACCCTGAAAATTTCCGCCATTTCCGCCGTTGCCAGCGGGACGCCCATTGTTGGGTGTGGTGGTGTTCACCATGCGTTGTGACTCTTGGTTTTGATTCTGACGTTCGATTTCGGGTGCAAAGATACGCATTGTGTTGATTATCCAATGCGTATCTTTGTCCGAAATTGATTTTTTTGAATATTTTTTCTACTTCGTGGGGTCGAGTTTGTTAGCGTTGAGCATCTCGTAGACCTCATCGTTGATCTTCTTGCCGAAGTCGGCGATGGAGAGAGTGCCCTGCTCGCCCTCGCCCTGCTTGCGGATGGAGACGGTGCCGTCGGCGGCCTCTTTCTCACCCACGATGAGCATGTAGGGGATTCGCTTGAGCTCATTGTCACGCACCTTGCGGCCGATCTTCTCGTTGCGGTCGTCGATGATGGTGCGGACCTTGAGGCGGTTGAGCTGCTCAGCCACCTTGGCGGCGTACTCGTTGTACTTCTCGCTGACGGGCAGGACGATGGCCTGGTTAGGAGTCAGCCAGAGAGGGAACTTGCCGGCGGTGTTCTCGATAAGGACAGCCACGAAACGCTCCATGCTGCCGAAGGGGGCGCGGTGGATCATGACGGGACGGTGGGGCTTGTTGTCGGCACCGGTGTACTCGAGTTCGAAACGCTCAGGCAGGTTGTAGTCAACCTGGATGGTACCGAGCTGCCACTCGCGGCCGATGGCGTCCTTGACCATGAAGTCGAGCTTAGGACCATAGAACGCGGCCTCGCCGGTCTTCTCGACGAAAGGCACACCCTTCTCTTTGCAAGCCTCGATGATAGCAGCCTCAGCCTTCTCCCAGTTCTCGTCTGAGCCGATGTACTTCTCCCTGTTGTTGGGGTCGCGGAGAGAGACCTGGGTGGTGTATTGCGTGAAGTTGAAAGTACGGAAGATGTAGAGGATGATATCCATAACCTTCTCGAACTCAGTCTTGATCTGGTCGGGGCGGACAAAGATGTGTGAGTCATCCTGGGTAAATCCGCGGACACGGGTCAAGCCGTGGAGCTCACCGCTCTGCTCATAACGATAGACAGTGCCGAACTCAGCGTAGCGGAGTGGGAGGTCCTTGTAAGAGCGTGGCTCGCTGCGATAGATCTCGCAGTGGTGAGGGCAGTTCATAGGCTTGAGGAGGTACTCCTCGCCCTCGATGGGGGTGTGGATGGGCTGGAAGCTGTCCTTGCCATACTTGGCGTAGTGGCCAGAGGTGACATAGAGCGCCTTGTTGCCGATATGCGGAGTGATGACGGGGATGTAGCCATAGCTCTCCTGGACGTCGCGGAGGAACTCCTCGAGACGGCGGCGAAGCCTTGCGCCATCGGGCAGCCAGAGAGGCAGACCCTGACCAACGCGGTCGGAGAAGGTGAAGAGCTTCATCTCCTTGCCGATCTTACGGTGGTCGCGCTTCTTGGCCTCCTCGAGAATGGTGAGGTACTCCTCAAGCAACTTCTGCTTGGGGAAGGTCACGCCATAGATGCGCTGGAGCTGAGGGTTGTTCTCATTGCCGCGCCAGTAGGCACCTGCGATGCTGGTGAGCTTGACAGCCTTGATGAAGCTGGTGTTGGGGATATGCGGGCCTGCGCAGAGGTCGGTGAAAGAGCCCTGGGTGTAGGTCGAGATGCTGCCCTCGTCCAAATCGCTGATGTGCTCTACCTTATAGGTCTGGTTGTCGGCCTCGAAAATCTTGATGGCCTCGGCCTTAGAGACCTCCTTGCGGACAAAGTCGTTGCCTTGGCGCGCGAGCTCGAGCATTTTCTTCTCGATAGCCGCGAAATCGCCTTCCTTGATGGTGTTCTCACCCGGGTCGACATCATAGAAGAAACCGTTCTCCGTGGCGGGTCCGAAGCCGAACTTGATGCCAGGGTAGAGAGCCTTGAGGGCCTCGGCGAGCAGGTGGGCAGAGGAGTGCCAGAAAGCCTTCTTGCCCTGCGGGTCGTCCCACTTGTGGAGCTCGATTGCGCTGTCTTCGTTGATGGGTCGCGCGAGGTCGTACAACTGACCGTTGACGCTGGCGACGAGCACCTCCTTGGCGAGTTTGGGGCTGATGGACTCGGCAATCTGCATGCCGGTTACGCCCTGCTCATACTCGCGAGAGCTGCCGTCTGGGAATGTAATCTTTACCATTGAGGTTGTTAGGGTTATTGGTTTAAAGGTCAGCGTGCCGCCGCGCCTCGGGGCTGTCGATACCGGGGAAACTACACCCCGCCGTGTCATTCGCCTTTGGCTGGAGATCTCCGCATGGCCCTTTTCTGAGATGCGAAAGTAGTAAAAAGTTCGTGTCGGTGTACCGTTTCGTTATGTTCTTCACACGACGGCGTGGGCGACCGCTACGCCTTGTTCAGGGCGACCATCTTGATGGCCGTGATGGCGCACTCCGTGCCCTTGTTGCCGAGCTTGCCGCCGCAGCGGTCGAGAGCCTGCTGGAGGTTGTCGGTCGTGAGGAGTCCGAAGATGAAGGGGATGTCATTGTCGAGGTTGAGCTGCGCGATGCCCTGAGTGGTGCCTGAGCAGACATAGTCGAAATGAGGGGTGTCACCACGGATGACGGAGCCAAGGCAGATGATGGCGTCGGGATGGTGCTTGCGGAGCATCATCTTGGCGCCAGCGATAAGCTCGAAGCTGCCGGGGACATGGAAAATCTCGATATTGCTGTTCTTGGCGCCGTGCTTGACGAGCGACTCGACAGCGCCCTCGAGGAGGGAGTCGGTGACATTGCTATTCCACTCGGAGACGACGATGCCGAAACTCATGTCCTCGGCCGAGGGGACTTTCTTAGGGTCGTAGTCTGAAAGGTTTTTTAGACTGGTTGCCATGATATTATGTTCTGAATGTTGATGTTGATCTGGTTGGGGTTGAAACAGAGACAAGGGTCACCCGAATGTCTCATCGGGCAGCCCTTGTCTCTTATGGAATACAGGTATGGTACAGGGTTCACCTACTTTTTGACAGAGTTGATGTACTTCTCGATGCCAATTGCGACGGGGCTCTGAGGGTAGTCATCCTTAATCTGCTGGTAGGCGGCGATGGCCTCGTCGGCCTTGCCGAGTTTCTCGTAGAGATTGCCGAGCTTCTCGAGGGCTACGGGAGAAGCGACCTTGTTCTCCTTGGCAGCGGCCTTCTTGAACTGAGAGACAGCGGCGTCATCATTGCCGAGCTCAACCTCAGCGTCGCCGATGAGGATGATGGCGTTGGTGTTGAGGATCTCGTCGTCAGAGGAGAAGTCGCTCAGGTATTTCTTAGCGTTCTCGAACTCACCGAGGTTGAGGTAGCAAACGCCAGCGTAGTAGCAAGCGAGCTTGCCGGCTGGGGTTGAAGAGTACTCGTCGATGACAGAGAGGAAACCGGCGTTGGTGCCATCGCCATTGAGTGCGAGGGCGAAGCTGTCAGCCTCGAAATAATACTGAGCCTGGAAGATCTCGGCCTGAGCCTCCTGCTTGTTTGGCTCGATGTATTGAGTCTTAAAGATCCAGCCGAGAGCGCAGACGACGATGAGGGCGCAGAAACCTATGACAATACCCTTCTGATGGTTCTCAAAGAACAACTCGAAAGAGTTGAGGCCTTCCTGTACAGATGCGAAGCCCTCTTCGGTGGCTTTAGATTGCTTATCTTCTATCTCCTTTGACATGTCTGTCGTATTGTAGTGTTATGTAGTTTACGCTATTTCGGCGCAAAGTTATGTTTTTTGGTTGTAATTATAAAATGCGCATTGGAATTATTTGACACTTTTTTGCGGAGTGAACGCCAACCTGCGCGAGAAAGGCACGCCATAGGCCTCAGCGAGCGCGGCCTCGGTGAGCGTATCCATGGTCGGGCCAAAACAGAGGAGACGGCCTCCGCGCATCACAACCACATCATCCGCCCAGTCGAGAGCCGCGTTCACGTCATGAAGCACAGCTACGGTAGACATGCCGCGCTCCTTAGTCGCGGAAGAGACCACGGAGAGCACACGCAACTGGTTGGCGGGGTCAAGATTGGCGGTCGGTTCATCAAGCAGCAAGAGTTTGGGCTGTTGAGTCAACGCCCTCGCCACAGATGCCAACTGTCGCAATCCGTCACTGAGAGTGGACACCTGACTTTGAGCGCGGTCGGATAGGCCCACCTGAGATATAGCTTCATTCGCGATGCGGAGATCCTCATCGGAATAAGAGACAGAGAGTAGCGGACGGTGGGGAGTCCTGCCCAAGAGGACATAGTCCAGAACAGAGAGAGAGACCGACTCGCGCCTTGTCAGGGCAAAGGCGGCAAGCCGCGCCACTTCGCGGGACGACAAAGATTTGACATCACGTCCGCAGAGTTCAGCGCGCCCATCTTGCAAAGGCAAAGAACCCGTGAGAGACTTGAGCAAAGTGGACTTGCCAGCGCCATTAGGGCCAATGACGGCCACGAGACGCCCAGGGCGCAGAGCAATGCTCACCCCCTCAATTTGACACTGCCTGCGGACATAGCCGCCACTGCAATTAGCCAAACAAGCTATCAAGCCACTCTCCTTTTCCATCTGACAGTCATATAGATAAACATGACACCACCAGCCACAGCGCACACGGCCCCGGCAGGCAACTCACGCGGACTGATGACAGTCTTGGCCACGAGGTCGCACGCCATCATGACAAGCGAGCCAAGCAGCCCGGAGGCCGGCAGAACAACCCGATTGTCAGACCCGCAAAGCGTCCGTGCCAAGTGCGGCACAGCCATGCCGACAAAGGCGACGACGCCTGCCGCCGACACTGAGACGGCAGCCAAAAGAGTCGCAATGACAAAGAGCCAACCTGCCGCACGCCCCGGGGCGACACCCAGCGAGCGCGCCTCGGCATCGCCCAAAGAGAGGACATTAACCACATTGCCAAGAAAAACAGAGAGCAGGGTGGCGAGCAGACCAACAGCCACAACAAAAAAGGACATGGTCTCGCCCACCCCGTCAAACGACCCGATGGACCACGAGATGACTTGACTGACATCCTCACGAGACGCCAAGGCGAGCAGGACCGTGGTGACAGCCGACGAGACGAAACTGATCATTATGCCGCAGATGAGCATGACGCCAGTGTCATAGCCCACGGCTCGGCGCATGAGCAGCACCACGGCAAGAGTAAGCAATCCGCCAAGTGCGGCACCCAGAGTTATGGAGACAGAGCCATAGGCCGCCACAGAGCCAGAGATGAAAGCCAAGGCCACACCGACAACCGCACCGCCCGAGACACCCATGGTGTAAGGCTCAACAAGCGGATTGCGGAAAACGCCCTGCATGATGGCGCCCGCCACAGAGAGGAGGGAGCCGACACCCAAGGCGCACAGCATGCGCGGCAGGCGCAGCCCATGCACAATGACGTCGCGAGTGTCGTCATCGACCTCCGGCAGACCTATATATAAATAGGTGTGGCACAGAGCGGCGAGAGCGGCAAGGCAAACGACGAAAAAGAGTATATGCTTAGCGGACTGAGACAAGGGTCGCTATTTAAGTTTGACGATCAACGAGTTGACAGACTCAAGCGCCATGCGGAAAAAACGGGGCGTAGGGCAGCAGAGGCAATTCTCATCGACGACGGCGGACAACGAGCCTTTGGCCGTCCACCATTCAGACTCAGCCTTGCCAAGTCCGCCAAGAGAGGAGACCACGACAACAGCCGGATGACGAGCCAACACGGCCTCGCGAGAGCAAGCCCCCTCACCCTCAGCGAGGACATTAGTCAGCCCGAGGCGCGTGGCTATCTCATTGATGTAATAATCGGGCGTGGCACCCCAAATGGGACTGACACCTATTTGGATATAGACGAGTTTGGGAGACTTGGGCTTGGCGGCGGCTTTGGTGAGAGACTCGACTTTGCGCGACTCATCGGCGACCATCTGACGCGCCTGTGCCTCATGCCCCGTCAACTGGCCGACCAAGATGGCTTGCTCGCAGATCTCGGAGAAATTTGTGGGAGTGAGCAAGGAGACCGTCTTGATATTCAAGCCTTTGAGACGGGACACCACATTAGCGGCAGTGAAAGGCGAGATGATGACCACATCTGGTTTGAGACTGACGATGACCTCAAGATTGACAGTCATGGCATCTCCTATGATGGTGGATTTCACACCTTTAGAGGGCGCGGGGCAATAGGATGTGCGCCCAACGATGTTGGCATCGGCACCCATCTGAGCAGCCGCATAGGTGGCGGAGGGGAGCAGAGAGACCACGCGCTGTGCGGAGAGAGGCAGAGCGAAGACTATAAGAAGCAGAAAGAGGCACGCCAGCGTTTTACGGCACATGACTTTCAAAAAAAGGAAAAGTCCCGCCCTCGATGGCTGAGCGCACACGAGAGGACGGGGCTTATGGTTTTAAAAAATAGACTTACTTAAGTCGCCAAAAGGGATTCGCTATGCGTCGATGTTGGCGAAAGTAGCGTTCTCCTCGATGAACTGGCGACGAGGCTCGACATCCTCGCCCATGAGGACGGAGAAGATGCGGTCGGCCTCGATAGCGTCCTCGATATGCACCTTGCGGAGGGTACGCTTCTCGGGGTTCATGGTCGTGTCGAACAGCTGCTCGGGGTTCATCTCACCCAGACCTTTATAACGCTGGACGTGGACTGAGCTGTCCGAGCCGCCCTCGGCGCCGCCCTTACCATACTTCTCAATGAAGCTGAGTCGCTGATCCTCAGTCCAGCAATACTCCTCAATCTTGCCCTTCTTGCAGAGGTAGAGGGGAGGCGTGGCAATGTAGACGTGACCACCATCAATGAGCTCGCGCATATATCGGAAGAAGAAGGTGAGGATGAGGGTGGCGATGTGGCTACCATCGACATCGGCATCGGTCATGATGATGACCTTGTGGTAACGGAGCTTGGTGATATTGAGAGCCTTAGAGTCGTCCTCAGTACCGACAGAGACGCCCAGGGCCGTGTAGATGTTCTTAATCTCCTCACTCTCGAAGGCCTTGTGCCACATGGCTTTCTCGACATTGAGAATCTTACCACGAAGAGGGAGGATGGCCTGATAGTGACGATTACGACCCTGCTTGGCCGAACCGCCTGCGGAGTCACCCTCGACCAGGAAGAGCTCACACTCCACGGGGTCTTTGCCAGAGCAATCCGCCAGTTTGCCAGGAAGGCCGAAGCCATGCATAGCGCCCTTGCGCTGCACAGTCTCACGCGCCTTGCGAGCCTCGACACGGGCAGTGGCGGCAAGGATAATCTTGTCAATGATAAGCTTGGCCTCCTTGGGATGCTCCTCAAGGAAGTTCTCCATGGCCTCAGAGACGGCGTCGGCCACAGCCTTGTCCGCCTCGCTGTTGCCCAGCTTGGTCTTGGTCTGACCCTCGAACTGGGGCTCCATGACCTTGACGGAGATGACAGCCGTGAGACCCTCGCGGAAATCCTCGCGGTCAATCTCGAACTTCAGCTTGTCGAACATCTTGTTCTGCTCGCCCCACGCTTTGAGGGTGCGGGTCAGGCCGCGACGGAAGCCATTGAGATGCGTGCCGCCCTCGATGGTGTCAATGTTGTTGACAAAGCTGAAAATCTTCTCGGAGTATGAGTTATTGTAGAGAAGAGCCACGTCCACAGGGATTGCGCCCTTGTCATTGCTTATGCAGATGGGTGTCGGGATGAGACGCTCGTTTGAGCCATTGATGTACTCGACGAACTCCTCAAGACCCTTCTCTGAGAAGAAAGACTCCTTCTTGGGCTCCTGAGCGTTGCCCTCCTCATCCACAGAGCGGCGATCCTCAAGCGTGATGCGGATGCCCTTGTTGAGGTAGGCGAGCTGACGGAGACGCTTGGCGAGAATGGCGTAATGGTAGAGCGTGGTGGTGAAGATGGTGCCATCGGGGTGGAAATGAACCCTCGTGCCGGTTGAGTCAGCCGGGCCGACCTCTGTGACGGGGCCGAGGGGCTTACCCTTTGAGTACTCCTGACGGTAGGTCTTGCCACCGCGGCGCACCTCGACATCCATGTGGTCAGAGAGTGCGTTGACGCAGGATACGCCCACGCCGTGGAGACCGCCGGACACCTTATATGAGTTCTTGTCGAACTTGCCGCCGGCGTGCAGCACTGTCATGACGACCTCGAGGGCGGAGCGGTGCTCCTTCTCATGCATATCAACAGGGATGCCACGTCCGTTATCCTGGACGGTGATGGACTGATCCTCGTTGATGGCCACCTCGATGTGCGTACAATAGCCGGCCATGGCCTCATCGATGGAGTTATCAACAACCTCATAGACAAGATGATGGAGGCCACGCTCACCGATATCGCCGATGTACATTGAGGGGCGTTTGCGTACGGCCTCAAGACCTTCGAGGACGGTGATACTACTGGCGTCGTAGCCGCCGTTCTTATTTTCTTCGCTCATATATGTCTCTTTGCAGCGGACATTGGGAGGCGCACAGGGCGCGAGCCAAGCCGCTAAAAATATTTTCAATTAGCCTACAAATATAGTGAGAATTTTCGGCATACGGGCAAAGTGGCGGCTTTTTTAGCTCATGCGGCGTCAGCGGAATGAGGAGCGTGTGTTTGGGCGGGGTGAAGGAACTGCAAGCCTACCACATTAACAGCCTTTTCACGGGGACTAACCATAGGTGATAATAAGTTGGGAATTATACCGCTTTACAATGGCATAATCACAAACAATAAATTTCATACACCTTAATAGATGAGCCTGCTTGTACAAAAGCACATATCAGAGCCTAAATGTTTCTTATTTTGCACGTAGTTACCCAATATCGGTTAACTTTGCGTCAAATAAGAAACAATGAATAGTACTTTAGGCTTAGCATACAGACTGCGAGTGTTCTCTCTGCGAGAACTTGCAGATGCCATGAGGGAAAACAACACCCTAATGGTGTCAAAATTGTTGCAACGCTGGTTGCAGCAAGGCTTGGTTGTGCAGATCCGCAGGAATCTATATTGTATGATAGATTTGGCCACAGGACTTCCCGTATGCAACAAATATGAGATAGGCAGCCACCTGTCGGAGTCGTCATACATCAGCTACCACACGGCACTGGAGTTTCACGGGTTGGCTCACCAACCATTCAATGAAGTGTTTGTGACAAGCATGTCGCGATTCAATTCGTTTCGTTATGACGATGTTGACTACATGTATTGTCGTCAGGCAACCGATGGCGTAAAAGGTGTGGTAACCCCCAAAGGAAACCCTTTCATTCATGTCACGGATATGGAGCGGACATTGCTGGATTGTTTTGACCGCATTGACCGCGCGGGAGGCATAGAGGAGTTACTGCATTGCATGGAAAGCGTCGTGATGATAGACGAAGAGAAACTGCTGACTTATCTTACCGACTTTAACAAGACTTTTCTTTACCAGAAGACAGGATATCTATTGGAGCGCATAAAAGAACAGGCGCATATCTCAAATTCACTCTTGGAACTTTGCCGCAAAAAGGGTACAAAGGGTGTAAAATGGCTAACCAACGATGACGAGTCTGACACATTTGTAAATTACTGGCGACTATATGTGCCAAAAGTTTTAACCGAAAACGAAACAGAATATGAACTCATATAGCAGGCAGACATTAGATGCCATCGCAAAGGAGCATGGCTTCATTAGAGACAATCTGGAGAAAGTTATGCGACTCGTTGACATCCTCAGCTATTTCCGCGAGAACAAACTTCTGTTGCAGACGTTAGTGCTGAAGGGTGGCACAGCCATCAATCTGACGATATTTGAATTGCCTCGACTATCTGTAGACATAGACCTTGATTTCTCTGTGAATTGCGGCAGGGAAGAGATGCTGGCCACTCGACAAAAAGTAAACGACGAGGTGCTGCGCTACATGCAGAGCGAAGGCTACCGATTGTCCCCATCTTCAAAAAGTCCGCATACACTGGACTCTTGGGTGTTTCATTACACCAATGCCGCAGGCAATAATGACGGCATCAAGATAGAAATCAATTATTCCGACCGTTGCCACATTCTGCCATCTGTAGATACAAATGTAACAATCCCCTTCTTAAACGGCGTCGTGGTACGTTCACTTGCACCTATCGAATTATTTGCCACTAAGATAAATGCGCTAATAGGCAGAGGAGCGGCTCGTGACATCTATGATGTTCATAATATGATTTCACGGAATGTTTTTACGACCAAGGACGAACTCGACCTTTTGCGAAAAGCGACAGTGTTCTATCTCACCGTGGGTTCAAGCAGCAAGGCCAACGAAACACCTACCGTGTATACAAATTTCCCACAAATAGATAAGATACGCTTCCCACAAATCCGCTCCCAACTACTTCCGGTACTCAGACGCACAGAGCGCTTCGACTTTGAGATAGTTAAATCAGAAATAAAACTGTTTCTTTCAAATCTCCTCGAATTGACAGATACCGAGAAAGAGTATGTTAATAAATTCAACCAAAGGGTATACACTCCAGAATTACTCTTCGATAATGTCGATATTGTGGAACGTGTGAAAAGCCATCCCATGGCTCTATGGAAAACAGGACAACATTAACCGATTAAAACTTTTGTAATTCTTTTACAAGCCACAAAATATAGCCCAAAGCGAACAAGCGTTGATAAATGATTGAAAAACCCAAAGCCGCCCCCGCGCCAAGCGCGGAGGCGGCTTTGTGTTTTCAAATTAAGCTAAGAAGATGAGGGGGTGAGCCTATCAGTAGACGAAAAGCTTGAAGTCGCTCACACTGCCAGGGGCCCCATTCTCCATTCGCGGCAGATACTCAATGGCGGAGAGAGACTGCGCCTCGCCCAAGTCAATGACAATGAGGTGTGGAGCGGCCGAGCTTGCCTCGGACTGCCAATAGGTGCTCTCCTGAAGGTCAAAAGCCTTGTCGAGAGTGTGGTTGCCATTCTCGCTATCGGCATAGCGCGCCACCCAGTTGGCCCGGGGCAGACGATTGCCGTCGGCGTCGCGGAGATAGATCTCGGCCACAGCCATCTGCTTGGCGTCAGAGTGCGCGGCGAGACACTCAATGGCCACATAGCGACCCTTTGCGGGACGTGCGAGAGTTAGAGTCTGCCATCCGTTGCCAGGGGCGAAAGATGATTGCAGGACGGGCGTGGCCGAATTGAGGTCGGGACGGTCGCCGGGGGCATTATGCTTTGAGCTCTTCTCAAGATTCAGCTTGTCGAGCTCGGGGTGATCTTGCGCAAAAGCTGTCGGGGCGGACTCGCCTTTAGGGCCAACGACATCGAGCACGATGACCTCGTTCTTGCCCTTGCGAAGCCAACAGCCTGGCAGATAGAGCGTCTGCTGCGGGCCGATGCTCCAGAAGCGTCCGAGGGCGTGACCATTGACGTAGACCTGTCCTTTGCCAAAGGCCTCCATGTTGAGGAACGTGTCGCCCACCTTCTTGAGATTGAACGTGGCGCGATAATATCCGGCACGCGTCGTGAGGCGGAGAGAGGTGCGCGCCACTTGTGCGAAGGCCTCCTTGGCCTGTTCGGGGCTGTCTGGGATTGTGAGGCACGTCCATTGGCGCGGAGTTATGACAACGTCACAATCACCTGCCGAGGCAGAGACTGAGACATCGCCAATGACGCCTTTGAAGTCCTTAATCGCCCTGCCGAAATTGATGCGTCCCATGCCCTCGACAACCATCGTGAGGCGTGAGCCGTCATGGAGAGACGAGAGAGTCAGTGACTTCTCATTGCGAGTGCGGTCAATCTTGCCGGCGTACTTGCCATCGACATAGACCACGGCGAAATCGTGAACATCGGCAACGAGCGTGGCCTCGCCATTGACACCTGAGACGTGAGTCTCATAAATCATTGAGCCCCAGCCCATGTCCATATCCTCGAACGTGAGGGGCGAAGAGCTGTCCGCCACACTGTCAACGCCTGCTCCGAGCTGCCTGTAGTCAGTAAACTCGAACGCAGGGATGGAGATGAATGGCATGGGCGACTTGGGGACAGAGGGGAGAGCCTTGCCGCCATTATATTTGAGCATCGTCTCGCACAGAGTGAAGAACTTGGGCGTGGCCTGACCCTGCTCATTTATGGGGGCGTCGTAGTCATAGCTTGTCACATCGGGTTGGAAGCCAGGGGAGTTGGCACCCGCCCAATGTCCGAAACTGGTGCCGCCATGAGTCATGTAGAGAGAGAAGCTGACACCCCTGTTGAGCATGGTGTCTATGCCGGCCACCATGTCATCGGCAGGGCGGGTCTCGTGGCGCGCGCCCCACTTGTCAAACCATCCGCTCCAGAACTCGCTGCACATTTGGGGTGCGGAGGGGCGAAGCTCGGATAGAGGGCGGAACTCACGCTCGACATCGGCACCCGTCCCGAAATTCATTGTCCAAATGAGGTCATCGAGACCATTCTTGGTGAAATTGCTGGACCAATCGCATTGGAAGAGAGCCACATCTGAGAAGCCTGAGCTTCGGACAATGTCTCGAATGGCGGAGACGTAGGCCTTGTCCTCGCCATAAGATCCGTACTCATTTTCAACCTGCACCATTATGATGGGGCCACCCTTTTGGATGGTCAGGCCGGCCAGCTGCTCACCCACCTTCTGCTCAAACAACTTTACGCGTTCGAGGAAATAGGGGTCGCCCTCGCGGAGCTTTATATCCTTCTTTTTGAGGAGCCACCAAGGCAGGCCACCCATCTCCCACTCGGCGCAGACGTAGGGGCCGGGGCGGACAATGACATACATGCCATTTTTCTGGCAGAGCCGACAAAACTCGGCCACGTCATTATTACCCGAGAAATCATAAACTCCCTCCTGCTGCTCGTGGATGTTCCAAAAGACATAGAGGCAGATGGTATTCATGCCCAAGGCCTTGCACATCTTAATCCTGTGTTCCCAATAGGGGCGTGGGATGCGCGGGTAGTGGAGTTCGGCAGCCTTGACGACAAAGGGCTTGCCATTGAGTTCAAAAGTCTTGTCGGCAGCGACAAAAGAGCCAGCCTTATGGCTCTGCGCCACAGAGGGGGTTGCCAAGGCGAGCAGAAGAGCCGCCGCCGGTATCATAAACTTGTTCATAGAGCCAATTAAGCAGAAAACTTATTAGTTGACAGAGACAAAAGTAGAGATTGACTTGGGAGTGAGAGTGAAGCCGCCGTCAGTCTGACCAACGGGAGCGAGGCTCTCAGCTGATATGTCACTCGTACGATAGACACGCCACTTGAGGTTCTCCTTGCCAGCCACATTTATGTTGACATTCCTCGTCTCCTCGGAATAATTGATGGCCACAGCCACCCATTTGCCGTCCTTATTCTGATAGGCGGAGATCATGACGCCATACGGCTCATAGTCACCACCCTCAACAAGGCCACCGTCGGCTGAGCGAGCCTCGACATCATAGCGCACGGCGCCGGGGCGCACAAAGAGCGAGTAGTTGCCGAGAGACCAGAGAAGTTTGGAATCGACAGCCGAGCCGCTTTGCCAACCATCGTTGCTATAGACGCGGATAAGTCCGTCGCGATAGTCGCCACCGACGGCGCGCCACCAGCTCCAACTGGCCGCATTGGCAAAGACGAGGTCGCAATGGATGACGCGGGCCACATAGAGCGCCGTACGCATGGAATAGTCAAAGTGCTGACCGCCGCCAATCTCCTCATCATTGCCCATGATACAAATCTCAGTCTGCCAGAAGTCCAAACCAGCCTCACGCACGGCGTCGCGAAGCCTCATGCGGATCTCGGGCATCTGCTCAACAGGCGTATTAGTCCAATAAGAGTGGCCACCAATGACGCGCTCAAGTTGTGGCACATTGCCGATGTAAGTGTCGGTGCTGTCGGGCGAGAAGAAAGCCTTAATCTCGTTGCCTCTCTGCCAGTCGGCCACATGAGTGCCGAGCATGCAACGGTAGTCCGAACTCTCATTGACAAGGATATGCGTATTGCGCAATTTGCGGTCGGCACGGAGAGCCTTGCCGAGTTCACGCGCCACATGAGCCACCTCGCGGTTTGTGGCAGGAGAGCCCTCTTGCTTTGGCCCCACCCAGTTCCAGTGTCCGTCACTCTCATTGAGGGGGCTGATGAGGTCAATGCGCACGCCGTCATGCTCCTCGATTCCGCGGACGGCCTTGGCCAAATACTGCGCAAAGTCGTCATAGCAATCGGGGCGGAGATTAATGGTGCCGCCGCGACCCGTGTTAGTGGCCAACCCGTTGGCAGTGAACTGGACGGGAGCCGAATTGCAGAAAGCGAGCAGAGTGGGCACACCGCGCTCCTTGGCGAGGCGGAGGAAACGGCGCTGCGCCATTTGGCGGCTCCAATCCCACGTGCCATCGGGACGAAGGAGGCACTCGGTACGCGTCAGCGGATTGATTTGCGCGTTGTCGCCCTGCTCGGCACTGCCCGCGCCAAGATTGAAACGCCAGATGGAGAGGCCAATGCCCTTAGGTTTGCCGGTCTCGTCAAGCTCCGAGCTGAAGAGCCAATCGGCAATCTGCTTTTGCTGAGCCTCGGGCCAATTGCCAATAAACTGCATGCTCCAGGCGTCACTTGCGCCAAAGTGGAGAACAGTCTGCTGAGGCTTAGAGGGCAGAATGGTGTAGGACGAAGTCTGAGCCTTGGCTACAGAAGAACAGGCCGCGAGAGCGAGAGACGCAAAGAGCGCACGCCGCATATTGTGTAGGAAGAGTTCAACATTAATCATGGGATGGAAGATTTTTAGGTAAAGGTGTGATCATGGATTACAATCCTATTTGACAATCAGGCGTTTGCCACCTGAGACATAGAGACCGGGGGCGAGGCCAGCCAGAGATTCCCCGCCATGGCGGACCAGACGGCCATCGAGCGAGAAGACATCATGAGACTCGTTATCCTCGCCGTCGGCATTTATGTCAGTGATTGCGGCAGAGCCGCCAAGGTCAATGACAAACGTGTTGACACTGCGTTTTTTGAGGACAATGCGGCCACCGAGGGCGTATGTCCCGCTGTCGTGCTTAAGGTTGTTGGACTCGTCGGATGTGTAACGGGTAATCTTGGCAGTGGAGACACCCTCGATGTTGAGTTTCACACCGAGAGACGCGTCAGACATGTTGACATAGACAGCCACGATGCGTTTGCCGTCGGGCGAGACGTAGGCCGAGCCAAGAAGACGATTGAGGCTCTCAGCCTGGTCGGTCACATGCTGGATGCGAACATAGCCGGGGCGGATGAAACGGCAGAAATTGCCGAGAACCCAGAGATTTGGGCTGTCATATACGGTTCCGCCTTTGGAAATGTCGCCATAGCTCTCGCCGCCTGTCGAGCCTGAGCCTGAGTCGCCAGAGGCTAAGAGACGGATGAGATAGAAGCGGTTCTTCTGGCTATACATCTCCTGAGCGAAAGTAGTCCAGTAGCTCCAAGACGCCGCATTGGCGTAAGTGAGGTCACAATGAATGAGCTTGGCCATGTAGAGAGCTATGTCCCAATAGGATGCGTCATCATAAGAGGCAGGGAAGCCAGCTTCGGAAGAGGGAGCCGCGTCAAGCATACTCCATTCGGTCTGAAAAACATCCAACCCGTATTGCGCGGCGGCATTGTGGACGTTGGTCCTCACATTCTCAAGGTCGGAATTAGTGCCGAAAGTCCAATAGCTGTGACCGGCTACAGCTTTACGGAGATTAGCGAGGTCACCAATATAAGTGTCTGAGTTGGCTGAGTTGAAAAACGCGTCAATCTGGTTGTCAGCCCTTTTCTCGCCACTATTGGTGTAAAGAGCCTTGAATTGGCAAGCCTCGGGGATGAGAATCTTGGTGTCAAGACCGAAGTTGGAGATCTGCGTGTCGAGTTGGCGCACCAGCTTGGCGATGCACTCATTGGTCATAGGAGTTCCCTCCTGCCCGCTCGTCCAGTCATATTGCGGCTCATTGAGGGGACTGATGAGTGAGACGTTATAACCGTCATTGGAGAAATGGTCGGCCACAGTGGCGAGATAGGTGGCGAAAGCCTCATACTTGTCATCGCTCAGGTTAGAGCCCGAGACACCCTCGTTGGCGCAAGCCTTTCCGTTCTTAGTGAAATAGACGGGTGCTGAGTTGGAGAATAGCACAAAATGCTCAACGCCATAGTCCTTAGCCGCCTCCATGAAAAACCGCTGACCAGAGCAACGGTTCCAATCATAAGAGCCATCAGCAGACGTCAGATAGCACGAGGCGCGGCGAGTGACATCATCAATGCCACTGTCAGAGCCTTGCTCGGCACTGCCTCCGCCCAAGTTGACACGCCAAGCCGAGAGTCCGATGCCGAGAGGGTTGCCGTCGGAGTCGAAATCTTTGCTGAAGAGCCATTTGGCTGCTTTATCTTTTTCCGCATTGGGGAAATATTTGCCGACGAACTCGGCCGTCCAGCAGTCACTTGCGCCAAAATCCTCAATTGTCTGATATGTGACCGAGGGCGACATGGTGACAGTGTAGGTGGACTGGGCAGCACACGGGGAGGCGACAGAAGCAAGGAGGGAGAAGAGTCCAACCGATGTGGCGAGACCGCTTGATATGTTGATATTCATCATTGTCATTGTTGATTAATAGGAGAGATAACACGGCAAGACGCAAGGCCTTGGTAATTAAAAAGGCGGGGGCTCATACGAAGGTTAGCTAATCACTCTTTCCCTTCGGGAGCCCCCGCCTTTCTCATATTAAAACAAACGGAACCTATCAATAGCCAGGGTTCTGAGCAATGGAGCCATTGGACATTGTTATCTCAGAGTTGGGGATTGGGAAGAGCTCGTCACGGCCCTCCTTGAAGTAGTAGCCCTTGTTTTGAGCCTCCTTGTCGTTGGTAAGCTCATAGGTGTCAGTGCTGGTCTGGGTGTTATAGATGACGAACGAGCCATTGGGACCCATGATGTTCTGGATGGCCAACTTGCCATTGTCATCCTTCCAGCGACGGAGGTCGTAGAGGCGGTTATCCTCAAGAGCGAGCTCAAGACGGCGCTCAGTGCGGATGGCGTCGCGGAGCTCTGCGCCAGAGACGACCACATCGGAGAGCTCAACACGGGCGCGGACCTGGTTGAGGGCGTCACGCGCCTCAGAGTCGTTGCCCAGAGCGTTCTCGACCTCGGCGTACATCAGGAGGATGTCGGCATAACGGAGGACGCGGTAGTTGAGGGGGATGTGGGGAGCGTCATAGGTGGACGGGCGCTTGGCCATGGGGATGTAGAGCTTCATGTTGCAGCGCGCGCTCTTGTGCTTGCTGGGCGTGATGACGTATGGGTTGTCCTCACTCCAAGTGTCGTCACCCGGGACGTTGGTCTGGCCGTCCTTGAGAATAGTGTAGCGGAGGCGGATGTCATCGCCGGCCTCATTGAAAGCCTTCTCCAGGTTGCTGGTGGGGAGACCCCAGCTCCAACCCGAATCATCGCGAGAGCCAGTGACAACAGAGATGCGCTCACCGAGGTTGTAGGTCATATTGTCGGAAGTCTGGAACTCGAAGAGACTCTCGTCACTGTTATTGTGATCGATGCTCCAAACGTCGCCGAAGTTGTCGAGGAGCTTATACTCCTTGCTGTCAATGACCGCCTTCAGTTGCTCCTCGGCCTCGGTATATTTCTCCTGATAGAGGTAGACCTTGGCGAGGAGGCCCTGAGCCGCACCCTTGGTCACACGACCAAGATCGGCAGACGCCTGCTCACTGCGGAGCTGGAGATACGGGATGGCGTCGAGGAGGTCATTCTCAATCTGCTCATAGCTCTCGGAGAGAGAGGAGCGCGTGATGCCGTCCACCTCACTCGGGAGCATGAGGCCCATGACCATTGGCACTCCGCCGAAGTTCTTGACCAGGTCGAAGTACTCGAAAGCGCGGATGAACTTGGCCTCGGCAATGTAGCGTTTCTGAAGATTCTCATCGACAAAGGTGGCTGAGGGGATCTTCTGGATGGCTATATTGCACTGGAGGATGCCCTTATAGCGATACTGCCAGAAGTTTTGGCAGCAGTTGCCGGCGTTGACCGTGTTGCCGGTGTAGTGAGCCACATCGCGGTATTCGCCGGGATCCTGCGTCGTATTGCCCATCCACTCGTCATCGGTGCACATGTCGCCGCAGACGTAGAACTTATAGATTTGCCACCAGTCATCATAGGCGAGGCTTTGGTAGCAGCCGGTGAGCTGCTTAGCGCACTGAGACTCGTTGACGAAATAGTTGTCCATGCCCTGCGAGCCGCGGAGGGGCTCGTCGAGGAAGTCGGAGCAAGAGGCGAGAGCGAGGCACGCCAGGCCGGCAAGGATATATCGTTTCATAGAGATTACGGATTAATTAGAAATTGAGATTGAGACCGATGAGGAAGGTGCGGGGGTTGGGGTAACCCGTTCCGTCGATGCCCGCCTCGGTGACGCTTGAGCCCATGCTGGCCTGCTCGGGGTCCTCACCTGAATAGCTGGTTGCGGTGAAGAGGTTCTGAGCCGAGAAGGAGATGCGGGCCTTCAGCTTGTCATTGAAGATGCTCTGCGGCAGAGTGTAGCCAATCTGCATAAGTTTGCAGCGGAAGTAAGAGCCGTCCTCGACAAAGGCTGAGCTGGGTCGCTTGAAGTTCATGTTAGAGTCGTTGACCGAGAGGCGAGGAATCCTGTAGCTCGTGCCCTCACCATGCCATGCCTTCTCAAGAGTGCCGGCGTAGACATTCTGGCCATTGACGCCACTGTAGCGGCCGAAGTTCTGGTTGAAAATGTCATTGCCCACAGTGCCGTAGAAATTGGCAGTGAAGTCGATGCCTTTCCACTCAAGGCCGAGGTTGAGGCCAATCATGAGGTCGGGATACGGGTCGCCGATGTAGGTCTTATCCTTCTCATCGATTGTGCCGTCGTGGTTGAGATCGAGATATCGGATATCACCGACTTTGGCGTTAGGCTGCATGGCTGCGCCGAACTCATTGGTGTAGCTGGTCAGCTCTGTCTCGTTCTGGAAGAGGCCGTCTGCCACATAGCCATAGAACTGGCTGAGGCGTCGTCCCTCCTCATTGCGGATGATGTAGTCGCCGTTGAAGCTGCCGGTGTAGAGGTAATCGCCGTTGAGCTTGATTGCCTTATTGCGGGTCTGGCTGAGGTTGACACCCACGTTATAGTGGATCTCGCCTGCCACGTCGCTCCAGTTGATGCCGAGCTCCCAGCCCTTAGCCTCCATCTTGCCAATGTTCTCCCACATCTGGCCGTTCCACATCGGGTAACCGAGGATGAGGAGGTTCTCCTTCTTCATGAGCATGTCATGACTGGTCTTCTGATAGTAGTCGGCAGTGACCTTGAGGCGGTTATCGAGGAGTGCGAAGTCGACACCCACGTTCCAGTCCTCGACAGTCTCCCACTGCACCTTGCTGTTGCCGATTGAACCGACAGTGGAACCTGTGACGCGCTCGCCATTGAAGACGTAGTCAGTGTTGGCAATAGAGCTCTCGTAGGCCGAGTTATCAATATTCTGGTTACCTACGCGGCCCCAGCCTGCACGGATCTTAATGTCCTGGAAGATATTCTGGTCTTGCATGAACTGCTCGCCGGTGAGACGCCAAGCGGCTGATACAGCGGGGAAAGTGGCGTATTTGTTGCCAGAGGGGAACTTGGAGCTGCCATCCACACGGACGGATGCAGTGAGATAGTAGCGCTCGTCATAGTTATACATGACGCGGGCGAGGTAGGAGATGAGGCTTGAGAAAGAGTCTTTGCCATAGGCCTTCATGTTGTTGGTGCCTGCGCTGGGGTAGCGAAGCGTCTCCTCGTTAGAGGGGATATCCTCGGCATAGGCGCTTGCCCAATAATCTTGGAAACGCTCCATGGTGAAGCCGGCCATGACGTTGAGGTTGTGCTTCTCGTCAAAAGTGCGCATCCATGTGACGGTGTTGGTCCAGTTCCAGTCGGCCCAGTTCTCCATCTGCCTGGTGGCGTTGTTATTGGCGTTCTGCTCCAGGTTGTCAATCTTGAAGTCGACATTATAGGTGTCCGTTACACGGAAACGGGCGTTGAGGCCGAACTGAGAACGGATGGAGAGACCCTCAATGGGCGTGATGGTGACGGAAGGAGTAGCGAGGACGCCATACTCAAAAGCGCCTGCATCCATACGAGCCACGCTTGCGACGGGGTTCCACTCCTGGTTGTTGCGCGAGCGGGCGTAGTTGGAGTAGACATTGCTGGTCCACTCACTCTCGTCCCTCATGACAGGCGTGGTGGGGTCCATGGCCATGATGGAGCCCATGAGGCTCGGGGTGTTGTCCCACTGCTCATATTTGGGAGTGAGGTCAATGCCTGCCTTGACCACCTTGTTGAAAGTCCACTCGTTAGAGAAACGCGCGGTGAACTTCTGCCAAACGCCATAGTCATATTGCGAGTTCTGGCGATAGTAGCCGATGGATGCCGAATAAACATGACGGTCATTTCCGCCCGAGAAGCTGAAGTTGTAGTTCTGCTGCAGGGCCACGTCATTGATGACCTCGTCCCACCAGTCAGTTCCTTCCTCATCGGTTATGCCATCTTTGCCATTCCAGACGGGAGTGGCGCCATCATTGGTATAGCGGGTCTTGATAACCTGCTCATACTCCGATGCTTTGGCCATTTCGGGCTTGTGGAGAGTTTGGAAACCCACAGAGGCGGTGAGGGAGAACTTGGTCTTGCCCTGCGCGCCGCGCTTGGTGGTGACAAGGATGACACCGTTTGAACCGCGGGTGCCGTAGATGGCCGAGGCGGAAGCGTCCTTGAGCACCTGCATGCTCTCGATGTCATTCTGGTTGAGGAAGTTGATGTTGGTGCCGACGGGCATGCCATCAACGACATAGAGTGGGTCTGAGCCGTTGACAGTGGTGACGCCTCGGACAATGACACGGGGGCTTGCGCCAGGTGAGCCGGCCGAGCTGACCTGCACACCGTTGACCTGGCCCTGGAGGGCGTTCATCACATTACCCGTGGATATTTTCTCGAGAGCCTCGCCCTTGAGAGCCGAGATGGAGCTGGTGAGGTCGCCCTTGCGAACGGCGCCGTAGCCGATGACCACAACCTCGTCAAGGTCAGACGCCTCATCTGCCAAAGTGGCATTGATGGTATTCTGCCCAGCCACCTGCACCTCCTGATCGGTCATGCCGATGAAAGAGAAGACGAGGGTGGAGTTGGCGTCGGCCTCGATGGAATAATTACCGTCCACATCGGCCACTGCGCCAATGGTCGTGCCTTTGACCATGACCGTCGCGCCAGGGATAGGCTGATTGTTGGAGTCGACAATCTTGCCGACAATCCTTGTGCTCTGCGCCATGGCCAAGAGAGATAGGCATGCCGCAAAAGCTGTCGTTATGATGCGTTTCATTTCGAATTGCCTGTTAAGTTATTACTCAGATACGAGGATAATCCTGGAGCGCAAGAGCGCATAGTCGAACTCGAAGAGATAAGTTCCTGAGACAGAGACCTCGACCTCCTTCATGTTGTCGCCGCCATTGAGGACATTGGCCTCGTTCTCGTCAGAATTATCGAAGCGCCAGAAAGGCTCGGGCCACCATGCCCACCAGTGAGTCTGGCTGATAGTGAAGGAGAGCTTGTCACCCTTGGTGAGCTGCATCTCGCGGTAGAGACGATAGGGGTTTGCCTTATCCTGATTGAGGATGAAGGCGTCATTATTCTGATTGGTTGTCCATGACGGGGTGTTGGGGAGACCAGAGCCGGCAAGGCAGATCTGCTGAGGCTGGTTGCCGCTGCCGTCACCCAAGTCGACTGTGGTGGAGCCATCGAGAGTCATGGCAGTGGTCTCAGGCGTCCAGTCAGTCACAGAGTACTCACCCGAAATGGCGTCGAACTTAATCTCATAATAGCCGACCTTGTCAAGCACAATCTCTTGAGCCACAGAGGGGTCGGTGGTGAGAAGGCCCGTAGACTCGTCAATGCCGAAGCAGATGGGGTTGAAGTCGGTCTTCTGCGGGATGAAGCGGACACCAGTGCCAGCCTTTTGGCAGTAGTAGTGTGCAGTGTACTGATACTCACCAGTGTGCTCAATGAGCATTGGCACGCCATAGAGGTCGGATGTGAGCTGAGCGGCGTCTGAGACATCGGCGAGATACATCTTGGCGAAGTCTGGCAGCTCGGAGACAGAGACGACGCTCTCAGACTCAGTCACATTGCCCTTAGCGTCATAGACCTTGAGGACGAGCTTATATTCACCCTCGGTCTCGGGCAGAGTGTAGACCTTAGAGAACTTATACTCCTTGCCGTTGATGGTGAGGACATCTTCAATGTCAAGGTCAGGGATGGAGATTTCCAACTTGGCGAGCTCCTTATTGTCCGTCACAGTGGCGTTGAGCGTCAAATTGGGGTTCTGCGTGAGCACGGTAAGTGAGGCCGAGGGAGCCGAAGCGAACTTGGGGTTGGTCTCGTCACCGTCACCCTTGATGGTCATAACCTTAGTAGCAGTGTTGCCAAGCACGTCGACAACAGTGATGGTGAGCGGGAACTCGTCATCGTCGGTCCACTCCTCACTGCATGAGTAAGAGTAGTCGAGGTTGTAGGCCTTATAAAGAGTGTCAGCGTGGATGGTGAGCAGGTCAATGGTCTTGTCAAGGTGCATAGCCTCGTTGCGGAGCGAGATGGTGGCTATGCCGTCCTCGTCCTTAATGAGACCCTTGATAGAGAACTTGGAGCCGGGTTCGGCGGACAGAGTAGACTCGGCCTCGATGGTCGGGATCTGGTTATCCACCGCGCTAAACCCGTTTTCGTCGTCGTCGCAAGCCGTGAAAGCGGCCGCGCCTGTCATTGTGGCGAGCGCCACAGTGAGCCATGAGCGATGTAAAGGTTTCATATCAGTAATTGGTTAGTTATTTTATGTTTCGTCAGACCGATAACAATTTATACTTTGTTATCAGCACGTGGCAAAATTGCGCATTTGTTACGATTTGTTAGAGATAGAAAACATTCTTAAGGGGATTACAAATCGTTCAATGAGCTATCCATGTCCCTCTAAAGGGCTAAAAACTATTATATTTGCCAACGTTCACACAAAAAAGCTGAACAGTGAAAAATAATTTCCTCGAAACCTTTGATAACATTAGCGCGGCAATAATCGTCACCCTTGCCATTGCAATCCCGTCCACCATCAAGGCCACGGCGCAACCCTTCAGCGTCATGCAACTGAGCATGGACGATGGCCTCTCATGCAACTATGTGGTGGACATAGAGCAGGATCAGGACGGCTACCTGTGGTTTGCGACCGACGAGGGTTTGAACCGTTTTGACGGGGCCCAGTTCCACACCTATTATAAAGGTATGAACGGGATACCGAGCAGCGAACTGAACTGCCTGCTCTCCGACAGCCGCGACAATGTCATGTGGATTGGCACAAAGAATGACGGATTGGCGAGACTCGACTTGGACACAGAGACCGCATTCACATATCGCCACGACCCTGACAACGCAGGCAGCATAGCCACCAATGACATAACCCACCTGAGCCACGCTGCCGATGGTGGGATATGGGTGACAACATATTGGCGAGGGTTAGAGCACTTCGACCCGCAGACACGCCTTTTTACACATGCTGACACGACCACCATAACCGGTTTGCCAGACAACAGACTATGGTGCGCGGCTGACGCCGGTGACGGCCTCGTCTTGGTGGGTCATGTCCGTTCGGGACTTAGCGTGATAGACACGCAATCACGCACGGCGCGAAACTTCCGGCACTCGGACAGGGACAAGGGCAGCATAGCCGGCGACGAGGTCAACTGCATCTACCGCGACAAGAACGGACTGGTGTGGATTGGCACTGACCATGGGCTGGACCTCTTTGACATGACGCATGGGCGTTTCACCCACATCTGCGCCAACCAGATTGGCGACAGTCGCATATATGACATCCGCCAGTTGAGCGGCGGCCGCATAGCCATAGCCACCGAGTTGTATGGCATGGCACTCATTTCGCCTCACAGCCTCATCATGGACCACGGGGTGGAGAGGCGTTGCACACTGATAGGCATCGGCGAGACCGGGAAGAGCCTGAGCGGCAAGAGTATACGCTCAATAAAGCAAGATCGCTTTGGCAACGTGTGGGCAGGACTCTATGGTGGCGGTGTGAACTGCCTGACTTCCTCCACCCCACCCTTCACCTCATCATGCGACATCCGCGGCGGAAACTGCCCCCACCAGCCACAGAAGTCCGCCATGTGTGTCATCATAGCCAACGACAGCACCATCTGGACAGGGACAGACGGCAGCGGCCTGACAACATACGACACTCAGTTGCAGCCGCAGAAGACATACCCGACACAAGCCGGCACCAACATCCACGCCGCATATAAAGACAGCCGAAGCCGAATATGGTTCGGCTCATTCACCCATGGCGCGCACATCATGCAAACAACGGGAGGCGCAACGCGATTCATGCCTGTTGGCGAGGAGCCTGAGGACGTGCGATGCTTTGCTGAGAGCGGAAACGGCACAATGTTAATTGGCACAAGCCATGGCATCTATGAGGTCGACATGGAGACCGCCGCGGTGAAGCGCCGTCTGCATGTGGGCAACGACCTGGTGCGCAGCATCGCGTTCGACCACGAGGGGAGGCTTTGGGTCGGATACTTTGGTTTTGGCATAGAGGTCTTGAAAGCGGACTTGAGCGGCGTCGTCAAGCAGTTCAGGAGTGACATTGCCGGCGCTTCACTGCCATCAAACAGCGTCAACCACATCATTTGTGACAAACGGGGCGACATCTGGGCCGCCACGAACGAGGGGGCGATTCATTTCAACCTGAGCAAGGATGGCGAGATAAGCTACAAGTTGATTGGCAACGAAATGGCCAACAAACACATACGCGCCATTGCGGAAGATGGAGATGGCAACATTTGGATGTCTAACAACCGCGGAATAAGCGTCATTAAACAAGACGGGACGATACTCAATTTCGACCATCGCAGCGGAATCACGACAACCAACTTCAACGACGGGGCTGTGGCCTTCACATCGGGAGGCGACATAATAATGGGTTCGGCCCGCGGACTGTGCCGATTTTCGCCCAAGCGCGTATTGGCCACAAACATAGCCCCAGCGCCACGCATGACATCACTGAGCCTGATGCGCGACTTCGATGAGCCGGACAGCACCATCAACCTGACCAACAAGAGTGAGATAGTCCTCGACTACGAACTTAACACATTCACAGTCAACTTTTCAACTCAAGACTACGCATCGAACCCCTATGTGGAGTATTGCTACACCATAGGCGGATTGCAAAGCGAATATGCCATAGCCAACAACGGGGCCGTCACACTGCGAAACCTGCCAGCCGGCGACTATACGCTGACAGTCCACAGCAGGATGAGCAACCAGCCATGGAACGACGAGGCCGCCACACTGAAGATTACCATAGCCCCTCCCCTGTGGTTAACATGGTGGGCAAAAACCATCTACACCTTAATAATATTAGCCATAGCCTTGTCCGCCTTGCGGGCATGGAGGCTCCGCCTGCGACTGAAATATCAGATTCAGGCCGAGCAGGACGACCATATGCGCAAAGAGAGACTGAATGAGGAGAGGCTGCGTTTCTTCACAAACATAACGCACGAGCTTCGCACCCCCCTGACACTCATCATCGGCCCGCTTGAGGACCTAAGCCACGAAAAGGGCATCCCCGAGGCCATGCGCCACAAATTGGCGATAATACATCAGAGCGCGCGCCGATTGGCCGACTTGATTAACCAGACACTTGAATTCAGAAAAACAGAGACCAACAACAGGCAACTGAAAGTGAAGAAAGCCAACATAGTGGACGCCATCCGCGAAGTGGCTCTCAAATATGAGGAGTTGTCTCAAAAAGCCGACGTGACATTCCGTTTTGTCGCCCCTGAGCCTGACGTGACGATGTATTTCGACCCCGAGGTGATCAGGATATGCACCGACAACATGATATCCAACGCCATCAAATATACCGACCACGGCAGCATAGACGTGTGCGTGCAGCGGCACACAGAAGCGGGACGGCGATTGGTGGAGATTACCATAAGCGACACGGGGTGCGGCATTTCGAGCAAGGCCCTGCCACACATCTTCGACCGGTATTATCAGGAGCGGGGTGCGCATCAGGCCTCAGGCACGGGCATAGGCCTCGCTTTGACAAAGAACCTCATAGATCTTCATCACGGCACGATATCCGTCAAGAGCAAACAGGGCGAGGGCACAACTTTCGTCATGTCACTGAGTGAGGATGAGATTTACCCCGACGCAGTTCACACGCCACAAGAGGAGATGGCGCAGACACAAGGCGACACTGAGCTGGGTGAAAAAGAGGCAGAGACGGGTGAGAAGAAAAAGAGCGGTGACCGCCTGACCCTCCTGGCCGTAGAGGACAATAAGGACATTCTGGATTACATCCGTACATCATTTGCCGACGAGTATGACGTGGTGACCGCCACCAATGGCAATGAGGGCGTCGCCGCGGCATTGGACCATGAGCCAGACATCATAGTGTCCGACATCATGATGCCGCAAATGGATGGCAATGAGATGACCCGCATCCTGAAGAGCGACATCCGTACAAGCCACATCCCCATCATCTTGCTGACAGCCAAGGATTCGCTCAGTGACA
This sequence comes from Bacteroidaceae bacterium, assembly GCA_963618945.1. GTDB lineage: Bacteria > Bacteroidota > Bacteroidia > Bacteroidales > Marinilabiliaceae > W3P20-009. The sequence goes on from CAVETY010000010.1 coordinate 82,564, forward strand.
AGGAGGAGGGTTATAACGCGGGGGCCGACAGTTACCTGACCAAACCTTTCACCACGTCATTGCTCCGTAGCCGCATAACGAACCTTATCAACGCCCGCCGCGGTTTCCAGAAAGCGTTGGCGCAAGGCGGGACCGATGACGAGATGCGAGAGAAGCGCGAGGCGTTGCGCCAAAGCCTGAGCGACATGGACAAACAATTCATGGACAAGCTCGACGCCGTGATTGAACAGAACATAAGCGGCGACGTGGACGTGGAACTCATAGCGCAAAGCATGGCGGTGAGCAGCAGCACCCTCTACCGCAAGATGAAAGCTTTGACAGGAGGCTCGACCAATGAGTATATCCGCCGGCAGAAAATGCGGTATGCCGAGCGGTTGCTCCTCACAGGCAAATATACCATATCGGAGATCTCGTTCATGGTGGGCATGAACAGCGTGGCCTATTTCCGCCGCTGCTTCAAAGACGAGTTTGGCCTCATCCCGTCAGAATATCTGAAGAAAGTGAGTGACAGCTGAAAGCCTATGGCGCACAGACCCGCCAAAGTGCAAGCACAAACAGTTCAACCATCATCCGCGGTCCCGGTCCTCTTGGCCTAAACACTTATATTTGTAGGAGAAGCCCATTGGGACGCATGACAAACAGAAGACTTTTTCTCCCACAATTAAAACATATTAGGATCAATGACGAGCATGATAAAGACAATGGCCGCCACAGCTCTCTTGGCAGCCACCGCACTGACCTCCGCCACAGCCCAGAACCCCGAACGCGGCGGCTACGGCTACCTCTTCTGCCACATGAGCGACTTGGGCGAATGGACAGCCTTCGCCATCTCGCGAGACGGACTGCATTATGAGGATGTGATTAACGGGCAACCCATATTCGACCCTGCCGAGCATGCGCGCATTGAGGGTGGCACACGCGACGCCTACATAGCCCGAGCCGCCGACGGACGCAGCTTCGTGATGGTGACGACAGACATGTGCGTGGCCAAAAGCCACGAGTGGAACAACTACGGCATAGACCTGCTCAAGTCTGACAACCTGACCGACTGGACCAGCGTGACCTTCGATTTCCGCAAAGGCATGAGCAACTTCACAGACGGGGCCACGGCCACCTCGCCTTATAAAGACTGGAGTACCATCAACCGCGTGTGGGCGCCTCAGATCTTTTGGGATGGGGACTTCACATGGCCAGACGGCGGCAAGGGCGGGTATATGATATACTTCTCGATGCTCAACCGCGCAGAGGAGAGCTACGACCGCATGTACTACTGCCACGCCGACCGCAATTTCACACAGCTCACAACCCCTCGCCTGCTCTTTGACTGGGGTTATGGCACAATAGACTGCGACATAAACTACCTGAAGTCCGACGGGCTGTACCACATGCTGATAAAGAAAGAGGGCGGCAAGCCTGGCATCTACACCACGACGAGCAGCCACCTGACCTCGGGCTGGGGCGAGCCGGACGACAAGGACTACGTGAGCTTCGAGGGCGACAAGTTGTGCGAGGGAAGCAGCGCATTCCAGATAAAGGGCGACACGGCTTGGCACATCGCCTACGTGCAATATTCCGACCATCCTCACAGATATCGCATCTGCGTGGCGGACAGCCATATGCGCAATTTCCGCGACCCGAAGGACATAACGGGCGTGACGGGTCCGCAGCACGGCAGCTTCATCCGCCTGACGCGCAAAGAGTATAAGAGGCTGAAAGAGTTCAAGGGGAGATAGGCTAACCACTACTTTCCCTCAAAAAAAGAGCCACCCCAGGCCAATCCCGACAGATAGTTAGTCGGAACGTGGCTTGGGGTGGCTTTCTTAGTCAATGTCGAGCGTCAGAGAGCCTGACATTGATGACGGCACAGACTGGACGCGTGTCAGTCGAGTCCGTTAGCTTTCTTATACTCGGCCAAATCTTTCTCATATTGCTCCTTCTCGGCCTCAAAATTGTCAATGCGGCTCTTATCTACAACCTGAAGGACACATTCGGAGCGGACATTCATCATGTTGTAAGTCACAATGAACTGAATCTGATGTGTGGAGGGGCAATAATAGCCTTGGACAAAAGAGCCTTTGACCGTGGTAGAGGTCTCACCGACAGTGGTAGAGGAGCCGTCCTTGACCTCGCTCCACGTCTCGCCATCCTGACCATAGAACTTGACCCAGTCATCATTGGAGCCATACTCCTTGACCTCCCAGCTGTTAAGCCCCAAGAGGGAGACATTGCAACGGAAGTTGACGACGAGGGGCATCTTGCCCACGGTGAAGTCAGGCAGAGCGATGTTGCACGTGTCGGCAGAGACCCAAGTAAAAGTGAACTTGGTGGGGCAGCCAGACTCAAGGAGAGTCTTGTCCACACCGCTCATGGTGGCCTTGGTTGAGAGAACTATATCGCCTGAGAGGAACTCACGCATCTGAGTGGCGTTATCGGAAGTCACAGTGGCATCTTCGTCCGTCTCACAACCAGGGAGGACAACAAGCAGCGAAGCCATTGCGGCCATTATCAGTTTCTTAAGTCTCATATAGCTAAAGATTTTCAGACCTTGCAGAGCGGAGTTTACTCAAGATTGACATACCAGTCGGACTTTGACCAACGGTATGCGGTAGTCTGATGGCAATACTGCTTCCTGTAGGAAATATACGAGTCGTGCAGGTTGTTCTTGAACTTCTTGATGAACTCCTTGGTCGCGTCCTGGTTGAACACATCCTCGGAAATAGCCAAATCCCACTTGTCTCCAGTCTCGGCGACAGGATAGAGCGCATCGTGGTTCTCGACGTAATTCACGGCATTCATTGGCCACGAGATTTCACAGTTAGAAAGATTGATGAGCACAAGGTCACGCAAAGATGTGACATCACTCATGTCAAAAGACTTGAGCGCAGGGAGGTCGCGCAGATAGACGGAGCAGATAATCTTGTCGGAGACACTGGGAAGGATAATATTCTCGAGCTTGTCGCAGCCGACCATCTTAATGCCGTTATCGAGCATGACATACATATCCTCGGGCTGCTGTTGGCCAAGCAGGGTGTTAGAGAAATCGAGCTCGACAACGTCCTTATTGTTCTCGCACATGAGGTAGGCCAAACCAGTCGCCTTGCTCAGGTTAAAGCCCTTCGGGGTACTCATGTTCGAGATTGCTATTCCCTGAATGTTAGAGCCAGGCATAAGGTAAGAGACCTCATAATTCTCCGTCCACCAAGTGCTTTCATTGGTGTCGTTATAAGTCATGTAGATGAAGAGCGGATTGTAGAACGGGTTGTTGATGATGTACTCGATGCCTTCGAGCGACTTGACATTATCGCCAAAATTCTTCATATCAGCCACATACATGAGGGCGATGTTGTTGCCCATGTCCGCCACGGCCATTGGCTTCGAGATGTCGATGTAGTCATCGGAAGTGAAGATGGACGAGAAGTTTTGCTTCAGCAGGTTGCGCAGATAATCGTCGGGCACAGAGCGCAGGCAGTCGTAGGCCTTGAGAGCGCCGTTGTCATCGGCCATCTGCATATCCACGGTTGCGCCATCCTCCTCGTTCTTAGTGAAGTAGGGCATGAGGTCCTCAATGTTATACTTGGCTGAGGCGGGGAGGTAAAGCTTCTTGAGGTTGGTGCGGATGATGGTGGTAGCCGGGGTATAGTCGCCATGCGAGGGGTCGTTGGGAGTGGCTTTGACAAGATTCTCGAAATCGAAAATCTCATTGCCTGTGAGGTCCACGCCGGTTATCTGAGCGGGAAGTGAATTGAAATCGAAGATGGGGCCATAGCCGTTGCCGGTGAGGGAGACATCAGTGAGGGCCGGCAAGACGGTGAGTTGTTTGAGCGCAGCAGTGTCAACATTAGCATTGGAGAGGTCGACCGAGGTGACGGACTTGACACTGTCGGTGAGCAGGAGCGCGCCTGTAGCGTCAAACTGGAAGCCATGGGCCGTAAGAGCAGCACGGAGATTGGCATCGGTGACGAGGGCAGTGGAGTAAGTGGGGATGACGCTGTCATCGTTGTCGTCGCTGTCATCGCAAGAGATGAGGCCGGCGCACATGGCAGTAGCAAAGAGACCCGCCATGAGTTTGGTAATTTTCATCGTGAATGTTTTGAAATAAATTTCGCTGTTATTAGTTGAACGTTCAGATGCAAAATTACCCCCCCATGAGGTATATTAACAATACCTAAATATGACTATTCTGAGGGATGAATTCACCCCTCAACCGCCAACCAGTCACCAACAGTAGCGGTCTTTGATGAGAAAGAGCAGCCGATTTTGAAAAGCTTGCGGTGGTCGGCAGCATATTCGGCGGCGTAGCCTTGGGACTCGATCTGGTCGAGCGCCTGACGGGCTGTGCCGTCGAGCTTAAACTCGAAGATGTAGACAAACCGGTCGGTCTCTATGACGCAATCCACACGGCCTTGGCTCTGGCACTTCTCGGTGTAGGTGACATAGGTGCTGGCTATGCGCAAGAGCAGGTAGAACGTGTAGCTGAAGTAACGCTCCATCTCGCGCTCGGAGCTTGAACGACGGGCTGAATAGGGTATGCTGGCAAGAAAAGAGGTGAGGTTTGTGCGGAAAAGCTCAAGATCGCCATTATCAAGCGAGTCAATGGTGTCATCAAGCCAACTGCCGATGCGCCTACCTCCCTTCAAATAGTTGCTCGCCACGAGGGTCAGAAAGCCACGCTTGACCTCATCGTTGGGATAATCAAGCAGAAACTTCTCCTTGCGGCGGTCATAGGCCTTAACTGTCAGGTAGCCACTTTGATATATCATTGGCAAAGGCAGCTCCTTGTCGGCTCGGTAGTCATCAAACTCCGGACAACTGTAATAGCTGCCTGCAAGTTCATTGAGATTCTCGTCAAAGTGTTCAAGAAGTCGGACGAGATAGGTTGGCGTACCCGTGGCAAACCAATAGTCGCTAATCTCCAACTTGAAGAACGCATTAAGCAAACTAAACGGGTTGTAGACTCCACGCAACGCGACACTGAAATGGTAACCGTCATAGCGACGGCGGAGAGCCTCACGCATATCGCCAACCGAGATTCCCTCCTGAGCCGCCATCTGAGCCACAGGTTCGGCAAAATAGCGGTCCAACTCCTCATCCGTGATGCCGCACAGCGTGTCATATTGCGGAGCCATGCTTATGTCCTCAGGCTGGTTGAAACCGCTGAAGACGCTTATCTGGGCGAACTTGGTGACACCGGTGAGGAAGACGAAGTGAAGGTCAGCGTCGGCCTTCTTGAAGACAGAGTAGAAAGACTTGAGGACATCACGGTTCCGATCCTCAATGGTCATGCGGTTGCCGTCAACGTCAGTCATCAAATTGGAATCCATGACATCGAGCAGCGGCTTGTCATACTCATCCACAAGGACGACGCACCTCTCGCCACATTGGGCGTGAGCGGCAGCGAGGACTTGCGCGAAACGCTCACCAATGCTAAACTCGGGATCGACATCCACACCATACTCCTTCTCCCACATCCTGACATAGCCCGACAAATTGCGGGCGAGAGCGTCAGAATTAGAGAAATCGGTGCCATTGAAATCAATGTGGAACACGGGATGTTTTTTCCACTCGGTCTCAAGCGACTCGATGGCAAGCCCCTTGAACAGGTCTCGCCGCCCAAGGAAATAACTCTTCAGAGTGGAGAGCAGCAAACTCTTGCCGAACCGCCTCGGCCGGCTGAGAAAATATATGTTGCCACCATGCGCAAGCGAATATACGAGCGCAGTCTTGTCGACGTAGAGATAACCCTCCGTTATTATTTTTTCAAACGTCTGTATGCCTATGGGGTATTTCATATATACCTCAGATTGAGTCGTCCTTGCGGAGTGAGTTTCGACACTCTGTACAAAGATAGCCAATAAAGGCGGAGATTGGGCTCATCTTTATGGTTGACAATTGATTTACATCAATGTGCCACACCACATTTACTTCCCCTTTGCTTTGCCAAATTTGGCATAGAGACTCGCCACGACAGCTCCTGATATATTGTGCCAAACACTGAACACGGCCCCAGGGACAGTGGCCATGGGCATGGCCGCGAAATGGGCTACGGCGAGAGAGCTGGCGAGCCCCGAGTTCTGCATGCCGACCTCGACAGAGAGGGCTATACACTTAGGACGGGTGAGCCGCAAGACGCGTCCCACGCAAAAACCGAGCGCGAGTCCCAACATGTTGTGAAGAGCCACGACGACAATGACGAGCAGACCGGCATCCATGAGACGCTCGGCATTATGACTGACAATGATGGCCACAATGAGCGCAATCACCAAAGAAGAGAATGCAGGCATGAAAGCCTTGGCCTCGGACGTGACACGAGGCAGGAGACGCTGAGCGAGCAGACCAGCCACAATGGGCAGAATGACAACCCAGAGGATGGACATCAACATGCCGAGCGCATCCACATTGACATAGGTGCCAGCCAAGAGCCAAGTGATGGCCGGTGTCAAAAGGGGGGCCACGATGGTGCTGACGGTGGTCATGCCGACACTGAGGGCGAGGTCTCCACCCGCAAGATATGTGATGACGTTGGACGCCGTGCCACCAGGGCAGCAGCCGACGAGAATGACACCCACCGCCAAATCAGGCGGCAGGGAGAAAACAGTGGATAGCAGCCAAGCCAAGCCTGGCATGACTATGAACTGCGACAGGCAGCCTATAATGACATCCTTCGGGCGAGTGAAAACAATCTTGAGGTCTGACAGTTTGAGCGACATGCCCATGCCAAACATCACAAGCCCAAGCAGAGGGCTGACCACAGACATCCCGATGCCTCCAAAAACAGAGGGTGCCGCCAAGCCAACAACAGCGGCCAAAAGGACCCACAGGCCCATCCAACGCGAAATGAACGCACACACAGTCTTAACTTTATCCATTGCGCGGCAAAGTTACGCATATTTGCCACAGGTATTGAGACGCAGACAAACAACAACAGCCCAACCCACGTGATGTTTTGTGTCCACTGCGACTTTAAAGAAAGAAAAAAGTCGCCGTCCGGAGATTAAACCCCAGACGGCGACGCTCTATCTATTCAGGCACGCACGAACTTAGCAAACCGTGGCGCGCATAGGCTTCTTAGCAAGCCTTCATATCCTTGGCTGCGAGCTCAATCTTCTTGTCGGCCTCGGCGTTAGCCTTTGCCCACTCGCCCTTGTCGTTCATAGGAACCTTGACCTCGAAGTAGAACTTGATCTTAGGCTCGGTGCCAGAGGGGCGAACAGAGACCTTTGAGCCATCCTCGGTGAAATACTGGAGGACGTTGCTCTTGGCCGGCATGTCGAGAGGCTTGACCTCGCCAGTGATGACGTTCTTCTCGGTGAGATTCTGATAGTCCTTGACAAGGACAACCTTAGAGCCGCCCATTGTGGCAGGGGGATTCTCACGGTAACCCTTCATGAGGGCCACAATCTCGTCGGCGCCGGCCTTGCCCTCACGGACAATGTAGATCATCTTCTCCTTGCTGAAACCGAACTCGACATAAATCTGCTTGAGGAGATCGTAGAGCGTGATGCCCTTGTCCTTAGCCCAAGCAGCGATTTGCGCCATGAGAGCGATAGAAGCTGGGGCATCCTTGTCACGGACAGCGTCATAAGGCAGATAGCCGAAGCTCTCCTCGCCGCCGCCGATGTACTTGGTCTTGCCCTCCTGCTCACGGATCTTAGCGGCAATCCACTTGAAGCCGGTGTAGACATCGTAGAAGCCGACACCATATTTCTTGGCCATCTCGCGGATGACCTCAGTGGTTACAATGGTCTTGATGATGAACTGCTTGCCGTCAATCTTACCGCTCTCCTTCCACTGGTTGAGGAGGAACCAAGTGAGGATGAGGCAAGTCTGGTTGCCATTGAGGATGATGTACTTGCCCTCGTCATTCTTGACGACGACGCCAATGCGGTCGGCATCGGGGTCAGAAGCCATGACGATGTCGGCATCGACCTCCTCGCCCTTCTTGATGGCCATGGCCATGGCGGCAGGCTCCTCGGGGTTTGGAGAGGGGACAGTCGGGAAATTGCCGGTCACGACATCCTGCTGAGCCACATGGATGACATTCTCGAAACCGATGGCAGCGAGGGTGCGCGGGATGATGTGGCGGCCAGTGCCGTGGATAGGGGTGTAGACAATCTTGAGGTCCTTTTGACGCTCGATGAGAGCCTGGTCGAGCACACAACCCTTGATGTTGGCAATGTACTTGGCGTCAATCTCCTCACCAATAATCTCAATGAGATCGGGGTTGCCCTGGAACTTGATCTGGTCGACGCTGGTGATCTTGCCGACCTCGTCGATAATGTTCTTGTCGTGGGGGGCGATGATCTGCGCGCCGTCACTCCAGTAGGCCTTATAGCCGTTGTAGATCTTGGGGTTGTGGCTTGCAGTGATGATGACGCCACTCTGGCAACCGAGCTCGCGGATGGCAAAGCTCATCTCGGGGGTCGGGCGGAGGTCGTCAAAGAGATAGGCCTTGATGCCGTTGGCTGAGAAAATATTAGCCACGGTCTCGGCAAAGAGTCTGCTGTTGTTGCGGCAGTCATGACCAACCACAACACTGATTTTCTGACCCTTGAAAGCCTCGTTGAGATAGTTGGCGAGACCTTGGGTAGCGCTGCCGACGGTATAGATGTTCATGCGGTTGCTGCCTGCACCCATCTTGCCGCGGAGACCGCCCGTGCCGAACTCGAGATCCTTGTAGAAGGCGTCGATGAGGGCGCTCTTGTCGCTGTCGTTGAGCATTGCGCGGACCTCATCTTTGGTCTTATCGTCATATTTTCCATCGAGCCAAGCCTGAGCCTTAGCCTCGACCTGCTTCAATAATTCCTTGTCTTCCATCTATTTTAAAATCTTGTTTGTAATGCGTTACTTGTTTCCTTTAGTCATATCGCCCCGTCGTCGGGACTTATGATACAAATATAGCAAAATGTTTTGTCTTTGGGACTTGGAGAACTCGGCGTTAACTTAGAATTTTTCTATTTCGCGCCGTTTTTCCTCTCAGCCGCCCATTTCCAAAGCGGGGCAACCATCGTGGCCTGAACAATCTCGCCACGCGACAGGAGGTCTACGACATCATCTGGCGACATCAGAATGACGTCAATGTCCTCAGTGGCCTCAAGGTGCCTGGGGCCGGGAACGACGCCCTCGGCAAGATAGCAATGCGTCATGTTGGTCATGGATGTCCCGTTGGGCGATATGGTCATGAGTTTAGACCATTTGCCGCCAGTATAGCCAGTCTCCTCACTCAGCTCACGTTGGGCGGCGAGCAATGGGTCCTCACCAGGTTCGGCGCATCCGGCGCAAATCTCATAGGCTGTCCACCCCATGGCGTGGCGATATTGCCTCTCCATGACCATCTGCCCGTCAGTCGTAATGGCTATGACATTGACCCAATCGGGGTACTCAAGGACCCAATAGTCATTGATTTCGACGCCCGAAGGCTGCCTGATGTGGTCGCGCCTGACTGTGAGCCAGGGGTTTCGCAAAACATATTCAGAGTCGAGGACAGTCCACCGCTTGGGATCCGTCTCATTTTTCTTGTCCAATGCCATGATCTTGTTTTTCATTTCGCCTCATTCTCCCCCAGCCCCTCTGCTGAAGCCACTTCCGCGGCAGCCGCTTTTTGCTTGGCAAGGTCAGGACGGCTGAACTCGCAACCACAATATTGCTGATTATAGAAAGCGAACTCGCGCAAAAGAGCAGCCCGACGCTCACTCAACCCGTCTTTGCGCCAGTTCTGATGCCAGAATAGAAGCCCTGTCTCACGCTCGGCATACTCGCCAGCCTCGTCAAGCTGCTGCTGACTCTTCCAGCGCGAAGAGGCCAACGTTGTGGTCAGGCAGCCGAAGCCCATGTTCTTGGCGGCCTCCGCCGAATGACGCAGACGCTCCATAAAACATCTGAGGCAACGGCGGCCCCGCTCCGGCTCTTTCTCAAGCCCCTTGACGGCCGCGAGCCACGCCTCATGGTCATAAGGCCCCTCAACCCACCTGAGGCCAAGAGCCTCGGCATGGCGGCGGCTCTCATCGCGACGGATGGCATACTCCTCATAGGGGGTGATGTTCGGGTTATAGAAATAGACCGTCGGGCGGATGTCATGATCAATCATCCACTCCACGATGGCGGACGAGCAAGGCGCGCAACAGGCGTGGAGCATGACAGGCTCAGTCGGGGGCATTGTAAGTGTCGGGTGTTTCATATCAGAGGGCTAAGATAGGTAAATTTGGTAACTCGTGCCGTGTTTCTGGTTCGCTTAGTGGCTCACGTGAGACTAATTTTGCACAGAACGAAAATCATACAGACATGACATTTAAGCCATTATCAACCTTTGCGACAATATTCGCGACCATACTCGGGCTGAACTCATGTTCAAGGTGCGAGGCCGCGGGCGGGAGCAAAGGCGCTAACGAGACACAGAACGACATGAGAGGCAAAAAAGTATTGGTGGCCTATTTCTCCCACACTGGTGAGAATTACGGCGTCGGCTACATCAAGGAGGGCAACACGGCCGTGATTGCCAAGATGATAGCAGGAGAGACTGACGGTACGATCTTTGAGATCAAGCCCGTCAATGAGTACTCGGACAATTACGACAAGTGCGTGGACGAGGCAAAGAAAGAGAAAGAGGCCAAAGCACGCCCCGCGGTGAAAGAAGACATTGACATTGACGGATATGACGTCATCTTCATCGGCTACCCTAACTGGTGGGGGGACTGCCCCATGGCGGTCTACACTTTTATCGAGAAACACGACTGGGCAGGCAAGACCGTAGTTCCGTTTTGCACACACGAGGGGAGCGGACTATCTGGCACAGAGCGTAATATAGCGTCAGCTTGCAAAGGGTCATCTACACTGAAAGGTTTCGCCTTGCGCGGAAAGACGGCGCAGAAAGAGCGCGATGAGGCTCTCTCCGCAGTCAAGAGTTGGCTCAACAAAATAGGCTTCTAAGCAACAGGCCAAGACACACCTGTCAACGGAAGTTTTATCAACAAAAGAAGCGCACTGCGACGTAATGACATGTCGCAGTGCGCTTTTTATTATTGATTTACGCAAGCCCTCCCTCCCTAAAAATAAGGACCCGAGACTGCGCAAATGTCAGTCGTCAATCTCAATTTTCGCCAAGCCGCCCTCGCTGGTCTCCTTGTAGACCGAAGGCAGGTCATGACCCGTCTGTTTCATGACATCGACCACACGGTCAAACGACACGCGATGACGTCCGTCAGAGAATGTTGAGTAGATGTTTATATCCAAGGCACGCGCGGCGGCATAGGCATTACGCTCAATGCAAGGGATTTGCACCATTCCGCACACGGGGTCGCACGTCATGCCGAGGTGATGCTCGAGGCCCATCTCGGCCGCATACTCAATCTGCGTGGTGCTGCCACCAAAGAGTTGATTAGCGGCAGCCGCAGCCATGGCGCAAGCCACACCAACCTCACCCTGACAACCCACCTCGGCACCTGCAATGGAGGCGTTCTCCTTGACCAAGTTACCAACCAAACCGGCAGTTGCCAAAGCCCTAAGGATTCTCTTGTCTGAAAAATTCCTGGTCATGGCGAGATGAAAGAGCACGGCAGGCAACACACCGCACGAGCCACACGTCGGCGCAGTCACAATCTTACCGCCACCGGCATTCTCCTCGCTGACGGCCAGCGCATAGGCGAAGACAAGACCTCGACTCTGGAGGCTTGGGTTAGAGCCAGCTGAGCGATAGTAGTAAGAAGCCGCCTTACGCCTGAGGTGAAGTGGTCCGGGCAGGACGCCCTCATTCTCCAATCCGTTATGGATGGCCTGTTTCATCACATTCCACACCTCGGATAGGTAGTCCCACACGTCGCTCTCCTCATACTCGTCGACATACTCCCAATAGCTCTTGCCTGTCTTTGAGCACCATGCGATAATATCCTTCATGTTGGTGTGAGGGTAGACCTCAGCCAACTGCCATTCGCCACCAGACTTGGTGCCGTCACTCAACGCGCCACCTCCGACACTGTAGGCCCTCCAAGACGCCATCTCATGGCCCTCAGCATCAAAAGCCTTAAAGTCCATGCCGTTGGTATGAAAAGGAAGCACAATCTCAGGATGCCAAACGATGTCGGTCTTGGCAATCGGCTCAAGGACTTCCAATATGGCACGGTCAGTCAAGTGTCCGCGTCCTGTCGCCGCGAGGCTGCCATAGAGAGTCACCTCATATCGCGCGGCATCATGGTTCTTCTCACTGAAAATCTCGGCTGCACGGCGGGGTCCCATCGTGTGGCTGCTTGAAGGTCCATTGCCTATACGATATATCTCTTTAATGCTTTTCATGGGTCAGGCTGGTGTTATTTATTATCTACGAAGATACGGAACATGTGCGAAAATTCACACCCAAATTATTGGCACAATGTCTTAAATAACGCAAAACAAAATTAGGCAGTTCCTTGGGCTGCCCCCTCTTTTCAGTGGGCGAGAAGAGCCAATTCATGGCATTCTGTCAGGGACACCCGTCAAAAACAGGAGCGGTCAGGCCATCAGAAAGCCTCCCTTATGTTGAAATAGATGGCTCGGTCGCCATGGTTAGACAATCCCGCGTCCAACCTCAAGTTGAGACCTTTGCCCGGGAACACAGCCAATCTCAGTCCGGCACCGCACATCAGATGCGCCCCGTCAAAAGCAGCTCCCCATTTGTCCGCCACATTGCCCACAGCGCCAAAAGCCGTAGCCCCTATTCGCCAGAACAATGGCACACGCCACTCTGCCTGCGCCAACCACGCCCCATTGTCTACATACTTGAGGCTGTGGCCAATAGCCCTGCCGAGGCGAGTGCCGCCGAATGTGGGCATCTTGGTGAAAGGGACATCGCCCCACCCCACATTGGCATAAATTTGCGCCGCCATGACCGATTTGAGAGGCAGAGACCAATAATGACGCGCATCAATAGTCAGCAAAGCGAAACGACTGCCATGTCCCCACAGGCGGCCATACCCCACCCCCTTTAGCCTTACGTAGGCTCCATGAGCAGGGCTCAGCACATTGTCGCGGCTGTCATAGGCGACCACAGGGCCGGCTCCATAGACATCGCCGCCGCCATTGGTGGTGAGCGCAACGACCTCACCGACAAGTGAAGAATCGGCAGCCTCTATTTTACTGAAGCTGTAATAATCAGCATCGACACTCAGGCCGATGCGCCAAGGGCCGCTGGCGCCGAGACCTTTGAGGGCGTCGAAAGTGAACATTCGGCGCATGAAATCATATTGGGCGATGGATTTCTTTCCATGGTCATTGCCAATGGCATAGAGGTCGTCGGGCTGGCGATATGTCTCGAATTTGGCGGTAAGGTCAAGACGATGCGGCAAATAGACATCGGCATCGCACTGAATCTCGAACATACGCTTGGTGGAGTAGAGAATAGACGGCGTGATGGTGGCGGGACGCGGCAACCTCGCCGAGCGGAGTTGAAGCATGGGCATGATGCCGATGGCAAAACCGGAGCGACCAGAGTAAGATGCCGCAGGATAGAGGGCGAGAGACCAATTGTCGCGATCCAGCGTCAGGGCATCGAGCACAGTCTCAGCGACATAGATGACGCCATCCGCAGCTCGTCGCAATGCGCCACGGCTCGCGGTGTCGTCCACAGCTACAACAGAGTCCACCACGGGAAGTGATGACGCTTCGGTTGCTTGACTCGTCTCCGCGTCTCCATACGCGGTGCTGTCCTGAGCAGAGACGGGCAAGGAAAGGCTGAGCAAAAAAATTGCAAACAGGGCCGTGGCCGACAACGCCGTCAGCCTGTTAATCGAGTGGTATTTCATTAGTTCAGTCCGTCGGTCAATATACACCCATGTCGATGAGCAGCACTACGTTCTCAAGGTTTTTGTCCTCGCCATAGGGGTCATACTCAACCTTGAGGCTCGAGCCGAACATCCTCGCCACGCTTTGCCACCAGAAAGCCTTGAAACGCCCCTTGAGCAGACGGATGGCTTCATAGCTTGTTGAGCCCGTCTCACGGTCTATGAGTTTGATAAGAATACGTCCCTGTTTGACGGTCAAGTGTTTAAGGTTATACTCGTATTTGGCGAAAAGCTCCTTCTCTTTACGCTCAAGGTATTTGTCGCGCTGCTTGTCAGTCGTCATGAGGGCGAGACTGTCATTGATAATCTTGAATTCGCGGGACAAGATACGGGCGTAGGGCAAGACTTTCTTGACATTGTATATGTAGCGTGTCCATTGCCGCCTCTGCCTCTCATTCTTGAAACGGGCGCGGGCCATGCATCTGACCTCGGGCAGATTGACATGCGGAATGGTGTCGCGGCCGATGATGCGGGCGTGAGTTATATAGCGCTTAGGCTGGTCTTGAGCCCAAGCGTCTCCACACACAAAGCTGAGAGCGGAGACAAGGATTGCAAGGCACAGCGCACGCGATGCCGACACGCGGACAACCATAGCGCTCAAATACCGCCACAACCTACCACATAATCTAAAGACTGTCGACATCTTACGTCTATTATAACTCACTTTGGGAAGACTGGCGACACGTCACAGATAAACACCGCGCGGGCATCAACTGCGGTCGCCACATCTCTTACTCCGCAAAACTTTTAAGGAGATTAATCTCATCGGGCCAACGGCTCTCGTCGGGCGTCTCTAAAATCAAAGGAATATCATCAGTCCGCTTGTCTGCGATAATTCTTCTAAAAGCCTCAGTGCCAATACATCCGTCACCAATAGGCGCATGCCTGTCCACCTTTGAGCCAAGGGGTTTCATCGCGTCATTAAGATGCATACCACAAAGATACTGCAGTCCGATAACCTTGTCAAACTCTTGCCAGAAAGCCTCATAGCCGTCGGCCGTAGAGAGGTCATAGCCAGCGGCAAAGGCATGGCACGTGTCAATGCAGACTCCCACACGGCTCTTATCCTCGACCCTTTCAATGATGCGTCCGAGATGCCAAAGCTCAAAACCCATGTTGGAACCCTGACCAGCAGTATTCTCGATTACAGCTGTCACTCCCGACGTCTCATCAAGCGCACGGTTAAGGCACTCAGCTATAAGATCCAAACAAGCCTCAGGCTCAATCTCTTTGAGATGGCTGCCTGGGTGGAAATTGAGTCGGTCAAGTCCCAACGCGGCGCAACGGCGCAACTCATGAGTGAAAGAGTCGAGCGATTTTTGACGTTTGTCGGGGTCTGGGTTGCCAAGGTTAATCAGGTAACTGTCATGCGGCAGGATTTGCGCCGGCGAGTAGCCGAGTTCCAGGCAATTACGCTTGAAGGACTCCACCTCAGCGGGGTCAAACTCCTTGGCCGTCCACTGCCTCTGGTTCTTGGTGAAGAGGGCGAAGGCCGTGGCCCCTATATTGTGAGCGTTGAGTGGGGCGTTTTGCACACCACCGCTTGCACTTACGTGCGCACCTATATACTTCATAAGTAAATTATTCCTCAGTATAAGAGTACAATGATAACATTATTTGCTCAGACGGCAAAAAGCATCACCACGCCGCGCAAGCCAAATGTAGACGCCGACGCAAATGAGAGCCGAGAGCAACGAGCCTGCGCAAGTGGCCAAGCCCATGGGGAAAAGCGAGTCGGGGTAATGGGCGGACGCCCAATAGGCCAATGGCACACGAGCCACCACGATGGCCACAAAGTTGTGAGCGAACGAGATATAGCTGCGCCCTGATGCAGTGAAATAGCCACTGAAACAGAAATGGACACCAGCCAAGACGCAGTCCCACACATAGCCTTGCAAATATCCAGAGCCGAGGGCGATGACCGCCGCGTCTGACGTGAAAATGCGGACTGCCACCTCTGGCACAAACTGCAAGACGGACGCAATGACGATGCCGAAGCCGACAGCTATACATGTGGCCATGCGCAACGTGCCCACCGCTCGGTCAGTCTTCCCCGCGCCAAAACTTTGGGCAGCCATGGCAGAGATTGTCGCAAGCATGGCACTCGGAATGATGAACAGCACACCAATGAACTTCTCCACAATGCCCACTGCCGCCGCATCGCACACGCCACGCCCATTGGCTATGACCATGATAATCATGAACGAGAGCTGGATGAAGCCATCCTGCAGAGCCACAGGTATCCCCACCCTCAGTATGTTACCGAGCGTACGCCAATGCGGAGCAAAATCGGACCTCCGCACGCCAATCTCAGCCCTACGACGCCAAAGGTAAATCGCCGCCGCAATGACGCTCAGCGTCTGCGCCAAGACAGTGCCAAAGGCTGCTCCGCGCGGCCCCATGCCGAGCCAACCGATGAACAAAAAGTCGAGAATGATGTTGGCCGCACACGCCATGGCGACAAAATACATTGGGCGGCGAGTGTCACCAAGACCACGGAATATGGAGGCTATGACATTATAAGCCACAACAAAAGGTATTCCGGCGAAAGTGATGGTGAGATATTCTGCGGTGTCACCCACGGCCTCAGAAGGCGTGTCAATGGCATGAATGATGCCATCACGAAGCGTAAGCATAAGAGCCGAAGCGGCGACTGCTATCACCAAGAAAAGCAAAAACGTGTTGCCGATGCACCGCCCCTGCGCACGCTTGTCTCCAGCTCCAACGGCATGAGCCACACCGACCGTCGCTCCCATAGACAGGGCGATCATGATGACGGTGAACATATACATCACCTGGGCCCCATTGGCCACAGCCGTGGTTGCACTCACACCGCAATAGCGACCAACGACAAAGAGGTCGGCCAAGCCATAGAGCACCTGAAGAAAATAGGCCACCATGTATGGCAAGGCAAAAGAGGCGATGCACCGCCCGATGGATCCCTCCGTAAGATTTTTAGACATAATCAACCAATCAACTTATCGGGAGATTGACGCGATGGCTCATTCCCGATATCATGGCAAAGATATTGAATTTGCCACCCATGCGTGCCGTAAGATTTTTGTTTTTGGCAAGAACCTTTACGTCTTCGGGCGCAGGAATGGGCAGGGACAAGGGTTTTGCGAGACTAAAGAGAGCGCAAAAATAGCAAGTCCCCGGGACCCTCCTCTCGTGAGAATCCCGGGGACTGCTTATCGGCTTTGCGCACTAAAGTTTTAGTGACTAATGAGGTAGTCTACTATTTCCTTGCGGAGACAGATATGCGACCGCCATCGGTGTGCGCCTTAATCTCAGTGGCGTACATGCACACAGCGTCGGCATAGCCACCCGCAAAATCGCCAGAGTGAGTGACAGTGGACGTATAGGAGACGCTGTGCCATCCTTCATAGAGATAGTCGATGAAGAAATCGGTCGTCTCATCGGATATCTGAAGGTAGTGGCAAGGTGTTGGAATATCAGCATCGGACCATCGCCAGAACCACCAACCGCGGTAGCCTGAGAGTTTGTCGTCCGGCTCAACGGCCGAGGCTCGATGATCACGAATTCGCACAAAGCTAAGCGCCTCGTCGTTATAGAAAGTGAGTGTCACGAGGACCTTGTCACCAACTTGGAGCGAAGTGGCCACGTCATCCACCGATTGCCACTCTTCGCGCCCGTCAACCATGCGACGCACCTTGACACTACGGTTAATCTTGAGTTTGTCTGTGCCATCGGCCTTCAACTTATCAATTGGCGACTGCAATATCCTGTTCCAGCTGCCCCAAGACGCAGTGTTGCCACTCTTGGTCACCGAAGCCTCTGTCACAGAGCCGTCTGTTGGCAATGCCATGTGGAACTCGGGGCTGTGGACCGTGCAAACGACACTTTGGTCTGCCACTTCCACCACATCGGTCTCGGAACCTGTGACAGAAGAGCCGAGAAGGGCGAGCACGGCACGGCCTGTGGACTGGGCGTCGGGCCAAGCCTCGCCACGCTTCATGAGCACAAGGTGATTGACAATGCGCTGAAGGTTCTCACTATCAGGGTTGAGTCTTTGGAGAGTGAAAATAAGCATGGCCTGAGCCTCAACCTGCTCACGACGGCGGAAGGCATTGGTTTCGGGGATATAAGCCGTGCCGTCCTTGGTCTGCACAAGGTTCTCCTCCAAGCTCTTGACTATGCCCATAGCCTTCTCGCGTTCACCGACCTGAGTCAAGATGGAGACAACCGTCACACGGTCGCACATGACGGGATAGTGCCAGTTCTCTTTAATGACATCCACAAGTTTGGCGGCTGTGCCGTCCACCTTCGCATTCATGAACACGCTGGCTTGCAATGCCTCAAGAGCGAACGTAGGGAGCAAAGAGTGATAATGGTGAGCCTTATCGGTCTCACTCAATTCGCCCTGCCGCTTTTCATATTCGGCCAACTGCTTAGCGAGAATGGCATCAATGCGGGGACGGGCTTTGGTGAGAATCTTGCTCACCGTGCTCATGTCGTCTTGATCCACAAGGCCGAGCTGAATCATCTCGCAGAGAGTGGTCGTCACACCCACTGTCATCCAATCCGACCCCTCCATCCCTGCGAACCAAGGGAATGAGCCGTCCGAGAGCTGCATGTTTTGCAGTTTGCACAGATTATCACGTTTGGTGGCGTTGGCGTAGTTGCCACTCATGAGCCGCACGACATCCTTGTCATGCTTAGCGAGTCGTTGCGCCATGAAAAACCATGGAGTGTGGTCGGCATCGTCAATGGTAGAGAGGCTTCCCACGTTTTTCTTTAAATAGGCCACGGCACTTTTCACGTCATCCTTCTGTTTAAGGAGCGACGCTATGGCCGCGCTCTCGTAGCGACCGAGGTAAGTGTCAGTGCACGGGTACCAACTCTTGTCGAGACTTGGCAGAGCCCTAAGCACTTCGATGAAGGCGTTGCTTGTGTAGTCAAAAGAGAGGAGCTTGGTGCGTCCCTCTGTGAATGGGTTGAGCACATAGTGATCGCCTTTCCCTGTCAATACGAAAGAATGGCTCTCCTCGACCTCAATGTTGGCTTTGGTCACGGGGACGGATATGCGTTCGCCATCCTTGTCACCAGTCTCCGCACCTTGAGACATTGCATCACCCGTCACTTCTACATTAAGGGTATCAACGTTCTCCGGCACCACAAAGACCCATTGGGCTGAGCCTGACATGGCTCCGTTGAAGTCAACGCTTTGTGACGGCTGCAAATAGAGAATCCGACCTGTCGCAGCATCTGATATTTTAAGAGACACATTGGCAGACGAGATTGTCGAGTCGGCGGCCGTGACATCAACAGGAATGGTGACCGTGTCACCCTCCGTCACGAACCGCGGGAGACCCAACCTGACGTTGAGCGGCTTCCTGACAGTGAGCGCAGACGTGACGTGAGCGTAACGCATCTGCTTGTCGATGGCTAAAGCCCTGAAATTATACGTGGTGATATTGTCGGGCAAAGTGAACTCGAATGTCGCATCGCCATTGGCATCGGGCCTGAGATCGGGGAGGAAGAACACAGTCTCAGAAAAGTCCTCGCGAATGGGCTCATCAGACGTAATCCCATCTCCATCAGACTCAGCCACAAGATCTTCCGCAGATTCAAACATGGCAGCCCCCTCCACAACCATTTTACTATTGCTAACAGCCATGCTCTTGTTTAGCATGCGCGGAGACGAACCGACCGCACATCCGAGAAGAGGCTCCATGTCATAATCCACATATCTCTCTTCCTCAAAAGAGAACGCATCGAGAATATCTTCCAAGGCACCCGAATCAACCCATCTATAATGGCCGGAACATGAATAGGATGAGTTTCTTATAGTTGGGCCAAGTGGAGAGATTTTGAGTCGGTTGGCGACTTTCAACCGGGAGAAACGGCTCCGCCACTCATTATCCACATACTTGTCCAATCGGCTGTCATACATTGACGCGGCTATGGTAGACTCGCCACCGCCTGTGTAACGGAGGGTCCATTTCTCCTTGGCGCCAGGGCGTGAATAGTCACGGAAGGTTGACAGCGAGAGCTTAATCTCCTTGTCCACTTTCTTGACAGCAACCTCTGCCGTCTTGTCATACGCCTTACCTTCCTTTGTAGTGAAGACACCAATGATAAGC
>CAVETY010000010.1:102700-116441 GCA_963618945.1 Bacteroidaceae bacterium
GCAGCCATAGCCACATAATCGGACTCTATGCGAAGTTCCGTACTGTCAAGAGCCAAGGCTGTGACCTTGATATTATATCTGCGTGGCGTGAGGTTGAGATTTGCAAGGTCTAATTTCTTAACGCCATATACGTCATAATCAGCCTCAAAAACAGGGGACGCCTCTTTGCTCGGTTTGTTAGAATAGAAATCAGGCTGGCCAAAAGCCACATGGCACTTATTGCCAATCACCGTGTCCATCGGGCTGTCAAAGACAACGGGACGCAAAGTCGTGGGCTCATAGGGCGTGACCGTGAGATGAACTTTTGACGCATAGGGGCAGTCGTTGCTATTGAGAGAGCTGAGCCTAATTTGCGGTCCTTGCGCGGCATCACCGATCTCTTGTTCGAGGTTCAAGCCAATGCGATATCCGGCAGACGAGACATGGAAGCTCGTGTGTTTTTCAGCCGTTTCGCCCCTTGAGTCAGTAACTCTGGCTTCAATGCTATAGGCACCCTCCTTCTTCGCATTGAAAGAGAAAGAGAACGCTCCATTGGAGTCTGTCATCACCTCACCGGTCACCACGCTCTTTTCGCCATATTGGCTAACCTCGTACGCCACAACCGCATTGGCGACAGGCAGACCAGCCGCCGAAATACATTTGCCGGAGACAACAGCCTCTGAGCCTGGCAGAATGACATCAGCAAAGTCGTCAAAAGAAACCGTGTTGTCCGTGCGCTTGAAATCCTCTATTGCGATATGAGATCTCGCACCAAAACCACCAAAGGCGATATATGCGCCTCCCCTCATCGCGTCAGCTGGCACATTGAGTTCCCCACTTGCAGTGCCGAACTCATCCAGTTTCAGCTTGCAAGTTGACAGGGTCTTGCCATTTGCGCCGACAAGCTCCGCCTTGCACTCTCTACCTTTCGAAGAGGGCGTAAGGTGGTCAATGTATCTTTCATAAAGATATGCCTTAAAAAGTACCTTTTGCCCAGGGCGATATATGCATCTGTCGGTTATAACCTGAATATCAGGCTCGTGTTTCTTTTGCAAGCCGTCACCATACGACCAAAACTCAGAGGAGAAACAATCGTCACCACGCTTAATGTCAACTTTTCCATTGGACTTAGACAATGACTTTGACAAATCAACCCAACCATCCTTGTCGGGTTTGGACTGGCCATTGACAAAGGCATCAGCAACAGGTTTGCCCGTATCGAAATCTGAGATGACAGCATGATTAGACTTGCCTGTATTCACAACTGTCGGTGACAAGGCTGAGCACAATAACGTAGTGACGGCCAGTGGTTTCGCCTTGCGGTCAACAGAAACTGACACATTATAATATCCGCAGTCAAGCCCATCCAACTCAATGTAGGCCTTTGAATCTAAGAGCCTGTTGTTGGTCTTTGGCAAGGAGATTTTCCTCTTTATATCCTGAGAAGAAGAATCTGTGCGGTGGAGGCTGATGGTCACCTTGTCAACGTTGCGATAGGTGAGGCAAAGCGGCACATATTTGCCCGGCATGACTTGCTTGGGCGCCTCAACACTCATCACCGTATCCTTTATAGCATTAACCCGCAGGCGGCACTGCTCTTTTACGACGCTGCACACCTTTGATTTAAGGACCGCTTTATAGAGAGCGAGAGCCTCATCAATCTTGGCCTCGGCTTCCTCAATGTTTTCCGCACCCAGCATCTTGGCCGAATCAATAAACTCGGCTGCTTTTACTACTTTTATCAGGGCCTTGCTCAAATCGTCAGAGGCCTTCATCGCATACAGATCCGCCATAAGGCTCTCTCTATCAACAGCGAGCGAGCTGGTTGCCAAAAGGACACGCAGTGCTTGCGCCAACACAAGAGACTGATTGTCACCAGCACTGAGAGCCTCAGCCGTCATGCGGCGAAGAACCTCGACACCCAAAGGCATCTTGATATCAGAGGCCGCAAAATCTTTGGGTGACGACTCGAACACCGCCAATTGCTGTTCATTACTGAGCTCCCTCGTGACAAACTGGTTCCTCATAACAATTGACAGGCCTATGTAATCGAACAGATTCATGTCGGCCACATCGACTTCATCGGAGACATCCTTGACCTTGAACTTACGTAATTCGGCAGGAGACTCCATGGCAGCCAACGCGTCATCATCATTACTATTTGTGACATAAAGGGTCAGGCTGAGCATTTGGCGCAAAGGGGTCCACGCAGTCTCACGCGCCTTGCGGTATTCATCTTCCGCGGTAGTCTCACGTATTCTCCGTCGGGCGTTCAGACTAATCTCTTTTGAGATGAGATCGAGCATCCACCGGGTGTCCTCAGCCTTGGTGGCCCTGCTCTTCGCCTCAGCGAAAAGTGGCTCTGCGGAAAGAGGCAACTCATCTGCGACAAGAGAGTCTATCGACATCTTTAATTCCTCATCTGTCATATACTTCACCGATTTATTTTGCGCCCAGCCACTTATGACAAGCAGGCTGGTAATTGCCAATAACAAAAGTATAACGGAACTCTTCTTAAAAAACTTCATGAGTGTGCGTGCATTACCTTGATTTCGTGACATAACCCATTGCAATATGCATGCCATTCAAACATAAGAGATGGCCGGTGTGGAAGTCCCACGGGGGAATATAGTGGGGGCGAGGCGATTGTGAACCTCTAATAGTTATAGCGGGGCGACGTCATTTTTTTGACGTGCGATTTTTGGGGCGGAAGTGAAAGGGGCAATCCTTACTTATTTGAATTGCCCATGCGGATGGTCGTCAGCGGTTCTCGCGGACATCAATCTCGCCACCGGGATGCTTAATCTCGTAGAAGCTCATCCGGTCGTCACTCTCAAAGCCTCGGCCCGTTATCACCTGACCTTTCGTGGTGATCTTCACGAACTTTTCAGAGTAGATACGCCTCTCCTTGGTGTCCCAGAACATCTGCTCAGTGTTCAAGATGTCACCCTTCTCTGTTTGAGCCTCGACATCATTGTTCAGCTCCCACAGGTTGCGGGCCTTGAAATACCTCGCCTTGTTGCATCGGATGCGGCTCTTGACATTGACACCCGAGGCGTCATACATCTTGAAATTAAGGCCAGCGGGGAAATCGATATAAGGCTCCTCGACATTTTCATACTGTTTGAGCTCAGGCGTCTTAAACTCATATTTATAGACACCGGAGTCGGTCACAAAAGTATGGAGGTCATAGGCCGCCAAGCTTGCGCTCTCCATTTGCTCCTCGACGGCCTTGAGTTCGCTGTCGTCATTCTTGATGCACGAGGAGAGGGGAAGCGATAAAAACGCAATGGCAAGCAGCGCACATGCGCTGCCTGCCATTGCCTTATGGTTATGAGACAATACTGCCATTTATATGTCGGAATTGCACAAACCCAAGTTGTTACTTGGCACGTGCGCGTACGGTAGTGTTCTCATTGATGAAGCCACCCACATGATGAGCGGAGCCGTCCTTGATGCCCTCGAAGAAGAGGTCCTCCTTAGAGGGGAAGTACTGGCTGTACTGACGGATGAGGTCGTTAGCCTCCTTGACGATGTTCTCGCTCGGGTCGACTGCCTTAGCCTTCTGGAGCTTATCGACAGCTACCCAATAGCCGGCCTTCTTCTCGTAATCCTTCTCGCCGATGTTGCGGCAGCCTGTTGCATAGACCTTAGCCAAGAGGATGTAGGCTGCGCCATAATCGCTGCGGATGTTGATGGCGTTGTAGCAAGCCTGCTTAGCAGCAGCGAGGTTGTTGCCAGAGAAGTTGACAAGAGCGAACTCATAGTAGTACTTGCTCTTGGTGTTCTCATCAGTCTCGAGGTTGATAGCCTCCTCGTAGTACTTGAGGGCCTCATCGACCTTACCCTGCTTGAGGTACATCTTGGCGATGCCACGTGCAGAAGAAGCGGCGGGCTTGATCTTGTGGAGAGCCTCAGAGGTGGCATAGAAGAGGTCGCTCTCGGTGCAGTCGCCATTGCCGAGGAGCTTGTTGACACGGGTCAACCAAGCCTCGTCAGCCTGATTAGCAGCGAGCTGCGGGCCGAAAATCTTCTCGAGGGTGGCGCAATCAGCGGCACCGCTCTGAGCGAAAATCTGCTCGATGTTTGACTTAGAGGTCTCGCAAGCGGGCTTAACCTTCTCAGATGCGGCAGCCTCAACCTTCGGCATGAGGTCGCAGCAGTAGAGGTAAGCGTCAACAACGGCCTCTGCGGTGATCTCGCCATCCTTGAACTGGAGGACGCTCTGCTGCATGTAGGTCTGGAGGAACGCGGGCTGAATGGTGCTGGGAGCGCCAGCCATGGCGGTCTTGAGAAGGCCGACAGCCTCAGTGCGGACAGCCTTGTCACCATCCTTATAGTTGAGCATGTCGAGAGCCTTCATGCCACCGAGGTAAGAAGAGGGGTACTTCTTGTTAGTTCCGTAGTACTTAGCGCGCTGGTCGTAGATCTTGAGGATATAGTCATAGTAAGTCTCCTTGTTGGCGGCATCCTTGACATAAAGATCCTTCATAATCTTGAGACCATCGGTGTAGAGGCCTACGCCCTTAGCGAGTGGGCACTGCTCAAAGATGATGGTCCAGGGGGTGTAAGCGTCCTTGTAGTTCTTCGCCTTGACTTGGTCACCATACTGAACGAGGTTCGAGATACAGGTGACACTATCAGCGCCATGGCCATATTTGGAGCCGTCCTCGACACCCTTCTGCGCGAAAGCGAGAGAAGGAGCCGCGATGAGGGCTGCCGCAGCCAAGATCTTAAAGTTGTCCATGTTTTTTATTGTTCGGTTTAATTTCCTTAGGTTAATTTTTTGTTACAAAGCCGTAGCCTTATGCTCAGCGGTTGCTAAACGGGTAAGTTGCAGCGTATATCAACCATCAGCAAAAACTTTGCCAATATTCAGGCGTGTCACAGCATCAGACCCAACTCCCTTAAAACTCAACACATTCCGGCTATAACCAAAGTGCCAAGATTTTCGTGAGCGAGGAAAGCGAGCCCCTCGAGCACCAGGTTAGGACGCGCAAATATGCCTATTTTTGAAGTTAAATCAAAATTTTTGTAATCCCCACCAGATAAAACTACTATCGATTTGGGATTTTTAGCCCTCATTTCGCTTACAAACCGATTGGCTTCGGCCCAAACTCCGTTCATTACGCCAGAAGCGATGGCCGAGCGCGTGTCTTTGGCCACAGGGGACACAGGGACGTCATCGGGGCCGCACAATGGCAGTTTGGCAGTAAAGGCGTGGAGAGCTTTGAAGCGCATGGCGATGCCGGGGGATATGGCACCACCGATAAAACGGCCGTCGGCAGTCAGGTAGTCATAGGTGATGGCGGTGCCGGCGTCGATGACGAGGGCGTCGCAGAGTCCGAAGTTGGCCACCACGCCGGCAATGCCAGCCACACGGTCGGAGCCGAGGGTGTGGGGCGTGGCGTAGTCGATGGCGAAAGGGAGACGGAGGTCGCCTCGGAGAAGACGGGTCGGCAGACCGCCAGCCACGAGCGCCTCGACAAGGGCATCAGCCCCCTCGGCCACGCTGCTGACGAGGCAGCACGCCGCCCGGGCCTCTTGCGCCAAGCGCAGAGCCTCGGATGCTGTTTTCTCATGATCCGCC
This sequence comes from Bacteroidaceae bacterium, assembly GCA_963618945.1. Taxonomy (GTDB): domain Bacteria; phylum Bacteroidota; class Bacteroidia; order Bacteroidales; family Marinilabiliaceae; genus W3P20-009. The sequence goes on from CAVETY010000010.1 coordinate 108,270, forward strand.
AAGATGACATCGGATGTCAATGCGCCACCTGAGGCGAGGGCGATTTTCGACTTCGTGTTGCCCACGTCGATGATGAGCTCCACCATATTTGCTTTATGTTTTTTGTGGTGTTGGGTTCCGTTTTTGCGGCGCGCTCGTCAAAAGCTCACCTTGAGCGGCACGCGGTCAAGCCGCGCGGGTATTTCAATGACGGGCGGCAGCTTCTCGACGCCGTCGAGGTTGACGCGCCAGATGTCGCTGGCCTCGTCGCGGCTCATGACCGTCACAAAATATTTGTCCTTCAGGCCCTCAAAAGCCTTGAGAGCGACATCCGGCCTGTTATTGTCGTGGCTTATGTGGGACAGGAAAATGGCACGGAGGCCAGTGGGTGCCAAACGGCTGACGACTTCGCACGCCTCCTCGTTTGACAAGTGTCCCTTGCCAGAGACAATACGTTGCTTCAGGTGCTCGGGATAACTGCCCGCGCGGAGCATATCGAGATTATAATTACTCTCCAAGAAAATGAGCTGACAGAGCGGCAGATGCTCGTCGAGCCCCTCACAAGGCGCGCCAATGTCAGTGAACACGCCAATGTTGACGCCTCCGACCTCGACACGGAAAGAGCAAGGCTCGACAACGTCATGAGGCTTGGCGAAGCTATGGATGGTGAAGTCGCCAAAGACGACAGGCTCACCTATCTTAAAGAAAGTGGTATGGTCATTGGGCGAACGATATTTATCCCTCATTCCCTCCCATGTGCCGCGGGTCATGAAAGCTTGCGCGCCGACCTGCCGACAGAGGCCGGCAAGCCCGTAGACATGGTCGGAATGCTCGTGCGAGATGAACACGCCCTTAATCTTCTTGAGGTCGATGTGGCGAGTCATGGCCCTGTTTTTCATCTTCCTGAAACTGATGCCTGCGTCCACCACCACCGCCTTGCCGCGGTACTCTATATAATAAATGTTTCCGTTACTGCCAGAGGCCAACGAACACACCGTTACATCTTCCACTGCTAAAAAATGCGTTTGTTCCGAAAAAGCGTGCAATTTAGCAAACTTGCTCCACTTTTACAAGTTGACACGTTCCACCACACCCTCGGCGTAGTACCACAGGTAGGCCTCAATATCCTCAAACCCAGCCAAAGAGAGCCACTCAAGATATTCGGCCACCTGCTGATGATGCTTGCGGTTTCTCTTGCCGAATTTGTAGTCGACAAGCACCGTGCGGCCATCGGCCATCCTCATGACGCGGTCCGGCCTCTTGCGGGTGAAAGGCAGGGGGGCGCCAGGTTTAGCCGGGCCCACCATGGAGATCTCAGTCCAGACCTTGGAGACCTTGTCCGCCATGAACCACTCGGCCACACGCGGGTCAGACTCAATCTTAGCGCGCATCTCGGTTTCGCGGGCGACGGCTTCAGACTCTCGCAAAGCGCCTTGGCTCACCGCTTGACGCACAGCGCGATGCAGATCATCGAGCGTCCTGACGCGCTCCAGGATGCCATGATTGGTGAGGCCCGCGCTAATCATTTGCGCCCTGGTGTGTGAGGACGGGTCTACAGAATCCTCCACATCGGCAATGATGCGGCTCTCGGCATCGGCATTGATCTTAAGCTTGTCGGACGGGTCGCAGAGACGCGGCTGAGAGACAACGAGTTGGCGTACCTCAGAGAGTGCGGATTGCAGGTCGGCCCTCTTGTCGGGCAAAGAACCGTCTGAATAGACAAAGGCCTCAAGAGTATACTCGCCACTTGGCGATGGCGAGCCATCCTCATCCACCATAATCTCAGACCTCGACACACGGCTGTCGCAGCCTACCATATCCTCAAGCACGCGGCAGAGATACTTGCCCAGTTTGCCTGTCCCTTCGGCTGTTTTGCCTTTCTTGGCGTCCTTCTGCGGTTTCTCATACACACCCCAAGCGTAGAGAACCTCCTTGGGGCGAGTGAAAGCCACATATGCCATATTCAGGTTATCGGCAAAGACTTGCTCACGCTCGGCCTTATAGTCGGCATGGAAATCGCTCTGTGACAAACTCTCATTGAAAGTCAGGGGTATACGGCCCTCTTCCCATTCAGGGATGCCGAGGCAATCTGTCGAGCACCATATAGTGTTCTTGCCGCGATGAGTCTCCATGTCCCAAGCGGCGTCCGGCAGAATGACAACCTTGAATTCCAAGCCCTTTGACTTATGGATTGTCATAATCTTGACGGCAGGGCGGCTACTGGTTGAGAAGACTGTCCACTTGTCCTTATTATCCTCAATATTTTTGACAAAACGGCTAAGGTCTGAGCCCTCCTCATTGACAGCGTCCATGGCTAATTGGCGGAAGGCGTCAAGGAAAGGGGCGTCCTCATCTTTAAGGCGTTGCGGGAGCCTATTGACCACAGCGGCTATAATCTCCAATATGCCGAGACCGCGCAGACTGTCAATGTCACGCCCCAAAGCGTCGCCATGCGCCACAAACTCAGCGCCAAGCGTCTGCTCATCGACGCCAAGGAGGACGCGCAGAGCGGCGAAAAGGTAATTGCGCTCGCCCGAGACAAGGTAATTCATGACATTGGCGACACAGACAGTCGCATCGGAGTTCATGACGAAGAGCGAGTCGTCTGACATGACAGGGATGGGTTCCCCGTTCCACGTCTCACAGCCCAATCGATCAATGACATCCTTGCCGGTCGTCTGCTTTCGGACCAGGATGCAGATGTCGGAATAGGAGTAGCCGTTATCAAGAGCCTCCTTAACAGCGCGCACATAGGCATTGTCGATATAAGCCTGCGCCGCGTCGGCATCGGAATGAGGGACAGAGAACACAGTCAGGTTGACGTAGCCGCCGTCGCCTTTCTTGGGAATCTGCGCCGCGTCGGCGAACATAACCTCAAGCACGCCTTTCTCCCCCTCGGGCAGAGCCATGGCGCCACTGTAGAGGGCTTGATCCATGACCTCGGGGAGGCGGCAGAAGAGCATATTATTGAAATTGACAATCTGCGCCCGACTGCGATAATTCTCAGTAAGCCGAAGCAAAGCAGCCCTGCCACCGAAATCATCGGCCACGCGCTTGCCAAGCAGCTGCCAGTCGCCACCGCGGAAACGGTAGATGCTCTGCTTGACGTCGCCAACGAGCAAGCAATCATGGTTCTCGGCCAGACTCTCATCCAAGAGGGGGCGGAAGTTGCCATATTGCACCTCGCTCGTGTCCTGAAACTCATCAATCATGATGGTGTCATAGCGCCCCCCGATCTTCTCATAGACAAATGGCACTGGGCAGTCGTCAATGAGATCGGAGAGCAGGCGCGCCGAGCCGCTCATGTGCATCTTGTTGTCCCGCTCCTCAATCTCGCCAATGAAACGGCCAAGCCTGCCTATGACGCCGAGCGAGCTGACATTCGCGAGGACGGCTTTTGCCGTGTTCCTCTCAGCACGAGCGGAGCGAAGCCTTTCCTTGGCGGCATCGATTATCGCCACAAAGGCCTCCTTGCCGCCCTCAATGCCTTTGTTCACGACATATTGAGAATCAGCATCGCACAACGCGGCGTAGAAAGCCTCAGCATGGCGGCGCGACTGTCGGCGCATGGAGGGCGACGACATGTCACAAGCGGGGATGTCGGCGCTAAGAATCTTAGTGAGATTGGTATTTGAGCGGAGACCGTTCTCCCCCACCCTGACATACTCTCTGCGCAGACGAGCCATGACCTCATGCGCCTCACGCGTGGCACGATCAAGACGGGCCTCCATCCTGTCACTTAGCAAAGATATATTGGTTGAGGTCAGGATGTCGTAATTTATGTCTATTCCATCTTGCAGCAGGGCCGAGCACATTCCCCTGATGCGCTTTTCTGCGCCTCCCCACCCTTTGTCCTCCATGTCGTCCTCGGTCATAGCCACGACCTGGCTACGCAGCTCGGAGTCCACAGACATACTCTCCATGAGGTTGTCCATGGCGCTGTTAATCACCGGGTCGGCCTGAAGCTGAATGCCATAGTTGGAGGCCAAGCCCTGCTCATAGGCAAAGGCGCGGATGACCCTCTGCACAAACTTGTCTATGGTTGAGACCGAGAACTGGCCATAATCAAGCAATATGTTTCTGAGAGACTTGAGACTGAGCTCAATAACCTTTGCCCTGTCGACGGATTCGTCACCATCCTCATGCCGCATCTCGACATGCTTGGCGATGATGGCCTCGCGGGCAGGGTCGCCGTCTGGCCCATTGGCCATGAGATCCAGATCGCCCACAATTCGCTCCTTCATCTCGCTCGTCGCCTTGTTGGTAAAAGTGACAGCCAGGATGTTGGCATAGGAGCGCGGGTTGGCAAGCAGGAGATTAATGACCTGACGAGCCAACGTATATGTCTTTCCCGAGCCTGCCGAGGCCGAGAACACCTTCAATTTTGCCATTTTTGCGCAGAAAAGAGGCTTACGATTTTACAGGTAAGGGATTGCGCGGCGCGGACTTACGCCAACTGCTGCCCTATGGCAAGAGCCAAGTCACGCCCCGCCTTAAGCCCCTCGGCATAGAGAGCCTCAAGTTGCTCAGTGCCGGACGTGGTACGCGTCACACCATGCAAATCCTTGGGTCTCACAACAATGGCTTGTCCACAGGCCTCCAACTGGTTAAGTTTCTCCACTTGGCGGTTATACCTCACATTGCGGCTTAGCAGAGCCTCGCGCAAATTGGGATAGTCCTTATATATGCGGCTGGGCAGCCAGACCTTGCGCTCACTCTTGCGGTAGGACGCGTCCTTGGTAGTCACCACCACAACTTTCTCACAGCCATCGGAGAAGGCGCGTTCAAACGGGATGGAGTCGGCAACGCCACCGTCAACCATAGGCTCGCCGTCAATGTGCCACGAGGGGCAAAGAATTGGCAGTGAGCAGCTGGAACGGCATATATCCACAAACCGCTTGAAGTCACGAGTCTCCTCGGAGTAGACGGCCTTGCCAGTCAGCGCACTTGTAGATACAGCCACAAAACGGCTGCCGCTCTTAACAAAAGAGCCGAAGTCAAAAGGATAATATTTCTCCTGTACCTCGTCAAAGATAAAATCGAGGTCAATGACCCCCTTGCCGTGTATTATGGACGACAGGCCGACATAGGGACGGGCGACCTGCAAATCGATATCGATGTAACGCAGTCTGCCACGCTGGCCAGCCAGGTAGACGCAGCCGCTGCTGGCACCTGCGGACGTGCCAATGACGTAAGGGAATTTGACCCCATAGTCAATCAACGCGTCGGTGACACCAGCGGTGAACACCCCGCGCATCCCGCCTCCCTCAAGGACAAGACCAAACTTGTATGGCATACCTTATATAATATGTATCGAAACTCGTCACGAAGATAGCAAAAATATCAGCAGTGAGCAAAGCAGCCGACGTATGATGATAAGACACAAACGAGAGACATATTGCGACAATTTTCAAGCCAACGTTTTTAATTTTCCGTAAAATTGTTATTTTTGCGTATCATTTGAATGAAAATCTGTAACTAAAGACACTTAAAGAACAGTCATGTCAAAGCTCTTCATACCCAAAGGATACCGTCCTCTGCTCGACCTTCGCGAGACAGAGATGGGGATTCACTACATCAAGGACTTCTTCCAGCAGAACCTCTCGGCCGAGTTGCGCCTGAGGCGAGTGACCGCCCCCCTCTTCGTGCTCAAGGGCACGGGACTGAATGACGACCTGAACGGCGTGGAGCGCGCTGTGACATTCCCCATCAAGGACCTTGACGACCAGAAGGCCGAGGTAGTCCACTCGCTCGCCAAATGGAAGCGCATGATCCTTGCCGACTATGGCATCGAGCAGGGCTACGGCATCTACACCGACATGAACGCCATCCGCAGCGACGAGGAGCTTGACAATATCCACTCACTCTACGTTGACCAGTGGGACTGGGAGATGGTGATGGATCCGACGAAGCGCGACGTGGAGTACCTCAAGAGCGTCGTGCGACGCATATATGGAGCCATGAGGCGCACCGAATACATTGTCTGCGAGCACTATCCGCAGATTCGTCCGCAGCTGCCGGAGGATATCCACTTCGAGTGGGCGGAGGACCTGGCCGAGCGCTACCCCGACCTGACCGCCAAGGAGCGCGAGGACAAGGTGGTCAAAGAGTACGGCGCCGTGTTCCTCATGGGCATTGGCGGCGCAATGAAGAACGGCGAGCCGCATGACGGCCGCGCCCCGGACTACGACGACTGGTCCACCCCATCGGCCGACGGGCACAAGGGACTCAATGGCGACATCCTCGTGTGGAACGAAATCCTCGGCCACTCGTTCGAGCTTTCGAGCATGGGCATCAGGGTTGACAAAGAGGCTCTTCTGCGACAACTCGACATCCGCGGGGCGCAGGACCGCAAGGAGCTCTATTTCCACAAGCGCCTCCTCAATGGCGAGCTGCCACAATCAATTGGCGGCGGCATTGGCCAGAGCAGACTCTGCATGTTCTACCTCCGCAAAGCCCACATTGGCGAGATTCAGGCATCAATATGGCCGGAGAAGATGCGCCAGGAGTGCAAGGCAAACGGGATGCCGCTCATCTAATAAAGAAGGTTGACCATAACAATCTGAAGCATAATGAAAAAGAAAAGCATATCGGTCTTGGCTGTGGCTCTTGCCGCCTGCTTGCTGCTGTCGTCTTGCGGGACGATGACGAAGAAAAAGAAGCCTCGCTTCGGCGGCTGCTATATAACTATGGTGACTGCGCAAGCGCCGACCTCGGCTACCGCCTAAGTCGGAAGGCGCGTGTTTAGTCTCATGTAGACTCGGCGCAACGGCTTGCGGGGGCTGCAACAAAATGTCGGCAGCCACGTAGAAATAGGCACGGGAGGCGAAAGGGAGGTGTAGATAATACTTTTTAACATCAAACAAGTAGCCAACGTAAAAACAAATAGCTAATTTAGCATCACGAAAATTTGACGAACAGAATATGAAGAAAGCTATCATCTTTGTCGCCTCTCTCGCAGTTGCGGGACTGCTTCTGACATCTTGCGGCAGCTCGCAGGAGTGCCCGGCATACAGCCAGGCTGAGACAAACGCAAACCTTAACATGGAGGTGGCATAGCTATATGCACAAGGAATAGGTTGTCCTGTTCCTTTTTTTTGTGTGCATAGAGCCCATTATCATCGTCGAATTTATCTTATCACAAGCAAGATAAATAATTCATATAATTCAAATTTACAGAAATGATCAAACTCGGTATCAATGGCTTCGGCCGTATCGGCCGCATGGTCTTCCGTGCAGCTGTCGAGAACTTCGGCAACGACATCCAGGTTGTAGGTATCAACGACCTTCTCGATCCTGACTACCTCGCATACATGCTGAAGTATGACTCAGTTCATGGCAAGTTCAACCACGACATCAAGATCGAGGGCAACTACATGATCGTCGACGGCAACAAGATCCAGGTCTTCGCTGAGAAGGATCCTTCAAACATCACTTGGGGTGAGCTCGGCGTTGACGTAGTAGTCGAGTCAACCGGCTTCTTCCTCACCGAGGAGCTCGCAAGCGCACACATCAAGGCTGGCGCAAAGAAGGTCATCATGTCTGCACCTTCTAAGGACGCTACCCCTATGTTCGTCTATGGTGTTAACGACAAGACCTACGCTGGCCAGACCATCATCTCCAACGCATCTTGCACCACCAACTGCCTCGCTCCTATCAGCAAGGTCCTCAACGACACCTTCGGCATCAAGCGTGGCCTCATGACCACCGTTCACGCTGCAACCGCAACTCAGAAGACCGTTGACGGTCCTTCTAAGAAGGATTGGCGTGGTGGCCGTGGCATCCTCGAGAACATCATCCCTTCATCAACTGGCGCTGCCAAGGCTGTAGGCAAGGTTCTCCCCGCTCTCAACGGCAAGCTCACCGGCATCTCTCTCCGTGTCCCCACCTCTGACGTCTCTATCGTTGACCTCACCTGCGAGCTCGAGAAGGCTGCAACCAAGGAGGAGATCAACGCAGCTATGAAGGCTGCTGCAGAGGGCGAGCTCAAGGGCGTACTCGGCTACACCGAGGATGCTGTTGTCTCAACCGACTTCCGCAACGATCCCCACACCTCTATCTTCGACGCAGACAAGACCCTCGTCCTCGATCCTACCTTCATCAAGGTTCTCTCTTGGTACGACAACGAGTGGGGCTACTCTAACAAGTGCTGCGAGATGGCTCGCGTCATCACGAAGTAAGACCCTCTGTTTT
>CAVETY010000011.1:0-115866 GCA_963618945.1 Bacteroidaceae bacterium
GGTGGATTTTTCGGATTGGCAAGGGGCGGGTGGGATTTTTTAGGTGTTTTTCTGAAGGAGGTGGGGCGGGAGGGGTGACTGTCAGGTTGTTGGAGAGGGTTGTTAAGGGAGGTTAAAGAGGGAACATGAGGGTTTTGGAGAGGGGATTGGAGTTTTATTGAGCTTTTGTGGGAAGTTGAATTGCTTTTTGAGGTGGAGTTGTCGCACGATTTTTTCGGCGAGGCGAAGAGGATGGCCCAATGTTTTTTTCGGGGGGGAAGCCAATGAGAGGTTAGGCGGGAGGAGAGGGGGGGGGGAATATGATAAAAAACGGAAGCGGTGGGCTCGTTTTGTTCGAGTCCACCGCTTTATTTTTATGCGAAGCTTTTCTGTCGCTATAGTTTCTTTAAGCCATTGGCACAAGCGTCGGGTTGCGATTAGCAAGAGAGTCCTGCCAAACGGCGTAGATGTCATGCTCACCTTGACGGGCATTGCCCTCAGTCATGACGAGGCGAGAACGGCGTGCGACAAAGACACTGATAGGCTGCTCGCCCTCGGCAGTAGAGAATGCGAAATCAATTCCAACGCCCTCGACGCCGGCAAGGTCAATTTCATCTCCCCTATTGTCAACAATGACTGCGCAACGGCGTTTGTGGGCAGCGGCGCAAAGTGCATTGATAGTCTCCTTACCGCAGTTAGAGGAGCAAAGGATATGGGAAATTCTGTTATTCTCCTTAAGAATAGTCTCCGCAACACGGGCAGTCTCGACTGTCTCACCAGAGATGGATGTCATCCCAATGCGGAGACGGGCGCAAATGCCGCTCCACTTGACAATATCACTTTCTGAGCCGACAACAAGAAGCTCACCATACATGGGGACAGCGGAAGAAATGACTGAACGGGTTATATCATCATGATTCAAACCGAGGCAAAGGCCCTCATAGCCAGTAAGATAAAAATGGTCCATGAGACTCTTGTCTGCCGAGAGGTCGGAAAGTACGTTCATGACGGGCATTGCGTCCATCATCCCGGCGCTCATCTTGAGCTGATCGAATGACATTGCTTTCATGGGAGAGATGTGTTATCCTGTTGTCTGTTTCGGTTGCGAAAGGAAATGTGAACGGTTTTCTCGGCCGCTCATATATAAGACAATCGAGAGAGGCGTAACACGTATGCGGAATGTGATTTTTTTTGATGTTTTTCTTGAGGGGTAGGCTATGACAATAAAAAAGCGGGAGAGTCGGACTGACCCTCCCGCCATATTTACATTTCCTTTCAATTATCCTTTAACTCTCGATGTCAGGAGAAAAAGGAAAAAGATTGGGAAAATTAATCTTACATCAGCTCACGCGGATCGGTGACAACTCCAGTCACAGCAGCGGCAGCGGCTACGAGGGGAGAGGCGAGAAGCGTGCGCGAACCTGGGCCTTGACGACCCTCGAAGTTGCGGTTGCTTGTGGAGACAGCATATTTGCCAGCTGGCACCTTGTCATCGTTCATGGCAAGGCAAGCAGAGCAGCCCGGCTGACGGATGGCGAAACCAGCCTCGGTGAGAACCTTGTCAAGACCCTCCTCGCGGATTTGCTTGTCGACGAGCCAAGAGCCGGGGACGAGCCATGCTACGACATCGGGGTTCTTCTTGCGACCCTTAACAATTGACGCAAAGGCGCGGAAATCCTCAATGCGGCCGTTGGTGCAAGCGCCAAGGAACACATAGTCAACCTTGTGGCCGAGAACCTTCTGACCAGGCTCAAAGCCCATATAGTTCATTGACTTCTGGAAAGAGATGCGGCCGGCCTCATCGATGGAGTCGAGAGTGGGGATGTTGCCATCGATGGCCATACCCATGCCTGGGTTGGTGCCATAGGTTATCCATGGGGTTATATCCTCAGCCTTGAAAGTCAACTCCTTGTCGAACACAGCGTCATCGCCACTCTTGAGAGTCTTCCAGTAGGCGACAGCCTTGTCCCAATCCTCACCCTTGGGAGCGAACTCGCGACCCTTGATGTACTCGAAAGTGACCTCATCGGGAGCAATGAAACCGCCGCGCGCACCCATCTCGATGGAGAGGTTGCAGAGAGTGAGGCGGCCCTCCATGGTGAGACCCTTGATGGCTGAGCCTGAGTACTCAATGAAATAGCCAGTTCCACCTGAGGTGGTGAGCTGAGTCATAAGATAGAGAGCCACATCCTTGGCGGTAACACCCTTGCCGAGTTTACCCTCGACATTGATGCGCATGCTCTTGGGCTTGCTCTGGAGGATGCACTGGCTTGCCATGACCATCTCGACCTCTGAAGTACCGATGCCGAAAGCCACAGCACCCATAGCGCCGTGTGTAGAGGTGTGCGAGTCGCCACAGACAAGAGTCATGCCCGGGAGAGAGAGGCCGCGCTCTGGGCCTACGACATGGATAATGCCGTTGTGATCCGAGCCCATGCCGAAATGGGTGAGGCCGAACTCCTTAGCATTACGCTCAAGGGTCTCAACCTGCGTGCGTCCGATGGGATCCTCGATAGGCTTATCCTGATCGTGGGTCGGGGTGTTGTGGTCGGGCATGCAGTAGATCTTCTCGGGGCGGAAGCACTTGATGCCACGGTTGCGGAGACCCTCAAAAGCCTGGGGGCTGGTGACCTCGTGGGCGTAGAGGCGGTCGATGTAGAGCTGCGTGGGGCCGTCGGGTACAATCTGCACCACATGGGCATCCCAGATCTTGTCAAAAAGCGTATTCATGTCAACTGTCTAATCACGGCGCGCAGGTCGCATTGTCATACTACGGCAGGCGCTCGCTGTTCTTTGGTTGTTTTTCTTTACTTAATTTCCTACGGGATAGGAGGTTACTTACTTCCCACGCTGGGGACGTGGAAGCGGTTGATGCAGTCGATGTAGGCCTCGACCGTGGCGCAGACAATGTCGGTGTTGGCTGCGAAACCATAATAGACATGGCCCTCATGCTCCACCTGAACGTGGACCTTGCAAGTGTCATCGGAACCACGGCTGATGCTCTGGATGGTGAGTTCCTTGAGAACCATGGTGCGATGGATGATATTCTTGAGGGCGTTGATGGCGGCATCGACCGGGCCGTTGCCTGTTGCGGCAGCGGTGAATTTCTCGCCAGCTATGTCGAGGCCGATGCTTGCCATGGGCTGCACACCTACGCCACTGGTGACCTGCATGAAGTCAATCTTGACATGGTTGGTCTTGGCGGTGTCGGCACCTACAAGCATGAGCAAGTCGTCATCGTTGACCTCCTTCTTCTTGTCGGCGAGCTTAAGGAACTGCTCATAAGTCTGATCGAGCTTCTCACCATCAATCTTGACGCCAAGCTCCTCGAGACGGTGACGGAGAGCCGCGCGACCGGAACGAGCGGTGAGGACAATAGAGTTGTCATCAATACCGACATCGTGCGGGTCGATAATCTCGTAAGTTGAGACATTCTTGATGACGCCGTCCTGATGGATGCCGCTGGAGTGCGCGAACGCGTTTCGTCCGACAATAGCCTTATTGGGCTGGACAGGCATATTCATCAGGCTGGAGACCATACGGCTGATGGGGTAGATCTGCTTGGTGTTGATATTGGTATCGACACCGAGACCCTTATGGCACTTGAGAATCATGGCGATCTCCTCAAGAGAGGTGTTGCCTGCTCGCTCACCGATGCCGTTGATGGTCACCTCAGTCTGGCGCGCGCCATTGAGGACGCCGGCCATGGTGTTGGCGGTTGCCATGCCGAGGTCATTGTGGCAATGGGTTGAGATGATGGCGTTCTCGATGCCATCGACATGATCTACAAGGTACTTGATTTTTGCGCCATATTCCTGGGGGAGGCAATAGCCGGTAGTGTCGGGAATGTTGACAACGGTGGCGCCGGCCTTGATGACAGCCTCAACCACGCGGGCGAGGTACTCATTGTCCGTACGGCCAGCATCCTCGGCGTAGAACTCGACATCGTCAACATATCGGCGCGCATATTTGACGGCGCGGACAGCGCGCTCAATAATCTCCTCACGATTGGAGTTGAACTTGAACTTGATATGGCTGTCTGAAGTGCCGATGCCAGTATGGATGCGCTTGTGCTTAGCGTATTTGAGAGCGTCGGCCGCGACATCGATATCCTTCTCGACGGCGCGGGTGAGGGCGCAGATGGTGGGCCAAGTGACGGCCTTAGAAATCTCAATGACAGAGTTAAAGTCGCCGGGGCTGGAGATAGGGAAACCGGCCTCGATCACGTCGACACCAAGACTCTCAAGTGCCTTGGCGACCTGTATTTTCTCTACTGTATTGAGCTGGCAGCCTGGCACCTGCTCGCCATCGCGCAGCGTGGTGTCGAAAATATAGACTCTGTTGTCCATCCTACTAAAGTGTGGTTTTTGTATGTCAGTGTGTTACTAATTCATTCTTTGGGTGGCGAGAAGTACCGGTCACACTCTTTTGATAGAGAAAGAGGAGCCTCATCCCCCACCCCGTCGCATTTCGCGAAGAGAGGGATTGCCGGGCGGCGAGCCCGACAATCCTATTATTCAGCCTTTAGACCGAGAGCAGCAGGGAAGTCTATATTAAAGCATCCCCGTGACCTTGTCGGCCTAAGCGCATTTTTTAGTTGTTCTCAGGACGGAGCTTGCGAACAGTGACAGCGGTCTGCCACATCTCGCTCTCGCGGAGAGCCTGGAGCTCCTTCTCGAGACCGACACGGTAGTCGGGCTTAGAGTTAGAGTCCATAGAGATCTGAGCCTCGTTGCCGAGCTTGACGCTCATATAGAGCCACTGCATGATGGGCTTGATGGCATCGTGGAAACGGGGATACCAGTCAAGAGCGCCACGCTGAGCGGTGGTAGAGCAGTTGGCGTACATCCAGTCCATGCCCTTCTCTGCGAAGAGAGGCATGAGGCTCTGGGTAAGCTCCTCAACGGTCTCGTTGAAAGCCTCAGAGGGGGTGTGGCCGTTCTCACGGAGAACCTCATACTGAGCGAGGAGGAGACCCTGGATAGCACCCATGAGAGATCCACGCTCGCCGGTGAGGTCAGAAGTAGCCTCACGCTGGAAGGTAGTCTCGAAGAGGTAGCCTGAGCCGATGCCAATGCCGAGAGCGAGGGTCTTGTCGAGAGCCTTGCCGCTCGCGTCCTGGTAGACAGCGTAGCTTGAGTTGAGGCCACGGCCCTGGAGGAACATTGAACGGAGAGAGGTGCCAGAGCCCTTAGGAGCGACCATTACGACATCAATGCCTGCGGGAGGAACGACACCGGTGCGGTCATTCCAGCAGATGGCGAAGCCGTGAGAGAAATAGAGGGTCTTGCCAGGGGTGAGCGCCGCCTTGATGGTGGGCCATACAGAGAGTACGGCAGCATCAGAGAGCAGGCACATGATGACGGTACCCTTCTGGACAGCCTCCTCGATAGAGAAGAGGGTCTCACCGGGCTTCCAGCCGTCAGCTACAGCCTTGTCATAGGTCTTGCCGGCGCGCTGACCGACGATGACGTTGAAGCCATTGTCGCGGAGGTTCTGAGACTGGCCAGGGCCCTGTACGCCGTAGCCGATGACGGCGATGGTCTCGTTCTTCAGGATTTCACGAGCCTTCTCAAGAGGGAACTCCTCGCGGGTCATGACTTCCTCAGTGACACCGCCAAAATTCATCTTTGCCATTGTGTGTGGATTATTATTAGTTTTGGTTTTACTTTAATTAATTGTCTTATTGTTGATTAGAAATCGACTTGGCTTTGAGCCTTACGTTTCTCCTGACTATCGAGAAAACGAGAGACGCGCTCGACAGTGCTCTTGGTGATGGCTACTCGGCCCGAGCGGACAAACTGGAGGACGCCATAGGGGGCGAGCTCATCATAGAGTCGGCGGGTCTCATCGCAGTGGCCAGTCTTTTGAAGCACCGTGTAAGTGCGGTTGATTTCAAGGATCTGGGCATTGTTGCGCCTTACGAGCTCCTCGAAATCGGGACTCTCAAGAATACTGTCAGTCTGGACCTTATAAAGAGCCACCTCCTGATAAATTATCTCACTATCAGTGTAATAATAAGCCTTGAGGACATCAATTCGCTTCTCGATCTGCCTTACGACCGCCTCAATAGTCTTGTGGTCGGTGCGGCAGGCGATGGTGAACTTGTGAACTCCCTCGATGGCTGAGGAGGAGACGGAGAGACTCCAGATATTGAGGTTTCGCCTCGTGAAGATGATAGAGATCTGGTTGAGGATGCCGACCTGATTCTCGGTGTAGACCGTGATGGTGTACAGCGTGTTTTCCTTTTGCTCTTGCATATTCAGTGTCGGTTATTGGTTATTTGGCCAAAGGCTCATATTCATACCAGTCATTGGCGTTGAGCATGATGTCGCCCACGCCCTTTCCGGGCGGGATCATGGGGAAGACATTGTCAGCCTCCTCGACGTGGACCTCAAGGATAAAGGGTTCAGACGGGTCGGCGAGCATCTCGGTCACAGCCTCGTCAAGCTCCTCACGTTTCTCGACACGACGACTCTTGATGCCATAGGCGGAGGCGAGAGTCATGAAATCGGGGTTATCGAGACGAGTGAAAGAGTAGCGCGAGCCGAAGAAGAGTTGCTGCCACTGGCGGACATTGCCGAGCCAATTATTATTCATGAGGACGACCTTGACGCCAAGGTGCTCCTGCATGATGGTGCCGAGCTCCTGAACAGTCATCTGAAGACCGCCGTCGCCGCAAAAATCGACCACATTGCGATCCGGGGCGGCCACCTTGGCACCGATTGCAGCGGGGAGTCCGAAGCCCATGGTTCCGAGACCGCCAGAGGTGAGCAGGCTGCGCGTCTTGCAGAAAGTGGAGTAGCGCGCGCCCATCATCTGATTTTGACCGACATCAGTAATGACAATATTCTCGCTCTTGCCGATGCGTGCCACAGTGGCCACCACCTCACCCATCTTGATGTGACCTGCGCCAGGGTTGACCTCATTCTCGCTAACGAGACGAATCTCATCCTGATTGCACTTGTCGAAGCCGGCCTCCCAATCATCATGCCTTGCGGGCTCAATCATCGGGGTGAGGACTGAGAGCACCTTCTTGGCGTCGCCATGGATGGCGACCTCGACAGGGATAATCTTGCCGAGCTCGGCACGGTCAATGTCAATATGAATGATACGCGCCTGACGCGCATAGGTGGAGACGACACCGGTGACACGATCATCAAACCTCATGCCAATCGCGATGAGGACATCGCACTCATTGGTCTTGACATTAGGGCCAATGTTGCCGTGCATGCCAGCCATGCCCTTGTAGTGAGGGTTGTTGCTGTCCAGGGCGCTGAGGCCCAAGAGGGTTGACGTGGCTGGGATGCCAGCCTTGTCAAGCAGCTCGGCCAATTCGGCCTCGGCATGAGAGAGGATGACACCTTGGCCATAGATGACCATGGGGCGCTTTGCCTGATTGATTATCTGAGCGGCCTCGCGCACCTTCTCGTCAGATATGACGGGTTGCGGGTCATAGCTCCTGATGAAAGTGACAGGCTTATAGTCGAACACAGCGGTGCCGACCTGCGCGTTCTTGGCGAAGTCGAGGACTACAGGGCCGGGACGGCCCGAGCGCGCGATGTAGAAAGCACGAGCCACAGCCCAAGCGACATCCTCAGGGCGGCGGATCTGATAGCTCCACTTGGTTATAGGGAGTGTGACGCCGAGGACGTCAGTCTCCTGAAAAGCGTCAGTGCCGAGGAGCGACGCGCCAACTTGACCAGTGACAACCACCATAGGGGTGGAGTCCATCATGGCATCGGCGATGCCGGTGATCGCATTAGTGGCGCCAGGGCCAGAGGTGACGAAGACGACACCCGTCTTGCCGCTGACACGCGCATAGCCTTGCGCGGCATGAACCGCGCCCTGCTCATGACGGACGAGGACATGACGCAGACGGCTGTTGTCGCCACCCTTCTTGGGGGCGTTGGGCTGCTCGGCGAAATCGTAGAGAGCGTCGTAGACAGGCATAATAGCGCCACCAGGGTATCCGAAGATGTCGGTGACGCCCTCGGCCAGCAGCGAACGGATGAGAATCTCCGAGCCTGTCATCTTATTTTCAGAACTCATAAATCGGAATGAGCTTTATGTCTGTTTCTTCTGTAATTAACTATCACTGGACGGTCCGCCGCACTTAAACCAAGATGGCGGAGCCGCAGCTGAGCAATGTCACTTAGTCAATGACACGCGCGGCACCCTTGTCGGCCGAGCTGACCATGGCAGCGTAGGCGCGGAGAGCCTTGGAGACCTCGCGCTGGCGCACTGGCGGGGTGAAAGCCTTCTTGCCGCGCTTGAGCTCCTCCTCGCGGCGCTGAGCGAGCTGCTCATCGGTGAGACGGACACTGATGGTGCGGTTGGGGATGTCAATGTCAATGATGTCGCCATCGCGGACAAGGCCTATGTTGCCACCGGCTGCTGCCTCGGGCGAGATATGGCCAATGGAGAGGCCAGAAGTGCCGCCTGAGAAGCGACCGTCAGTTATGAGAGCGCACTCCTTGCCGAGGTGCATGCTCTTGATGTAGGACGTCGGGTAGAGCATCTCCTGCATGCCTGGGCCGCCGCGCGGACCCTCGTAGGCGATGACGACCACGTCGCCGCTCTTAATCTTGCCGCCGAGGATGCCCTCGCAAGCTGCCTCCTGAGAGTCGAACACCTTGGCCGGGCCGGAGAACTTCCAAATCTTCTCATCGACACCGGCAGTCTTGATGACGCAACCATCGAGAGCAATGTTGCCGAAGAGGACGCCGAGACCGCCGTCCTTGGTGTAGGCGTGCTCAAGGTCGCGAATGCAGCCCTCAGCCCTATCGGTGTCGAGCTCATCATAATAGGTGTTCTGCGCACCCATCTGGATGCAGAACTTGCCGCCGGGGGCAGCCTTATATTTAGTCTTGGCAGAGACAGTGGCCTTGGGGCTTGTGATGCAATACTGCTCAAGAGCTTGCTTGAGAGTGAGACCGTCCACGCGCTTGAGAGACGTGTTGACCAGTCCGCCCTTGGCCAATTCGTTCATGATGCCGATGACACCGCCAGCACGGTTGACATCCTGAATGTGGTACTTCTGGGTATTGGGAGCGACTTTGCAGATGCAAGGGACCTTACGGCTGAGCTTGTCAATATCCTCCATCTTGAAATCGACGCCGCCCTCGAAAGCGACGGCCAAGAGGTGAAGGACTGTATTGGTGGAGCCGCCCATGGCAATGTCGAGCGTCATGGCGTTGAGGAAAGCGTCCCTCGTCGCGATGTTGCGGGGCAGGACACTCTCGTCGCCGTCACGATAATACTTATATGTGTTGTCGACGAGCAGCTTGGCAGCGTCGGCGAAGAGCTGCTTACGCTTCTCGTGAGTTGCCACGATGGTGCCGTTGCCCGGGAGAGAGAGACCGATGGCCTCTGTGAGACAGTTCATGGAGTTGGCGGTGAACATGCCGGAGCAAGAGCCGCAGGTGGGGCAAGCGTGGTTCTCGACCTCGGCGACCTCCTCGTCAGAGAGGGTCTTGTCGGCGCTCTTAATCATGGCGTCGATAAGGTCGAGCTTAGCGCTGCCGAGGACACCGGCCTCCATTGGTCCGCCGGAGCAGAACACAGTGGGGATGTTGAGCCTCATGGCGGCGATGAGCATGCCCGGGGTGATCTTGTCGCAATTGGAGATGCAGATCATGGCGTCGGCCTTGTGGGCGTTGACCATATACTCAACGCTGTCGGCGATGACATCACGCGAAGGGAGAGAATAGAGCATGCCGTCGTGACCCATCGCGATGCCGTCATCGACAGCAATGGTGTTGAACTCGGCAGCGTAGCATCCGCGCTTCTCGATCTCGCTCTTGACATATTGTCCCACCTCGTGGAGGTGAGTATGGCCCGGCACGAACTGGGTGAAGCTGTTCACGATGGCGATGACGGGCTTGCCCATCATCTCGCGTTTCATACCATTGGCCACCCACAGCGCGCGGGCGCCTGCCATGCGTCGTCCCTCGGTGGTGGCGGCGCTACGGAGCTTGATCTTGTAATCTGACATTGCGTTGGCGTGAAAAAGGCGGGAGTCATCACCGGGTGGGGCGAGTCCCCTGCCGTCCTTTTTTTGTTATTAGGTTATATCGTTCTTTTTGGAGCTTCACAAGAAATGGCTTCCAACAAAAAAGCCCCTCTCGCGGTGAGAAGGGCTTGTGTTATTATGCTATGCTTTGAGCATCTGCACACTCCTCACCGCTCCTCATGTTGTTAGCACAAGAAGAAAAAGAATCACTCGGAGAAGAGATATGTTGAGAAGCTTGTCCATCCATTGTCTTGTTTGACAAGCGCAAATATAAATAAAATATCCAAACGCAAGAACAAGCCCCGAGCTATTTTTGGAAATGTAAAACTCGCCGTGTTGTTATTTCGCTCCGAGGTGTCTGTATGCGTGAAATTTAGCTCAAAAAGGATCGAATGAAAGAAAAATGAAACTTAAGGGAAACACTTAAAGTCAATATGTTGGGCGCGGAGGCACTTCCCGGGGCGGTCTTCGGGGTTGGGATTCGGAAGATGGGGAGACGGGGTTGCATGGGTGACGAAAGTAGAGGATGCGGCAGGCTGGGAGAGGCTTCCCTCACAACTGATATTTTTACCGATATTCGCGAATAAATCTAATGAATATACAACATGGCATCGTCCAACACAGTCTTCCGATTTAAGCAATTCGCCATAAACCAAGACAGGACCCCCATGAAAGTAGGGACTGACGGCGTGTTGCTCGGCTGCATTGCCAAGTCTGACACCGAGGCCGACGCACACATTAATATATTAGACATTGGCACAGGCACGGGACTCGTGGCCATAATGTTGGCGCAGAGGTACGGGAACGCCAAGGTCACAGCCGTCGAGATAGACCCCGACGCGGCGGCGCAGGCGGCTGAGAATTGCGAAGCATCTCCTTTCGGCGGCAGAATAAGAGTGGAGAGAGGAGACATAAAAGAGTTCAAGTCGGCAGGCGGAGAGAGATTTGACCTTATTGTCTCCAATCCGCCTTACTTCACGGAGTCGCTGCAATGCCCTGACGGACGGAGGAACATGGCACGGCATGCGGTCGGACTGACATACAGCGACCTGATGAGGGCGGCGGCCAATCTGTTGTCCGACCACGGGCGCATTGCCATAATAATACCATACGACTCGGCGGCTCCACTGACCGAGGCGGCCCGTGAGACAGGACTCGCGCTTGTGCGGCTTACCACAATCTACTCCAACAAACGGAAGCCGCCAAGGAGGGCCGTATGCCAATTCGCACGAGATGAAGAGACCACAAAAGAGGGGTTGATTTTAGAGAAAAATGAGCTCACCCTACTCAACTTAGACGGCTCTAATACCACTGAATATCAAGAAATTGCAAAGGATTTCTATTTAGACAAATAAAAAATATCGCACACGACACAACTTTATCGTGACAACTGCGTAATTTTGGTCAGAAAACGGAAGCAAAAGCTACCTTAAACAAGAACCAAAAACCAATTAAACGATAAAGAAATGGCAAAGTATATCTGCACAGTATGCGGCTTCGTCTACGAAGGCGACGAGGCACCCGCAAAATGCCCCCAGTGTGGCGTCCCCGCAAGCAAGTTCAAATTGATGGACGAGAGCGCAGTGCTCAACTTCGAGACCGAGCATGAGATTGGCGTAGCTAAGGGCTGCGACGAGGAGATGACCAAGGACCTGAACGCACACTTCATGGGCGAGTGCACCGAGGTTGGCATGTACTTGGCAATGAGCCGTCAGGCTGACCGCGAGGGCTATCCCGAGATTGCAGAGGCATTCAAGCGTTACGCCTTTGAGGAGGCAGAGCATGCCAGCAAGTTCGCCGAGTTGCTTGGCGACGTCGTTTGGGACACCAAGACCAACTTGGAGAAGCGAATGAACGCTGAGGCAGGTGCTTGCGCAGACAAGAACCGCATCGCAAAGCGCGCCAAGGAGCTTGGCCTGGACGCCATCCACGACACCGTCCACGAGATGGCAAAGGACGAGGCACGCCACGGACGCGGCTTCTACGGCCTCTTCCAGCGTTACTTCGGCAAGTAAGCCACGCAGAAAGACGCAAAAAGACAGCCCGCCGGGTGGAGAAAAGAAGCTCCGCCCAGCGGGCTTTTTTTTATTTGACCGCCCACAGAGACACCCTATTTGTGTATATTTGCACACAAAGACAAAGAAAATTTCACCAAAGACAAGACAAGATGGAGATAATCCCGGCCATAGACATCATAGGCGGCAAATGCGTGCGCCTGAGCAAAGGCGACTACGACACCCAGAAGATATATAACGAAGACCCACTTGAGGTCGCGCAGATGTTCGCAGACTGGGGCGTGAGGCGTCTGCACGTGGTGGACTTGGACGGGGCAAAGGCCGGACACATAGTCAACCATCGCGTTTTGGAGCGCATATGCGGACACACGGAGATGATAGTGGACTTCGGCGGTGGACTGAAGACCTCGGAGGATTTGCATGTGGCCTTTGAGAGTGGCGCGGCCATGGTGACCGGGGGCAGCATAGCAGTTAAGAACCCATCGGAGTTTGAGAGCTGGATTACAGCCTACGGGCCTGAAAAGATAATATTAGGCGCTGACGCCAAGGACGGCAAGATAGCCGTGACGGGATGGACCGAGACTTCGACACAAGAGCTCATACCTTTTGTTGCGGGATATAGGGCGAAGGGCATAACCAAAGTGATATGCACAGACATAAGCCGCGACGGGATGCTGCAGGGTCCCGCAGTGGAGCTTTATCGCGAGATGGCGGACAAGATAGATGGGTTGTACGTCATAGCGAGCGGCGGCGTGGGCAGCGCGGGAGACTTAGACTCACTCGCCGAGGCAGGCATACCGGCCGTCATAGTGGGTAAGGCCATATATGAGAAAAAAATAGCTAAGGAGGACGTGATGAGATTCGCGTAGGGCATAGGCCATCAAAATATCACCACTTAAAGAGCCGTTTTCTCAATATATTAGCATATCTTTGCGAAATAGTGAAATTCTCAGAAGCAGAATAAAAAACGGGAAACTCACAGCAAAAAGGGATTCGAGGAGTGGAGGCACAATCGCCACACGAACCCATTGCGACAAAAACACATAGCCCTACCTATGGAAAGATATATCAAAGCCCTCTTGGCGGCAAACGGCAAAGCCATCATACCGCAGTTCGGTTGCCTGCTCAAGCCTTCCGAGGAGCCGACAACACTCACATTCAACCCGTATCTGAACTTTGATGACGGCAAACTCGCCACAGCAATAAGTCAGGCGGAGGGCGTGAGCGAGGAGGAAGCTCACCTTGCCATATCGCGGGCTGTGGACTCGTATAACAACACCCTGATGGATGGCGGCACTGTGACCCTAACAGGCATAGGCACATTCAAAAAGGATGAGGAGGGCAGAGTGGAGTTCACACTGGGCTTTGACTACAGACCCGAAGATGGCGAGATTAGCTTAGGCCTTGGAATGGGCAGCGGAATTGATTTCGCAGCACCAATTAATAACGAACCAGAGGAAAAAGAAGAAGAAAAAGAAGTGGAAATAGACAAAAAGGAAGAGGAGATTACAGAAAATCCTTATCAGTCGACAACAGACTCAAACGAGGAGAAAAACAGGAAGCCGTTGATTATCATCTTAATCATACTGCTTCTGCTCATCATAATAGGCTTGTTGCTGTTCGTATTCTTCAAAGATAACGCGGCATACAGGTTTGTAAGCAAATACTTCACGAAGCCGGCCGTCGAGGAGGTCGTTGTACCCTCCGACACCACAATCGTAAGCAAGGACACCGTGGCAATAGATATCACGGAGCCAAAGGAGATAGAGAAAAAGGTGCAGGCCAAGCCAGCAAAACCGGCTCCGACAGTGGCCCGCTCACTTGACAAGAGATATAACGTGGTCGTCGGCTCCTACAAAGAGGAGGCGGTCGCCATCAAGCGCGTGGAAGAGCTGCAAGGCAAGGGCTTCAGCGACGCGTTTGTCGGCATACGCAAAGATTACTACGTGGCCGTGATAAAGGACTTCTCATCCATAACTCAGGCTGAGGCATATCAGGAGGAGATTGTGGACGGGCCTTATCACATTGAGAGCTGGATAACCAACTCGGGCGAGAACGGCAAGTAAGAGACAAGAGAGGCGTCACCCGCCACAAAAATGGGAAACGCCAAACTGAAAGATAAAGCAGCACAATTAGCCGCCAGCCCGACAAAAAAAAGGGCTGGCGGTTGTTTTTTTGAGTATAAGGCCTGACGACAGGCGGCCACAATAGTAGATGATACCCAAGCAGATAGTAGAGCAGGTCACGGAGACGGCCAAAGACAACATAGTCTCCGTGATAGGGGATTATGTGCAGCTGAAGAAAAAAGGCTCAGCCTACATGGGTTGCTGCCCATTCCACAACGAGAAGACGCCCTCATTCAGCGTATCGCCGACCAAGGGTTTCTTCAAGTGCTTCGGTTGCGGCAAGGGCGGCAGCGCGGTGAGCTTCGTGATGGGCATAGAGAGCCTGACCTTCCCTGAGGCCATACACCACCTTGGCAAGAAATTCGGCATCAACGTGCCGGAGGAGGCACAAAGTCCCGAGGAGGAGGCAGCCGGCCGCGAACGCGACGCTTTGTTCGCCGCCATGGAATATGCCACCCGACACTACGAGAGCAACCTGCGCGACAGCGAGGAGGGACAAGCCTACGGACTCACCTATTTTCGTCACCGAGGGTTCAGAGATGACACCATAGCCACCTTCCGCCTTGGTTACGCGCTCAACGGCAACGGCCTGCTGACCAAAGCGACGGCCGACGGTTACAAAGAGGGTCCGTTGGCGAGCAACGGCCTCATAAAGACATCGGAAGACGGGCGGAAATATGACTACTTCCGCGGGCGAGTGGTCTTCCCCATCCAGAATGCGACGGGCAAGGTCATAGGCTTCGGAGCGCGAGTGCTTGACGCCGCCACAAAGGGCGTGAGCCTCAAGTACCTCAACTCGCCTGAGACAGAACTGTATAAGAAGACTGACATAGTCTATGGCATATATCAGGCGAGGGCGGAAATAAGCCGACAGGACAAGTGTTTCCTCGTGGAGGGCTACACCGACGTGATATCCATGCACCAGAGCGGCATAGCCAACGTGGTGGCCTCGTCCGGCACAGCCCTGACCAAGAACCAGATATTGCTCATCAAGCGGTACACGAGCAACATAACAGTGCTGTATGACGGCGACGCGGCGGGAATCCACGCCTCGCTGCGCGGCATAGACATGATATTGCACGAGGGGATGAACGTCCGCGTGCTTCTGCTCCCTGACAATGACGACCCCGACTCCTTCGCCCGCAAACATACGGAAGAGGAGTTCAGGGCATACGTTGAGGCGCATGAGAACGATTTCATACGCTATGAGGCCGAGACCCTTTTGGCGCAGACGGAGAAAGACCCGTTGAAGAGGGCCGACGCCGTCCACACCATCGTAGCATCGATAGCCGAGGTGCAGGACGTGATAAAGCGCGAGCTATATGTACAGGAGTGCGCGCGAATCATGGGAGTGTCAGAGAGCGCGGTGTTCAGCGCATTGGAGAAACAGTTGGTAGACAACGCCACCAAAGAGCGCGACCAGCAGATTGCCAAAGAGAGGATGGAGCGGATGCGAGCCCAGCAACAGGTGGCGGCCACTCCCCCACCCTACATGAGTCAGCCAAGCGTGCCACAGGCGAATATGCAGAGCATGCCACCTGACCTACCTCCAGACCTGCCGCCCGACATATCGCCCAACGACCTTATGATGCTCAGTGCGGGCGGATCGGGCTATGCGCCTGCGCCACAACAGAAGCGGGTCGTGAGACCTAACACAGTTGTGCAGGGGCCTGCCGTGCCGAGCGAGGTCGAGATGCGCGAAGTGTTGCGCTATATGGTCAAATATACGCAAAACATAATCCATGACCCTGATAATGACGGAGCGGAGATTACAGTGGGCGACTACGTTCTCAACGCGATAGACGTGGACGGGCTAATGCCATCAGACCCCACTTTGGCCAAGATAATAAACGAATACAGGAGTGCGGATGACCGCAAGGCCATAAATGACAACTTCTACATCTGCATGCCCGACCCCGACGTCAACGCATTCGCAGCCAACGCCATAAGCCGTCAGCAGTTGAGCAAGATCCACAGCAAATACACCACAGTGGAGGAGGAGGTTGACCAGTTGGACAAGTTCGTGCCTCGCGCCGTGAACGAGCTGCGACTACGCCGCGTCATCCAGATGGCGGAGGAGGCGACTAACGAGTTGACAAGACTCATTGCCGAAGGGGCAAGCGAGGAGAGGCTCGACGAGGCCATGAGATATCTGAGCGACCTGAACATTGTGAAGAAAGAGCTGTCTATGGAGATGGGGGACAGGTCGATATTGAAGTAAAAAAGAGGTGGAAACCCGACAAGAGATAAAAAGCGAAAGCCTGCGCACCGATAATGCGCAGGCTTTCGCTTTTATATTTAGCTGTAGCTGAAGGAAATATAGAGCTATATATTCGCTTCTTAACCTCTCAATTTTTCAGCCCCTCTGCCTTAATAAGGTCGATGGTGAAAGAGCCGACAGTCATGTCGAACTTGATGCGGACAGGGACACGGTTGGCGTCGGCAGTTATCCAGAGGTGCATATCCTCGCTGCTTTTGAAAGAGCGGCCGACCTCGGTGACAGGCGTGAACTTGTAGCAAGTCTTAGTTCCGAGCGGAGTCTTGAGATTCTCAGTGCCATCGTAGCGAATGTTGAGATCGAAGACCTCGTTGGAGAAGAAAGTCTTGTAGTAGATGGTGTCGCCAACCATCAGACGACTGTCGAAAGCGTTATTGCGGGCGTGGTAAAAAGCACCGACAATGTCCATTATCCTCTCGGGGGCCTCCTGAATCTTAGTCTCCACGGGGTTATTGCGCTTTTTGACCCATTTGTTCATGAGGTTGTTGTCGCGGTCGTAGGAGACCACATCATTGTAGCGGTAGCGCCCCTCCTTGATATTGCGCTTGGAGAGTACGGGGAGCTGAGTCTCACGGTCGAGGAAAGTCTCATAAGAGTCCCTCACCTCATAGAAGAAATCGGCTACACCGGTTGTGCGGCCAGCCACAGTCACATGATTGGTATGACGTCCGTCAATGACAGTATCGACCACCGAGAAACAGCCCTCGCCACCTTTCACAAAACCGTAACGGACAGTGTAAGTGAGTTTCTCGCCCGGGCCAAAGGCATTGCAGACGGGGGAGGCGTATTGGGGTTTATGCGTTTTATGGGAGACGGCAGCGGCGGCTGCGCAGAAGAGAGTAGCGGAAGCGAAAATGAGGAGAGCGGTCTTCTTCATGGCGTCATGGGTTTAATGATTAGTAAATAACCAGTCCCCAAGGCGCAGAGCCGCGTCACATCACTTGTCGTCGTCGCTGCGCTTTAGAAGTTGAGGACCTTGTTTTTGGGAGTCGTGGCGATGAACTCCTTAAGGTAGAAAGGCTCGAAGTAGGCGACACTCTCAGTGCGTCCTGCCTGTAGCCTGTCATAGGCGAGTTCGGCCATATCCTTTGCTAAGGGGTGAATGTCGCTGACGAAAGATGCTCGGGGCGAAGTTATCACCTGTTTGCACTTGTCGGAGCCATTACCGCCGAACGTTATATCGTTATGAGCAAGTTCCGTGCCAAAGCTATTTTCGTCCACCACCATGGCCTGGGTAGGCATGACGATCTGCCCGTCGCGGCTGATGAGCGAAGTGTAGACCTCCATGCGGCGCGCGTCAATCATGGGGCAGGCCATGCGGCACTCCGGGTCAGCATTAAAGATGGCGTGAGCCATGATAGAGAGAGTGGGGACGGCAATGAGTTTGATGCCAGCCGCGTAAGCGATGCCCTTTGCGGTGGAGGCTCCTATTCGGAGACCTGTATAAGAGCCTGGGCCCTGGCTTACGGCCACGGCTTCGAGGTCGCGGTAGGTCAGGGATGACTGGCTCATGAGATCCTGAATCATGGGCGCGAGGCGCGCAGCGTGCTGGGGGGCGCCCATATACTCAATGCTTTTGATTGTCTCGCCCTCGGAAGTAAGGGCCACCGAGCAAACATCAGTTGAAGTCTCAATGCAAAGGATCATAATCTTGCGGATTTTATATGCCTTTTCTGGAGGTGTGTGTTTATGTGTAAAGTTGATTTAGACGACAGCGGTGCCGTCTGCTTTCGGAGTGCGAATATATGAATGAAATACTGAAGAAAAAAAACTTTAACACTCGAAAGAGGAGCAGGAAAGGCGAGTCACTTATACGATATAAAACAATGATTATCAAAGACGTAAAAGCAAGACATAGAAGAGATGCGCAACAGTGCGCGGAGAGGGCGGATAGGCGGCGCGAGGCCGTATGCGGCAAAGGGTTTGAGATTTCCAAATAAAAATTTTTCATGCCGCGGGGAAGAGAAAGGATAGGTTGCAGATGGTTAAAAAGACTTGCCGCACGGGGCATATTTTTTGAGCATCAGAGCATGTAAGTGAATGAATTATTGCTAAATTCGCGGCGTGCCACGAGATGGCACAAGTAGGTAAATAATAAACAACCCAAAGAAAAAAGAAAATGGCAGTAAAAATCCGTTTGGCGCGTCATGGCCGCAAGGGCTACGCTTTCTACCACATCGTAGTAGCTAACGTAAAGTCGCCACGTGATGGCAAGTTCATCGAGCGCATCGGTTCCTACAATCCTAACACCGACCCCGCAACTGTAAGCATCGACGCAGAGGCAGCTCTCCGTTGGCTCGCAAACGGTGCTCAGCCCACTGACACCGTACGCAGCATCTTCAGCCACGAGGGTATCCTCCTCCAGAAGCACCTCCAGGGTGGCGTCAAGAAGGGCGCACTGACCCAGGAGCAGGCTGACGCCAAGCTCGCTGCTTGGAAAGAGGAGCGCGCAAAGAAGCTCGCCGCCAAGAGCGACAAGGCTCAGAGCGCAAAGGCAGAGGCAGCTAAGAAGCTCGCCGAGCAGGAGGCTAAGATCAACGCTGACCGCGCTGAGGCCATCGCCAAGAAGAAGGCAGAGGCTGAGGCTGCTAAGGCAGCAGCTGAGGCTGCAGCCAAGGCAGAGGCAGAGGCAGCAGCAGCTCCCGCAGAGGAGGCAGCAGCTGAGGCTCCCGCAGCAGAGTAGTCTTAAGGCTTTCGGCCCGACAGGGCTCAGCTAAAGATTAAGATCCGCCCGCATCTCGACATCGAGGTGCGGGCGGATTGTTTTTTTGCACATTGCCGTGTAATGGGACGCAATTCAGCAATACACTTAAATACTTATTTTAGGATACATAAATGAGGAGAGGCGGAGGAACAATTTATCTGAAATCTTTCTATCTTTACAACGGTGTGACAGAAAATAGAGGAAAGGGTCTCTTCTCCCCCAATTCAAACTCTCCCATCGGCGCCGGCGCACGTCCGCCCCACCCTTTCCATCTGCGCCAAGCCTCACAGGCGACACAACACGCTGGCCCGAGAAATCCCTAAAACCAAACATCCCGTGTCAAAGATTACAAAAGAAGACGCCCTGAGGTATCACTCAGAAGGCAGGCCCGGCAAGATTGAGGTCGTCCCGACCAAACCGTACAGCAGCCAGCGCGACCTCTCATTGGCCTATTCGCCAGGCGTGGCAGAGCCATGCTTGGAGATTCAGAAAGACCCGGAGACGGCCTATGAGTACACCAACAAGGGCAACCTGGTTGCCGTCATATCCAACGGCACGGCAGTCCTTGGCCTTGGCAACATAGGCGCCATGAGCGGCAAGCCCGTGATGGAGGGCAAAGGCCTCCTCTTTAAGATTTTCGCCGGCATCGACGTGTTCGACATCGAGGTTGACGAAAAAGACCCCGACAAGTTCATACAGGCCGTGAAGGCCATAGCCCCCACCTTTGGCGGAATCAACCTTGAGGACATCAAAGCCCCCGAGTGTTTTGAGATTGAGACCCGCCTGAAGGCCGAGTTGGACATCCCCGTGATGCATGACGACCAGCATGGCACGGCCATCATCTCGGCAGCCGGACTCATCAACGCCCTCCAGATTGTGGGCAAGAAGATTGAGGACGTCAAGGTTGTCGTTAACGGAGCAGGCGCAGCAGCCATATCGTGCACGCGCCTCTATATGCGTCTCGGCGTCAAGCGCGAGAACGTCATCATGGTGGACTCCAAAGGCCCGATCAAGATGGACCGTCCCAACCTGACGGAGCAGAAGCGCGAATTCGCCACAACGCGAGACGTCAACAGCCTCGCCGAGGCGTTGGTCGGCGCCGATGTATTCCTCGGCCTCTCAGTGGCCGGCGTTTTGACTCAGGACATGGTGCGCAGCATGGCCAAAGACCCAATCGTCTTCGCCCTTGCCAATCCGCAGCCTGAGATCAGCCCCGAGGACGCCCGCGCCAGCCGTGCGGATCTTATCTACGCCACAGGCCGATCAGACCAGCCCAACCAGATTAACAACGTGCTGGGCTTCCCCTACATCTTCCGCGGAGCGCTGGACGTACGCGCCAAGTGCATCAACGAGGAGATGAAAGTGGCAGCCGTCAAGGCTATCGCCGAGCTCACCCGCAAGGCAGTTCCCGATGTAGTCAACTCGGCTTACGGAATGAAACGCATATCCTTTGGCCGCGAGTATATCGTTCCTAAGGCTCTCGACCCGCGTTTGCTCACCACCGTGGCTCCCGCCGTCGCACGCGCAGCCATTGAGAGCGGCGTGGCACGCAAGCCCATTGAGGACTGGGAGGCGTATGACGTCAAGCTCAAGAGCCTCATGGGTCTCGACAACAAGATGTTGCGCAACTTCTATGACATGGCTCGCCAGGCACCCAAGCGCGTTGTCTTCTCGGAGGCCAACCACGTCAACATGCTCAAGGCCGCGGCTCAAGCCTACTCAGAGGGACTCTGCAAGCCCATCTTGCTCGGCAACGAGGAGAAACTCGCCAAGCTTGCGGCTGAGAACGACATCGACCTTACGGGCATCGAGATTGTCAATCTGCGTCACGACCGCGAGGAGGGTCGCCGTTCTACTTTCGCCAAGATGATGGCGGAAGAGAAGGGACGCGAGGGCGCTACATTTGACGATTACTACGAGAAGATGTATGACCGCAACTACTTTGGCCTCATGATGGTCAAGACAGGCGCGGCCGACGCAATGATAGCGGGCATCTACACCAAGAACGAGGAGCTGGTATCGGCAGCCAAGGAGATTATCGGCATCCGCAAGGGGCTGAACCACATTGGCGCCATGCACATCCTCAACACCAAGAAGGGTACCTACTTCATGGCGGACACCCTCATCAACCGTCACCCGTCAACCGACACGCTTATCGACGTGGCCAAGCTGACCTATGACACCGTCAAGTTCTTCAACAACGAGCCGGTCATGGCCATGCTCAGCTATGCCAACTTCGGCGCGACCAAGGAGGGCAGCCCCGCCTCGGTACACAAAGTGGTGGAGACTCTCCACGAGCGTTACCCCGACATGGTTGTGGATGGCGAGATGCAGGTGAACTTCGCTCTGAACCGCGAACTGCGAGACAGCAAATACCCGTTCTCAAAGCTCTATGGCAAGGAGGTCAACACCCTGGTATTCCCGAACCTCAGCTCGGCAAACACCGCCAGCAAGCTGCTGTTGGAGATGGGTGTGGGCGACATCCTGGGCCCCATCCAGATGGGCCTGAACAAGCCTATCCACTTCCTCGACATCGAGAGCTCGGTGCGCGACATTGTCAATATGACTGCCGTGGCTGTGCTTGACGCTCAAGTCCAGGAGAAGAGAGACAAGATGGCCTAAGAGGGCCAGCTTAGCCTATAAATAACAGCGAGGCGCGACACTGATGAACAGGTGTCGCGCCTCGCTTTGGTTTTTATTATATACCTATCTCTTTACAATCATATTTCACCCTCATTCCGAGAAACTGGCAGAAATGCCACTTTCTCGGAATACAAAAATAGCAATCTTTCAATGAGTTACAAAAAACCACTCCGAGAAACCGGCAGAAATGCCAGTTTCTCGGAGTGGAATGGGGTGTCTTGGGATGGACTCTCTCTGCTTTTGAGGGGGGCGGGAGGTGTGAATATCAGGACAAAAAGAGGGGTGAAAAAAGCCGGCCTCGGGAGTGAACCCGGGGCCGGCTGATTTATGGTTAGCCTAACTTAGTTTGGCTTACTTGACGATGACACGGGCAGCCTGAGTGGCGCCGTTGGAGAGAGTGCGGACAACAATGTTGATGCCGCGCTGGAGAGATGCGAGCCTCGCACCAGAGAGAGAGTAGATGGTGGTAGAGACGACCTCGGCATCGGCAGCGTCAATGTCCTGGACGGCTGCGGTGTCCTCGCCAGCCTTGACTGCCTTGCCGAAACCGCCGCGGCCGTTGGCAGCACGGACAGTGTAGTCGTCAGCGTCCTCGCCATTGAGATCGTAGGTCTTGTCAGTGACAATCTCAACGAACTCGCCATTCTTGAAGATGGCGAAATAGGAGGCCTCAGAGGTGAAGTTGAGCACGCCGTCAACGAGGCTTACTGCAATGTCGGCCTGCTTAGCGTCAGATGCGGGAGCCCAGTCGGTGAAGACCTTGTCGAGAGCATAGGCTGCGGCCTCGTCGGCAGTGAGAATGGTCTCCATCTCGTTGGTGGTGTTGTCCTTGGTGAACTTGCAGATATTAGAGGCGGGCGATACGACATTGCCGTCGGCATCGAGGGTGTTATACTCGACGAACTTGTCGGCAGCCACATTCATACCGGCGAGCTGGTAACGGGTAGAGGAGATCTCGTTGGGCTGGTTGAGGGTGGTGTTGATGAAAGCCGTGCGAGGCTTGCCACCCCATGCGCGAGCCCAAGAGAAGCCGGCTGCGAGGTTCTCGACAGTGCAGTTGTTGAAGACGTAGCCCCACTCAGAGCCATCGGTGTAGGGAGCGGCAATGACATCGTCGCCGGACTTAGAGTCCTTGCTGCGCGACTCGTTGACAAGGAGGCAACGGTTGAAGTAGGCGTCACCGCCACCACAGATGTAGTCGACAGTGCCATGGATTTCAGAGTCCTCCCAGTAGAACTTGCCGGAACCGTTGTTGCTATAATAGGTATCCTGATAAGAGAGCATCTTGACGTTCTTGCAGATGGTCTTGGTGCCCTTGTCCTGGATGCAGACAGCGCGGCCGGCTGAGCCTGACGAATAGTAGTCGAGCGCGTTCTGGATGGTGAGATCCTGGAAGTAGGTGTTGGTGCCGGTGATGTAGAAGGTGGCGGTAGTGCCGATGCCCTCGTTCTCAACGAGCGGACTGTTCACAATTATGGTGTTGTCCATGCTCTGGCCGACAATGGAGATGTTGCTGCCGGAGATGGCGGTGAGGACGGTCTCGCCCATGTCGTAGGTGCCGTCGGGGAGGAAGATTTTAGCGTTGCCCTCCGCATTGACAGAAGCAAGGGTAAGAAGGAAGCTGTTTACATCGTTAGCGGGAATGATATAATATCCCGACTCATCAACAGTTACGAAGTCAACCACGTTGAAAACCTGAACCTTGTGAACGTACGCAGTAGCGTCGAACGTCACTTTAAGAGTAGTCTCATCACCATCATACTTAATGGTTGCTTCAGATCCATCAGACTCAGCAGTGGTCGCAAAGGTTGCCACCTCATTATCATTGGAATCTGTTACAGTAGCAGTTGCTTTAGAATATGCACAATTACTAATGTTAACTATAGCTTTACCAGCAACAGGAATGGAGATTGAACCGCCACTGCTAAAAGCCCAACCATGGGTAGTATCATGGAATGAACCGCCCTCCATTGAGATAGCCTCATGATCCTCATCATAGAAATTTGCTTTGGTGAGATCATAGATGAAGCGAGCAGTCTTGTTCACAGACTCGATGGTTGTAGCCTTTGCGTAGAGATTGAGGTTAGCCTGAACAGAAGTACCCTCAGCAACCTTTGAACCAGTCGACTTGTCGGAATTAAACCAACCGCGGAAAGCCTTACCAGACGGCACAGTCACATCAGACTCTGAATAGGCATAGGCGAGTGCGCTGCCACCCTGAACGACCTCCTTACCGATGACGGAGCCATCAGTGTTATAATAAATAACCGTATAATCTGGCAAAAGCTCACAAGCCTCAGCATAGAAATAGGGGCAATAAGAGCCAAGGTCAATCGTCAAAGTTTCTTCTTCCTCAACGTTGTAGGTCCAAGTCACATATTTGTCCGTGCTTGTTGTGCCGTCGCAACCAGGAGACTTGGTATCAAGAGTAGCAAGGACTTCACCTGCTGAGTTCTTAATTGTCGTCGCACTACCATAAGAGCAAGCTCCGATAGTAAATTTCACAGGACCATCAACGGGAACAACTACTGATGTGTTCTGGTATCCATGTTGTCCATCATGATAAGAACCAGAAATAGAGACTGTTGATGGCAATCCAGACTCCGGGGTAGAGACAGTGTACGGGTTAGATCGGAAATCTACCTTGAAATCAGTAAAAGACCTTGCCTCTTTTGTTCCATTAATCTTTCCGTTAATAACAATATTAGAGAAAGAGAGTTTCTTGTTGTTTGCACAATTGGAAACGTAGATGCGGAACGTGAAGAGCCTTGCACCTGATTCTTCAGAAATAGCCTCTGTGTGATTAATAGCAACATCTTGACTTTTATCACGTCTCAGATTTGCAGCATCAACAGCAGTCACAGAGCTCTCTACCTCATCGAGGGTATAGCTCCAAGAGTAAGTAGCGCCATCCGAGCCATTCTTAACTGCGTTATAAGAGACAGAGGTGGGGGTAAAAGTAAGGCCCTTCTTTAGTTTCACAGAGAACTCAAGCATATCATCCACTGAATTGCCCGCATTGGATGTGCCTGGCTGCCATGTCGCCATGTCATTGGTCAACAATTCCTCTCCGAATTTGCCATTTAGAGTGCTGGCTGTCAGAACAGAAGTGGTAAGATCAGAGCCATAGCTGAAAGAGGTAGAAGAAACTGCCGCTGCAGCATCTTCTGACACAGTACCCTCGTCTTCATTACCGATGGTCCACGTTATGGACGCATCGAGATCAGAGTAAGTTTGCGCACCTGCCCCAATAGAGACAAAGGCAAAAGCCGCAAGAAGACACTTACTCGAAAAACTCAGTAATAGTTTTTTCATTCCGTATAGTGGTATAAATTAATGATAAGTGGTCTGAGATGTGTTTAGGTACCCAAGTAATGCTTGGCGCAAACGTTTTCGCAAACCATTGCAAAGATATGACAAGGGTTCTAAAAAAAAAAAAACGATACGAGGGGCTTTTTTTATGCTTTTTTAGGAATTTCAGCTAATTATGGTGTTTTCATAGACGAACAGACCGATTTTACAAACGTTTGGGTTGTTGGCAAATTAGTTGCGCAGGTGAATTTTTTGAAAAATTCGGGCTTAGCTTTGCGGGGGAGATATTATTATATTCGCGAAAGGGGTTGAAGAGGGAGAAGAACGACAAGACGCACTCCCCCACCCCGCACATCATTCACCAAAGAAAAAAGAGAACAATGCTCGTCAAGACCTATGGCAGCGCCGTGAGCGGCATAGACGCATTCACCGTCACGATGGAGGTGAACATATCAGCCGGCATCAAGTTTTTCATTGTCGGGTTGCCGGACTCGGCTGTCAAAGAGAGCGAGCAGCGCATAGAGAGCGCCATCCGCGAGAACGGGTGGAAATATCCGCAACAACGTGTGGTGATTAATATGGCGCCGGCCGACATACGCAAAGAGGGGTCGGCCTATGACCTGCCACTCGCCGTGGGCATCCTCGGGGCGAGCGGACAATGCCCCGCAGAGCGGTTGGGTAAATTTATCATCATGGGCGAGTTGTCGCTTGACGGTCAGCTGAACCCGGTGAAAGGAGTCCTGCCCATGGCGTTGAAAGCCAAGGCCGAGGGATTCGAGGGTTTCATCCTGCCGCAAGCCAATGCCAAGGAGGCCGCCGTGGTGGAGGGGTTGGACGTCTACGGAGCCAACACATTAAAAGAGGTGGTTGAGTTCCTGAGCGGGAACCCAGACGCCCTGAGCAAGACCATTATAGACACAGAAGCCGAATTTAACCGCGCCGAGGCTGACAGCCTGTTAGACTTTGCCGACGTGAAAGGCCAGGAGAGCGTAAAGAGGGCCCTTGAGATTGCTGCGGCAGGCGGACACAATATATTATTGATTGGCTCGCCAGGCTCAGGCAAAAGCATGATGGCCAAGCGATTGCCAAGCATATTGCCACCCCTGACACTTGACGAGGCCCTTGAGACAACCAAGATACACTCCGTGGCGGGCAACATAAAGAGCGAGATGGCGCTGATGACCACCCGCCCATTCCGCAGCCCACACCACACGATTAGCGACGTGGCGTTGGTTGGTGGCGGCACCTATCCGCAGCCTGGCGAGATAAGCCTGAGTCACAATGGCGTATTGTTCCTCGACGAGCTGCCCGAGTTCAAACGCTCCGTCCTTGAGGTGATGCGCCAACCGCTTGAGGACAGGCGGATAACCATCTCGAGGTCAAAGTTCACGGTTGAATATCCTGCGTCGTTCATGCTCGTGGCATCGATGAACCCGTGCCCATGCGGCTATTTCAACTCGCCATCGCGCCGATGCACATGCGGGCCGGGGCAGGTGCAGAAATACCTTGGACGGATCTCGGGCCCGCTGTTGGACCGCATAGACCTCCACATAGAGGTTGTCCCCGTCCCCGTAGGCAAACTGAATGACGCGCCCATGGGCGAGCCGAGCAGTGAGATACGCAAGCGCGTGATTGCGGCGCGAGCCATACAGAGTGAGCGTTTCAAGCGGAGCAAGGGCGTCCATTGCAATGCGCAGATGACGCCGAGGATGCTCAACACATACGCCCGCCCCGATGAGCAGGGGCAGGCGGTGCTGAAGATGGCCATGGACAGGCTGGGCCTCTCCGCCCGCGCCTATGACAGGATCCTGAAAGTGGCGCGCACCATTGCCGACCTCGACCACTCGGAGACCGTGCAGGCGCAGCATATTTCGGAGGCGATACAATACCGGTCTTTGGACAGGGATACTTGGGGGAATTGAGGGAGAGGTAACATCCTCAAACACAATCCACTTTGTATTTTTGCGCCATTTCACTTTGTGTTTTTGCGGTGTTTTACTTTGTGTTTTTGTGGCACTTCACTTTGTGTTTTTGCGGTAACCCGATAAAACTACGCGAAGATTGCGCTTCGCAGAGGATGGGAAGAGAGAAAAATTGGGGATGAGAGTCGCCAATGACCTTTTTTGAATTACCTTAGCCGAGCGGCTCGCTTGCGACATTGACTGTTTATTTCGGCTTAGGGAAATGGAGGAATGAGCATGGCGGCGCGGAAACTCCAAAAAGATTAACACAATGGAAATCAAATCGATATTATTCGTGTGCCTTGGCAATATATGCCGCAGCCCGGCTGCCGATGGCGTGATGAGGCAAAAGGCCGCAGAGGCGGGTCTTGAGTTGGATATTGACTCGGCAGGCATAGGCGGATGGCACATTGGCCAGTTGCCCGACAGCAGAATGAGGGCTTGCGGCCGTCGACATGGATATGACTTCAACCATCATGCGCGACAGGTGTCGCATGAAGACTTTGCGAGGTTCGACATTATAATGGGCATGGACGCTCAGAACATTACCGACCTGAAGGGCATAGCGAAAACAGAGGAGGAGAGAAGCAAGATTCGCCTCATGGCCAATTACCTGACAGAGCATAAAGGCCAAGCGTCAATACCTGACCCCTATTATGGTGATGAGCGTGATTTTGAGTTCGCACTTGAGCTTATTGAGGATGCGGCGGAGGAAATCATTGCACAGATAAAGAGGGGCAGACTGTAAGACACGGCTACTCCGCATTGCTCTTGTAGCAAAGTACCCGGAATAGAAAATACATAAAGGGTGGGATGAAGACCTGTGCTTCACCCCACCCTTTTTTGATGGTTATAACACTTTGACGTGTTTAATCTTTGCACGCCAAATACTTGTATATCAGAGAATACACGGCATTGACAAATGTAAGACTTTCCTCCTTTGGGGAATGGGAAATTCGGTTTCTAATCCTTGAGCAAAATCTTGCCTACGGCCTCATTTGAGCCATCGGAATTTGTGGCCCAGACAATGTATACGCCAGGAGCCACACGCGAACCAGCCTCACGGCGCAAATCCCATCGGGCCATGCCACCGAGCGACCTTGCGCGGAAAACGCGGTTGCCAGAGGCGTCAGTTATGAAGATTGGCGAGTCATTCTCGAAACCGGTGAGAGTGACATAGCCGGGGCCGTGCATAGCACTGATTGGATTGGGGTAGACTTTTATCTTTGCCAACTTAGCCTCAGGTTGATTGGCGTCGCCCTTGTAGGAGACTATGCCTGAGGCGGTGAAAAAGAAGACCTCGCCATCAGCAGGGCGAATGGCAATCTTGTTTACAGTATTATTGGGCAATGGAGAGTTCTCTGCCGTGAAATGTTGGATAGTCTCAAGTCCATTGGAAGAGACGAGATAGGCGCCATTGGAAGTGGCAATCCATTTGCGGTTGGCTCCATCAACCTTAATGTCATAGATAAATTGGCCATCGAGCAGATAATCTGCCAAATTGGTGCCGTCGTTGCGCGGAACCTTGATGCGGTTGAACGTCACGGAGCCGGAGGAGAGCATTGTGGAGTTGTCGGTCGTCATGAGCAAGCCGGCGGTTGTGCCAACCCACACATTGTCATTGGCGTCAATGGCAACGGCCGTGGCCCTCGTTCCGACAGCCTCGCCCGAGCTGGCATCCACAAGAGAGAAAGTGCCGACACACTGCGACTGACTGCCATAGCCTGACACAGAAGACATGAAGAGATCATCATCATCAGTCTCGGGTGTGCCATTGATGTTGAACACACAGACATACTGCGTATTCATCCTCGACGACCAGAACCACACATTATTATTAGACGCCACAACCATTCCGAGAGCGGCATGGCTGTCATTCATTGGCCCGTAGGATATGCCCGTCCAATTGCCATCCTTGTCCTTAATCTTTATGCCGTCAGTCGTGAAAAGATTGTGGACATAGAGATTTCGATATTTGTCAACGCAAAGGGCATCGGTGGCGGCAGAGCCATTACGACCCACCTCAATATTGGAGTTGGACGTGTTATATTGAGTGGCAAGTCCGTAATTCTCAATCTCGTAGACACCAGAGCCGAAAGTGGAGAGATAGACTTGGCCGCTGACGGGGTCTGAGGTGAAAAGAACAGGTTCGCGACCTGAATAGTAATTTTCGGCCTCGGAGGTTGACCACACGCCATTGTGGAGGACGGAGAATGTGGTCTTATTGCCCACAGAGGTGTAGGAGGTACTTATTCCCGGGCCTGTGGCGTAGAGGTCAGACCCCACGGCATAAATGTCATAAGACGAATTGGAGAGAGGGCCATTGGGACAATAGGAATGTCCGACAGATGAGAGATTCGAGAGGATGAGGCCTACATTCTGGTCAGCTATTGCCACAAGATCATCAGACACGGGGTATGCGGAGCGGAAAGCAGGGGATGAGACGAGCGAGCCGCCACCAGATTGACTAACCGCGCCAATGGTGGAGATGAGAGCGGGCGAAGAATCGTAGACTGCTACAGAATTTGCGGAGGTGACATAGAGCTTCTTGCCGTCGCTCTCCAAATCTCGAAAGTTATTGACAGTCAAGAAATCCTCCGCCTTATCATTTTGCATATCCACTTGCCACACATGGCACTCAGAGCCTTTTTCGCCCACGACGGCAAAGAGAGAGCCATTGAGAACAGCGATGGCGCACACATCTCCAGACGGGGCTTCGAGCAGAGTCCATTGACGAGGGTCCTCAAGAGTCGATGACGACAAGTCGGCCCGATAGACACCGGAAGATGTGGCGGCATAGATAAAACCATCTGCTACACAGACATCAGCGACATCGAGACCCGAGCCAGAGATGCGCCAAGTGGAACGAATCTCAGCCTTTGGTACATTGAGCTCAATGACTCCGCTGGCGAAAGCGAGATAGGCATAACTGCCATTAGACGCCACGGCATTGATGGTCTTCTGCGAAAAGACGTCACTGACACGGAGCTCAGGGATATTGGTTGTGGAGAGTGAACTCAGATTGACAAGGTCAATGTCGCCATCGGAATATCCGACGACGAGATAGTCGTCAGCTGATCCTATGGCAGAAATATTGACTGACGAGAGATGATTGACCTTAGTCAACTTGCCAAGCAGAGACTCAGACTCATCATAATAGAAGAGTCCGTAAGAGTTTCCGCAGACAGGCAGCCCAGCAGCCACGGCGACCTTGTCGCACTGCGAAAAAGAGGTATGGTCGGTCCACTGAGCCACAGCCGAATGGGCTTGCAAAAGAAGCGCAAAAGCTAAGACGGGGCGGAGAAAGACGGAGAGATGTCGGGTCATTTATTACCTTTTAGGAATGAGACGAGTTGGCTGACAGCCTTGCCGCGATGACTAATCCTGTTCTTGTCAGACAGTTGCATCTCGGCGAAAGAGGCTCCGCCAAAGCCTTGCGGCTCAAAGACGGGATCGTAGCCGAAGCCCTCGGAACCGTGGCGCGCCGTGGCAATGGAGCCTTCGCAGACGCCATGGAAAAGTGTCTCGGTGCCATCCTCGGCAATGTGGGCTATGACAGTGCGGAAACGCGCTGTGCGAAGCGAAGCCCCGGCAAGAGCCGTCAGAAGCTTGTCCATATTCTTATCGGGGTCACACTCCTCACCGGCATAGCGTGCGGTCATGACGCCAGGCTCACCACCAAGAGCATCGACCTCCAAGCCCGTGTCATCAGCAAAACAGGCCTTTCCGGTCACCTCGTGAAGGAAACGAGCCTTGATGAGCGCGTTGCCCTCAATGGTCTGCGCCGTCTCGGGAATGTCAACCATCACGCCGGCGTCATCGAGCGTCAGGAGGGTGTAGTCGTCCGACAGCATTTGCGCTATTTCCCGCGCCTTGTTGCGGTTGTGTGTGGCAAAGAGAAGTTCGTTGGGCATGTCAGCTTGCGTAGATTAAAAGGTGTGATAAGAGAGGGGAAAAGAGCCGCGCTCCGCCCATGGAGAGGGCAGGGCGCGGCTCGGTTGTGTGTTGGTAAAGGGGAGGAGAGGCAGAGCCTCAGATTTTAGAAGTTAGAGTAAACGAGCTTGACATCGGTCCTCGGGTTGACAACGAAGACAGGGATGCCAGCCTGGTTGGCAATGATGGTCTGCTCGTAGGCACCAAGGATGTAGTCATGGAAAGCGATGTCGCGGGTGGTGGTAATCATGATGATATCCATCTTGTTATCGACGCAGTGCTTGAGGCTCTGCTCCATGAACGAACCCTTCTCGTCAACCCACTCGACAACGCAGTCAATGTCATGATCCTCAAGGTAGTGCTTGCAGAAATTCATGTTGGCGCGGGTTGGGTTGTCATACATTGGGCCATTGCCCTGCTGACCGAAGAGGACGACCTTGATCTTGTTGATGTAAGAGAGGATGGGGAGCCATTTGAGTTTCTCCTTGCTCTCAATCTTATAGTCGACAGGGAAGAGGATCTTGGTTGGGGTTGAGTACTCAGGATCCTTCTGGACGATGAGATAAGGAACGTGGCAACCGACGATGACCTTGAGAGCCCAGCTACCGGTAATCTTCTGCATGCCCTTCATGCCATGAGTACCCATGACGACGAAGGCGCTGTTCTGCTCAGCGACAACCTCATTGATGGTGGTGAAGATGCTGCCCTCGCGGACAATGTAGCGAACCTGGCAGTTCTCGTCTTGAGCGAATTGTGCGGCAACGCCCTCAAGTTTCTGAGCGGCCTCGGCCGACTGAGTCTCCTTCTTGACAATGTGGAGGAGGATCACCTCGGCTTTCATGTTACGAGCAACGTGTGCGGCGTGCTTCACTGCGCAGTCGGCGCGCTCAGTGAAGTCATAAGGGACAATAATGTTCTCCATAGAGTTATCCATGACTAAAGGATTAATTTGGACGTTTTGTTATTTGGATGTTCTCGGTTCGATATAAGGTAGGCGAGACGGTTCATGCGGAAACCTTTGCCTCTTTCTTGTCGTAAAATAATTTAATGCTTAAAATTAGTTCATATTTGTCTGAAAAAAAAGTAAATTGCATAAAATTCACGGTAGCAGGGATGTCATTGACTTCAAACGACAGGCGGTCCAAACGAGCGTTCGGCTCAGGCACACGTAATGTCGCATTAGCGTTGATCGCGACGCTGTGCGCAGCGGTGTCGTCATGCCCCGCAGCGGAGGCTGAGCAGGTGAGGGTAGACGATATTATCAAAGTGGATGCCAGCGGATTAGCCAAAGACGGGAAAGACACGGTCATAACCTGCCACTCGCCATTGTCGCTTGTCGAGTTCGACATCACGGACACCTTTCGCCCCCCATATAAGCTGCGTTTGATATCAGAAGATGGCGACACAGTCTTAGAGGCGAGCATAAGCATCCCTTCAATCCCCATCTCGGCCTACGACATGGGTGACTGCTTAGAGGTGATATCGGCCGACGGCAGCATCATGCGTTTGCGCATAGCCCAAGAGCCACCCGCCAAGCCATGGTGCGTAATCATTGCCATAACGACAATCTTAGGCTGCGCAGTGGGCGCCATCTGGTATTTCTTGCGCAAGCAGCGCAAAAAGCTGGAGCAGACAAAGAGAGAGATTGAGGAGCAGGGGCGCAAGCACACCCGCAAATATAACTTCGCCACAGTGTTATTCACTGACATCCAGGGCTTCACCCGCATTGCCGAGCATCTGAACCCTGAGCAGTTGGTGGATGAGCTTGACCGCTATTTCATCTACTTTGACGAGTTGGTGGATCGATATGGGGTTGAGAAGATAAAGACCATAGGCGACGCGTATATGTGTGCAGGCGGTGTCCCAGACACCGATAGCGCAAACCCTATTGAGGTCACTTTGGTCGGACTGGGCATGATTGACTACGTCAACGGCCGTCGTGCGGCAGACAAGGGGTTCTGGAACATCCGCGTCGGCATCAACACGGGTCCGGTAGTGTCGGCTCATTTGGGCAACATAAAGAGAGCCTTTGACATATGGGGTGACACGGTCAACACCGCCTCGCGAATGGAGAGCGGCGGCGAGCCGGGACGCGTGAATGTAAGCGACAACACATATCAGAAGATACGTGACTACTTCGAGTGCGAGTACCGCGGCAAGATGCCTGTCAAATATAAAGGCGAGATTGACATGTATTTTGTCAACAGGCTCAAGGAGGAGTATTGCGTGGCAGGCACCACTTGCCAACCTAACTCACTGCTACTGCGCAAGATGCAGATTTTGCGGATACACGACTTTGAGCAGAGAGTAAGGGACACATTGCTGAAAGACGCACACCCCAACACGACAAAACGCATGGACGCCCTGTTGGCCCGCGTGACGACGCTCTACACAATGGAGCGGATGACGGACGAAGAGGTGGCGGTATGCGGTGTCGCAGCCATTTTCATTTTCGTCAAGCTCAACTTCCCGAAAGACAATGAGATTTCTGGCAAGGCGGAGGCTGAGGAGAATATGCGCAAGATGCACTTGACGGACACGTTGCAGGAGACAGTCCGCCGCGTGACGCAACACGTCGTAGCCCGTCGCCCACCCGAGGACCGAATGGAGGAGGTTCTTTGCGACGCGCTCAACGAGATCTACGGGCGTAAAGATATAATACCGCTTCTGCTTGACCTGTATGATGAGAAAGTGGCATGCGGTCAAGAGCGCCGCTCACGCAACGCATGGCTCGCAAAGCAGAGGGAGCAAATAGCTGAGTTCTCTTTCTACACAGACTCGGCACGCCGACTGAGCGATGCCCCAAAAGCCAAACAGCTTGAGATGATAGATATGATCCTTACGCTTTGATGTTTTAGCGCAGCAAGGCGTTGCGTATCACACTGCAAAGCATAGCAAGACGGCTGTTTATTGACAATGCCGACATCTTGCAAGTCTTTTTCCAAGCTGCCTAACGGGAAAAATTTAATTTCAACAATGAGAAATTTCGGTCACTTCGTAGGGATGGGGCGAACCGCCATATGCGGATTAACGGCTCTCTTACTCTTCACATCTTTCTCGACAGAAAAGTCGGGAAGCAGCACCTATAATGTGGCAGCGGTCTATGAAGGACAGGAGATTAAGGATGGCGCTAAGGCCATCAAGAGAAATGGCACGGTGGTTGACGATGTGAAGATAATCCTAATAAAGACTGAGCTTAACACAGGACGTTATGACGTCAAGGTGACAAAGGTGGACAGCGACCTCTATCAAGTAGACGGGACTGACATCTACATTGAGACTCGCTACTGCTTTCAATATGCGTATAGGACGGAGGCCCTGCTGAACATCACCTCCCGCTACGGGTATAACATAGGCGAGTTGATTTTCTTCTGAAAAAGATTTCTATCATAATAAAGACCAAGCCCGGGAATGGATATCCACTCCCGGGCTTGGTCTTTTTACGTTTATCGAGGTGCAGAGTCGCGCATGTTAGCCGACTACAGCCTCCTCTTGATTTTGCTTGATTGAGTCATAGACCTCCTTCGTCAGGCTCTCATAGCTCTCAGTTGAGCTCTTGGGGTAAACAGGCGGCAGGAACTCAACTTGCACTCTGTGCGGACGGGGGATTTTGCTACCCTTAGGCATTGCCTGGAATGCACCTTTTATTGAGACAGGCACCACGGGGACGTTAAGCTCCTTGCTGAGGATGGCGAAAGTCTTTTTGAACTCACCGAGTTTACCGTCAGTGGTTCGCGTGCCCTCGGGGAAGATGATGATGTTCTTCTTCTTCTTGAGAGCCTCGCCCATTTTCTGGATAGACTCCTTGAGGTTGCTCATGTCCATGACAATGACATTGTGCGTGGCGGCCATGAACTTGACGAAGGGTTGACGGATGTGCTGCTCCTTGGCGTAGAAATAGGTGTTCTTGATGTCGCGATATTTGAGGAACGACATGACGAAGAGACCGTCAAGGAAACTCTGGTGATTGGGCGCAATGATGACAGGGCCGTCGGGGATTTGCTCAGCACCCTTGCCCTTCAGCTTGAAATAAAGCTTGAAGAAAGGCTGCGAGAGGAGGATGAAGAGTCGGCCTGTGAACCAAGTCTGCGGCAGTTTGAGAGTAGTGTGCTCGCGGAGGATCTTCTTCCAGTCAATCTTCTCCACCTGCATCTTGGTCTTAGACTCGGCAACATAGTCGGCCATCTCGCTGACACTCTTGAAGGCGGAAAGCTGATCGGTAGTGACTTCGAGACCGAAACTTGAGTTGATGAAGACCTGAAGGCCGACCTTATCGAGGGAGTCGAAAGCGAGGTCGAGCTCGATATGGCTGTCGGGCTTGACTTTACAGACCTTCTCAGTCTCAATGTACTTCTTTATGATCTTGTACTCGTCGCTCATGGCCTCGTCAGCCACCTCGGGCTGCGCTGCGGCAACGGCATCGTCAACCAAAAGGCTCTTGAGCTTGAAACGTTGAATCTTATCGAGACGCGTGCGCGGGATGTCGCCACGATAGATTTTGACATTGAAAATCTTCTTATATGCGGCGGCGTCAGCATTATACTTTTCAAGCACGTCCCACTTGACCTTCTGCTCAATCTCGGCATCGGACATTGAGTTGGCGAGAGCTTGAGTCGGGACAATTATGGCCACGAGGGCGTCATCCTTCTCAGTGACGGCGGCCTCCTTGACAATATCCTGGAAGAGTTCGAGATGCTGCTCAATCTCTGTGGGGTTGACGTTCTTGCCGTTGGAGAGGACAATAATCTCTTTGCGTCGGCCTGTTACAACAACTCGGCCATTGTCATCAATATAGCCCAGGTCGCCTGTGTAGATCCAGCCATCACGGACCACCTGCGCAGTCTCCTCGGGGCGGCCGTAGTAACCTTGCATGATATTCTTGCCGCAAGCCACAATCTCGCCATCGCGAATCTCGACCTTACAACCCGGGACAGGCTGACCTGAGGCACCAGGCTTAATGTCATCGGGGCGCGTGAAAGCAATCATCGGGGCGCACTCAGTCATTCCGTAGCCCTCAAGGACATCGAGGCCGAGCGTCTTCATCTTCTGAGCCACAGCAGGGTCAAGAGCTGCGCCACCTGAGACAAAATACTTCATCTTGCCGCCCATCATCTTGCGGATGGAGCTGAAGACGAGGCGAGAGAGTGTGCGGCTGCCGACTTTGTCACACAGTTTATAGAGGGCTCGGGTGTACCACTTGGCGTTAATCTTTCCGCAGATGCCTTTGGTAAGCATTGCCCAGAGACGAGGGACGCCAATGATGATGCCGACCTTGCCATCG
Source organism: Bacteroidaceae bacterium (assembly GCA_963618945.1). GTDB lineage: Bacteria > Bacteroidota > Bacteroidia > Bacteroidales > Marinilabiliaceae > W3P20-009. Next base: position 36,248 of record CAVETY010000011.1, read on the forward strand.
GCGAGCGTCTTCATGAGATCGGGCGCACTCATGCTGGGGCAGAATGCCACACTGCCGCCGGTGACAAAGGGTGCCACGAGCGTTGCTATGAGTGGAAGTATGTGGTGGCACGGCAGCAAGACCATGGTGCGGACATCTGGAGTAAAGATGGGCACACCTTTGCTGACAGCGTCTATGTTGAAATAGAAATTCTCAAACGAGAGCATTACGCCCTTAGGGCTGCCGGTGGTTCCGCTTGTGTAGATGATGACACAAGTGTCATTGAGGTCATAGTCGATATGCGCGGGGGCAGAGTTCGTCGGAGCGTTCTCCATGTCGGAGTTCATGACGATAACCTGCTGATTTCCACCTGCCTTTTCGACAGCCTCACGAGCCACCGCCTCGCACTTCTCTGAAGTCCAAATGGTAGTAGGAGTGCAATCCTTAAGCACATAGGCCAACTCGGCGGCCGAGGAAGAGCAGTCGACAGGCACCGCCACGCCCCTATTTACCCAAGTGGCAAAGAGAGCGTAGGCGAAAGCTGGACGATTCTCTGAAAATATGACGACACGGCTTTGCCTCTCGAAATGGCAGATAGAAGCGAAATCGGAGATACGCGAAAGCATCTCGCTGTAGCTTATCTCTCGTTCGGCAGTCCAGATGGCCGTCTTGTGATGATCGGTAATCATTATTAGGAGTTTAAGAGCAGCGCATCAGAGAGGGTATAAACGTTGTTACCACGATGCGCCCGACGCTGTTCTCAACATTCTATCTCTCGGGAGAACCACGCCATATGTACGCAAATATACTTATTATTGTATTAACATAGACATATGGCGGACGGCCTAAAGATATTTTTGATGATATATAACGTTATGATACAATAAGAGAGCTGATTATCAGCATCGAGCGAGGATAGCCTCAGCCGACTGCATGTCCTCGGGCGTAGTCAGTTTTATGTTGCCGACCATGCCCGTGCATAGCGACACAGCCACACCATTGCTCTCCACCACGCTGGCATCGTCAGTGAAAAGGGGGGAGTATGGTTGGCGATAGGCGTCGCACAGGATTTGCGAAGAGAAGACCTGAGGCGTCTGCACCATCATGACGGTGGAGCGATCCACAGCGTGACTGCCGCCCGCGGCATCGACAATTCGCACCGACTCGACAGATGGGAGAACAGGGATGGCTGAGCCATGGCTAAGAGCCTCAGCATAAACAGACTTGATGAAATCGGGCGTCACAAGCGGGCGGACTCCATCATGCACACCCACAAGGGTTTCACCTCGCCACAAAGCCAAGCCATTGGAGACACTCTCGTGGCGAGTCCTGCCACCAAAAGCCACCTCGACATCCACACCGAGTTCCTCAGATTGACACAACTCACGCCATGTGGACATCTGCGACTCGGGCAAGACAAGCACCACACGCATGCCCGGCACCGCGCCAAAGGCCCTGATGGTTCTGAAAAGCACAGGCGACCCGGCCAAAGGCAGGAATTGCTTAGGGATGGCCGACCTCATGCGCGAGCCACTGCCACCCGCGACAATTATGGCGAGTTTTGAAACAGAATCTATTGAGGTTGAGACATTTGACATGGCTACAAGACTTTACTTCTCAGAAAATGGGCCTCATCATGACAAAGTTCATCACAACGCCCATGACGGCGACGCCAAGCATATAGCCTGCGAAAAGTTGGAGCGGGGTGTGCGCCTCCTCATAGAGCCTCGTCCAGCCAGTCAAGCCCGCCGCCACAAAAGCGACGGCCACTATGTTTAAGAAATCCTGATGATAGCAGATTCCCAAGACCGAGACGAAAGAGAGGAAAGCTCCCGACCCGATGGCGTGGAGACTTATCTTCCAGAAGAAAGAGCAGAAAGCCGCTACGAAGAGAACGATTGACTCTCCGCAGAGCATGCCTGCCACTGGCCTCGGCACCCTGCTGATGAGGAAAGCCAGGGAACAGCCGATGACAAGAGCCGAGCAAAGAAGCGGCTCGACCCTCTCACGGGCGGAGGGCATCTCAAGATCCGAGACACGTCCCGAGCGGATGAACACTCCGATGGCAGCCAAGGGGATGAGACAGGCGAAGAGACCGACCAACACCATGGTCTGAATGTTGAGCACCAACGACATATTGGAATAAGGCGTGGGGCTGTAGAGCACCAGCAGCGAGCAGTAGAGCGGCATGAGCAGCGGGTGCAACAAGATTGTCACGATTCGGGATAATACGTCAGCTAAACGCATAACTATTTCTTTTACAAACGAATTGTATGTCTACGACCTGTTCTAAAGTGCTTTGCGCAGACGTGCGACAGGAATGCCAAGCTGCTCTCGGTATTTGGCCACAGTGCGCCTTGCAATCTGATAGTTTTTCTGGGCCAAAATCTCAACCAGTTTCTCGTCAGTGAGCGGGGCGGACTTGTCCTCAGCATCAACGGCATCTCGCAAGATGCTCTTGACCTCGCGGGTGGAGACGTCATCGCCATCGGCATTTTGGACGGCCTCGGAAAAGAAATATTTCAGAGGATAGATGCCGAAGGGAGTTTGGGCGTATTTGCTGTTTGAGACTCGCGATATAGTGGAGACATCGAGGCCTGTGCGATCAGCGATATCTTTGAGAACCATGGGTTTGAGCTTCGTCTCGTCGCCATCGAGGAAATAGTCGCCTTGATAATCCATAATGGCCTGCATGACGAGCGACAGGGTGTTGCGCCTCTGTTTGACGGCGTCAATGAACCATTGGGCGGACTTAATCTTGTCGCGCACGAATGTTGCCGCGTCACGTTGCTCACGACTCAGGTTGTCCTTGTTGTTGGCATACTCGCGCAGCATGGTCGAATAGGAGTCGGAGACTTTGAGCTCAGGCTCGCCACGCCTTGAGAGGTGGAAACTCAACACGCCATTGTCATACTCGACAATGAAATCGGGCATGACGTGCTGCGCCTGTCTTGCCGCCCCCCCGCTGTAGGCGCTGCCGGGCTTAGGGTTGAGGTGAAGGATGACATCGATGGCGGCTTTCAGGTCGTCGTCGGATATTTGGAGACGGCGCGTCACCTTGTCATAGTGATGCTTTGAGAAGTCCTCAAAACAAAGGTCTATCACATTGATGGCGTTAGTCACATCCTGTGTCGGCTTCCGCGCCTTGCGGAGCTGCAGAAGCAGGCACTCGCGGAGGTCTCTCGCGCCCACGCCAGCCGGGTCCATCTGTTGGACTGCGGTCAGGACATTGCGCACCTCGTCATCGGACACATCCTCATTGAGGGCGAAAGAGATGTCATCGGCAATGTTCTCCACATCGCGGCGGAGATAGCCGTCCTCATCGATATTGCCAATGACATATTTGGCAATTTGAGTCTGACGCTCATCGAAATCGCAAAGGCCTACCTGTTCCTCAAGGTGCTCATAGAAAGACGAGGCCTCGGAATAGGGGACGTTTTCGCGTTTGTCGTCGTCAGAATAATTATTTGCTTGGAGTTTATATGCGGGGATGTCCTCATTGAGCAGGTAGCCGTCAACGGTCCCATCTTGCGGCTCCTGATCCTTGGCCGCGTTTATTTGGGGCTCGGGAGGCATCTCCTCTTCCTTTCTTCTTGTAGCCTCCTCATCAATTTCAAGTACAGGATTGGCTTCAACTTCCTCTTTTATCCGCTGCTCCATCTGCGCTGTCGGGATCTCCAACAACTTGACGAGCTGAATTTGCATCGGGGATAGTTTCTGCTGCAGCTTAAGCTGCATACTTTGACTGATGGCCATGAAGGTAGAGTGCTTGAGTTTTAGAGTGGAGCCGAAAGGAGACTCCAATACAATATTAAGAAAAATTTTGCTTAGCGACAAGCCACGTGGCGTTTCACTGAACTAAGCCGCCGCGGCATGGCTGGGCAAAAATCAAGCCAAAGTCAAAAAACCGTTAGAATCTGCCATTGGAACCGCGGAAAATTCATTGATTTTCCCAAGGCAGACCTCAACATCCGCCGCATAGCCCTTTGCGAGGAGCTTCGCCAAATGGGCAGAGCGAGAGATGATGGACTTGTCTCCCCTACCCTCTCCACGCAGAAGATGTATGGCCACGGCACTGTCCGACACAAGGGAGACATCCTCGCGTTCCATGACGCAATCAACCATCCAGGCGGCGCAGACGCAGTCCTCAAGAGTCAGCTTGCCATAGTTGCCCGAGCAGACGAACACAATCTTGTCCGCATGGCACTCTTTAGCTGCCGACAAGGCAGCTTTAGCCACGGCATCCAAATTGAGCAGAGAGGCCGCGAAAAGGCGGAGAGCCTGAGACGCATTGCGCAGAGCCACAGTGCCATTAGTCGTGGTGATGATGACAGATTTGCCCGAGACCACAGCGGGCGTATAATCCTGAGGCGAGTTGCCGAGATCAAAACCCGGGATGCGGTCCGCATTGCGCTCGCCGCCAAGAATCACATTGTCCCGGCCCAACCTCTCGGCCATGGCGAACCCCTCTTCGGGAGTCAAGACCGGAATGACATTGGCGGCGCCATTATTGACCGCCATGGAGATGACACTCGTGGCACGGAGCACATCAATGGCCACAGCCACAGAGGCCGAGAAATCGTAGCCCTCGGCAGCCTGAGCCGTGGGCAGAATGTCAACTTTTACCATTGTCTGAAAGGGAGAAAAGGGCTGAAGTCGTCAGAAAGTAAAGGCCACTCTCGCGCCTATGCCCTCCTGAGTGCTGAGAGCTGGCGACCAGTTGATTGCCAAATCGTCCGACACGTCGAAATTGAAGAAATGGGCATCAACGCATGCGTCAACAATCTGCACCACATAGAGACCCACCATGCCGAAGATGGAGAGGTCGCGATATCGACGGTAGTAATCCTTCTTGCGTTTGAGCGAGCTTTGGAACCATGACTTATAGGTGCCATTCACCTGCTCCTCAGTCAGATGGGCGCGCTCCACGAAATACATGTAGCTCTTGTTGTTAGGGTCGCCCAAGAGGAAGTCGCGATACGCGTTACTATAACGCTTCAGGTACTTATTGTTGAAATGGATGGCGTAGCCGAGAGCCGCTGCTCCACCATAGAGGATGGGCAGCTTCCAATATTTCTTGTTATAAATCTGGCCAAGTCCCGGGAGAATGGCCGCATACATTGTGGCCGTGTGGGGGGAATGGCCGAGCGAGCCGACATGGACCGAGGGGATGAGTCTGACAGTCTCGCCTTTGATAAGCACAAGGGTGTCTGACAGGACGACAAGTTGGGCAGGCACACCATCAAGCTCGGCGTCCGTCGTCACGATGACAGAGGAGTCGGACACCTCAATTATATTAGGGTCGCCCACATCTTGCGCCGAGACGCCCCCCCGCCCGGCGATGAAAGCCAGGAGGAAGAGCGTCATGAATTGCGCTACGGTGCTAAGAATCTTTGGCATCGTTTGATTTTATCTCTGCCGGGCCGTATCGAGAATTTCCATGATCTTCTCGAGCTCCTCGGCCGTGGCGAAGGGAATGGTTATCTTGCCCTTGCCCTTGTCATTGCAGGCGAGGCTGACCTTGGTGCCAAAATAGGTTGAGAGCTGCGCGCCGAGAGCCTTATACTCCTCGGGAGTCTGCGTCTTGGTCTTCGTCGAGGTCTTTTTGTTGTTCTCGTCCTCCTGCTCCTGATCACCGGGATGGTAGTTCGGGTCGTTATACTCACGGACCATCTCCTCGATCCTGCGGACTGAATAGCCCTGCTCGACAGTCTCGCGGAAGAGCATGAGCTGCGTGTCCTCGTCCTCTACGCCCATGATGGCGCGCGCGTGGCCCATGCTGATGAGCTTGTCGCGGAGACCATTCTGGATATCCTCGGGCAGTTTGAGCAGTCGGAGGTAGTTGGTGACAGTGGAACGCTTCTTGCCCACCTGGTCGGCGAGGGTCTCCTGCGTCAGGTTACACTCCGAGATGAGCCTCTGATAGCTGAGGGCCTCCTCTATGGGGTTAAGATCCTGACGCTGAATATTCTCAATGAGGGCGACAGCGAGCATCTTGTCGTCATCGACCTCACGGATATAGGCGGGGACAGCCTTGAGGCCAGCGAGCTTAGCGGCGCGGAAACGCCTCTCGCCTGCCACAATCTGATAGCGGCCTCCGTCACCATTCTTGCGGAGGGTGAGTGGGGTTACAATGCCATAGTTGAGGATGGAGGTAGCCAGTTCCTCAAGTTCCTCCTCCTTGAACTCCGTACGGGGTTGCCAAGGGTTAACGTCAATAAGGTCGAGGTCGATCTGATCCACGGCTGCGGCGGTCTGCGGAGCTTTCTCCACAGCCTCGTCACCGAGGAGGGCGCCGAGGCCCTTGCCCAGTCCGTGACCCAGTCCGTTCATTTTTGCCATTTTGTGGTTTTAGTCTTTTAAAAAGTGGAGTGGGGTAGGGGGTTACTTCGCCTTGGCGGCATTGCGGTCAAGGAGCTCACGGGCCAGGTTGAGGTAATTCTGGGCGCCCTTGCTGGCCGCGTCATAGCTGATGGCAGCCTGACCGTGGCTTGGAGCCTCGGAGAGACGCACGTTGCGGGCAATGAGAGTGTTGAACACCATGTCCTGGAAGTGGCGCTTGACCTCGTCGAGCACCTGGTTTGAGAGAGTGGTGCGCGAGTCATACATGGTGAGGAGGAAGCCCTCAATCTCAAGCTGCGGGTTGAGCCTCTTCTGGATAATCTTAATGGTGTTGAGGAGCTTGCCGAGACCCTCGAGTGCGAAATACTCGCACTGGACAGGGATAATTATGGAGTCGGACGCAGTGAGCGCGTTGACGGTAATAAGTCCGAGTGAGGGGCTGCAATCGATAAAGATGTAGTCGAAATCGTCACGGAGCTTGTCGACCATTCGCTTCATGGTCTTCTCGCGGTCGCTCATGTTGAGCATTTCAATCTCGGCGCCGACGAGGTCGATATGAGAGGGGAGGATGTAGAGATTGTCAATCTCGCACTTGAGCACGGCGGTCTTGGGGTCGACATCATTGACCATGCACTCATAGATGGTGGTCTTCATCTCCCTGACATCGAAGCCGAGGCCAGATGTCGAATTGGCCTGCGCGTCGGCATCGATGATGAGAACTTTCTTCTCGAGAACTGCGAGGCTGGCTCCGAGGTTGATGGCTGTGGTTGTCTTGCCCACGCCGCCCTTCTGGTTGGCTATTGAAATGACTCTTGCCATTATTATCGATTTAGATACTTTTATCGTCTTATTTGATAAGCACAAAGATACACTTTTCATGCAATACGGCAATAATGTTCCACGAGGGCAAAAAGGCGACGGGCGGCGCATTTAATATTAAATATCAAATACTTATACCGCACCATTAGGCACATTTCGCATGTTCCACGAATTATGAACAATCGGCTACTAACACGTGTTGATAACTTTTGCGCATAATAATTGCGTGTAAATCAACGTCATAAGTAAAGCCAGAGCAGGACGGGCAAGAAATTGCTGACAACCGCTGTTGATAACAACTGACGATAGCTTACCGAGAAGCGAGTAACGGCATCTATTAATCTAAAAATCAAACCTTTGCCAACACATCACAATTAACACGCAAGGCAAAGACACCCCAAAATGTCGGAGAAAAGAAATATCTTAGTATGAAAAAGCCCCCTCGAAAATGAACCTCTTGCCCTTCATCCTATTGACCATAGCGCCATACGCCGTGGCCGTGGTCCTCTGCGCCGGCCTATTTATGCGGCATTTGCGAAGTGCGCAAAGGAGGTGGGACAAAGATGACGAAAACAGCGGACAACCTCCCATCACAATAGTGATATGCGTGGCAGACGCTGACGCTCGCACGTGCGCCAACAACTTGTCAACAATTACTTCCACTTTAGGAGAGGAGGACAGAGTCATAATAGTGGCAGACCATGTTAGCGAGGCGTCGCTCACTGCGCTAAGGGATGCCGTGGCAACAGACACGAGATTATCTCTCAAAGAGAACAGCGGCCCCAAAGGGAAAAAGCATGCTCAGAGAATGGGAGTCGAGGCGGCAGAGACAGAGGCGATAGTGACTATAGACGCGGACTGCCGAGTAAGCAAAAAATTCGCCGACACGGTGCGTAATGAGATATTCCGCTGCAAGACTGAAAATTATATGCTCCTATTGCCCGTCGAAATGATTGGAGACGGAGGATTATTGGGGCAGTTGGAGGAGATTGAGTTTGGATGTCTGCAGGTGGTCACAGCCGGCACCGCCATCATGGGGCGTCCCTCAATGGCCAACGGGGCTGGCATGGCGTTCGCACGTTCGCTTTTCATGGAGCATGACGCCAAAAAGGAGTACGCCTCGGGAGACGACATGTTCCTCTTGGAACACGCAGCAAAAAAAGGCAGCGAGGTGAGATATATCTGCGGAAGAGACGCCATGGTCTCGACATCGGCACCTGCCACAATCTCAGCCTATTTGCGACAGCGAACGAGGTGGCTCGCAAAAGCGGGCGGCTTCAGGTCGCCCAATGTCATCATATTGGCATTGATTGTTTTTGTGGCCGTCATGGCATGGCCTGTTGCCATCGTTGGTGCCGCACTTGGCGCAATGACATGGGGTGGGGCAGGCTTGGTTTTTTGCGCCAAATTGGCAGTAGATGCCACGGCTTGCGGCGCATGGCTGTGGTTTCGGGAAGACTCACGTGGACTCGGGAGACTTTGGTTAGCGATTCCGCTTGAGATCATCTACCCTGTGATGACCATAACCGTCGCCTTTCGGGCTGCCGTGGCTTCAAAGAGCAGATGGTAAGAAAAGAGAAACGCCACGCAACCATAAAGTTCTGGTCGCGTGGCGCTTGTGTTTTTATTCGCTTTCAGGACTTGGCGTCCAAGCTATTTTTTCACGTCAATGGTTTTGACGACATGCGCGGGGTTGCCGACGGCCACCGAATTGGCGGGGATATCCTTAACAACCACACTGCCGGCTCCAATGACACAATTGTCACCGATAGTCACACCAGGGCAGACAGTCACGCCGCCACCAATCCACACATTATTGCCGATGGTGATGGGTTCAGCCCACTCAATGGCGTCGTTACGCTCCTCGGGCTCAAGGGGATGGCAAGGGGTGTAGAGTCCCACGTTCGGGCCAATGAAAACATTATGGCCGATGGTGATGGGGGCGGAGTCCATAATGACGAGGTTGTAATTGGAGAAGAAATCCTCGCCAATAGTAGTGTTGCAGCCGTAGTCAGCATAGAAGGGCTGCTCAATCAGAAAGCGTTGCCCAATCTTGCCTATGAAACGGCGGATGACAGCCTCACGTCCCTCAATGTCAGAGGGATGAAGGTTATTATATTCATGACTTGCCGCTTTGGCCCTGTTAAGCATGCCGCGCAACTCATCATCTTTCAGGCTGTATTTTTGGCCTGAAATCATCTTCTCGTAGTTCGTCACAACAATTAAAGTAAAAAGAGGAGAACTAAAAAATTCAACTTAGGAGCATGGATACCTCGGCGTCAAGCACTCCGTCACCAGCCTTAGCCTCTTCATTCCACAAGCCACGCTCAATGAGGTGCCTCTTGAGAATCAGGAAATAGGTCAGAGGGAACTCACCCGTCTGCCACTGCTGGTTATAATTGAGGAGCCCGACCTGCTTGATGAAAGAGTCAAGACCCAAGACAAGGCAATTCACAAAATCCGTCAAGTCGCACTCGCCGTTCGCAATCTCAACCTCGTCATCGCCAAAGAACTCGCAGGACTGGGTGACGCGGATGGTCATCAGGCCGTCTTGAGCCACATTGAGAGTCCAGTTATAGCTCTCACTCTCAGAGTACCAAGTGAAAGCCGCAGTGTTACTGCCCTCCCACAGTTGTGAAGGGTTGGTCAGCATAGACGCCACGGCGCACAACATATCACCGAGTGGATTGCACACGTTGCTGAGCTCGAACTCAGACTCTATGCCATCCACCGTGTAATGAGCCACAGCGGTGCCTGGTTCTCCCAAGCTATATGTGAATGTCTGCTGACTGATGCGGGACATCTTTAACTTTTGAGCCCTAAAGTTATCAAAATGGACAATACGCCCTAACAATTTAAGGCTAATTTTTTTGGCACGGGCGCGCGAGACTCTTAATCGTCAGGCGATAGGCCTTGCGTAGTCAGTGACATCCTTAGCCGTGATGTCAGCAGCCGAAAGGATGGTCAGCCTCTCAATGACATTGCGGAACTCGCGGATGTTGCCGGTCCAGTTTATCTTCTTGAGAGCCTCGATGGCGTCATCAGAAATGCCTTTCTTGGCCACACCGAGCTCTTGCGAGACAGACTCAAGGAAATAGTTGGCGAGCATGGGGATGTCGTCAACCCTCTCATTGAGAGACGGCACATTGATAATGATGACACTGAGGCGATGATAAAGATCCTCGCGGAAATTGCCGGCCTTAATCTCCTCGGCGAGATTTTTGTTAGTCGCCGCCAAGACCCTGACATCCACCTTAATATCCTTATCTCCACCCACACGCGTGATGGTATTCTCTTGCAATGCGCGCAACACCTTGGCTTGAGCGGCGAGACTCATGTCGCCAATCTCATCAAGGAAGAGCGTTCCGCCCTCGGCTTGCTCAAATTTGCCGATGCGTTGCTTAACGGCCGAGGTGAAAGAGCCCTTCTCATGACCGAAGAGCTCACTCTCAATCAGCTCGCCTGGGATGGCGGCGCAGTTGACCTCGACGAACGGGGCTTTGGCGCGTCGGCTGTTATTATGGAGAGCGCGGGCCACAAGCTCCTTGCCTGTTCCGTTGCCTCCCATGATGAGCACGCGGGCGTCAGTGGCAGCCACACGGCCAATCATGTCTCGCACCTTACGCATAGGCTCCGAGTCGCCAATCATGTCATACTTATGCTCTATCTTCTTCTTGAGAGCCTTGTTATCAACGACTAAGGCACCTTTCTCCACGGCGTTCTTGATGGTAATGAGGAGACGGTTCAAGTCGAGCGGCTTCTGGATGAAGTCATACGCGCCCTTCTTGATGCTCTCAACAGCCGTGTCAATGTCACCATGGCCTGAAATCATGACGACGGGGCAGTCCGGCCTCACCTCCATAATCTTATCCAGCACCTCCATGCCGTCCATGTTGGGCATCTTGATGTCAGTCAACACGACGTCGAAGGTGTCGGAGTTGAAAGCCGCCACGCCCTGCACGCCATCCTCGGCAAGGACGACAGTGTTACCCTCCATTTCGAGGATATCCTTGAGCGTGGAACGGATGCTCCGTTGGTCGTCAATAACTAATATTTTTGCCATATTGGTTACCTTAGATTAATTATTAGCCAATTGGTAGATAGCACCTTGCTTAAGAGCGAAGCCACATTGGTAGAGACGCTCTATCCTCATCTCGGTCAGCACGAAGTTGATGAAGATGGCTCCCGGCACAATGAGGTCGATGCGCGACTGGTCCATGTGCCCCATGGCCATGCGCTGCTCGGCCGTCGAGTTGATGAGCTTGCGGAAAACCTCCTCGAAACTCGGCATGGGGATTTCGTAGGAAGTGGAGAGCGCGACATTGAGCAGAGGGTGGTTTCGGTCGGCCACGAGAGCCGCCACCGTGTCAAATGAGCCCGAGGTGCCCACAAGCGTCGTCGCCGGGAAACTGCGGATGGCGTCATAGAGACTTGCGCCTTCTTGCGACAACCCTTGGCGGATGTAGGCCTCGATGGCCATAATCTCCTTATGCGTGATGGGATTGGACGGGTTGAACTTATCCAAAATTCGTGCCATGCCGAGCTCATAGCTGTGAGCCCAGGCCACGCCGTCCTTATTGGCAATGACAAACTCGCAACTGCCGCCACCGATATCGAGAATCAGGACACGCTCACGTCCGAGTGGCATGACCTGCTTGACGCCATCGAAAATCATCTGAGCCTCCTCGGCGCCTGTGATGACGTGGATGCCGAAGCCGTACTTATCCTCAACAGCCTTAGAGAACTCGTCCGCATTGGCGGCGCAGCGCATGGCTGAGGTTCCGATGGCCACGATCTTGTCCACCTTGCCGAGCGATGCGAGAGTCCGCATATGAACGTCAATGGCATCGAGGCCACGTTTCATGGCCTCGGGAGTTATGACGCCCTCATTGATGCCGCCCTTTCCGAGGCGCGCCGTCACTTTGGTGCTGCTGATGATATTGTATGAGCCGTCGGGACGCGTATCCGCCACAAGGAGGTTGATGGTGTTGGTTCCGATATCTATTATGGCTACTCTCATTGTGAGTTAATTAGTTCAACATAAGTGGAGTGGGGGAGAAGGGAGGACTTTAGGCGTCGAGGGTGAAGCGGTCGCGCCTCTCCTCGCCCCTCACGGGGTTCGAGCCTTTGCGGGCCTCGGCCTCGACCTCCTCGACAGTTGAGGGGAGTCGCTTGTCGCCAAGGAGTCGGCAACCATCCTCAGTGATGAGGAGATCGTCCTCAATCCTAATGCCACCGAAATCCTTATAGGACTCAAGCCTTGAGAAGTTGATGAAATCATCGTGAGTGTGAGCGGCTGCCCAGCGGTCGATGAGTTCGGGGATGAAATAGATGCCGGGCTCGTCGGTCACGCAGAAGCCGGGCTGGAGGCGGCGTGCCAAACGGAGGGCAGAGAGGCCGAATTGACTGCTGCGGCTCACCTCATCGTCATAGCCGACAAAGTCCTCACCATAACTCTCCATGTCGTGGACATCGAGACCCATCATGTGGCCGATGCCGTGGGGCATGAACATGGCGTGAGCACCTGCGGCGACAGCCTCATCAGTGTCACCCTTCATGAGGCCAATGCCTTTGAGGCCCTCCACAATGGTGCGGCAGGCCAAGAGGTGCATATCCTTGTAGAACACGCCGGGCTTAGAGGCGGCTGCCACAGCGTCATTAGCCGCAAGGACAATCTGATAGACCTCCTTTTGACGGGCGGAGAAACGGCCACCCACAGGCGTGGTGCGCGTGTTATCTGTCGCATAATGGTTTGCGCTCTCGCAACCGGCATCGACAAGCAGGAGCTGGCCGGCCTCAAGGCGATGTATGTAGCCATGGTTGTGAAGGGTCTCGCCATGGACGGTGCATATGCTGGGGAAAGAGATGGGGCCACCGCCGAGCAGAGCCTCTTTGTCCAATTGCGCCATGACGTCATTCTCAGTGTAGCCCTCGAAAGCCATACGCATGGCCGCGGTGTGCATATTATATCCGAAGGCCATCTGACGATCGATGTCCTCAATCTCGCAAGCCTCCTTGACAGAGCGCAGTTTGACAAGAGCCTTGACCAGCTCGGCGGAACGGTTGGCCACGACCTGCGCGGGCGTCATGGAGAGCAGCTCACCAATGCGGATGGTGGTCTCGCCACGGTAGGGCGGGACATAATGGACCTTGCGGCCAGAGGCGACGGCACGGCTCATCATCTCGGGCAGAGCGGCGCACGGCTTGGTGCTGCGGACGCCCACCTCGGCAGCGCGATCGGCCACAGAAGGCATGGGGCCAGTCCAGACAATGTCATCCATGCTGAGCTCATCGGCAAAGATGACCGTCTCGCCTGTGGCGGTGTCGATGGTGGCCGCCAAGCCTGGAGTATCGAGCCCGAAGAGGTAGAGGAAAGTGCTATCCTGACGGAAACGGTACTGGTTGTCACGATAGTTGAACGCTGCGTCGTCATTGCCGACGAAGAGCAGGAGGCTGTCCGGCATCATGGCTGCCAGGCGATCCCTGCGGCTTGTGTAAGTCTCTTTGCTAAACATTACTGCGTGTGTAAGTCTTTTATCATCAGTTGGACGACAGAGCGCCCGCGGTATATATTGCGGTCGACGGTGAAGCACACGTCGAAACTCTTGTCGCCATCTATCATTCTATATAGGTCACCCAATCCGAACCCGACGCCCGAGCGCACGGCACGGCCATCCGATTCAATCATATCGAGTTTGAGATGCTGACGAGCGTGGCCGAAAACCTTAGAGGTGCTATAGTCATAGACGTCGCGCGTCACGAAGACGGGTCTTCTGTTTCCAGGGCCGAAAGGCTCCATGAGCTCAAGCTCGGCCACAAGGGAGCGGTTGATGTCCGCAAGGCGAATCTCAAGGTCCACGTCAATCTGGTGCTTAGGGGCCTCAAGCGGCATATTGGCATCGACATATCTGCCGAATTTACGCCTGAAAGCCTGGACGTTAGCCACCTTGAGAGTGAGGCCGGCGGCATAGGTGTGGCCACCGAAATCCTCAATCACCTCGGAGCAGGACTCGATGGCCCTGTAGAGATCGAAGCCCTCGACTGAGCGTGCGCTGCCAGTGGCCATGTCGGGGTCAGTCTTAGACCTTGTGAGGATGACCGCCGGGCGGAGGAACGCCTCACTGAGTCGGGAGGCCACAATGCCGATGACACCCTTGTTCCAAGCCGGGCGATAGAGGACAATGGAGTTCGCGTCCCTCATCTCGTCGCTTGAGTCGATCATGTCCATCGCCTCGCGTGTAATCTCGCGGTCAAGGTCCTTGCGCTCATCATTACTGTCATCGATGGCTCGGCTGATGGCGTCGGCCTCGGCCTTGTCTGTCGATATGAGCAGCCTAACGGCGTCGCCACCGCTTTTCATGCGACCTGCGGCGTTAATGCGCGGGCCTATCTTGAAGACTATGTCAGCCACAGTGGCATGACCCGCCACAACGCCAGAGACATCCATTATGGACTTGAGGCCTACGCTTGGGCGCGTGTTGAGACGCTCAATGCCGAAGCGGGCGAAGACCCTGTTCTCACCAACCATCGGGACAATGTCTGACGCTATGCTAACGACAAGCATATCCAAATATTGCGTGAGGAGACCGAGGTCAAGCCCCAAGCTCATGTAGAGAGCCTCCATCAGCTTATAGCCCACTCCACAGCCCGAAAGATTCTTGTCGGGATAAGGGCAGCCGGGCCGCTTGGGGTCGAGGCACGCCACGACGTCCGGAATCTGGTCTCCGGCCACATGATGGTCGCAGATGATGAAATCAAGCCCCGAGGCCTTAGCCTCGCGCATCATGTCGACCGCTTTAATTCCGCAGTCGAGCGCAATGGTCAACGAATAGCCGCCATCACGAGCGAACTCAACGCCCTGACGCGAGATGCCGTAGCCCTCGTTAAACCTGTCGGGGATATAGAACCCGAGCCGCGCGTCATCGCCCTCTATGTGGCGCAACGCCTTATAGACCAAGGCTACAGCGGTGGTGCCATCCACGTCATAATCGCCATAGACCAGGATTTTCTCACCCGAATCAATGGCTCTGCGGATGCGCGCCACGGCCTTGTCCATGTCCAGCATCAGATAGGGGTCGTGGAGCTGATTGAGCGAGGGATGGAGAAAGATCTCGACATCCTCGGGCGTGCGCACGCCTCTCTGTATCAGAAGACTGGAAGTAACGAAAGACAAGCCCGTCAGGCGGGACAGATGTTCCACCTCTTCGCGCTTGGGCCGCGGTTCTATATTCCAAGTCTTCTTCATTGTATACAAATATACTTCTTATTCCTAATATAGACAAATCAAAAATAGCGCAAGATTTAAACCTTGGCGGGGCATAAACGGCACCCGGGGTGCGGGACTCGGGCTGGAGTCTCTTTTTTAGGCTCATTTGGCCGTCCGCGCTTGCTTTGCCCGAAAAGGTTCTTTAAATTTGAGTAATCATTTTTACCAAAAGAAAACTCCTATTCCATAGCATGTCGTCAATCAAAATCATATTTCTCTCCACGTTAATCTCATTCACGAGCCTCCCATTGTTCGCACAAATGATCGCGGGGCCGGACAGCGTCGTCTGCCGCGACGCGGAGGGGGCTGTCATATCCCGATCTGTATTCACACGGGAGGGCAAGACATTGATTGAGGACATATATCGGATAGGCTCAGAGCCTGCGCACATACGCATAAGCACCACCCTTGACAGCCGCGGAGACGTGTCGTCCGAGACTAATTACACATTCGACACGAAAGCCGAGGCATGGGTCATGGAGGAGAGGACAGATTACTCCCACGGCACAGCAGGAAGGCTGATTCAAAAAACAGCGCACGACCGCAACGGATTCCACACAAGGACAACATACTCGTACGACGCCAACGGCAGACTCTTGACAGAGGTTCTGCTCAAATGGAACATAGACGACAACGAGTGGGACCCCGTGAAAAAATACGAGTACGCCTACTCCTACGACAGGACGCCGCTTGACACACGCGAATACGTGTTGCGCAGCCACTACCATTGGGCGAGTGACGCGGAGGGCTGGGTCAGGCAATCGGGGCGCGAGAGCTCGGACTACGACATGGCGGGTCGACTGACCTCGCGATGCAGACAGGAGGACAACGGGACGAAAGACGCCCTCTGCACAGCATATAAATACTCAGCCAATGGATTGCTAATAGAGTCATCCACAGGTCGCTACGAATCGGGAGACATGATTCAGCATCAAAAGGAGACCTACACCTACGACTCTGACGACAGAGTGACCACTCACAAGACTTATGACCGCAACGGAGTTCTCGCCTCAGAAGAGACCTACTATTACGCCAAATCGCATCGCAAGCCCAAGGTCACCAGGGTCGCGAGGCTTGACAGCACTGTGACGACTTCGGCAGACGGCAAAGCTTCGCTCCGACGGGTATTCGCCTACGACGGGAAAGGCCGACGGGCTGCAATTTGCACACAGACGCTAAAGGCGGGAAGCTGGGCAGACTCTGTCTCTGTGGCTTACGCATTCGACGCCACTGGCGGCAATAGATACGAGAACATCGTGACGTACAAGACGGAAGGGCAGCCGGAGGAGCATGACATCACGAGCGTCAGGGAGAATGTTTTAGACGAGAATGGCAAGACTGTGGCAAGCTATGCATACACGGCCGATGAGAATGGGGTGTTGCGCCTGTCCGGTTTCACGCAGCAGGACAATAGATATGACTCAGAGGGCAGGATAACTTCGGCAGTCACAATAGGTGAGGGTGGACGAATCGACTCGACGGCTTATGCCTACGACGTCGTGAACCGATATGAGTCAGAGCTCAAGGGCGAAGAGCCGTCTGGCAACATCATAAGCCGCGCTTGGATGCGTATCTCGGGACTATTCGCACGCACAGAAGCTAAAGTGGACACAGCAGAGGCCCAGACAACGACGTCATTGTCCACAGCCGAGAAAATAGTATACACATGGAATCACGGGAAGTGGGAGCCAAGCAAGAAATCCATTGCCACTTTTGATGAATATGCAAAGCCGCACGAGGTAGACCATTATGAATATGACGCCAACACAGCCACATGGGCACCTGTGCGCAAAGAGGTCTTTGAGACGTCAAAAGGCTTAGTAGAGAAAAGAGTTGGCCACGTCTACAACCCGCAGAAGTCGGCCTTTGAGATTTCGGAGCGAGAAAATTTCTACTATTATTAATTTTTATCTTTTCGGACGCTGCTAATTCGGTTGCATTGCATAAATTTGCGCATCGAATGAATAAAAATGCAGCGAATAAATAACCACGCTAAAGCTAAAAGACTCGAAGTAATAGAGTCGATTGTCCGAGAAGTAGCAATTGATGGTCAAGAGCAACTCCTGAAACTACTGAGGGACAAAGGGTTCTCTGTCACTCAGGCCACATTGTCTCGCGATTTCAACGAGCTTAAAATAGTCAAAGTGCCTGACGGAGACGGAGGATACCGCTACATGCCCCACCCGCAGTCGACAGCCACCGAGCCACGTCCCACGGGTCTGTTGAGCGTAGAGGTATCCGGACAGATGGCTGTACTGAGGACACGCCCGGGATACGCCAGCGCGATGGCCGCCAACATTGACGACGCCCGCCTGAAAGACGTGATGGGCACCATAGCTGGCGACGACACCGTGCTCATCATCCTCCGCGAGGGCATGCCCAAAGAGACATTCATGACAGAGCTGACCACGATAGTGCCAGACGCCCCACAGAAAATCATTTAGACAAAAGAACATACATACAACACTCTCCCCTTCAGAGCAAGAAAATGAGCAGTAAGGACGACAAGAAGTTCCCCGACCTCAGAGTGGTCGTGGCCACCGAGGAGCACCTCGGTTATGTCGACGAGATTCTCCAGACCATAACGGCAGCCGCCAAAGTACGCGGCACCGGCATTGCCAAGCGAAACCCCGGATACGTAAAGCAAAAGATGCGCGAGGGCAAGGCTGTCATAGCCCTCGACGGCGAGACCTTCGCCGGATTCAGCTATATAGAGACTTGGGGCGGCAAACACTACGTGACCACCTCCGGCCTCATCGTCCGCGACGAGTACCGCGGCTGCGGCCTCTCTCGCAGGATTAAGCACATGACATTCACCTTGGCGCGCCTTCGCTGGCCCCACGCCAAGATATTCAGCCTCACATCGGGAGCCGCAGTCATGAAACTGAACACGGATCATGGCTACGTCCCCGTCACCTTCGCCCAGCTCACTGACGACGAGACCTTCTGGAAAGGCTGCGAGGGTTGCATAAACCATGACATCCTGGTCCGCACGGGCCGTCGCTACTGCGTTTGCACCGGCATGCTCTACGACCCCGACCGCGCACGCAGCGTGCGAGACGCTGACGAGGAGTTGGCCAACGACCCGGGCGTGGTGGACCGCATCATGGAGGCGTTCCCCAACGGATTCCCCAAAGACAAAGAGGAATAGGACGGGAGCAAAACAAAGTCAGCCTATTGTAGCTATATTTGCAGACAGGGCATAAGAAACGAAAACTAAGAAATTATCATATTAGAAATATGGATGCTAAAAAGAAAGTGGTAGTCGCCTTCAGCGGCGGACTCGACACCTCGTTCACCGTAATGTACCTTGCCAAAGAGAAGGGCTATGAGGTCTACGCGGCCTGCGCCAACACTGGCGGATTCAGCCCCGAGCAGCTCAAGGCCAACGAGGAGAACGCATATAAACTCGGAGCCAAGGAGTACGTGACACTCGACGTCACTCACGAATACTACGACAAGAGCATCCGCTATATGATCTTTGGCAACGTGTTGCGCAACAACACATACCCGATTTCAGTCAGCTCAGAGCGCATCTTCCAGGGCATGGCAATCGCCCGCTACGCCAAGCAGATTGGCGCCCAGGCTATCGCCCACGGCTCAACGGGAGCAGGCAACGACCAGGTCCGCTTTGACATGACATTCCTTGTCATGGCTCCCGAGATGGAGATTATCACCCTGACGCGAGACATGGCCCTGACCCGCCAATATGAGGTCGATTACCTCAACAACCATGGTTTCAAGGCAGACTTCACCAAGCTCAAGTACTCATATAACGTGGGCATCTGGGGCACCAGCATCTGCGGCGGCGAGATTTTGGACAGCGCGCAGGGCCTCCCCGAGTCGGCCTACCTGAAGCAGGTTGAGAAGAGCGGCGAGGAGGAGATTAAGATTGAGTTCGAGAAGGGCGAGATCGTCTCCGTCAACGGCGAGAAGTTCACCGACAAGATCAAGGCAATCCAGAAGATAGAGAGCATTGCCGCCCCCTATGGCATAGGCCGCGACATGCACGTCGGCGACACCATCATCGGCATCAAGGGACGCGTAGGCTTTGAGGCTGCCGCACCTATGCTCATCATCGCCGCCCACCGTTTCCTGGAGAAGTACACCCTCTCCAAATGGCAGCAGTATTGGAAAGACCAGGTTGCCAACTGGTATGGCATGTTCCTGCATGAGAGCCAGTATCTTGAGCCTGTCATGCGAGACATCGAGGCCATGCTTGAGGAGAGCCAGCGCAACGTGACCGGCACAGCCATCATGAAGCTCCGCCCCCATTGCTTCGAGACCGTAGGCGTAGACTCAAAGAACGACCTCGTCAAGAACAAGTTCGGCGAATATGGCGAGATGCAGAAGGGCTGGACGAGCGAGGACGCCAAGGGCTTCATCAAAGTTCTCTCCACCCCCCTCCGCGCATACTACAGCAACCACAAAGACGAGGGCGAGAAGCTCGAAAAAGAACTCTAAACACCCCCGAAAGAGAATAAGTCGGCGACCAAGCGGGCAAAGGCGGCAAAACCGCAGCACGTATTGGTTGCCGCTTCCGTCAAATTCTTTATGATACAAGTAGGAATAATAGGAGCCGCCGGCTACACTGGTGGCGAACTGATACGCATCCTTATCAACCATCCGTGGGCCAACATCCTCTTCGCACAGAGCGAGAGCCATGCCGGCGAGCCTGTATGGAGCGCCCACCACGACCTGATTGGCGAGACTACGCTTACCTTTAGCGCCGACGCGCCAGTCAACACGGCCGACGTCATCTTCCTCTGCATGGGTCACGGCAAGAGCCGCGGATATGTGGACAAACTGCCGAAGGACTTCAACGGCAAGATTATCGACCTCTCTAACGATTTCCGCCTCCAAGACTCGGCGTGCGGATTTGTCTACGGACTGCCGGAGGCCTTCAGGCGCGAGATTAAGGCGGCTGACCGCATAGCTAACCCCGGCTGCTTCGCCACAAGCATCCAGTTGGCCCTGCTGCCAATGGCAAAGCTCGACAAGCTTGGCGAGGTTCACGTCACCGGCATCACCGGCTCGACGGGAGCAGGCCAGAAGCCCAGCGAGACCACCCACTTCAGCTGGCGCGACAGCAACCTCTCATGCTATAAGGCATTCACTCACCAGCACCTCGGCGAGGTCAACGAGACACTGACGCGCTTGGCTCCGCACTATAAGGGCAACCTCAACTTCGTGCCAGTCCGCGGATGCCACACTCGCGGCATAATGAGCTCAGTCTACTTTGACTGCGACCTGGACGAGGCCGACGCAGTGGAGGTTTACAAGAAGTACTACAAAGACGAGCCATTCGTCAACGTGGTAGACTTCAACCCGGACCTCAAGATGGTTGTCAACACCAACAAGTGCGTCCTCTACGTCAAGAAATACGGCACCAAGCTCCATGTAGTCTCATTCATAGACAACCTTGTGAAGGGTGCTGCAGGCCAGGCTGTTGAGAACATGAACCTTCTCTTTGGCCTGCCGGAGAACACGGGACTTAACATGAAGCCGAGCGGCTTCTAACAACAAGATGTCGGCGGCAAGTACGCAGACTTAGACATTGCTACCAAAATGAATTTATTCGACGTATATAGCCTTTTTGACGTCGTCCCCGCCAAGGCCAAGGGTTGCCACGTGTGGGATGACAAGGGCGTTGAGTATCTGGATCTTTATGGCGGTCATGCCGTCATATCGATAGGTCACTCGCACCCCAAGTATATCAAGGCCATCACCGACCAGGTGAACAACATAGCCTTCTACTCCAACAGCGTAATCAACCCTCTGCAGTCGGTTCTCGCTGAGAAGATTGGCAAGCTTAGCGGCTATCCTGAATACAGCCTCTTCTTGATTAACAGCGGAGCTGAGGCCAACGAGAACTGCCTCAAGCTGGCGTCATTCGCCACAGGCCGCAAGAAGATGGTCGCATTCCGTCGCAGTTTCCATGGCCGCACAAGCGGTGCCGTGGCAGTGACCGACAACCCAAAGATCAACTCACCTTTCAACCTGCAGCATGAGGTTTGCTGGGCCGAGTTGAACGACTTGAAGTCTGTAGCCCAATATGTTGAGAAAGACGACATCGCTGCCGTCATCATAGAGGGCGTTCAGGGCTGTGGCGGAATACACATCCCCGACACGCAGTTCATGAAGGATCTCGTTGAGCTTTGCCATGCTCATGGCACCAAGCTTATTGTGGACGAGATTCAGAGTGGATATGGCCGCACGGGCAAATTCTTCGCACACCAGCACTATGGCATCCGCCCCGACATCATCTCAATGGCCAAAGGCATAGCCAATGGTTTCCCTGTAGGCGCAGTGCTCATCAGCCCCGAGTTTGAGGCCGTCAAGGGTATGCTTGGCACCACATTCGGCGGCAATTACCTTGGCATGGCGGCTGCCATTGCCGTTGCCGACGTATATGAGGAGGAGGGTCTTGAGAAGAACGCCGCGGAGGTTGGCCAATACATCCTCGACGAGCTTGGCAAGATTGACTTCGGCGGACGTGTGAAAGAGATTCGCGGCATCGGCATGATGATTGGCATCGAGTTCAACGAGCCCGTCTCCCCGATTCGTCAAAAACTGCTCTACGAGCACCATATCTTCACAGGTGTCGCAGGCCAGAACATGGTCCGCATCCTGCCCCCGCTCTGCCTCTCAAAGGGCGAGGTTGACCAATTCATTACGGCCCTCAAGGCTGTTTTGAGTGGCAAATAGGACCACGGGCAAAGTATACTTTTGCAACCGCATCCTAAAGTGAGGGGATACATGTTTTCCCATAAAGCGGGTCGAGTTCAGCCTTTTGCGGCAACTCGGCTCGCTTTACTTTTTTTGCTGCTGATATCCGCTCCTGCATGGGCGGAAGAAGGGAATGACACCACAGACATGACCGACAACAGCAAGCCCAGGCTGTTTAAGTGGATTGACAACAAGATAAACGACATGGAGCGGAGGGAGATGATTGACACCTCATACGTCGTCATACTCCCTCAGAGATGGAAATTCAAAGTATCAACACTCTCATCTTTAGCGACTCTATACGGCCACTCAAAAAATGACACCATAGAGACGAGATTAGACCTCAGCACACAGGTGTTGCAGTCTGTCGGGCTTAACGTCAGTTACAGGGGCTTCTCGGCCGGGTATTCGGTTGTTATATACAACGGGCGCAAGGATAATGAATTCGTTCTTAACCTTTATGGCAACCGTTTCGGCGTAGACTTTTTGTACAGGTACAGCCGATCATACGAGGGACAATTCGACCTAAACAATAGAGGGACTGACTATAAGATTGATATTGAAGACGGGAAATTCAGTTCAGAGCGGATAGGGGCGGACGCATATTACGTTTTCAAATCGAGCAAATTCTCATATCCCGCTGCTTTCACTCAATCGTATATCCAAAAGAAGAGCGCTGGCAGCGTCATCTCTGGTATCTCCTACTCGCGTATGCGGCTCGCTACAACATTGGCAGACTCGGTGTCAACCTCAGCCAAGATATCCGCTCTTTACCTTGGGGCGGGATATGCATATAACTTTTGTCCGAGCAAATGGCTTCTGCACGTTTCGACAATTTGCTTCGTATCGGTATACACTCATGACAAAGAGCGGCTTGCGGGGCACGATATAAAGAAAGAGGATTGGGAGATGTTCTCAAATCTCCACTTGATGGCGCGTATGGCCGCCGTACGGCATTGGGAGAAATGGTTTTTCGGCTTTTCATGCGTCATTAACCAATACTCATCAGGCTCCACGAAGAACCTGAGGCTTGAGGACACAGGACTCAGAATGGAGATGAGTGTGGGATTGAAAATTCCATAAATAAGAGCGGAAAGCGGAACAGAAATAGGACATAATGAAATCGCCCCCACTCCTCAACCGAGGAAGTGGGGGCGATTTGCAGTATGAAAGTTAACTCTATCCTAAAGTCGGAGCTGACAGACGAAATTTAGAAATCGCGGTATTGCGGGTTCTTGCGGCTGTCGACAGCTATACACTCCATCTCGATGAGCCATGCGGGACGGCAGACAGGAGCGAGAGTGATGACATAGGGGGTAGTGGGGAAACGCTCGGCGAACATCTTGTCAACAACAGCGAAATCGGCAGTATCACGCAGATAGACAACAATCTGCATCACGTCATCCATACCCATGCCGCCCTCCTCAAGGAGCTTCTCCACATTCTCCCACATTCTGAGAGTCTGATTGCGAATGTCGCCTATGTGAAGGACGTTACCCTTGTTGTCAATAGAGGCTGTGCCAGAGATATAGATGTGGCCACGGTCACCATATTCAACAAGAGTGCCGCGCTCAAAGGTCACGCCATACTCTATGGTCTTATTCAGGTGAGAGAGCGCATACAGATAACGCTGCTGCTGAGGCTCGAAGCCCACGAGAGAGAAGGTTCCGAGTTGGATGATGGCCTTAGGGTCTGCAGGGAGTCCGCCTATGCCTGTTGAGGAGACATAGTGGGTTTGCGGAGTAAGTCCATTGGCGATGAAATTCTCCTTGCGCGCCTTGACCATGCCTGCGTACTGGATATCCACATCGCGGACATAGAACCACGTCCTGATGCAGTTGGCCTCAATAGTAGCGCCGTGAGATGCGAGCATAGCCTCATACTCCTCAAGCAAATACTTGGTCTGCTCGGCCGAGTCGCCCTCAGGAGTAGTCATTCCCATCTTCCACAACTGCTTATAGCCGTTATGGTCGACCTCAATGACACCTTTGTTATTCGTCATCGAGACGCCTTTCTCCGCATAAATCCAGAGAGCCACCTTACTTCCGTCGAGGGGAGGCTGCTGAATGAAAGAGACGCTAGCGTCGCCAAGATCGGTCATGAGCGGCACCTGATTATAGGCGTCGGAGAGGAAATAGCGCTTGAATACTACGCTTGCGCCCTTAAACTGGGGCAGAGCAAGGAGCAAGGACTCAGCCTTGAGAAGACGCGGATATTGTTCGGAGAAGAGTTCTCCTCGCGGCTCAACATGGAGAATGGCGTGGTATTCGGACACGCCACCCTCAGGCTCAAAAGAGGAGAGCCCTACGGAAACACCGAGATCCTCCCATTTATATGTGTTGAACTGTCTCATCTGTTATTGGTTTTCGTTTAGTAGCGTCAAGAATTAATTCTTGGCACCGTCATCAATCCACCCCTTAATGAGCTCGGGCAGATATTTGACATCATCCTCGACAAAGATACCCGGGTGAGAATAGTGGAGGCTCTTGCTGCCAGAGGTTATCACCTGATAGAGGAAACTCTTAGACGCGTCGCCCGGGCAAATAAGCAGGGAGTCGGGGCTCTTGGAAGAGTAGGTGTTGACAAGTCGGTCATAGACATCGTCAGCAGCGAGGTTCAGCCCTGCGGCTGGCTTGTCGCCCTGATGGCACATGACGCAATTGGTGTTTGAGCCATGGAAGACAGCAGTCTTGACCGCTCCGAAAGGACTTGCGTCAAACTCGCCTAGGTCAATCTTAATGGTATCATCGGCAGCATGATTAGACTCAAT
Source organism: Bacteroidaceae bacterium (assembly GCA_963618945.1). Classification (GTDB taxonomy): domain Bacteria; phylum Bacteroidota; class Bacteroidia; order Bacteroidales; family Marinilabiliaceae; genus W3P20-009. The sequence goes on from CAVETY010000011.1 coordinate 61,153, forward strand.
ATCAACAGAATAGAGAGTCGCGATGCGCTGACGGAGGACATTGACCACAGCAAACTCGATATGCTCGGTGCCGTCTGGGATGCCAGAGAGCAGAATGGTGTCGGCGACATCCTTATCAGCCTTCTGCAGAAGGTCCTTTTGGATGACAGAGTAACGGCTGCCATCATTGAAACCAGCGAGCGCAAGCTTATATGAAGAGCCCCATTGGTCGAGGCCATGGAAAGTGGCGATAAGCTGCGCCTTATAAGTCTTTGACGAGTCAACATATACGGGGTCTGTGACACTGCCGTCATCGCAAGAAGAGAGAAGGGCGGCAGATGCGAAAATCGCAGACAAAAGGAAAGTACGTCTCATATTAACGTTATGAGTCAGAGTGGATTTAAATCGGGTAGGAGGATAAGTGGTAAGTGCTTAGAAAGTGTACTGGAGCATGACACAAGCGCTTTGCTTGGCAATGCCGAGGTCATCATTGTCACGATCGAGCTGGGTCTTGTGGCCGGTACGACCGACGAACTGGTAGACGCCAGAGAGTTTGAGACCCGAGTTGCGGATGAAATAATTGAAACCGACAGCAGGGGTGTTGAGGATGCCATCAGTGTTAGAGCCATTGCGATCCATGAAATCGTAGCGAGCAACTACCTGCCACTGGTTGGCTACGAAATAGCCTGCCTGGATGTAGCCGCCCCAGAAGTTATAGGTCTCGTCAATCTTCTGACGCTCTGTGAAGCCCACGTGCATGAGATAGGCCTCGGCACCGATGAAGAGGCGCTTGTGGAGCCAAGAGAACTCGAAGCCCGCACGGGTGTCGTTAGTGCTCTCGCTCTCGCTCTCGACGTTGATGCTACCAGAGAGAGCAATCTCGAGCTTATTCTCATTGAGCATCTTAGAGTTACCTTGGGTGCGAGGCATTGCGCCATAAGGATGCCAAGAGAGGCGGCCTGCGTAGAGGAGCGAAGGGATGTGCCAATCGTCAGAGAAAGTCTTGGTCGCACTGTTGGAGCCAGAGCCGTTGCCATTGAAGAAGCCGACTTCATAGCCGAAAGAGGGGCAACCGATATTGCCATGAAGCATGACACCGAGGTCGAAACCAGTGCCAATCTTAGGATTCACTGCATTGAGTGAGTAAGGCATGATGACGGTGGAAGTCAGCGAGATGGGGAGGATTGGCATCATAGTCTCGCCAAGAGTGGTGAGGTATGCGCTTGTGAAGGGGGTCTTGAACTTACCGACCTTGACAGCGAAGCCGTCAGCCACATGGACATCAAACCAAGCCTGCTGAAGAATATTAGCGCCAGAGGCAGCAGCGTTGATGGAGAGGTTGTATGTGATGTGATTAAAGGCCTTGCCAGTGAAACCGAGCACGGCATAGGGGATTGCGAAACCGCTGTTGGCCACATTGTCCTGATTGTAAGCCTTGTCGAGGCCCTCGTCATCATAATAGTTGAAGTTGGCCGAGGTCTGAATCATCAGATAGGGCTTGAAAGAGAAACGCTTGTCAGCGCTCTCAATCTGGAACATACGGTCGGAGCCGATGGTTACGACACCATTTTCCGCGTCGAATTTAGGTGCCTGCTCAGCGGGCTGCTGCTCCTGAGCCATGAGACTTTGAGATGCGAGTGCCGCGATGGCGGCGATGTATAATGGTTTCATCTTCTGTTATATGTTCATTGCAATGTCCCTTTTCTTGTTTTGGTAAAGTTCAAATGGAGTGAGCTCTACATGTATATAGAAAGGGACTGATTGACGGGATATGTTTTGCGAAAACTATGCTTGTGATAAGCTTATTAAAGCGAATTGAGGAACTTGAGAAGAGCCTGACGATCGGCATGATCCATGTTCATGAAGAGGTTGCGCGAGGCGAGTCCCTCACCACCATGCCAAAGGATGGCCTCGGTGAGATTGCGTGCGCGGCCATCATGGAGGAAGAAAGTGTGACCGTTGACCTTATACTGCAGACCGATGCCCCAAAGAGGCGTGGTTCGCCACTCGTTGCCGCGTGCCATGCCGCTGGTGTAGTTATCATTAAGGCCGACACCCATAATCTCGGAACCCATGTCGTGGAGCAAATAGTCAGAATATGGGTGAATGGTTTGCGAGCCGAGCCAAGGGAGCTCAGTGCCAGCCAAAAGGGAAGCTCCCCTTGCACGGGTGTGAAGAGTCGTGACGTGGCAGAGGTGACACTTGGCCTGATAGAACATCTTCTCGCCGCGTGACACAGCCTCACGTTCCGTCATCGTCTCGGTTGTACCGTCGCTGTGGGTCAGAGTTACCTCAGTCGTGGTGCTACCTTTTCGGCGAGCAGGGACACCGAGGCCGTGCAGATAGAGGTCAACGCACTCCATGTCCTCGGTTGAGACGTCGAGCTGATCGTAGGTAAGACCCATCATTGAACCCTCAGTCATCTGGCTCTGGCCCTCACAAATCTCCTCGGGGTAACGCGAGTTCGTCGCGCCCATATCACTTGAGAAACCAAGCTCGACAGTAAGGTCAAGATGCTGAGCCTTATTGCCAGAGAGGCCGACACCCGTTACGCCTTTTTCCGTGATATAATTGACACGGCCTGAGATGCCATACTCAGGATAGTTGCTTTGAGCCGCGAGTTTCTCAATCTCCTCACGGTCAATGGCCATCATCTGACCCATGCCGACATGCCTGAGCGGGATGCGGACCGTGCAGAAAAGATCCTCGGGCTGAATGTCAACATACTTGTTTTGAACACCGTCCCACATCTGCTTATACCAGTCAACAATGGTGTAATTGGGATGTGCGAGCTCATATTCCTCACCATCAGGGAAGGTACCCTTCTCATAATCATAGCGAACCTCAAGTTTACCCTCGGGAGTTACGCCATAGATGGTCTGGTCATGAAGGACTCGGCCATAGCCTTGGAAAAAGACACCATTCTTACGTGAGACATAGACAAGCATGGATGACATGCCATTGGTGCCGGATCCATAGACAGGAGTTCCATCCTCGTCCGTGCCAATCTGATTCCACGTACCTGGCGATGTGCGGCCTGCGTTCTTGTGGCATGACGCACATGAGTAACCGGCATAGACTGGGCCATAGTTGTCAGTCACATTGTCATAGAGACGGTTACCCGTCTGGAAACGCTTGGCGTAGGTGCCAGAGAGCCACTCTGCATCAATATCATACGCCTTGCTTGAGTTATAGAAAACCGTTGAGGTTCCGGCCGAGAGACAGTAAGTCTCCAAATCGCGGGAGTGCTCGGCCAGGAAGTTGTCCACCCCCTCTGTGTCCTCATCGCAAGCAGAGAGCGAGAATAGAGAGAGTGTGGCTACTGATAGCGACAAATATTTCATTGCCCGTTAGATATAAAACACAAAAACAATTTTAAACCACAATGTGAAGGGGGGGAGACTCACGTCACCCCACCTTCACCAATGACATTGGACAGACACGCTCAAGCCGTCAGGCAGCGGCGCATCTTCCAAAAGCGCGAAATTACGCTATAATATTCTAATAGATAGTGCGAGCCTGGCCGTCCTTGAAGATGAGGAACTCCATGGTGTGGAAGCCGCGGAGAGCCTGCTTAGCAGCAATCTCCTCATTGTCCTCATCGTAGTCGCCATCCCAGTCAAGGCCATCGAACTTACCACTCTTGATAAGGTTCTCAATGCCGTCCTGGTCGAGAGGCCAAGAGTCCATGTTAGGATCGAGGCCACGGTCAGATACGGGACCGAAGAGGAATGCCTCGCTGGTCTCCCAAGGCTTACGTGCAGCGAGCCAAGCCTGAGCACAAGCCTCAATGGTAATCACAGAAGGAGCCTTGGCGAAAGCCTGAGCGGCAGCGAGAAGGAGACCATTGTACTTGACAAGATCCTGGTAGGTGGGGAGAACGACAACGTCAACGTAGTTGGTGATAGCCGCAGCGAGCTTGGTCTTGTCGAGCTTCTCGCCAGCAGCCTTGAGAGAAGAAAGGGTCTCGTTCAACTCTGCGCATGCAGACTGAGCAGCCTTAGCCTCATCGCTGTTGATGTGGTTGCGGAAAGGCTGAGGAATTGCAAGAATCTTATTGTAAGCGTTGTCGATAGCAGCGATGACCTTAGCATCGAGGTCTGCGTCAACAGCCTTAACAAGAGCAGAGATTGAAGACTCGGCTACAGAGCCGTCAAGTGAGCCGTAGTATGAGTTACGGATGGAGAGAATGTTGTTTGAGTAGTCGTCACGTGAGTGCCAGCTGTACCAAGACTCGACAGCGAGGACAGCCTTGGTATACTGACCAGACTCCCACTTTTCGAGAGGATCACCGATCTTAGACTCGCCGACCTCGTTAGCGATATCCTTGCAGCCCTCAACGATCTGGTCAAAAGACTCGAGAGCGTCAAGAGACTTGAAATAAGTAGCATAGCTGGTAGAGATGTTGTCGCCCTTGACATTCCAGTCGGTGTAGAGGGTGGTAGCATCGCTCACGAGGAGCTTGCCGACAACAGTCATGTAGTTGCCCCAAGAGGTGACGTTGGCTGTGTCACCTGAGGTGCAGATATCCATTGATTTGATCTCGACGCCATTGCTGTTGGCGGGATCGTCATCATCGTCGCAAGCCGTGAAAGAGACTGCGGTGAGAGCAGCAACGGCAGCTAAGGAAAGGAACTTCTTGTTCATCTGAATAACTTGTTTTTGTGTTATGCCTTATGTTATTTGAATAACTTTTTTCGGATTAGGGAGCGACTCGTCTACTTCTTGCAGAACCAGCCGACGTAGGCTATGCCGACAGAGAACTCATTCTCATTGTGGTAGGCAGTGCTGTCAAAAGGCTTATTAGTGCCAATGTGGCGGGTGGTGCAATCAGCCTTGACAACCAGGTTGGGGAGTGCGAACCAGTTGAGACCGGCTGTCCATTTGACTACTTGGCAACGGACGTCGCCGCGTCCGCCAGACTCAAGGAACTCCTGAGGGTTGTAGTACTCATAGCGGGCGAAGGGGTAGAACACCGGTCCACGCGAGCCGCGATAGAAGATATTCTTAAGGTTTGCGCCGACCTCGACGCCATAAGCCATTGCCGTCTCGGCCACAGGGCGCTCAGTGCCATGGTGATAGCTGCTGTTATTTGAGAGCGTCACAGAAGAAATCTTAGTAGAGTTCTCCACATTGCCTCTCAAATAGTTAGCACGGACTGTGAGGTAAGGGTTCTTATACTGGGCGTCAAAAGACCAGATGGTCAAGTGGCTCTTGCCACAGCTGGAGTACTTGTAGACCTTATCGGCGTTCTTGGTGACGTCATTGACAAAGTAGATTGAAGCTCCGACACGAAGACCCGGTACACCTGTCCAATTGATGCGACCTACATAGGCAGGAGAGGAGAAATTGTCGACCTCGAAAAGGCCCTGTTTTCCGCCACCTACCCAATTGTCACGGCCGAAACCGTCAGGGTTAAGACCAGCGACAACCATCACCTCGTAGTTGAACTTGGCACGGAATGCGCCGAAGTCGCCAAAGAAAGAGAGACCAGTCTCATGCCATGTTGAGGGGATGATGGTCGTCTCACCCTCGGGGCGCGAGGTGCCGAAGAAATTAATAGGCTCGTGATTGAAATTAGTAAGGCCGATGGGGACAATCATATGACCCACGCGGATGTTGAAAGGGCGAAGAATGTAGCGCGTAATGTGGAACTGCTCAAGGGCAACCTCACCACCGCTCTCCATCTCAGTCTCATACTCAAGGTTCTCAGTGCGCTCAAGCTCCTGCTCAATGCCTACGCCGCCGGCCTCGAACTCAATCTCCATGCCGAGGTTCCACTGGGCGTTGAAACGATAGTCACCTGCGAGAGTGACACGCGGCATAGCTATTGTGCGACGGGTGTCGCTGTCATCTGTGCCGCCATAGAAACGGTTTTTGCCGTAGTTGAGGAAAGAGGCGACAAGCTCGCCATAGCCGCCGATGCGGAACTTAGAATAATTCTCACCCTCCTCAAGGCTTGGCATGGCCTTAACCTTGGGCTCTGAAGAAGGTTGCTCATGCTGTCGTTGAGTCGCGCCTGTTGTAGCATCGACGGGACGAGCACTCTCGTTAGTCTGCGCAAAGGAGACCTGAGCTGTAGCGACGAGTGCCAATGCAGCCAGGAGGCCAACCTTTGATAATGCTGTTGTCTTTGTCATTGAATGTTTTCGGGGAGGTTTTCCCTTAGTATTTACGTGTGCAAATTTAGACTTGTTCTGATTATTGAGTTATACTCAAATGTGATTATTTTTAGATGTATTCTAAAGAAAAAAGAGCGGATTGATACCTAAAAGTGAGTATTGGAGTCATCAAACAGCCCTTTAAGACCTGATTTTCCCATTTCAAAATAGCCAAATGAGACTACCTCGGGGGACAGAAAAAAGCGGGTCGCCGAGGTGACAAACACCCCAGCGACCCGCACAAACAAGGCAAATAGAAGAATTACGGTTACTTCACAAGCAGCTTAAATGACTTGGATGAGCCATCAGCATAATGTTGAACAATGACATTGACACCTCGCTGCGGCGTCGTTACACGCGCTCCGCTGAGAGTATAGACTGATGTTGACACAACCTCAGAGTCAGAGTTCGAATCCACATCCTTAATAGCTGTGGATGAGGGCTCATAGCCGACTGCGTAGCCGACCTTGACATTAGTCACAGAACGAGAGAAAGAGATGGAACCCTCATTATAGGCTGCGACAACAGCCTTGACAATATCGGATGGCTTGGCGGCGGTGTCTGAAGAGTAGCCGGCAGTGCAGGTATCGTCATACTTGGCCAATAGCACGCCATTACGGTAGCAGCTTATTGAGCCGTCAGGGTTATAGGAGAAAGTGAGGTAGTAAGAGCCATTTAGCATGAGCTGCCACAGACCCTTTGATTCTGAAGACATGATGGACTGAGCTTCAGAGGACACGATGCCGTTATGCTCATAGTAGTCCGTCGTACCATAGTGAAGGACAAAAGGATAGAGCACGAACTGGCCGTCAGCCGACTTGGCAATGGCATCCCAATCGCTCGTCAGTCCACTCGCCAAGAAGCTAAATGAGACACCAGTCTCGTCCGATACGCCATCGGCAGGCTCGGAGAGATTGAAGTAGACATCTGAGAAAGCAGAGGCGAGCAGACAATTGTCTGTCACTGGGCAAGTGGAGACAATATCCTCAGCGGAGTAGTTAGTCGCATATCCGACCACTACGTCATCGACAGCAGTGGTGAAAGAGATGTTGCCAGCCAAGTAGTCAGAAATGACACTCTTGACAATTTCGGAGGGCTTAACGGTGCCGTCGGCGGGAGAGCAAGTGTCATCAAAGGTGATCATCAGTGTTCCATCCCTGTAGTAGCCGATGGAGCCATCGGGGTTGTAGGAAATGGTGACGTAGTATGTGCCGTTAAGGAAAAGCTGATAGGGCAGGAGACCTGTAGCAGTGGCTGCCGAAGAAACCTTGCCGAGATGCTCAAAGTAGTTAGTCGCATCATAATGGAGTACAGAGAGATAGAGCAAGTATTTACCATCGGCGGAACGGGCAATCTCAGTCCAATCGCTGCTGATGTCGCTGACCATGAAGCTGAGGGAGAGGCCGGTGGTCTGCGACACGGAGACTTGAGGCTGAGCAGCGAAATTGGCACTTGCGGAGTAGTGTGACAAGATTGCGCTGGGGTCGAGGGCCAGAACATCGTCAAGCGAGGGAAGGAGAGATATGGTGTGAGTAAAAGTGTAGGAATAGTCACCACAAGTGAGAGTGACGTCAATCTTGGCGGACTTGGCAGATGTGGTTGACGAGATCAGACCTTTGCTTGTAATGACTGACTCGTCTTGCGACTTGTAGCTCAAAGAGACGCCATCATACTCAGCAGGGAGAGTAATGGTCGAGCCAAGGAGAGCCTTTGACGGAATCAGATTAGAGAACTCATTGGCGAGCTTAGCTATTTGCACGTCGGACGGGAAAGTGGAAGCCTCGCTGCCACGCTTGTATCCCCAAAGGCTCTTGTCGTAGTCATCAACGGCTGTGAAACACAAAGTCTTGACATTTGTCTCCTCAATGCACTGCTCAATGATTTTGCCGTAGTAGGTTTCAGTTGAAGCACCTACCGTTATGGCCACAGTGATATCAGGCGAAGAAGTGGAGAGGGACCAAGTGCCGGAATAGGCGCCGGAGACAGTGCCATCGGCTGACAAATAAATAACCTGCTCGGTGGCGCACTCCAAGTTGGCGAAGTCAGTTCCATTGCCATGGCGTATTATGCCGTAGAAGCCAGCCACTTCGGCAGCCGAATAGGCCGAAGAAGAGATAGTCTCGCCACGGTACTCGAAAGGAGCGCAAAGGATGCGCTTATCGCTCGTGAAGAGCTGATGAACGCGGACCTGATGTCCCTCAGTTCCGTCATCGAAGCGCGTGTGATAGACAAGGAACATGCGACCGTCAGTGTCAACGACAGCCGAGTTATGACCTTGGGCGGTATAGCCATAGTCCATAAAGCCCCAGCGGTAGTAGCTCATGAGGCGCGTGCCGACACTCTTGTTTATCTGGCCGGCATTGACGCTGCCATTGGTACCAGTAGAAGAATATCTTGCGTCGTCACCCGAGATATCAGTATAGGGACCAGTCACACTCTCAGATGAGAAAACTCTCATTGAGTAGCCGCCACGAGCTGTGAGACCACCATAGCTGAGGAAGAGCCAGTAGCGTCCGTTGCTGTACTCTATGTAGGAAGCCTCGCCAGAGCAGTGATTGCCACCAGCTATCTTAATGCCCTGGTAGGCGTCGCTCTTAGCCCACTTAAATGTTGTAGAGCCAGAAACTAATGTTGTAGAGCCAGAAGCTGACTCATAATCTGTGTCATAGGTGTAAGTATAGTCACGCAAACCTGTTGACTTGTCAAGCCTAATCATATAGATGCCGCCGAACCACGAGCCATAGGACATCCAGAGGTTGCCGTCATTGTCATAGAAGACACACGGGTCAATGGCATTGGTGCCATAGGTGTGATTATTGACACTGTTGCGATAGCAATAATAGCGGTCGAGAGAGTCACTGCTATCCAATACACTCCAAACGTCAGTCTCTGAGGCATATTTTTTGCTCGATCCTAACGAATATATCACAGTGCCTACGCGCGTCCAATCACCAGTAAGGCTCTCAGCTGTCAAGAGGACAATGGACGAATAGAAGTTATCGCCATTGACACTCATGTACATGCACCACTTCTGCATATCCTCATTCCACATCACGTCGGGTGCCCACATGTTGCCCTTGACATCATAGTTAGAAGAGCCATGGGCAGACCACTTGGCGTCCTCGGCAAAGATAGTGGAGTAGTCGGTGGAGAGGTTGTTCGTAAACTCAGTCCAGTTCTGCAAGTCGTAGCTCTTAAGCCAATCGCGGTGCGAACCGAAAATGCAATAGACCTTAGTGCGGCCATCTGCGGGAGTAGCATAGACTTTGCCACCTGCCTCATAACCAATCACAATCGAAGGGTCGTGCGACGTTCCCCTCGTGGGGACGGCATTAGAGAAAGCGTTGTCGTAGACCTGCTGAAGTCCGGAACTCGTAAGGTCTGTGGCCAAAGCAGCCAACGAGGCTGCCAAGGTCAGAAAAACAGTCAGTAGTTTTCTTATCATATTTCCGTTTGCTAATTTTCATAAATCAGTAGACTCCGCAAACATAAAATAACATTAGCCTTTCATGGTGTAAAATAATGTTCAAAAGGTGGAGTGTCATTAAATGGCATTATCACAACATATTTGTTAAATCTAAAACTTGCTTAACTTTGCGCTCCCTAACCTATCAACAACAGAGAAAATAATGCGCGGCATAATCAAGAATATAGTCCGGGTAGCATACGTAGCCATAATCATCGCAATGGTGGTCGCCACCGTGGTGAACAAAATATCAGCACCTGAAATTGGAGGTGAAACCATATACTCGTCATGGTGGTTCATCGGGCTGTGGGTAATACTAGGGGTCGCAGGCATGACATACATCATCCGCAAACACTTATACAGGCGGCCCACCGTTTTTGCCATACACGCGTCACTGTTCTTTATCCTCATAGGCGCCGCCCACACACACCTGACGGGCATTCAGGGCATCGCACATATCAGGGTAGGTGAGACCATCTATATGTTTTGCGCAGAAGACGGGTCTACACAAATGTTGCCATTCGGGGTCACGCTCAACGAGTTTGATATTGTAAACTATCCTGGCACAGACACGCCAATGGACTACGTGAGCCATTTGGCTTTCACAACCTCAGAGGGCAAAGAGTGCGCGGAGGTGTCAATGAACAACATCGCGTCAAACTGCGGTTACCGGTTCTACCAATCGAGCTATGACGAGGACGGTCGCGGCACAGTACTCTCAGTCAGCCACGACCCGGCCGGGATAGGAATAACATACGTCGGCTACGGGCTTCTCTTCGCATCCCTGTTCTTGATGCTCGTGTTGCCTAACTGCTCATTCCGCAAATCGATAAGAAAACTGAAGAGCCGCAGCGCATTTTGCATAGTCGCCCTGTTGGCAATATTCACAATCCCCGCCCAGGCAGCAGAAGTCAACATTTCATTCCCCGAAAAGACTGCTGACAAGTTTGGCGACCTATACGCCTATTACAATGGCCGAATATGCCCGTTGCAGACAGTGGCGCGCGACTTTACCCTTAAACTGTACGGCAGAGACCGCTACATGGGCTACACTGCTGAGCAAGTCCTGATGGGTTGGACACTCAATCCACCCGAATGGGCAAACACCAAGATGATAAGAATCAAAGAGTCTGCCGCTGAGGAGCTCGGGCTTGATGGCACATTGGTGTCATACGACGACCTGTGCCACAGTCCACTTGCCGACAAGATGGACCAGATCAGGCATGGGGGCGAGAGCGCGTCAGCCCGTGCGCTCGAAGAGGCAGAAGAGAAATCGGGCATAATCAAAATGCTCTTCGCCGGCCAGATGCTCAAAGTATTCCCCGTGGCAGACACCGTAGGCGCAGTGACATGGTATAGCCCAGCCGACGCTTTGCCAGACGAACTGCCAGAGGGCCAACGGTCGTTCATCGGCAACATATTCACAAGCGTCGTCAGCCAATCACAAAACGGCAACTTTGCTCAGGTTGACACACTCCTCACAATGGTTCGAGGATATCAGCTCTTAGCCAACAAAATCAATTGCGAAGACGGAAAACCATCATTTTTGCCATCTTCGGGTCAGTTTAAGGCAGAGAAGGCTTACAACGCCATGAGCTTCACCCGTCCCTTGGCAATGACAATGGCCACGGTTGGCATATTGTTCTTCTTCATAGTGGTTTGGCTTTGGAGCCGAGGCGTGACGAGCAGGGCCATGACCATGTTCAGCAACACGCTCGTCATTTTTCTTGGGATAATAGGACTATATCTTGCAACCATGTTCGCCCTGAGATGGTATGTAGGCGGACATTTGCCTCTGAGCAATGGAAACGAGACCATGCTCTTTATGAGCCTGTGCGTCATAGTGGTTACGCTCTTCACATCAAGAAAATTCGCCCTTGCCATGCCGTTTGGCTACCTCTTGGGAGGTTTGTCTCTCATGGTCTCAATGTTCGGAGAGGGCAATCCTCAAGTCACGAACCTCATCCCTGTGCTGGCATCGCCACTGTTGAGCATACACGTGTGCCTCGTCATGGTAGCCTACTCACTACTCGCATTCACAGCCCTTGACGGCATAGCCGCAATCGTTGTCCACCTCACGGCAAAAGACGAAGAGATGAAAAGTAGCAGAATAGGCACCTTGGCGGATGTCAGCCGAGTGCTCATCTACCCGGCTCTCGCCTGTTTGGCGGCGGGCATCTTCGTTGGCGCCATTTGGGCCAACCAGTCTTGGGGACGATATTGGGGTTGGGACCCAAAAGAGGTTTGGGCTCTCATCACGCTTATGGTCTACGCCATTGCCGTCCACCCGTCACTTGCTCCACGTATGAGGAATGACATGACATTCCACATCTACGTCGCCGCAGCATTCCTTTGCGTCCTCATGACATACTTCGGCGTCAACTTCCTGCTTGGCGGAATGCATTCATACGCATGATTTTCAGACAAATTAGTATATTTGTGAGGGAAAGGAGACCAGACCATGCCACGCATTTATCTTAGGCCCACGGCCGACCTCACATTCAAAAGAATATTCGGCGAGCACAAGAACCTCGTGATCAGCCTCATCAACGCGCTCCTGCCGCTCAAGGGCGAGGAGGAGGTGCGGGAGGTTGAGTACCTGCCGGCCGAGCTCGTGCCAGAGCTGCCGACGGGCAAGAACAGCATTGTAGACGTCCGATGCAAAGACGGGCGCGGCAGGCAGTTCATAGTCGAGATGCAGACCATTTGGAGCCCCGCGTTCATGCAGAGGGTTCTCTTCAACGCGTCAAAGGTCTACGTCAACCAGATCGAGAAGAGCACCGACTTCAAGATGTCGCAGCCCGTCTACTCACTCAACATCCTCAATGACACATATATGGAGGGCGAAGAGTATGCAAACGAGTACATCCACAACTACAGCATAGTCCACGAGAGACACACGGACAAAATAATCGAGGGGCTGCACTTCACCTTCATCGAGCTGCCCAAATTCCACCCGTCCACAACCACCGAGAAGAAGATGACCATCCTCTGGCTCAAGTTCCTCACGACAATCAACGAGGACACCCTTGAGCCGGACGCTGACCTGATGGCCAACCCTGAGACCAAGCAGGCGCTGACGCTTGTCCGCGAGTCATCCTTCAGCCCTGCGCAGGTGCGCACCTACGAGAAATTCTGGGACGAGATGTGGCGCGAGAACCTGCTGATTAGCGACTCACTGACAAAGGGGATAGCGCAGGGCATCGCAAAAGGAAGGGAGCAAGGAAGAGAAGAGGGAATGATAATAGGCCGCGAAAAGGGGATATCAGAGGGAATTGCAGAAGGTATAACGAGAGTGGCGCAGAAAATGATTTCAAGAGGCGACACGGATGAGGATGTTGCCGATGTGACGGGTCTCACGGTCGAGCAAGTGAAGACGATAAGGGGGAAATGAGACTATAGCCCTAACAGCAGTTGAGGAGCAGTTTCGGCACCAACTTCCTGCTCGGCGGAATGCATTCATACGCATGATTTTCAGACAAATTAGTATATTTGTGAGGGAAAGGAGACCAGACCATGCCACGCATTTATCTTAGGCCCACGGCCGACCTCACATTCAAAAGAATATTCGGCGAGCACAAGAACCTCGTGATCAGCCTCATCAACGCGCTCCTGCCGCTCAAGGGCGAGGAGGAGGTGCGGGAGGTTGAGTACCTGCCGGCCGAGCTCGTGCCAGAGCTGCCGACGGGCAAGAACAGCATTGTAGACGTCCGATGCAAAGACGGGCGCGGCAGGCAGTTCATAGTCGAGATGCAGACCATTTGGAGCCCCGCGTTCATGCAGAGGGTTCTCTTCAACGCGTCAAAGGTCTACGTCAACCAGATCGAGAAGAGCACCGACTTCAAGATGTCGCAGCCCGTCTACTCACTCAACATCCTCAATGACACATATATGGAGGGCGAAGAGTATGCAAACGAGTACATCCACAACTACAGCATAGTCCACGAGAGACACACGGACAAAATAATCGAGGGGCTGCACTTCACCTTCATCGAGCTGCCCAAATTCCACCCGTCCACAACCACCGAGAAGAAGATGACCATCCTCTGGCTCAAGTTCCTCACGACAATCAACGAGGACACCCTTGAGCCGGACGCTGACCTGATGGCCAACCCTGAGACCAAGCAGGCGCTGACGCTTGTCCGCGAGTCATCCTTCAGCCCTGCGCAGGTGCGCACCTACGAGAAATTCTGGGACGAGATGTGGCGCGAGAACCTGCTGATTAGCGACTCTCTGACAAAGGGGATAGCGCAGGGCATCGCAAAGGGAAGGGAGCAAGGAAGAGAAGAGGGAATTGCAGAAGGCAGAGAAGAGGGAATGATAATTGGCCGCGAAAAGGGAATATCAGAAGGAATAACGAGAGTTGCTCAGAAAATGATTTCACGAGGCGATACGGATGAGGATATTGCCGATGTGACAGGGCTCACTGTCGAGCAGGTGAAGACGATAAGGGGAAAATGAGGCAACAAGAAGACGCAGTCATATAGGAATTTATTAGCCACAAATTTTGCAAACACAAATATTGTGTTTAACTTTGAACGATGAGTTAAAACAACCATCGATTTACGACAAGAAATGACACATTTCGGCATCCATCACGCAGCAGCCCACCATCACCACCATCATCATCTGATGACGGAGGGGGAGCTCTCGTAGGTGCCAAAGGCGGACAAGTGACAGACGACGCCTGACCACAATAAGAGAAAAAAGCAGAGGCTCACCCCGCAAGACGCAGGGTGGGCCTCGTTTTTTTTAACAGAAAGAAAAATACAAAAAACACAATACCAAAAATGCTACGCATAGCCGTTCAGACCAAAGGCCGCCTCTTTGAGGAGACCATGACAATGCTCGCAGAGAGCAGCATCAAGATTGAGCAAAGCAAACGCACTTTGCTTATCCCCGCCAAAAACTTCCCCGTGGAGATTCTGTACCTCCGCGATGACGACATTCCCCAGGCTGTGGCAAGCGGCATTGCAGACGTCGGCATCGTTGGCCTCAACGAGTTTGAGGAGAGGCAGGAGGACGCTGAAATCATCAAGAGACTCGACTTCTCAAAGTGCCGCCTCTCGCTCGCCATTCCTAAAGCTGAGGTTCCGACATACCAATCCATTGGTCTCAAGTGGTTTGACGGAAAGAAGATAGCCACGTCATACCCTGCCATCCTCAAGAAATTCCTTGAAAAGAACAACATCAAGGCTGAAGTACACGTCATCACAGGCTCTGTAGAGATTGCCCCTGGCATAGGCCTCGCTGATTGTATTTTCGACATTGTCAGCTCGGGCTCAACACTTGTCTCCAACAATCTTGCCGAGGTCGAGGTCGTCATGAAATCAGAGGCCGTCCTCATTGGCAACAAGAGCCTGAGCGAGGAGAAGAAGAACATCCTCGACGAACTGCTTTTCCGTTTCGACAGCTACAAGAACGCAGAGGGTAAAAAATACATAGTCCTCAACGTCAAGACTGACAAAATTCCGGCCGTGTGCGACCTTCTGCCTGGCCTGAAAGCCCCAACAATCACGAAACTTGAGACTGAGGGATGGAGCTCTGTGGCGTCGGTAATCGAGGAGAAGACTTTCTGGGAGGTCATTGGCAAACTCAAGCAGCTTGGCGCGGAGGGCATCCTCGTCATGCCAATTGAGAAGATGATCATGTAAAAAAGAGAAGCAAATGGAAATCGTCAGATATCCCGACCGAGCAAAGTGGGACGACATCCTTAAGCGTCCGCATTTTGACAATAGCAGTCTGCATGAGACAGTGGCAGGCGTTTTGAACGACGTCAAAAGCCGCGGAGATGAGGCAGTGAGAGAGTATGAGGCTAAGTTTGACCATGTTGAGTTGAGCGACCTCTTGGTAAGTGAGAAAGAGTTCGACGAGGCTTCAGCAGCTGTATCAGCAGACTTGAAGAAAGCCATACTCACGGCGGCTTCAAACATCAGGGCTTTCCACATGGCTCAAGACCAGCCGCTCCCGAGCGTTGAGACCATGCCAGGAGTGCGATGCTGGCAAAAAGCGGTCCCCATTGACAAAGTCGGTCTTTACGTCCCAGGTGGCACAGCCCCTCTCTTCTCAACAGTCCTTATGCTCGCCCTGCCCGCCAACATAGCCGGCTGCCCCGAAATAGTGATGTGCACCCCGCCAAGAGCCGACGGGACCGTCAACCCTGTGGTGGCCTACACCGCAAAGGTTGCCGGAGTCTCAAAACTTTTCAAAATAGGAGGAGTTCAGGCCATCGGCGCCATGGCATACGGGACGGAGAGCGTGCCAAGAGTCTACAAAATATTCGGCCCAGGCAATCAATTCGTCACCTGCGCAAAACAGATGGTGAGCCTCGGCCAAGTGGCAATAGACATGCCAGCAGGGCCAAGCGAGGTTGAGGTCATTGCAGACGAGACGGCCAATCCAAGATTCGTGGCGGCCGACCTGCTGAGCCAAGCCGAGCATGGGGCTGACAGTCAGGCCCTGCTCATCACTTCATGCCCCGATTTGGCAGAGCAAGTGAATGCGGAGGTTGAACGCCAACTGGACGAGCTGAGCCGCAGAGAGTTGACAGCCAAGAGCCTTTCACACAGCAAAATAATAGTAGTCCGCGACTTCGATGATGTTGTCGAGATAACAAACGAATACGCCCCCGAGCACCTGATTATCCAAACCAACTGCCCTCGCGAGTTCGCTGACCAGATTCGCAACGCCGGCTCCATATTCCTTGGGCACTATACACCCGAGAGCGCAGGCGACTATGCGAGCGGCACTAACCACACATTGCCAACCAGCGGATATGCCCATGCCTACAGCGGTGTCAACCTTGACAGCTTCCGCAAGAAGATGACATATCAGGAGATAACCCCGGAGGGTGTGAGCAACATAGCCCGCACTGTGGAGATAATGGCGCACAACGAGCAGCTGACAGCACACGAGGCTGCCATGCGTTTCCGCCGTGAGGCCGTTGAAGGCAAATAAAAAGAGAACAGACTATGGCACAGAAAAGAGACCTGAGTCAGTTAGTTCGACCTAACATTATGCGACTCGAGCCCTACTCTTGCGCACGCAGCGAGTTCAAGGGCGAGGCTCGTGTGTTTCTTGACGCTAACGAGAATCCCTTTGGCGCACCTTTCAACAGGTACCCCGACCCTCTGCAGATAAGCGTCAAAGAGAAGATAGCCAAGTTGAAAGGCATCCGCCCGACACAGATAATGCTTGGCAACGGATCAGACGAGCCTATAGACCTCATCTACAGGATTTTTTGTCGTCCGGGCATTGACAATGTGGTGTCAATTGAGCCGAGTTACGGCATGTATCGCGTGGCGGCCGACACAAATGACGTCGAGTTCCGCACTGCCCTTTTGACCGAGGATTTTCAATTGGACGCCGAGTCCCTCTTGGGAAAAACGGATCAGAACACCAAAGTCGTGTGGCTCTGCTCTCCAAACAATCCGACTGGCAATCTGCTCAATGAGACAGAGATACGCAAAGTAATCGACGGCTTTGACGGCATAGTGGTAATAGACGAGGCGTATATCGATTTCGCAAGTTGCGGAAGTTGGCTCACTGAGCTTGACAACCATCCGCGACTCATTGTACTCCAGACTTTCAGCAAGGCATGGGGTTTGGCTGGTGTCCGATGTGGAATGGCTTTTGCAAATGAGGAGATAATTGACATCTTCAACAAAGTCAAATACCCCTACAACATCAACATCCTGACGCAGCAAAAAGTAAGCGAGGCGCTCGACAACGCCAAACGCAAAGACGACGAGGTGGCCACGATACTTTCCGAGCGCAAGAGGCTTATGAGCGAATTCTCGCAGATGGGGATTGTCAAGCACATATACCCCACCGACGCCAACTTCATCCTGATAAAAGTGGCAGAAGCGACCGCCACCTACGAGGCTCTGCTCGCAAGCGGCATTGTCACCCGCAACAGGAACAAGGTGAGCCTCTGCGCCGGCTGCCTGCGAATCACGGTGGGCACTCCTGCTGAGAACACTGAGCTAATAGAAAAGCTAAAGACCTTATGAAAAGAGTATTGTTCATAGACCGCGACGGGACGTTGGTCAAAGAGACCCCGACAGAGGAGATTAGAAGCCTCTCAGACATTGAATTCGTCCCTGGAGCCATTCGATGCCTCAGCTTCTTGAGACGGCACACCGACTTCGAGTTCGCCCTTGTGTCCAATCAAGACGGACTGGGCTCAGAGTCTTACCCCGAGACCGTTTTCCGTCCGCTGCACAACTTCATCATGAAGACGTATGCGGATCAGGGCATTGTATTTGACGCTCAATTCATTGACTGTCACACTCCCGAGGAGAACCACCCGAATCGCAAACCAGGGACGGGCATGCTTACCGCATATATCGATGGGGCCAAGGCAGGCGAAATAGATTTGGGAAACAGCTACGTCATAGGCGATCGCGAGACTGACGCCCAGTTGGCGCGAAACCTTGGCTGCAAAGCGGTTATCTTAGCTAACCCGGAGATTACGAGCACCGAGGCTGAGAACAGTTTCTCAGCAAAGCCCGGCAAGTCGGACGACATGATAACCTATGTCAGCTCATGGGATCAGGCAGCCGAGATTATCTACGGCGGCAGGCGCATAGGCGAGGTCCACAGAACGACAAAAGAGACCGACATCTATGTACGCCTTGACCTTGACGGCACTGGCAAATGTGACATTTCCACTGGCTTAGGTTTCTTTGACCATATGCTGGAGCAGATAGGCAAACACTCAAGCTCCGACCTTACCATAAAAGTAAAAGGTGACTTGTATGTAGATGAGCATCATACCATTGAGGACACCGCCCTTGCTCTTGGCGAGGCTCTCCGCATGGCGTTGGGAGACAAACGCGGGATTGGCCGATATGGTTTCTGCCTGCCAATGGACGACTGTCTGTGTCAGGTAGCCATTGACTTTGGCGGACGGCCATGGCTGGTATACAATGCAGAGTTCCACCGCGAAAAGATTGGCGAGATGCCCACCGAGATGTTCCTCCATTTCTTCAAAAGTCTCTCCGACGCTGCAATGATGAACCTTAACATCAAGGCGGAAGGGGAGAACGAGCACCACAAAATCGAGGGAATCTTCAAAGCCTTAGCGCGCTCCATCAAGATGGCAAAGGCCCGCGACATTGAGAACTTCCAACTGCCCAGCACCAAAGGCTCCCTTTGACAAGCCACAGGCAAGTTGAATATATCTTTTCAGGATGTCAATAAAACACTATCAAAGTCTCGTGTCGACGAGCGATGAGCTTCGCCGACAGGTGGACATGGGTGAGATAAGCGAACCTTTCGACACCATAAGAGCCGACTTTCAGAGCCGAGGGCGAGGACAGGTTGGCAACGGATGGGAGAGCGAGAACGGGAAAAACTTGCTCATCTCCGTCTTAGCCAAACCGCAGGATGTCGATGTGTCACGGCAATTCATTGTCTCGATGGCCATATCATTGGCGACGACCGACACCATCGCGCCCCTACTGAAACCCGAGCAGAGGCGGATGCTTAAAATCAAATGGCCCAACGACATATATGTCGGAGACGGGAAGATGGTTGGCATCCTTGCCGAGAACAGGCTCTCGGGACGTTTCATTGCGGACACCATAATCGGCATCGGACTGAACGTAAATCAGGAGGTATTCACATCAGGAGCGCCCAACCCCGTATCCATAAAACAGCTAACGGGCGAAGAGAATGACATAGCGGCATTGGCCAATGAGCTCATTATCAATCTGCGCATTCGCTTGGGACAAGTTGACAACCAAGAGGATGCCGAATTGATGCGCGCCTATTGGGATAGGCTGTATCGTGCGGACGGGCAGCCACACATGTTTGCCGATCATGAAGGCCGATTTATGGCTACCATAACCGCCGTAGCCACAGACGGGCGGCTGACCCTCACCACCGATGATGGCGAACGTCGCAGCTATTTGTTCAAAGAGGTGGAGCACGTCATCCGCACAGAGTCGGGCTGTGAGGTGACGCCTAACTTGTAACAAATCAGAGACCATTACCTCAAAAAGTATTACTTTTGCGGATGCCTGCATTTGGGTGGGCATCCTTTCTTTTTGCAATCTTTTTCAACCCCATGGCAAAGATATTCCTACTGGTCCTCATCATGCTCGCAGTCAGCATGGCACTATTGGCAATCAACATCATAGTTCGCAAAAACGGCAAATTTCGCTCAGAAGACGTCGGAGCGAGCAAAGCCATGCGCGAGCGCGGGATATACTGCAGCCGTACGCAAGATCGTTTGGCGCAAAAAGACCGCAGTTCCATCAACGACATGATGAAATAGCCGATGAGCAAGACTTCGACACGCACAGACAGCTCGGAAGGACAGTCCTTCATTGAGCGTCACGCTGATGCCATAGCCTACAGCATCATCGGGCTGACAGCCCTCATGGCCCTTCTGCTCTTCTCCGTGCGCATGAGCGAGGGTGGAGACGACAGCGCCTACATCTGCAAAGCAGCCGATTTTGCGGACAACTTTAAATATCCGAACTTCCAAGGGCCCCTTTATCCCATCTTCCTCTCCATATTCGTGACATTGGCCGGCGGCATAAGCCTTATTCCGCTCAAAATGACAAGCTTCGTGCTTATCATTGCGGCCCAGCTGCTCACTTGGCTGAGTTTACGCAAAGAGACGTCAAAAGCCCTGTTGATTGGAGTCCTCGCACTGATGGCCGTCAACATGTGGTTTGTCCAGTTTGGCAGCCTGACATATTCAGAGCCTATGTTTTTGGTCATCACATGGGGATTTGCCTGGGCCATGCTGAAACTCGACTCATCCATTGGTGAACAGGAGTGGCGACGCGCAATAATTTGGGGCGTAGTAGCCGCACTGATGGTCATCCTTGCCTATCTGACCCGCACAGTAGGCTTTGGCCTTGGCCTTTCAGGACTCATCTTCTTGGCTTTGCGGAAGGGGTGGCGACAGATGGCCACGTTAGCGGCCGGCATGGTCATCTTATTCGGACTTTGGAGCGGGATTAAGTCCGCGGCTTGGCCAAACTTGAAACCGGACAACCATCAGTTGGAGACATTGCTGCAGGTCCACCCTTATGACGCCTCACAAGGTCGCGAGACGGTCAAGGGGTTCTTTGGCAGGTTTATCGGCAACTCAGACCTGTACATCTCCAAGCACTACGTCAAGATGCTGGGCCTTAAGGACAAAGATAGCCGCGACACAAACCGCGGAGCCACTGTGGTTCTTTACGCCCTGTTTTTGTGGGGAGCGTATGCGGCTTGGCGAAAGCGTCAGCGGGCGGTCATGCTTGTGGCCGTGGTAACTGCCGTAATGCTCGGCATGACATTCTTCTCACTTCAGACACTTTGGGATCAATATAGGCTTATCTTGCCGTTCGTGGCCATGATGCACATCGTCATCCTCTACGCCATTGCCGATTTGGTGCGGCGAGTCGCAGGGGGCAAGACTCGTATGGTCATGTGCGGCATTGTGGCACTCACGTGCGGACTTTCGTTCGTCAACGAGGCCAAGGCTGTAGACATCAAGACCTTGCGCAAGAACATGGGGGGCGACCCTCTCTACGGTTTCACGCCAGATTGGTACCACTACCTGACACTTTGCCGTGAGATTGGCAGACAATTACCGGGTGACGACACATACGTCGCATCGCGCAAACCGGACATGGCACGCATATACTCAGGCGGAAAACGATTCTACGGAATCTTCACAATCCCGAGCGAGGATCCAGACACCTTGGTGGAGAATTTGCGCAAAAACGGCGTGACGCACATCATGGCCGGCAGCTTGAGGCGCGACCCAGCGCAGGCCGGGCTTGGCATCATAAACACCATACACAGGTATGTCTATTTCATCACACAGAAATACCCCAATTTTGTCGAGGAGATTGGCGTGATAGGCGACTTGAAGGACGAGCCGGCAGCCCTGTATAAGATACACTACGAGAACGCCATACCCTCAAAGGCGACAGAGCAAGAGCAGTAAAAGACGATAATGACCAGCATAAGAGAATACTTCAGCAGCGCCGCCCCATCATGGCGTAAATATCGTGCGAAAAGGGCGTACTACTGGGACCAGATAACACGCTTCATCTCGTTCTACATGAACCCGGAGCAGTCGGTCATTGAGATTGGCTGCGCCACGGGCGAGACCATAGCCCAAGTGCCAGGGCGCCGAAAAGTGGGCATAGACTTCTGCCCCGAGCTCATCGCACAGGCAAAGGAGGCGCACCCCGATGTCGAGTTCCACGTCATGGAGGCTGAGAACATAACACTCGAAGAGAAGTTCGATGTGGTCATCATGTCCAACCTGACAGGCTATCTTGAGGACATCGAGCTGGTTCTCAACCAAGTGGCCAAGCTGTGCCACAGGCAGACACGGATCATAATAACAAGCTACAACAGGCTGTGGGAGCCGATGATCAACTTTGCCGAGGCTATTGGCATCAAACGCAAAAGCCCTGAGCAGAATTGGCTATCGAAAGACGACATGCGCAACCTGCTCAACCTGACTGGTTTCGAGACATACAGGACCAACAGCTGCATGCTGTTGCCGTTCAACATTCCCATTCTCGCCCCGCTCTTCAACAGGATAATCTCCCACCTGCCGTTGATGGGCTACCTCTCGCTCAACGACTACATCTTCGCCCGCCCCGCCCCGGAAGACCTCCACTCGACCGACGACTGGAAGAGCCGTTACTCCGTCTCTGTGGTTATTCCCGCCCGCAACGAGAGTGGAAACATACGCGCGGCGGTGGAGCGAGTCCCCGACATGGGCCGACATACCGAGATCATATTCGTGGAGGGCAACTCGACAGATGACACTTGGGATGAGATTGGCCGCGTGTGCCAAGAGTATGAGGGGCGACGCGACATAAAGAAGACGCAGCAAGACGGCAAGGGCAAAGGAGACGCTGTCCGCAAGGGCTACGCCATGGCCACAGGCGACATACTGATGATTTTGGACGCCGACCTGACTGTCCCGCCCGAAGACCTGCCCAAGTTCTACCGAGCCATTGCCACAGGCCGAG
This sequence comes from Bacteroidaceae bacterium, assembly GCA_963618945.1. Lineage (GTDB taxonomy): Bacteria > Bacteroidota > Bacteroidia > Bacteroidales > Marinilabiliaceae > W3P20-009. The sequence goes on from CAVETY010000011.1 coordinate 83,760, forward strand.
GCGAGTTCGTCAATGGTGTGCGCCTCGTATACCCGATGGAGAAAGGCTCAATGCGCACCCTCAACACAATGGGCAACCACTTCTTCTCGTCGCTCTTCTCTTGGATACTTGAGACCCCAATAAAGGACACGCTTTGCGGCACCAAGGTTATGTTCCGCAAAGACTATCTGCGATTGGCTGCAGGCCGATCATTCTTCGGTGACTTCGACCCGTTTGGCGACTTCGACCTCTTGTTCGGCGCTCACAAGCTCAACTTGCGACTTGTGGACCTGCCCATCAGATACCGCGAGCGCAAATATGGCACCACGAATATCTCGCGTTTCCGTCATGGTCTCCTTTTGCTCAAAATGAGCGCCTTCGCAGCCACAAAGATTCGATTCCGATAGACAAGACACATAACACTTTCAGCATAAAGTGAGAAAGGCAATATTCCCTGGGTCATTCGACCCCTTTACCGTGGGGCACGAGAGCATCGTGCTGCGCGGGCTTGAGATCTTTGACGAGATTGTGGTCGCCGTTGGCATCAACTCCGAGAAGCGGTGCATGTTCTCGGCCGAGAGACGCGTCGACTTCATCAAGACCGTCTTTGCCGACAGGCCGGAAGTGAGAGTGGAGACTTATGACGGGCTGACCATAGACTTTGCCAAAGAGCAAGGTTGCAGCCATATATTGCGAGGCCTTCGCACATCGGCCGACTTTGAGTTTGAGCGCGCCATAGCCCAGGTCAACAGGCAGATGGCCGGCATTGACACCACCTTTCTCCTCACGGCGCCAGAGCACACCCCCATCAACAGCACCATAGTGCGAGACATCCTGCGCCATGGCGGTGACGCCTCTCTCTTCCTGCCCGAACGAATTAAGACCATGGTCAAATGGTAAACAGAACAAGCAGAACCCGCTTGGCCCTCAAGGCTTTAATCGTCATTTTCATGGCAATCCTCGCCAATGCGCAAGATTGCCATGCGAAGCTTGTGACGGTGAGCGGCAAGGCGCCCGACTATGCCGGCCACACCATCGTCATGCGAGCCAAGGCCGATGCCATAAGCCGCATGACGTACGACTTGTCATCCACAGAGGTGCAACCGGACGGGACGTTCTGCTTTGAGGCCGACATAGATGAGATAACCTATGCGGTCGTAGATCTGAGTTCCTACGAGGCCTACATCTATTTAGAGCCGGGCGCCAAGTATGTAGTAAGCCTTCCTCCTTATCGCTTACGACCCGACGCTGACCGATTCAACCCATACTACGAGCCGACCCCCATCAGACTCCCGCTTCGCTCAGCCACCAGCGACCTGAATAAGTCCATAAGAGATTTCGACGACGCCTTCAACAGGGCTTATTACCCCGTGATGGTTGCAATAGTCAGAAAGCACGACAAGAAGTTAGCGGACAAGGTGATAGCCAAACTTGATTCTGCAGCCCGAGCCATAGGTTGCCGCAAGACATATTTCACTCAGCACGTCACATTCCGCAAAGCAGAGGTATATGCCACACCGCGATTAAACTCGCCGCGCAACATCCTGAGCAAATACTATGTCGGGAACCCCGTCATGTTCAACCTGCCGGCCTATTGGCGAGCCATTGAGATGATGAATAATGACATAACGGCAGAGAACGCGGACAAGAACATACAACGGCAGCTGAACAAAATAAAATATGGCAAGGGTACTCAGGACGCCGCTCTGCTATCGTCAGCCTTAGCCCAAGACACACTGTTCGGCAAGAATCAGACTCTGCGCGAGATGCTCATTGTCAAGAGCCTGAAGGACAATTTCTACTCATCAGCCACATCCGATGGGCGCACGGACACTTTGCTGACCAGCGCTGCACGCAGTTTCAAGTCAAAGCGCGTCCGCCTCATTGCCGCCAATGTCTATGCTCAAAAGAACAAGCTCAAGCGCGGACTCCCTGCCCCGGATTTTCATTTGGACAATGGCAATGACCGCGAGATAAGCCTCTCCACATTCCGCGGCAGGTTCCTTTATCTTTGCTTCATGCACTCGGAGAACTATGAGTGCGTCAAAGTGCTGCCCGTGCTTGAGAACATGGCCCAGCTGCATAAGTCCGACTTGGACATCCTCTGCATCTTCACAGACGATGACACAGACGCCCTTTACAAGCAATTGAGCAAGAGTTCGCACACATGGCAGGGCCTTTCGTGGGTAAGCAACCAGAGAGTCCTCTCAGATTACGAGGTTAGACACTTGCCTACCTATTTCCTCATCGACCCCGACGGATGCATAGCCATGGCTCAGGCCCCAGGCCCCAATGAGAATGTCGGACCTGCCATAGCAGAGGCCATCAGGCAATATAAGATAATAAAGTCACGCGGACGGACAGAGGTGCCTCGCACCATATATGACATTGCCAACGAGGCTAAATAGACCACAGGCGGCAACGCCAAACATCAACAGAAAGAGTCAGAAAGACATGGCAGAGGCCGAAAACACACATAACCAGCCCATGGTGAAGGCAAGCGCCGTCACCAAGAAATTTGGCGATTTAGAGGTCTTGAAAGGCATCGATTTGGCCATTGGGCGAGGCGAGGTTGTCTCAATAACAGGAGCGAGCGGAGCGGGCAAAACGACGCTGCTGCAAATTCTTGGCACATTAGACCGCCCAACGTCTGGCACTGTGACAATAGACGGCACAGACGTGTCAAGCCTGTCATCCAAGCAATTGGCTAATTTCAGGAACCAGAAAATCGGCTTCGTCTTCCAATTCCACCAGCTGCTGCCTGAATTCACGGCCCTCGAAAACGTCATGATGCCCGCCCTCATTGGCGGACACAGCAGGCAAGAGGCAGAAGCCAAGGCATGCGAACTGCTTGAGTTTCTCAATCTGAGCCACCGCAAAGGTCATAAGCCAAGCGAGATGAGTGGAGGCGAGAAACAACGCGCCGCCATAGCCCGCGCACTGGTCAACAACCCGTCTGTCGTATTCGCTGACGAGCCATCCGGCAACCTCGACTCGCACAACGCCGACGAGTTGCAAAGCCTCTTTTTCTCATTGCGAGAGAGATATGGACAGACGTTCGTCATCGTCACGCATGACATGCGGCTCGCCCAGACTTGCGATCGTATGATTACCATGAAAGACGGAGCCGTGGAGACTGATGGTCAAGAGTCATAGGTCTCGTGCCTTTCGCAGAGGCTGCAAACAGACATCACTGCACGTCAAGCCAGAATAGCCAAGGATAATGGACACGACACATCTTCAGGCCCTTTTGGACGAGAAAGTAGACCAATATGAGCGTCCCGACTTCATAGGCCCGGACCCCATATCAATCCCGCACAGATATTCACGTCCTCAGGATATCGAGATAACCGGACTTCTGGCCTCTACAATAGCGTGGGGCAACCGCAAAGCCATTGTCAAAAGCGCAGGAGCGATGGCCGATATGTTGGGAGCCGACCCTTTCGACTTCGTCATGTCAGCCAATGAGGAGCAAATAGACCATCTCGGCTCTTTCGTCTACCGCACTTTCCAGAAAGACGACCTCCCGTCAATGATACGCGGACTTCGCGCCATCTATTCCGCCGACCCAGAGCATGGGTTGGAACGGCTTTTCGCGCCACGAGAGGGAGATACCCTGCGAGACGGCCTCATCCGCTTTCGAGACGCCATGCTGCCCAACATAGCAGAGAGGACTCGCAAACACATTGCGGATGCGGGCAAAGGAGCTGCAGCCAAACGCCTGTGCATGTTTCTGAGATGGATGGTGAGACCTTCAAACCGCGGCGTAGACTTTGGCCTTTGGCACAGCATCACCCCGGCCGACCTTGTCATCCCGCTCGATGTTCACACAGGCCGCACAGCACGCAGTTTAGGTCTTCTCACAAGGACGCAGAGCGATTGGAAAGCGGCAGTCGAACTGACGCAAAACCTGGCTCATTTCTGTCCATCAGACCCCGTAAGATACGACTTCGCCCTTTTCTCAATAGGCATAGTCGAGGGCGGAGTTTAAGACATAAGCTATAAAAGAACTGCAGCCGTAAGTCGGGAAGTGGACTTACGGCTGCAGTAGTTATTTTAAAGCCCCAATGGGAATGAATAGGGCTATTATTCGCTGTATACGCTTTGTGCAAAAGGACGCAGGTTGTAGTGCGAAGCCATGACCTCTCCGTAGGCTCCGGCAGAGCGAATTGCGACAAAATCACCGCGATGCGCCGCATGGAGAGTGACCTCCTTGCCAAAGCAGTCCGACGATTCGCAAACAGGGCCTACCACGTCATATTTCTCTACAGGCTCAACGCTTGATATGTTCTCAATCTTATGGTAGGCATGATAGAGAGCGGGACGAATGAGGTCATTCATGCCGGCGTCAACAATGGCGAATTGCTTTTTCTGCCCCTTCTTGACATAGAGCACACGCGTAATCAGAGAGCCGCATTGGGCGACAAGGCTTCGGCCGAGCTCAAAATGAGCCTTTTGTCCCTCGCGCAGTTCCAAATGCTTTGCGAAAGTGGCGAAATATGCCTCAAAATCGGGCATTGGGACCTCATCCGGGTGCTCATAGTCAATGCCAAGGCCACCACCCAAATTAACGACAGAGATGGTGTACTTGTTCAACTCGAACCAGCGCAACAATTCATTGACTCGTGTGCAAAGAACTTGGAAAGCCCCCATGTCGGTAATCTGCGAACCAATATGGAAATGGACACCGACAAGGTTGACATTGCTAAGCTCTTGAGCCTTGCGAGCAGCGGCCTCAACTTCCCACAATCCTATGCCGAACTTATTCTCTTCAAGTCCGGTGGTTATGTATTGATGCGTATGGGCATCGACATTGGGATTGATGCGCAAAGCGATGTCAGCCACCTTGCCTTTTGCCATGGCGAGCTCGTTGATAACCTCCATCTCGGGGATGCTCTCAACATTGAAACACTCGATATCGGCGTCGAGAGCCAAATTAATCTCCCAGTCGGCCTTTCCTACACCAGCATAGACAATCTTCTTAGGGTCAAAGCCATGCTCAAGAGCGGCACGCACCTCATTTCCGCTGACGCAATCAATGCCGAGACCATGATTGCGCACCTCCTCAAGGATACGGGAGTTAGCATTTGCCTTGACGGCGAAATGCACGCAATAGTCATAATGGTCGGCAAGACGCTTCACCTCCTCAAGTGTTTTGTGAAGAAGAGGCATGTCATAATAGTAGAAAGGCGTCTGTATGTCAGCGAATTTGTGTGTGGGGAAGCCCATAATTGTCTATAACTGTTTTTGTTTGCGTCGGCTCGGAGATGTGGCCGTACTATCCTGAAAAGAGAAAAGGGCGACAGCCACTCCCAAGATATCGGGACAGCCGTCGCCAGACAGGTAAAATTCCTTAGTCAAAAAGGTGGGCAGAGAGTCCGCGGAGCGCAGCCACCTTGTCACTCGCATTGATGAGGACAGATACATTGTGGCTTGAGCCGCCATAGGAAATCATGCGGACAGGAACCTCAGCGAGCGCATCGAAAATCTTGCTCGCATAGCCCTTCTTGTCTGCCGCGAAATCGCCGGCAATGCAGATGATGCACTGGTCCTTGTCAACCTCGACAGTGCCATATTTCTTGAGGTCATCTATGATATCATAGAGATGACGGTCATTGTCAATGGTGACGGAGACGCCCACCTCGCTGGTGGTAATCATGTCGATGGGAGTCTTGTAGCTCTCGAAAATCTCAAACACCTTGCGCATGAAGCCATAGGCCAAGAGCATACGGCTGCTCTTGATGCGAAGCGCAGTGATGTTGTCCTTTGCCGCAATGGCTGCTACACGGTTGGCGCACTGATGTCCGCTAATGAGTGTGCCGGCAGCCTTGGGATCCATGGTGTTGAGCAGACGGACAGGGATGTTGTTCACCTTGGCGGGGAGGACGCATGTGGGATGGAGAATCTTAGCTCCGAAATAGGCGAGCTCAGCAGCCTCGTCAAAAGAGAGCTCTGAAACAGGCTTAGTGTTCTCGACAAAACGGGGGTCATTATTGTGCATGCCGTCAATGTCGGTCCAAATCTGGATTTCGTCGGCAATGAGAGCGGCGCCGATGAGCGAAGCCGTATAGTCAGATCCGCCACGCTGGAGGTTGTCAACCTCTCCGAATGAGTTGCGGCAGATATAACCCTGCGTGATGTAGATATCGTAGCCCTGGTTCTTGGCCAAGAGATCCTTGAGGTTCTCACGGATGTAGGCTGTGTCCGGCTCGTTATTCTTGTCAATCCTCATGTAGTCGAGAGCAGGCAAGAGGCAGCTCTTCACCCCAAGCTCAAGGAGGTAAAGATTGAACATGCCAGTGGAGATGAGCTCGCCCTGAGACAAAATCTCCTTCTCAGCAAAGACAGTGAAGACATTGTTAGTGAACGACTTGATATAATTAAATCGTTCACGGATAAGCTCAAGCCCCTTAGCTTTATACTCTGGAGTCGAGTAAAGCTCGTCGATATGCTTAATATATTTAGCCTCAAGGTTGCTTATTACCTCGTTGGCGCCATCCGCATTCTTCTTATAGAGGTAGTTAGAGATCTCGACAAGACTGTTTGTGGTGCCAGACATCGCCGAAAGGACAACTATTTTGACTTCACCGTCGAGGACGAGCTTGGCCACGTCCTTCATGCGAGCGGCGGAACCGACCGACGTACCGCCGAACTTAAGGATCTTCATCTATCTTTAGATTTAATATTTTAACAGCGCGGATAAAAACCGCACACAAAGTTAGATAGAATTTGTGATATTACAAGAGCTTGGCTTAAGAATTACACTTAACACATATAAAAGACGCATCAAATCCTCTTGGCGGAAAGCGTCTGACCATCTGGCGACAAAGTGCCAAGCCGCACAGGCACGACTGTATTAACCTCATCTGCCGAAGCTGGAACCTCGACTCGTATGTAATTCTCCGTAAATCCGACGTGAAGACCATCTCTCACAGTAGATTCGACAAGCACTTTCGCCTCGGCTCCCTCATGAGCCTTATAGAAGGCAACTCGTTTAGCCTCAGAAATTTCATGCAACACGGCATTGCGGCGATGTCTCTCGGGAACAGGAACAACAGGTTTTATGTCCAATGCGCGAGTCCCCGGCCTCTCGGAATATGTGAAGACATGCAACTGTGTGACGTCAATGCCCTCAATAAAACGCCGCGCCTCCTCGAAAAGTTCCTCAGTCTCGCCATTGACACCTACAATGACGTCCACACCAATAAAACAGTCAGGAATAAGACTCTTGACCATGGCCACCTTGTCGGCATAGAGTGCTGTGTCATATCGACGGCGCATGAGACGAAGCATCTCATCTGAACCAGATTGGAGCGGGATGTGGAAGTGGGGCATAAACTTGGATTCGGGTGCCGCACAATGTCGGATTACGTCATCGGTAAGCAAATTAGGCTCGATGCTCGATATGCGGTAACGCGCCACGCCCTCAACATCCTCAAGCGCCTCAATAAGTTGAAGAAAAGTCTCACCATTATGACGACCGAAATCACCGATATTCACGCCCGTGAGGATAATCTCCTTAGCTCCGTCAGCCACAGCGCGCCTTGCCAAATCGACAGTCTCGGCAATTGTACCGCTGCGGCTAAGTCCACGAGCCATAGGGATGGTGCAATAAGAGCAGAAATAGTCGCACCCGTCTTGAATCTTAAGAAACGAGCGCGTGCGGTCGCCACTTGAATAGCTTCCGACAAAAGCCTTATCCTTAAGAATGTTACCAGAGACAATACGCTTGTTCTCCCTATTCTCGAGTCCTAAAAGGACTTGCTCCACAATCTGCCCCTTCTGGTTGCCGCCCAAAACGAGGCCGACGCCAGGCATCTGCAAAATCTTCTCGGCCTGAAGCTGCGCAAAACAGCCGGTCACAACCACAAAGGCATCGGCATTGTGGCGGATGCAGCGCCCAATCATCTGACGGCATTTCTTGTTCGCCTCCTCTGTCACAGTGCAAGTGTTGATAACGTAAACGTCGGCCACGTCATCAAAATCGACACGCTGAAAGCCCACTTGGGCTAAACGGCGGGCCATATCGCTCGTCTCACTGAAGTTCAGTTTGCACCCGAGCGTGTGGAATGCCGCACGGCGATTGAGGAAAGAAGAGGAGTCAATCATAATGAAAGATTTGTTGCGTAAATGCCGTCGTAATATGAAATATGGCAGAGACTTGACATAAAAAGAGCGACCCGCTCTGCGGCTTTGGCAGGGCGGGTCGTAGCTCATATCTTTAATGCATCTTGGCCATCGGAATCGGGGTACACCCAGAGTAACCGCTTGGCTTGTATTGACGCAAAATGCGCTATTGTCCGGAAAGCCGGGCGTCGCGCCACTTGATAGGCAGGGCGAGAAGAGATTACTTCTTCCTGTTCTCGAAGTGCTTTGAGTAACGGTTCATGAACTTGTCGACGCGGCCAGCGGTATCGACGAGCTTCATCTTGCCGGTGTAGAAGGGGTGAGAGCTGCTTGAGATTTCAAGCTTAACCTGAGGATAGGTAACGCCGTCGATCTCGATGGTGTCCTTAGAGTTAGCAGCAGAACGGACAATGAAAGTCTCGTTGTTGGACATGTCCGTGAAAGCTACAAGTCTGTAGTTCTCCGGATGGATTCCTTGCTTCATTTTGAGTAAAGATAAGTATTTATAAAGTTTCGAAACTTGCTTTTTATTGGCCTGAGGTAAAAGGAGTTTTGCCACAAATGGCCTTAGCAGTCATTTTCGTGCGCGAATTTAGTGAAAATGAGGGAAAGGGCAAGGCGAAGAGAGTTAAAAAGTTAGTCACCAGCAGCATTACATTCGGAGATGCAGTGTCACAAAACCGATGCGAAAGAGATGATAGTGAACATTTAGTCATGTCCAGGAAACTCATGCAGACATTTTTGAGAGAACGTCACGAGAGGCGCGTGTGAGCAGATGAGGATATAAAGAAAAAGGAGCCCTCTGACAAAGAGGACTCCTAATTTTATATCTAAGAGAGGATTACACCACCTCAGAGAGTTCTATCTAACTTGGCTCTTGCCATTCTGGACAGGTGAGCCTACACGGACCATTGCGCAACGGAAACCGATATCGTCACGGCTCTCATCCTGATCAAGCCAACGGCGAGTGCCAGGGCTGAGCCAGTAGGCGCGGTCACGCCAGCCGCCACCTTTGTAGACACGCATGTGGTCGGTGATAAGGTTGCTGAGCTGCTTTGTAGCGTCAAGTGAGGTCTCCTCATCGCCACCCTGATTCTGAGGAATGCCGCCATACATGTCGTTGGTTGCCATGTCCTTGCTCTTTCCACTCTCAGTCCAAGTTGCAGAGAGGGCTGAATGAGAGTCGCCATCGAGGTAGTTGATGGCATAAGAGTCGCGATAGTTCCAACGGTTGGTGAGCTCTGAAACAGGCTCGTCCTCCTCTATGAGTCGGCCGAGAGAGTCTTTCTCAACAGGGATGCCAGTCTCATCGACCTTGAGGCGCTTGAAGACATTACCACGGAATGGGTTAAGCTCATCAGCGTCATCAAATGTGAGAGGACGGTAGACGTCACGAACCCACTCGTTGACATTACCAGCCATGCAATAGAGGCCGTAGTCGTTGGGGTAGTAAGAGTCAACCGGGACTGTGATATCACCTTTATCATTGAGGTAACCGGCAGTACCCATGTAGTCACCATTTCCACGGACGAAGTTGGCCATCATCTTACCGCGCTCAGCGTCATCAGCGTTACGGACGACGTGTGAGTTCCAAGGGTAAATCTTACGGCTCGTCATGAGCTCGTTGTAAGTGTTACCGATAAGGCCAAGGGCTGCGAACTCCCACTGAGCCTCGGTCGGGAGCTCATAGCTCGGGAGGAGGATGCCATCATCTCGGCGGATGCGGCGGGTGCTGCCCTCATTGCCAAGATCCTCCATAGGATTCTTGCCATCGGTCACCTCAACCTGGCCTGCGAGATATGCCTCAGTGTTAAAGTTGTCACGATCGTTCTGGTCGTTGACGTTCAACTCGATATAGCCTTTCTCGTAGAGGATGTTCTCATTGACACGGTCGGTACGCCACTGGCAATAGCGGTTAGCCTTAGTCCAGCTGACACCTACTACAGGGTAGTCGGCATAAGCCGGGTGACGGAGATAGTTCTGCACATAAGGCTCGTTGTATGCCAAGGGGCGACGCCAAACGAGGGTGTCGGGGAGAGCGTCAACATATACCTGACGGTTCTCACGGAACACCTTGCCAAGCCAATAAAGATACTCACGATAATTAGCGTTGCTAACCTCATACTCATCCATGTAGAAGGAGGTCACGGTAGCACGACGAGGCGTGGCATTATTATTGAACATGACATCCTGCTCGACACGGCCCATGATGAACGTGCCGCCCTCGATGAATACGAGACCGGGGCCTGTCTCCTGCTCATAGCCGGACGTGTACTCAAATCCGCCATAGTTAGGGTCGTTGTAGGCCCAGCCGGTAGCCGTTGACCTTTCACCTGAGTGACCAGACTTTCCGCCGAAGCAGGAGGTCAGGAGAGTCAGGGATGCCATTACGGCAGCGGAGCAAAGAGCCACCCTTTTGACTTGTTGTATCATATCAGACAACTTCTTATTTCGGAGTTTTATTTGCGACTAATTAATAGATGACATTTTAAACCGCAAATTTAAAAATTCATCCGCACCTATCTACGCAAAAAAGGCGAAAACTGTTACTTCGCCATCAATCTTTTTCAATCAGAGCAACAGCATAGGCTGAGCCGCCTTCGCCACGACCCTCAAAACCAAGCTTTTCCGTTGTGGTAGCCTTGACCGACACGCAATCCTCGTCAATGCCCATCACTTGGGCTAAAGTCTGCGACATGAGGGGGATGAGGGGCATCAACTTGGGTTTTTGGAGAGCAATTGTGCAATCGACGTTCCCGACCCTGTAGCCTTTGGAGGCGATGATGTCGATGGTCTTGGCAAGGATACGCTTGCTGTCTATGCCTTTGAACTCATCGCTGTTGTCCGGGAAGTGGAAGCCGATGTCGCGCATATTGGCGGCACCGAGCAGGGCGTCGCAGATGGCGTGGATAAGGACATCCCCATCAGAATGAGCCACCCAACCGCGCTCGTAGGGGACAGGCACTCCGCCTATTGTCATTGGCAGGCCATCCTCCAGTTTATGAACGTCATAGCCGAAGCCGACACGGATTTTCATTTCAATATCTTGTTGTCTATTTGCGTTAATCTGCTCTTGGGTCCGGCAGTGACTCTGTTTACATGAATTTGGCGATATCAAAAGCCAAAGAGATGCGGACAGTGTTGGCGAGAGCCTGGTTCATTTGCTTGTCACCAACAGAGAATACGTAGCTGGCCGAGACATCAATCATCTGGTATTTAACACCGAGGCCGACAGTGCAATACTTCAGGTTGCCCTTGTTCTCGGGGTTGTTGTGGTAGCCGAAGCGGGCTGAGAACATATTATTATATGTATACTCAACGCCGGCGCAGACATCAACCTCCTGGAACTCCTCCTTTGCGCCGCCTGGGGCGTCGGCAAAGCTCTTGAAGAGTGAGGAGATGACTGATTTGCTGTAGTAGGCCTGCTTGCGGTTATACATATCCTCATCAGATGAGTCGGAGTGGTAATCGGGAGTCGGGACCATGAGCTTGTTGAAGTCGACAGTGCCGCCAATCTTGTTATACCTGTCAATCTGATACCAGAAACCGACACCAAGACGGAGGTTAGCCGGCAGGTACTCATTGGTCTGGCCATCGTCATAGCTGATTTTGCTACCGATGTTTGAGAGGTTGATACCCGCCATGAAATCGGCCTTGTTGTGAGCAATGGTCAGAGGTTTCTTGAGATAGAAAGCGATGTCGGCAGCGAAAGCGTTGCCCTTTGAGTAGCCGTCATCACCATATTGGAAACCGAGGTCCGAATGGATGTAGCGCAAAGCTATTGCACCTGAGACAATTCGTGAGAGCGCAAGCGAGTAGGCCGCATCGATGGCGAACTCATTAGGCTTGTAAGACCCCTCCTCGTCACCCTTGTCATTATAGAATTGAAGGGTACCGAGAGAGAAGTAACGGATACCCATGGAGACGCAGTTTCGGTTGTCAATCTTATAATAGCCCATAAGGCTGAAAAGATTGATATCCGAGATGATGTTTCGCAGCCAAGGGGTTACAGAGAGCGCAGCACCGCACTTACTGTCCATGCGGATGTACTTCGCCGGGTTCCAATACTGCGAATTGATGTCAGGTGTTGTGGCTACACCAGCGTCACCAAGCGAAGAGCCGCGCGCCTCGGGCGCAATGTTAAGCATCTGGACGCTTGAGGGAATCGGGTTATAGTCGCTTGAGATGGTCGTGTATGACGTCTCCTGCGCAAAAAGGCAGGACGGAGCAGTCAGAGCGAGCGACGCCGCAAGTATTTTGAGTTTGTCTTTCATCGGGATTATAAATATATCTCGGTTGAGCTTGTGGTTAAACTATATCAAGTGTAAACGCTACCAGCGCGAATTTATTGTGCCTTGACCAAAATTTTTCTTGAGAAAGATCCATTTTTGCCATTAGACTCGACATCGACCTTTAGGACGTAGACTCCGGAGGGAATAACGCCTGTAGTGATCTGCGCAGAGTATGAGCCTTGTCCGTTGCGCTGAGGGGCGAGTTTCTCAGAGAGAAGCATAAGTTGACCAGTCAGAGAGTAGACTCTCGCACGGAGAGTCAAGTTCTCGCCAATGGCGTTGGACATAAAACTAAGGGAGAGGCAACCGCCTGATATTGAGGCTTGGCTTGAAATGACTATGTTGGCCGAGTTGGAAAGGTCAACGTCAATTGTCACCTCAGAAGAATTATTCAGATTGTCCCACGCCTTTATGGTCAAAGTGACCTCATCATTTCCCGCCAAGGTGAGAGGATATGTGACGAGACCGGAAGTATGGCTTCCCTCATCATACTGGAAATAGTCATTAAGTGAGATTGCCGAAGCCCTGTCGCCATCCAAGACGAGAGTTATGTCATGACCAACTCCCTGACCTGAGATATTGACACCCTGTTCATCAGAAATGACAGCATAAAGGATTGGCGTGGAGCTTGTTATGTTTCCATTAGCATCCCTCTCATAATCAATCCAGGCACTTATAGCGGGGCCTTGGTCATCGTCCATAGAGTCATCGGAGAAACCGCCTACAAGGATTTGGTCAGTAGCACCCATGGCGTCACGTCCGTCAGTTGCTGACGCATAGGTGGTCAGTCGTCCATATCCGACAGAGAGGTCGAACTCTTTGGAGAGGATGAAAGAGGACGAGAATTCGCCATTCGTGACCTCGACCTCACCTGAGAACAATTTGGGCCCCCACTCCTCATAGGAGATTGACGAGCCACTGGCCACACCACTCGTCTGACGCGTGACACGCTTGTCATAAAGTGAGACAACCGCTTTGCCCGAGAAAGAGGAGCAAAGAGAGCCATCTGCATTGCGGATGGAGCCGCGCAGCACGCAATTCTCAAGAGCCTTGATAGACTCAGTCACCTCATCGGCAGGTACTCCATCGACGCTGTCAAGTTGGGCGTAGAGCTGCGTAGGGATGGACACGGCGAGGGCTGGGTCTCCGAACAATACATATTTGAGCGCATTGATGGAGTAGGAGCTGACATTCTTGCTCTGCTTGAAGGCGTAACCCATTGAATAAGGCTCGCCACTGGGCATTTTAGTATATGCGTTTTTACAGAATGAGCGCGTAGTCGTGTAATTGCCATTGCCATAGGTCTCACGGGTGGCCGAAAAGACAGCTATCGCGCCCCCATCGGGATTGAAGATGGCGACAGACGAGCAATTCTCTGGCTGATAGTCAAATGGACCCATGACACACGTGGCAGCGACAAGAATAAAATCCTTGCCTGCGTTAGTGAGCTGGCCGAGGTAATCAGAATCGAAATAGCCGTCACCCGAGCTGGTCGCACCGCCATGGCCTGTGAAATGCAAAAGGGAGCAACCGGACTGCATATAGTTGCGAGCCAAAGCCACTGCCTTGGGATAAGTTGAGCCAGTGGAGGTGACAACTCGGTCAAACGCTTCGGAGAAGACGCGGACGACATCCATGTCCGGGTTCTCATCCTCAAAATTAGAGGCCTGACGTATGGCATATCCCTGATGCTCATTTGAGTCACCAGATTGGCCCAAGAAAACAGCCTTCGACCGCCAAACGCCTTGCACCGGGTTGTTAACGTAAGCCTCTGCCTTAGAGACATATATCTCGGCCTGACTTGTCGAGACGCACGGGATGCGCCCGAGACCGACATCGACAGTGTTATTGAGGTCACTTGCGCCCTCGCCATCTTCAAGCCAACCGAAAAAGTCATCTGTGCAATAGCTCTGCACAATGTCATCTGAGGCTAAGCTCTGATAAGTCGGGACGACATTAGTATTTGACGACCTGTCGAAATTATCGTAAGAGCCGGAGCCAAAGAGTAATACATTCTTAAGCTCATTGGCAGAGCCAAGTCCGCGGTCGTAGAGCATCTTGATGTAATCGCGCACAGCCATGGCCTCAGGGCGACCAGCTGAGAACTCCTCAAAAATCTCATCAACATCCACCACGCGGGTCGACAGGCCTTGGCGCGCATGAAGATCGCAGAGCCTTTGGGCATAGGACTTATATGTGGAGTTTGTGACAACGAGATAGTTGACCGAGGAATGAGAGTGAAGATTTTGGCACTGCACAGAACCGCAGTCAGTAGGGGAGGGGAATGAGCCAGAGGTAGAGAAAACCACGTACTCGCAGAGAGACCCACCCTTTGCCGTAAAAGCCGCATTCCCGCCAGAGACGGAAGTCTGACACTCTGTTATTGCCCAAGGCGTTGTCACATCCCACACGCGCACATCAGATGGAGCGTTTGAAATAGCGAACGAGACGGCACCAGTGGCTGACCTCTGCTGCGTGGAGCGGAAAAGGAGCTGAGACTCCGACATGGCAAGTTGCGACTGAGCCGAGAGCGTCAGGCTGCCAAGGTAGACCGCCTCTGTCGTCTTGGAGAAGCCGAACTGCAATTTTACAGTAGAGATGGCGTCTGACGACGACGTGAAAGAGGTGGACAGACTGGTGGGGGAGTAATTAGAGGTTACAGAGGTGTTTGATGACACTGAGGAGGAAAGAACCTGAGTGCCGTCAACATCGACAGTTACCGAGTTGGAGCTTGACAGCTTAGAAGCCAAATCAATCGACAGGCGTACAGTAGTCCCGGCCACGCATGGCATTGATGGGCTGACAAACAACGAACTGGCACTTGACGTGCAACCCTTGGAATAGAACCATTTGCGACCCATCTTGCCTATGTTGAGGTCTCTCGGGGCATAGACGAAAAGGTTGTCGTAAGTGGAGATTGTCTGCGAGGGCTCAGTAGAGACGGATTGCTCCATGGTGGGAGAATCCGACACGTCACCCGTGGTCAGATAATAATAGGCGAAGCGGGAATAGGGGTTAAAATCAATCGAATAGACCCCCTTTGTGGAGCAGCTCCATGAATCAGGCCCATCCGCATAGAAAAGCACCCCTTGGGATGTATGAATGGCCGGGAGGAGATATAGGTCATCACGTTCATCCTTACCCGCCGCGAAAGTGATATGTCTGCCGCCAGCGCCATAGACCCTGACCTTAGAGGGGTCGGAGAAACCCATTGCCGCAAGGTCGGAAGCCGAGAGGCAATAGATGCCCGACTCTGAGACCGACACCTTGCGCCAAGTTCCCGAAGAAAGCATAGAATTGGCCGCCCTCTCTACAGCGGAGAGGGGTGAACAGACTGACAAAAGAGTCAGCAGAAGAGGCCAAATATGCTTGAGACGCATGGCAGATTTCGACGAGAAAGGTGCGGGAGTCGTCTATTACTTTACAGAATCAGTAATCTTCTTATACTGCGCAACAGTCTCTTTCAGACCCAAGTAGAGGGCGTCGCAGATGAGCTGATGGCCAATTGAGACCTCCTTGACAAAAGGAATGGACTTGAGGAAGAAATCAAGGTTGACAAGGGAGAGGTCATGACCCGCGTTGACGTGAAGCCCGAGGCTTTTGGCTGCCTTGGCAGCCTCGACAAAGGGAGCGACCGCCTTTTCGGGATCAGTGGGGTAGGCTGAGGCATAGGGCTCAGTGTAGAGCTCAATGCGGTCAGTGCCGGTCTTGGCGGCGTACTCCACCATTTCGACGTCGGGGTCAACGAAAATGGAGGTGCGGATGCCCGCATCCTTAAATTGGGAGACGAGATCTGTCAGATGGTCAAGGTTCTCCTTTGTGTTCCAGCCTGCGCTGCTTGTCAACGCGTCGGGCGCGTCGGGGACGAGCGTCACCTGCGTGGGTCTGACACGGAGGACGAGCTCCATGAAACGCTGATCGGGGTTTCCCTCAATATTAAACTCAGTAGTAAGGACTTGCTTGAGATCGATGACATCCGAGCGACGGATGTGGCGCTCGTCAGGTCGAGGATGGACAGTAATTCCATCAGCTCCAAAAGACTCAATGTCGAGTGCCGCCCGGACGACGTCCGGACTGTTGCCGCCACGCGCGTTTCGGATGGTGGCAATCTTGTTAATGTTAACGCTTAGCTTAGTCATCAGTGTTGTCTATAATAAAATGGCACGCCACCCTAAAAAAACTTACCGACGATTTGTCCCATTGCGAAGAAAGGGCTAAAATTGCCTTGGCAAAATAAGATGCAGAGAGCCATTTGAACGCAAATATACGCGTTCTTGAGAAAAGAAAAGAGAGAAAAAGAATGTTGTCATTAGAGAGAGTGATGGTCGAGGCCCCTGTCCTTCGCGCAGGGGATGAATACTCACAAGCACTGAAAGAGATGGCGGATAGCGGGCGTGATAGCATAGCCGTCATTGACGACGCTGGCAAATATGTCGGGATGGTGAGCGACAATGGCGGAGACGCGGCAGGGGCCACGTGCGCCGACGAGGCGGAATATGCGGAGCCCATGAAATCGGCTGACGCGCCGACTGTCCTCTTAAGGCTTTTCGCAGAGAGCGACCACGACTCGGTGGCTGTAATTGACGACAGCTGCAGCTTAGTCGGCATCGCTGACCGACGCGAGACACTTCGCATGATGTCAGAGGCCGCAGGAGCCGATTCGCCAGGGGCTACGGTGAGCGTGACCATGCGCGCCGTGGACTATGAAATAGGTAGGCTCGCCATGGTGATAGAGATGTCCGGAGCCAAGATTGTCAGCCTGTTGACCACATCGGAGGCCGACAGAGTGTCGATACTCATAAAAATAGCGCAACAGGACCCTTATCCCGTCATGGAGACGCTTGACAGGCATGGCTATGAGGCCGTCACATATGTGAGCAGCTACTCCATGCCGCAAAGCCAAGACATATTACGCCACAACTACGATTCACTAATCAATTACTTGCAAGCTGGAGCGCGGCAAGAAAGTGACACGAAACGAAATCACATAACAATCTCCAAATAATGAGCATTTTAAAGAAAGTCGGCTGCATAGCTGGTGTTGTCATACTGCTGCTTTTGGCAGGATTCTTCGGATTTAAATATTACTGGGTCTTTGGTGAGGGTGTCAAGGCTGGCGAACTGAACTATATAACCCACAAAGGCTATATTTTCAAGACCTACGAGGGCAAGATAATCCAAAGCGGTCTGCGCGGCGCTAGCAATACGGGAGAGTCTAACGGCATATATTCCAACGAATTCGTCTTCTCAGTCGAGAAGAAAGAGGTTGCCGACTCACTGATGCGCTGCTCGGGTAAAAATCTGGAGCTCCATTACAAAGAGTATAAAGGCGCGTTGCCATGGCGCGGCATGAGCGTCTATGTGGTTGACAGCATCATATCTGTCACTCCGGCCCGCGGACTTCTCGATTAGCCCTCAATTCGGAAAATCTTAGTAAATTCGCGGCTACGCGTTTGCAAAGGCTCTGAGAGTGGCAGGCGCATCTGCAAAACAGTAAATACAGACTGATATAAACTATATGTACGCACTGGTAACAGGCGGCAGCCGAGGCCTTGGCCGGGCTGTCTGTGTGGCCCTCGCCCGCGAGGGTTACACCATAATAATAAACTACCGCAAGGGTCAGGCTGAGGCCGAAGAGACCCTCCGCATGGTACGCGAGGCCGGCTCGGACGGCGAATTGCTGCCTTTTGACGTAGCCAACCGCGAGGAGGCCACCGCAGCCATCACCGGCTGGCAGGAGAGCCACAAGGGCGAGTATGTGGCAGTAGTCGTGAACAACGCAGGCATCAGGCGCGACAACCTGATGTGCTTCATGCCCTACGAGGATTGGAGCACGGTCCTCCGCATCACCCTCGACGGCTTCTACAACGTCACCACCCCTCTGCTTCAGCCCATGCTTGTCAAGAAGTGGGGCCGCATTGTCAACATGGTCTCTCTCAGCGGCCTCAAGGGTCTCCCTGGCCAGACCAACTACTCAGCCTCAAAGGGCGGCCTGATGGCTGCAACCAAGGCTTTGGCTCAGGAGGTTGCGCGCAAGGGTGTCACCGTCAACGCTGTAGCACCCGGCTTCATCCACTCAGACATGACAAAGGAGCTGGACGAGGCGAGCCTCAAGAAGCAGATCCCGGCCAACCGTTTTGGCGAGCCGGAAGAGGTGGCCGACCTTGTAGCCTTCTTGGCATCAAACAAGGCAAGCTACATCACCGGCGAGGTCATCTCAATCAACGGCGGACTCTACACTTAGTCCAAGCCATTGAGGACCCATTCAGGAATAAACAAGAAAGAGACATAAGGTTTTGAAAAGCAGCGAGGTAGAAACAGCGCTAAAGACGGCGCTTGTTGACGAATTCGAGATAAGCGAGGAGGCTGTGTGCCGCGAGGCGAGCCTGTTTGACACGCTGGGTCTCGACAGCCTCGACACAGTGGACCTCGTGGTCTTGATTGATAGAGTGTTTGGCGTGAAGATAGCCAAGAGCGACCTTAAGGACATCAGGACATTCGGCGAATTGGCCGACCTGGTGGGACGCTTGGCTCAGAAAGAGAACTGAGCCGACCTGCGCAAAGGTTAATCTAAGGCAGCGAAACGGCAAACACGACAGAGAAAGCGGCCACGCAGCGTGATATCAAGTGACGCGGCGTGGCTGCACCTGTTTAAGAGGAACACCCAACAGACAAAAAGAATGATTTTAAACGGCAAAGAGGAGATATGCGGCTACATTCCGCAGCGCGAGCCCATCGTCATGGTTGATAAGCTCTACAGCTACACCGACGAGAAGAGCGAGACCGGCCTGACCATTGATGGCAGCAGCATATTCGTGGAAGACGGTCACCTCATGGATGGCGCGCTGATTGAGCACACAGCCCAGAGCGGAGCCCTCCACATCGGCTATGATTACGTCAGCCATGGCAAGAAAGTACCCATCGGCCTGATTGGCGCGATAAACAAATTTGAGATTAACCGTCTGCCCAAAGTAGGCGAGGAGGTCAAGACCACCATCAGCATGGAGGCTCGCATTGGCGACGTATCTTTGGTCGGCATCTGCGTACGCGTGGGCGAAGAGGTCATTGCGCAGGGCAAGATGAAGGTGGCCACTCCGGAATAGGTTCCCGACACGCCATAAAACAAAGGCACAAGTGATTACAAAAAGACTCAAACTTCACGACGCGGCACTGACCGACCGCACCGAGGTGCTGGTCCGCTTCAGTGACGTGGACATGATGAAAGTGGCATGGCACGGCAGCTATGTGGCTTACATGGAGGACGGCCGTGAGCACTTCGGAAAGACATATCCCGGAGTGGGCTATGCCGACTATTTCCGCACAGGCTATGTAGCCCCAGTGGTCAACCTGACCATAGACTACAAACAGAGCCTCAAATGCGGCGACGTGGCCATAATAGAGACAAGATACATCTATTCCGAAGGGGCAAAGCTCATCTTTGAGTACGTCATATACCGCAAGGCGGACATGGCCGTCATGGCGACCGGTCAGACCACGCAAATGTTCATGACCGCCGAGGGCGAAGTGCAATATGCGGACCCTGACTTTTTCGCCGAATGGAAAAAGCGTTGGCTTAAAGAGGCTTAGCCATAAAAACGAGTCATGCAAAGCGGCATCTTAATAGGGCTGACCCTGGTGATTGTAATCGCAGGGTTGGCCATTTTTGCATACGGGGTATCTGACATCAGGAGCGGAATTCTTGTCAAGGCTATTTGCAGACTCCCCCAAAACAGGGCGAGCCTGCCATTCTCGTTGCCCAAAGGACAGAAGATCCTGCTGACTTTCGATGACGGGCCTGACCCGAACACGACCCCTCTTGTGCTTGACGTCCTGCAAAGACATCACCAACGCGCAATCTTCTTCCTGATAGGCGAGAAAGTCGAGCGCAACCCGGAGATTGTCAAGGAGATAGTGAGGCGAGGCCACATAGTGGGCAACCACACATGGAGCCATTCGCCATGGGCCAATTTCCGCGGACGAGACTACTTGGAGCAAGAGATCCGCAAGACAGATGACGCTATTGAAAAAGCATGTGGAATAAGGCCGACGTTATTCCGCCCGCCCCTTGGTGTGACACCACATTTCTTGAGAAGCCTGATGAGGAAGACGGGCCACACTGTGGTAGGTTGGGATGTCCGCTCGCTCGATACGCGTGACGTGCCACGCAGCCAAGTCCTGCGGCGCATAGAGAGACGAATGAGCGAGGGGAGCATAATCTTACTACATGACAGGCTCAGAGGGGCAGAATGGCTGTCTGAGAGCATCTTAAAATTAGAAGTCAAACAGGCTTAGAATAGAGCCAAAACACAGCCGAGGCGCAATCCACAACCTACTGTGGATTGCGCCTCGGCTATGTTTTATTTGGTTTTATACTATCCTTACTTGAAAAGCTCGTTGGCAACAGAGCAGACAGTGTCCACGGCGCCAAGAGTGTAGAAATGGACACAAGGCACACCATTGGCCTTGAGGTCCGCAGCCTGAGCAAGGAGATGGTCACGCCCTATGGCCTTGACATCCTCATCATTAGCCGCGTTAATCTTATCAACAAGTTCAGATGGAATCTCAGTAGAGAAGACCCTCGGCAAGACAGAGAGCTGAGTCTTTCGGCTGATGGGTTTAAGACCAGGCACAATGGGGACATTGACACCCTCGGCCGCCAAAGCATCGCGGAAACGATAGAAATACTCGTTATTGTAGAATAGCTGAGTTATGACGTACTCCGCGCCAAGATCAATCTTCCTCTTGAGCCAATCTATATCGCTGCGCAGATTAGGGGCCTCGGCGTGCTTCTCGGGGTAACCGGCCACACCAAAGGTGAACTTGACCTCAGGTTTATCAATAACTTGTCCATCAATAGACAAACCATTATTGAAATCATTGACCTGCGCGATGAGATCCGTGGCATGCTTGTGAGACAATTCGCGGGGGACGACCGTCTCCTTGTCATTATCACCACGAAGCAGGAAAAGGTCATGAATGCCGAGGAAATTAAGGTCAATGAGGCTGTATTCAGTCTCTTCGGGCGTAAATCCCTGGCAGATGATATGGGGAACAGTCGGGATGCCAAACCTGTGCTGAATGGCGGCAGCCACGGCCACAGTGCCAGGCCTTTTGCGGACAAAGGTCTTGCGCAGCATGTCACCCTCGGCAGGGGTGAAAACGGGTTCGGAGTGGTGGACTGTTATATTGACAAAGAGAGGGTTGAATTGGCTCATTTTCTCTATGTCGGCCATCAATTTAGATGTGCCCTTGCCTTTGACAGGTGGGAGGACCTCAATAGAGAAGCCAGCCTCTTTACGGCTCCGGAGAATTTCAGCGACAGACGGCATTGCGACAAACTTGAATTTAGTTCTTTTGCGAATAAAAATCTTTCTACTTGCAAAGATAGGGAAAAAGAGGGAGAGGGTAAGTAGAGGCTTTTTCTGAAAATGTGCGGCTTAGTGGCGAACAGGCAGAATATCATTCCACAAAAGCAGCCATAGCGAAGAAAAGCGGAGACAAGAATAAAAGAAAGCCCCGTGGTGAGAGATACACCACGGGGCTTGATATGAGTCAAAGACCCACCGCTAAACGCCAAATATTAATTAGGCGAGAGCGAGACGGATCATAGAGACGGGCTTGAGGCTCTTAGAGACAGTAGCGAGGTACTGACCAACGGTGAGCTTGCTCTCGTCGCCGTCGCCAGCGAAGAATGCCTGCTCAACGAGGGTGCTCTCCTTGAAGAACTTGTTGAGGCGGCCCATAGCGATCTTCTCGATCATAGCCTCGGGCTTGCCCTCATTGCGAGCCTGCTCCTTGCCGACCTCGAGCTCGTGGTCGATGGTCTCCTGCGGAACCTGGCTCTTGTCAACAGCGACAGGGCTCATGGTAGCGATCTGCATAGCGACCTTCTTGCCAACCTCAGCGTCAACAGCCTCGTTGAAACCAACGACAGCGGCGATCTTCTTGTTGTGGACATAGAGGGCTACGCACTCAGCGTCAATCTGCTGGTAAGCAGAGAGGTCGATCTTCTCGCCAATGACACCGGTGAGCTCGTTGACGTTCTCAGCGACAGTGTGACCGTTGAGGGAAAGAGCCTTGAGGGCCTCGAGGTCAGCGGGCTTCTGCTCGCAAGCGAGGTCGAGGATAGCGTTAGCGAGGGTGAGGAACTTCTCGTTCTCAGCCACGAAGTCGGTCTCAGCGTTGAGGATGATGGCAGCGCCATGCTTGCCATCGGCAGAAACCTTAGCGATTGCGACGCCGTCCTTAGCCTCGCGGTCAGCGCGCTTAGCAGCGACGAGCTGGCCACGCTCACGGAGAATGTCGCGTGCGCGGTCGAAATCGCCGTTAGCCTCGGTGAGGGCCTTTTTGCAGTCCATCATGCCTGCGTTGGTCAGGTCGCGGAGCTTCTTGACGTCTTGTGCTGTGATTGCCATAATTGCAATTATTTTTTGTTGATTAGGGTAACTTACTTGAACTGGTAAAAGAAAGACGCCCGCACGGCCGCGGGAATCGTGGCAGTAGCGCGGGCGTCTTTAAATTGTAGTAGTCTTTCGGGGCGTTACAGAAAGATGAAATCCTCCGTGCGCACCCCTCAAACCTTACTCAGCCTTGGGAGCCTCCTCGGCAGCGGCCTCGGTGTTGGCAGCCTTGCGAGCGCCAGCCTTGCGGGGCTGCTTCTTCTCGGTGTTCTCCTCAGCGTCGTTGTCGTCGAGCTTCTCAGCCTTGCGCTCCTCGAGACCCTCGCGGATGGCCTGAGTCATGATATCGAGGATGAGCTCGATAGACTTAGAGGCGTCATCGTTAGCGGGGATAACGTAGTCGACGTCAGAAGGATCTGAGTTGGTGTCGACCATAGCGAAGACGGGGATAGAGAGGCGGTTAGCCTCCTTGATGGCGATGTGCTCCTTGGTTACATCGACAACGAACATTGCAGCCGGAAGACGGTTGAGGTCGGCGATAGAGCCGAGGTTCTTGTTGAGCTTCTCGCGCTGACGGTTGATCTGGAGCCTCTCCCTCTTAGAAAGACTGTTGAAAACGGGATCGGCGATGAGCTTATCGAGAGAGCCCATCTTCTTGACGGTCTTGCGGATGGTAGGGAAGTTGGTGAGCATACCACCCGGCCAGCGCTCAACTACGAAAGGCATGCCGACAGCGCCGACCTTCTCGGCGACGATGTCGCGGGCCTGCCTCTTGGTGGCTACGAAGAGCACCTTGCGACCGGACTTAGCAACCTGCTTGAGGGCCTCAGCGGCCTCGTCAACTTTGGCTACAGTTTTATGGAGATCGAGGATGTGGATTCCGTTCTTGACCATGAAGATGTACGGCTTCATGGCGGGGTTCCACTTACGCTTCAGGTGTCCGAAGTGAACGCCTGCGTCCAAAAGCTGATCGAAACTTGTTCTTGACATTTTGTCTTTTTTGGGGTTGTTTACCTTCTGTTTCTGCAACCTGCCGGTAGGCGTGGCGGGAATATTTTAAGCCAGCATCCGGCGGGTTTAGATACTAAACACTCACTGTGCGAGCCAACGGGTGGCATCGCTTCAAGAGTCAGCAGGTGAATATTAACGCTTGCTGAACTGGAACTTCTTGCGAGCCTTGGGCTGACCAGGCTTCTTGCGCTCGACGACGCGTGCGTCGCGGGTCATGAAGCCCTCTGCCTTGAGGGCGGGCTTGTCCTCGGCGTTGATCTTGACGAGGGCGCGGGCGATGGCGAGACGGAGAGCCTCAGCCTGGCCTTTGATGCCGCCGCCGTCGAGGTTAGCCTTGACGTCGTAGTTCTCAGTTACACCGAGGGTTGCGAGAGGCTGCTTGACGATGAACTGGAGGTTCTTGTCGGGGAAGTAGTTCTCGATATCACGGCTGTTGATCTTGATCTCGCCCTTGCCTGCGGTGAGGTATACGCGAGCGACGGCAGCTTTACGCCTGCCGAGTGCGTTGGTTACTTCTGCCATTAGTAAATCTCGTTAAGGTCAATCTTTTTGGGTTGCTGAGCCTCATGATCGTGCTCTGCGCCGACGTAGACGTGAACGTTGCGGAGGAGCTTGTCGCCAAGACGGTTCTTGGGGAGCATGCCTTTGATAGCGTGCTCGATGAGCTTGCGGGGATCCTTCTCGAGGATCTCGCCAGCGGTCTTGTCATGACGGCCACCGGGGTAACCAGAGTAAGAATAGATAACCTTGCCCGAGAGC
Organism: Bacteroidaceae bacterium; assembly: GCA_963618945.1. GTDB lineage: Bacteria > Bacteroidota > Bacteroidia > Bacteroidales > Marinilabiliaceae > W3P20-009. The sequence continues at coordinate 108,328 of CAVETY010000011.1, forward strand.
TTGTTGCCAGTGAGGCGGATCTTGTCGGCATTAACGATGACGACATTATCGCCGCAGTCTACATGAGGCGTGAAGTTGGGCTTGTTCTTGCCACGGACGACCTTCGCAACCTTAGAGGCGAGGCGGCCGAGGACTTGATCCGTAGCGTCGATGAGCAGCCACTGCTTATCAACGGTGGCCTTGTTGGCCGACACGGTCTTGTAACTTAAAGTATCCACAGTCTTTTTTTGTGAAAGGATTAATAACGTTATTACTTAAACTTCGTGTACGTTGGCCATGTAAGTGTTTGCATCTGAGCCTTATGCGTTCCTTTTGTCCAACTTCAACAACGCTGGCTCACACTCTGACCGAGATGTCGTCACGACACCATCGCACACATTGTCGGATAATAATCAGCCGCGAAGTTAGTGGTTTTGTTTGATTTCCAATGTAAAGTGGCAGTTTTTTTCAATCTGCAGGCGCCGTAAAATATTGACAGACACGCAGGGTGTAGGTCAAAGGGCTTAAGTCGGCTCGCGCGCCGACGCTTAGAGACAGAAGACCACTGATTGGATGCCAAGCGCCTCGGCCTGGGCGGTGTTGATTGGGGAGTCGTCATAGAAGACGGCATCGGAGGCGGAGACACCCATGGACGAGAGCACAAGTTGCCAAGTTTCGGGGTTTGGCTTGGACATCTTAATCTCCTGAGAGAAGAAGACTTTGTCAAACTGAGAGTCGAAAGAGCCGAAGTCGGGGAAGAGCCGGGTGAACTCTTTGCGGCACCAATCGGCGTGAAGCTCATTGCAGTTGCTAAGCAGCGCGACTTTATGACCTTGGGAGCGGACCGCCCTGACTGCCTCTATTGAGCTTCTGTCAAAACCGATGAGCATGGCATTCCACGCGTCGACAATCTGCGAGTCGGTTGTATCAGGATTGAGGTGACACATCTCTCGCACTCCTTTTATGAAATCGGCAGTCGAGACGAGGCCGTCACAATAAGGGCCGAAGACACCTCCAGCGGCATGGCTGTTGGAGACTGGTCCATCGAGATGTGGCATGCCAAGTTTCTCAAGAGCCGCCATGGTAAGACGGGCGTCTACTTTATAGAGCACATTGCCGAGGTCAAAGATCTGGAGGCTCTTATTTGGTATGATGACAGAAGATAGAGATGCCATATATTTCTGATTTTATAATATGTGGAAATCTATTCAGAGGCAAGACTTATTCATTTGCCACGAGACGAGCGAGATAGTCATAATGGTCGCCCTCTAAGACAACCTCCATCTTGAGGCCATTTCGGCGGGCTGCATCTTCAAGAGTCTCTTGGTCAACAAACACCCAATCGAAAGGATCCGACTGAAGTCCACGGAACTTATATGTATAGGTCAGCTCGCCATAATATCTGCCGCCAAGAGGAAGCGAGAAGCTGCCATCCTCATTCTCATAGAGGTAGATAAGGTTGGATGAATCCATGAGTATCTGACCACCGGGAGCCAAGAGCGACTTGCAGCGGGAGAGGAAAGAGTCGAGGCCATCGACCGAGCCTGCAAGCCCGACACCATTCATGAGAAAAAGCAACGTGTCATACTTGCCATCAGCCTCAAATGAGTAGAAGTCGCCCTCAATGACACGAGAGACACCGCGCTCGCGCATTATCGCGGCCGCCTCGGGCGAAATATCCAATGCGTCCACCTGGATCCCATTGCCCTGAAGCCAGAGGGAGTGGCTACCACTGCCGGCCCCGGCGTCGAGAGTGCGGCCATGCGCCAAAGTTAGCGCACGGCGCTCAATGCCGCACATATCATCCCACGAATGGAAGAACTCGGAGAGTGGCCAGTAGTCGGTCTCGGCCACGTCACTCATGACGGTCAGCTTGGCCTTGTGGTCGCCATTGAAATAGGCTCGCAGAGCCTTCCCGTAGACATCTTTTGCCATAAAAAGTGGTTTGCAGTGGTGAATGGGTAATGCAGAAAAGAAAAAACCCTGTCACTTTTGTGGAGCGACAGGGCAATAATCCCGAATAAAGTGGGCCCACTTGGGCTTGAACCAAGGACCCTCTGATTATGAGTCAGATGCTACTAACCAACTGAGCTATAGGCCCGGGATTTGTTGAGAAATCGAAGCGGGAACAAGTCCCCCATCGGCTTTCGGGTGCAAAGTTAGATAATTTATCTTACAAAGCAAGGGGCGAGCGAATATTTATATTCAGGTTTTACACCTCTTGCGGAGCGCCGCGACCTACAGAGAAGTAGCGTGTGAAGGCGTGGGAGAAATAGAATCCGCAGACCGACGAGGCTGGCTCCATCATGAGCGAGTCGTTGAGAATCATAGGGATTTGCGCCGACACGTTGAGGGCATTGAAGAGGGTTGTCTTGTGCGAATGGTCGGGCGAGATGGGGTAGCCGATGGCGGGGCGTATGCCTTGATAATGGCCACGGAGGATTTCGGCGACATCCATTTTTTCGTCAGGGGAGAAGCCCCAGAGCCTTGTGCGAACTTGATAGTGGAGCCACTCGGAGAGAGCCTCGACAAGGCGATCCGCCAGAAGTTGAAGCATGATGGCCGAATAATCGTCACCCTCGGCTTTCAACTTGTCGGTATGCTCCTTCAACCCAGCGCCGGCAGTAGCGGCAAAGAGGCCTATATGATCGGGGAAACCAGAGGGAGCAATATAGTCGGCAAGGCTAAGGCAAGCGCCATTCTGTTCGGAGCGAGCGTGCTGACGCATGAAAGTGAAAGAAGTGAGCACTTGGGAACGAGACTCATCTGTATAGAGAGTCACGGTGTCTTCGCCAGTATAATTGGCAGGGAAAAGACCGGCTATGGCGTGAGCCTCAGTCAGGTGGCCATCTATCAATCGCTTAAGATATTTGTCAGCGTCGGCACGAAGATTAACCGCCTCGTCTGATTTCTCATCGACCTTCCAGGCGTGGTAGAACATGCGCCAGTTGATGAGAGGCACAAGTTCATTGAGGTCCACACAATGGAAGATATTCGCGCCGGGTGAATTCGGGGCGACCATCGGGACGGAGGGCCAATCGGTCTTGAGCGCATATTTACGAGCCTCAGCGTCAGTCAGCTCAGCAGGGCGCGCGCCTGCGTTCTCTTGCCTCAGCCTCTCCTGCTCGGCACGGAGATTAGTGAGGAAACTCTTGTCGCCAGAGAGCAGACAGTTGAGGACATAAGCATTTTGACTTGCGTCCTTGACATATATGACGGGCCCATGGTAACAAGGGGCGATCTTGACGGCAGTGTGAACAGCCGAGGTTGTCGCTCCACCTATCATGACAGGAATCTGCACGCCCTTGGCATCGAGGGCCTTAACCACAGCAATCATCTCATCGAGCGAGGGCGTGATAAGTCCACTGAGTCCTATAGCGTCGGCTTTCTCATTGATGGCGGCATCTACAATAGCCTGAGTCTCGACCATCACTCCCAAGTCAATGATTTGGAAGTTATTGCAGGCGAGGACCACGCAGACGATATTCTTGCCAATGTCATGGACGTCGCCTTTGACAGTTGCCATGATGACCTTGCCAGAGGAAGTCCCCTCTTGTCCTGCCGCACGCTTCTCCTCCTCAATGACTGGTTGAAGGATTTCAACAGCCCTTTTCATTACACGGGCGGTCTTGACCACCTGAGGAAGGAACATCTTGCCGGCACCAAAGAGTTCACCGACGCGGTTCATGCCATCCATGAGAGGCTTCTCAATGATGTCGAGAGCCCTGGGATAGAGCGACATGGCCTCCTGAAGATCAGCTTCAAGATGTTCTGTCACACCCTTTTGCAGAGCATAGGCGAGACGCTCAGGCACGGGAGCCTTGCGCCACTCGTCATTTGCTGCAGGGGCGGCGGTTTTGGCTCCGGTCTTATATTGCTCAGCGACAGAGAGCATTATGTCCGTGGCATCGGGTCGGCGGTTGAGAACAAGATCCTCAATCTTGTCTCGGAGCTCAGGCTCAATGTCCTCATAGGCAATCATGGCCTGCGGGTTGACAATGCCCATGTCCATGCCCTTTGCCACCGCATAGTGGAGGAACACAGAGTGCATGCTCTCGCGGACGTGTGTATTGCCGCGGAAAGAGAAAGAGAGGTTTGATATGCCGCCCGAAATCTTGGCGTAGGGCAGGTTAGCCTTAATCCACTCGACCGTCTTGATGAAATCCACTGCATAGCCGTCATGCTCAGGCAGACCGGTGGCGATGGCGAGGACGTTGGGGTCGAATATTATGTCGGCAGGCTCAAAGTTAAGTTTCTCGGTCAGAAGTTTATACGCCCGTGCGCAAATCTCAGTCCTGCGCTCGAAACAAGTGGCCTGTCCGACCTCATCAAACGCCATGACGACGACAGCCGCACCATAGCTCTGAATGATGGCGGCCTCGCGAAGAAACTCCTCCTCGCCCTTCTTGAGTGAGATGGAGTTGACTATCGCCTTGCCCTGCAAACACTTGAGGCCAGCCTCAATTACCTCCCATTTGGACGAGTCTATCATGACAGGCAGACGCGCCACATCGGGTTCTGAGGCCATGAGATTGAGGAAAGTAGTCATCTCGTGGGCGGCGTCGAGCATGGCGTCGTCCATGTTGACATCAATGACATCGGCGCCTGCCTCGGCCTCAGCTCGGGCTATGTCAAGAGCCTCGTCATATTTCTTCTCATTGATGAGGCGGAGGAACTTGCGGCTGCCTGCCACATTGGTGCGTTCGCCAATCTTATAGAAGGGCTTGACCTCTTTGGACACAACCTCGCCATCGATGCCCGAGAGCCGCATGAGGTGGCTCTTCTCTGCCGGGACGTGGCGTTTGTGGTGACTTTCAAGCCTCTTGACGATGGCGGCTATATGCGCAGGCGTGCTGCCGCAGCAACCGCCGATGACGTTGACCGTGCCTTGGTCCAGGAAATCCTGCACTTTCTCGGCCATCATCTCGGGGGTCTCGTCATACTGTCCGAACTGGTTGGGCAGTCCGGCATTAGGGTATGCAGAGACAAAGAAAGGACTCTTTCTGCCAATCTCCGTCAAGTAGGGCATCATGTCCCTTGCACCAAAAGAGCAGTTGAGGCCGAAAGTGAGCAAATCTATATGACTGACGGCATAGAGGAAAGCGTCAAGCGTCTGGCCCGAAAGAATGCGCCCGCTCTTATCCGCCACCGTTGCGGACACCATGACGGGGAAATCGTCAAGACCACGCTGCGCCAATTCCTTCTCAATAGCATAGAGCGCCGCCTTGGCGTTAAGTCCGTCAAACACAGTCTCAACAAGAAACACGTCGACGCCTCCATCCAAAAGGCCGCGCACCTGCTCACCATAGGCTTCGACGAGTTGGTCGAACGTTATGGCGCGGAAACCAGGGTCGTTGACATCTGGGCTCATTGAGGCGGTCTTGTTAGTCGGGCCCATGGAACCTGCCACAAAGCGCGGCTTCTCGGGAGTGGAGTAGGCCTCGGCGACCTCCTTGGCGTTGCGAGCCGCGGCTACATTGATGTCATAGACATGAGCCTCAAGCTGATAGTCCGCCTGGCTTATAGAGGTGGCGTTGAAAGAGTTAGTCTCTATGATGTCGGCCCCCGCCTCAAGATATTGCCTATGGATATCCTTAATGACATCGGGGCGGGTGAGGCTGAGGACATCATTGTCACCCATAAGAGGGCATGGATGGTTCGCGAAAAGAGTGCCACGGAAGTCGGCTTCGGTGAGGCCGACAGCCTGTATAAGAGAGCCCATTGCACCATCGAGAACGAGGATGCGCTGAGAGAGTAGGGGACGGATTAACTTGTAGTTCACTTGAATGCGAAGAGACTATGAGTGAGTTGGAATGGCGTTTGGCCGCACAGCAAAGCAGCCGAAGGCATCACATTCCAATGCTCGGCAAAAGTAATCAAACGTTGCGACAAAATGAGTAATGGCGACCTGCCAATCATCCTCCGTGCAGAACTCGAATGAGAGGATGAGATCTATCCTGATATTCTTTCGGCTATAGTCAGAATATTCAATCGTTTAACTTTCTCGTCCATTTCAGGAGAACCCCCTTGACTGTTCCATTTAGCTTAAACTCAAAAATGTCTCACAAAGGGGACATTGACATAACATTTTTACTACGAAAGGTCTTCACCTTCTTAGTTTGATGGTTTCTTAGCTTTGAACGAGTCATATTTCCAACGTTGGATCATTAGTCTACAATCAAAGAGTCTTATCTCTTCAGGTAATATTTCATCATCCACTTCATAAAAATGATCTATGAGCTCACTTCTCCAATGTTCAGATTTCGAATACAACCCCCAATAATACGCAAACTTATCATTTGATTCTTTGGTGTTTGACCTTACCCAACTTATGTCATCTAATTCCCCATGTAGCAATACAGAAAGGTGGTAGGCCTCATCGTAACTCTTAATGGCATTTTTTCTAATTTCATCTTCTACCGAAGCAATTTTTGATCGTTGCTCCTCCCAAGGCACATAAGGTGATTCGTCATATTCAACTTCGCCCAGTTCATGCATAGGAATGTCGTATTTTTTAAAGCCATGCACATTTTCCCAAGCTCTTTGGAATAGACTTCTTACATATGCGTCTTGATCAGAAAGACTCTGTCTCTCTAAGTAATATCTTTTAGAATAACGACTCATATTATCTTCGGTCTCGTACGACAATTTAATTTTGTACGTACTTGCGATTTCTGATAAGTTTTCACTCGTCTCTTTTACTCTACGATACGCCTTTCTTACAATATCTGTACAATAATCTTGAGAGAAATAGAAAGTATCTGGGAATAGAGGCAAATCATATAGGAATCTCATAGCTATAAAATTTTCTGCATACTCTAACCCATCTCCGAATAAAGTTACCGATCTCGTAAGGAGACCCTCAGATTTGAAATAATCGCGGGAAAGATGGCTAACGCCTGTCACAAGATCACCCTCTCCGCTAAACACGACAAAGTCACGTACATTTAACGGACTCTCGCCAGGATCAGAATCAGAAACCTTAAAATAGTGCGGTTTTCTCTTGCTATCTACCACAACACCATACTGTTTTTTCTTAGAAAAACCAGCAATATAACCTATGTGCCACATCTTATACCTCATAAAATGCAGGAAAGCCCATATTATGATTATGAGCTTCCCTGCGATTCTTTACTTTTTCCACCTGTCGTAAGAAGACAAAACATCCAATACATCTTGGATCCTTGTCTCAAACTCAATCCGCTGCTCCTCAGTCTGCCGTCCTGAGAACTCTTTCAAAAGACTATCTACAATTTCATTATCTGAGTCGCCCTCAGCCCTGCTTGCAAATACATATTCTAAAACCTTCTTTTTACAAGGTGGATTAGAAAACGGATAAAACGATGTGTGGGGAAACTCTGAGATTTCATTTTTTAGAAGAAACAATGCATCTTTTTTATTCATACTTTCTATTTTAATACAGCTGCGAATATATATATATATAGAAAAATCAAAATTTTTCGTCCATAATTCTCAAAGAAGAGTACAAGTAATATTAGGGAAAATTACACAAACAAAAAAACCTCGCCCTCCTATCCATAGTACCGCGGATAGGGGGGC
>CAVETY010000012.1:0-108723 GCA_963618945.1 Bacteroidaceae bacterium
CGCTCCTCTTGAACTGCCTCACCTCCCACTACGCCGACCTGTGGTCCAGCTGCTGGCGCGACGAGTACGCCGCCGAGACGTGGAGCAAAGCCGACGCGCGGCTCAAGCCCTTCAATGGCTTGCAGCCCGACTGGGCGTGGGAGACCCCTCTGCGCAACTACTACGAGCGCCGCCAGGCACTGGTGGAGATAGACGTGCTCGCCGCCATGGCGCTGGGCCTCTCGCTGAAGGACCTGGAGATGATCTACACCATCCAGTTCCCCGTGCTGCAGCAGAACGAGGCCGACACGTGGTACGATGCCAAAGGCAACATCGTCTTCACTTGCTCCAAGGGTCTCACTGGCGTGGGCCTCGAACGCAAGCGCAACGGCAAGACCGGTGCCCTCGGCTGGGAGGACATCCGCGGCGAGCAGCTCGACGCCAACACCTACGCCGGCGCCGCCCCCACCCACACCCACACCATCGACCCCCAAAAGAGCGAACTCTACGGCGGAGAGCAAGTGACCTACCACGCCCCCTACACCCGCTGCAACCGCATCGACGACTACCGCACCGCCTGGGCGCACTTCGAAAAGATACTTTCAGAGAAATAACAATTCAGCAACCACTGCTTGCTGTTTTCAAGTAAACGAAGAAATATGATTAAAGTACACGATACTGCAGACTTCAGCCACTACATAGAGGAACTGCTGAGCCAAACAGAAGGGAAAGACCTTGAGTTTAAAAGCGCAGCAGGTGGATTTCCCGGTAGTTTTTGGGACACATACAGTGCCTTTGCCAACAGCGAAGGAGGCACTATTGTGCTTGGAGTGGCGGAAAAGAAAGGCGTATTCCATATGGACGACTTGACACAAGAACAAGTTGAGAAATACACAAAGGATTTCTGGAACAACGTAAACAATAGGCAAACAGTAAGCTGTAACCTTATGCGTAACGAAGATGTACGGACCTTGGAATATAAAGGACACAACATAATGCTCTTTTTCATTCCACGTGCAATGCCGGAACAACGCCCTGTATACCGCACTACCCAACCATACAATGGCACGTTTAAACGAAACCATGAGGGCGATTACAAATGCACGGAAAAGGAAGTACAAAGAATGTTTGCGGATGCCAATGTGTCGTCTCCTGCAGATTCGCGTATTCTTAAGAACTACACCCTTGCAGACATCGATGAGGTGTCGTTAAAACAATACCGTCAACTGTTTTCCGTGGCAAAGCCCGACCATCCCTGGCTGGCACTGGACGACAAAGAATTGCTGACAAAACTTGGCGGCTACCGCATTGACCGCGAGACACATGAGGAAGGGCTTACCGTAGCAGCACTGCTGATGTTTGGTCGCTATGATGCCATTACAGATACCAGTTGTTGTCCTTTTTTCTTCCCTGACTATCAAGAGCGTCTTGACTCCAACGAGCGCTGGACAAACCGCATTTATCCCGACGGTACATGGGAGTGTAACCTTTTTCAGTTTTACAGGACTGTGCTACCTAAGTTGCAAGCCATACTACCCAAACCATTCATATTGGAGGGAAACATACGCAGAGACGAAACACCGGCACACATTGCCGTGCGCGAAGCGTTAACCAACTGCTTGATACACGCCGATTACACAGAAAACGCCTCTTTAAACGTAACATTGTATAAGGACAAAATGGTGTTTTCAAACCCTGGAACGTTATTGGTGTCAAAAAGGAAATACTATGAAGGGGGAGAAAGCGTCTGCCGCAACAAGTCCCTACAGAAAATGTTTATGATGCTCGGCACAGCAGAGAAAGCGGGCAGCGGAGTGGACAAAATAGTGAGTGGCTGGAAGAGCAACCGTTGGCAGACACCATTGATAGAACAGAAGGTGCAGCCTGACAAATGTCTGCTGACGATGTTCATGGATAAGGAACTGTCGCCAAACGACTCAAAGCGCCCAACACCTCAAGAAGAAAAGATTACGACCTTTACCCATGAAAGTTCGGGAACTGGTTCGGGAACTGGTTCGGGAACTGGTTCGGGAACTCAGCAGAAAACTACAGATAAAATAGTAGAGCTCATCAGGAACAACCCTCAGATATCTGCACCTAAAATTGCTAAGGAATTGGGAATTTCTACCCGTGGAGTTGAAAAAGGTCTCCGCACATTAAAAGAGACGGGAGTCATTAAAAGAGTAGGTTCCCCCACCTTTGGCGGACATTGGGAGATTATAAAATAAAACAAGCCTATGCTACCACTGCAACAAGCGCGCGAGGTGCGCGACTCTATCATAGAATACATCAAGGCCACCTTCCTGTTTAAGGAGAAGGTGGTGGGCGACGCCTTCTACCGCTTCATTGAGGACAAGGAGGACGGGCTCTTCAAGGGACCATACGTCTCCCTGAAGACGCCCTTCGTCTCCGCCTCGGAGGAGGAGAGCCTGAACGTGCCGTTAGAGATTGCGCCCGCGTTCCCGCCCTATAGGCATCAGCTGCAGGCCTTCTGCCAGCTCTCCATGCAAGACGGCCACAAGCCCGAGCCGACGCTCCTCACCACCGGCACGGGTTCGGGCAAGACGGAGTGCTTCCTCTACCCTATTCTCGACTACTGCTACAACTGCAACAAGTACGAACGGCAGACGGGCGTGAAGGTCATCATCATGTACCCCATGAATGCCCTGGCCAGCGACCAGGCAAAGCGTCTGGCCGAGACCATTTGGAACGACGGGCGGCTGAACGGAAAGGTGACCGCCGGCCTCTTCGTGGGCGAGGGCGTTGATGCGCGGGACTATCCGTGTACCATGGGCGAGCACAACATCATAGAGAACCGCGACGCCATAATCGAATCCGTGCCGGACATCCTGCTCACCAACTTCAAGATGCTCGACTACGGTCTGATGCGCCAACGCTTCAGCAATCTGTGGCGAGGGAACATAGACACCGAGGCCAAGGCGCTGCGCTTCATTGTGCTCGACGAGCTCCACACCTACGACGGCGCGCAGGGAACGGACGTGGCTAACCTTATCCGCCGACTGAAACTTAAACTCAGCCTGCCCAAGGGTCATCTGTGCCCCGTCGGCACGTCGGCCACCATCGGTAACGGACCCGACAGCAAGGCGCGTTTGTGCGAATATGCCACAGACGTGTTCGGCGAGAAGTTTGAAGAGAAGAACGTCATTGATGAGCACCGCATTCCCGTCAGCGAATATATTCAGGTGACAACAGACAGCCTGCCCGACGGCAAACAAATCAAAACCTGCGAGTTCGGAGCCAACGACACGGTGGAGACCTATATGCGCCGCCTATGCAAGGTGTGGCTGAAGGCGGGCAACATATCTACAGTGGAGGCCGGGCGGCTATTGCGCCAGATGGGCATTGTGAAGTCGCTCTTGGAGACGCTCGCCGCTGGCATACTCTCGCTCGAAGACATCAAGAAAAAACTCATTGACAATAATGCCAACTTCCGTAACCTCTATCTGCAGGACGGCGACAAAATCTGCCTGCTCGCCATTGAGAACCTGTTGGCGCTGATAGCCTATGCCAAACGGCCGCTCAACGACACGGGCAAACAGATCCCGATGCTCTACCTGCAGGTGCAACTGTGGCAGAGGGAGCTGAGCGGCGTGCTGCGCTACTTCCAGAAAGAGCCGGAATTCGTGTGGCGTCACAGCCTGAAAAAGAGCGAGGACCGTGTGGCGTTGCCAATGTACTTCTGCCGCGAATGTGGCGCGAGCGGTTGGCTGACACGCCGACTGCAGACTGATGACCGCTATTGCTCAGACGTGGCCACCATCAACAAGGCCTTCATGAACCACGAGAAGGAGGTGTTGCTACTGAACATCGAGAGCTCTATCCATCAGCCCATTGACGAGTATCTGAACGAGACTGCCGTCAGCGAGGTCCGGCACGTGAGTACAAAAGATTTGCACGAAGCGGACAGTACGGAGGATGAGACGCTCCGTGTGAGAGTCTGCTGCCGCACCTCGTCGACCCGAAACGGCAACCAGCGTTTTGCCACCAACTGCCCCGAGTGCAACAGCGACGCCATCTGTCAAGTGGGTGGAAGGACTGCCACCTTGTCAAGCGTGGCGGTGAGCCAGGAACTCTCCAGCGACTTTGACCACGCCGAGGCCAAGGACCGCAAGATATTGATTTTTACCAATGGTGTGCAGGATTCGGCACACTTGGCTGCCTTCTATGAGGCGAGAACTTTCCGTTTCCTCTTCCGCCAGTCGATGCAGCAGTACATCAATACGCTCGACAGGCCGGTGAACATCACCGAGTTGCAAGAGGGCTTCAAGAATTATTGGAAGGAACGCCTGACGGACGAGGAGTACTACAACCGTTTCCTGCCCGCCGAGTTGGCCACGCACATCGACCTGCGCAAGAACTACCGAGAGGGTGGAGGCTTCATGGAGACCTTCAAAAAGGAGTTTGACCTCAGGGTGGACTGGGAGATTGTGAGTGAGCTGGGCTTGACGTCGCAGTTGGGCCGAACGCTCGAAAAGACAGGTGCTTCCGCCACATTCTTCAAGAGCGAGGACATCCGCAAGGTGTATGAGGGGATGAAAGACTTCCTCCTGACGAACAACCTGGAGATTGCGAACGATGAGACGAAGTTCTGTCACTACGTCTACGGCGTGCTGCAACGAATGAGGCAACACGGCGCGGTTGACCATCCCTATCTATATAAATTTAGGCGCGAGGCTCTGACATCATGGGCGTTGAACTGGAATCTCGACGGCCAGCACTTCCTGAACAAGACGTTTGGCGGCAGCATCCGCTTTCCCAAGCTGCTTGGCACTCTCTATCAGGGACGCAATGAGGACATGCTCGACATGGCTGTGCTGAGAAAGGAGAAGCCCAACTGGTACAGCAACTACTTCTGGCGGTGCTTCAACTTGCCCATAGAGAAGAACATGACCCTCTTCAACGACTTCATGTGCGCGCTGCTGAAGACCATGGAGGCGGTGGGGCTGGTGAACTATGCCCCGCAGGGCGGTGGCAACTATGCCATCAAGGCAGACCACATCTGGGTGAGCCGCAGCGTGAAGCACATCAAATGCTGCAACTGCCAGTCCACGCTCTACGTGGCTCGCAAGGACTTTTGGAGTGAGGACACTCCCTGCCTGAACTACAAATGCCTGGGCAACTACTCAGAAGAGACCAACCCCGAGCTGAACTACTATCAGCAGGTCTACAACCGCAACTTCTCGCCGCGTGTCTATGCGCACGAGCATACGGGCTTGCTGGAGAGGGAGGAGAGGGAGCAATTGGAGCGCGACTTCAAACTCCATCCGCACCCCAACTCAGTCAATGTGCTTGCCGCCACATCTACGCTTGAGATGGGTATCGACATCGGCGACCTGAACGTGATGGGCAACGCCAACATAGCCCCTAAGCCAAGCAACTTCCTGCAAAGAGTGGGACGCGCCGGGCGTAAGGAGGGGGCGGCTCTTGTGCTGAACTATGCCCACTCGGGCGAGCCGCATGACATGTACTACTTCACCTACCCCAAAGAGATGATGGAGGGTGAAGTCAACACGCCTGGCTGTTTCCTGCAAGCAAAGGACATCTTGCGAAGACATTTTTTTGCTTACTGCATTGACACGTGGGTGACGGTCAGCAGGGAACACACCATTCCCTCCAAGGTGAGTGAACTGCGCTTGACGGATGAAGCCATGTCTTCACAGGCCTTTGTGGTCAACCGAATCATAGCCTTCATCAAGGAAAACAAGAACACGTTGAAGGCGAATTTCGCCAGTCAGTATGACGAGAAGACCGAGGCCACGTTGGAGCAGTTGGCCGCCACGCTGGACGACGAGTCGTTCTTCCAGCACATCATAAAGGAGTTCCAGACACTTGCCGACAGACTCTATGCGCTTGCCGCCGAGCTGAACGACTATAAGGTGCAGGAAGGCAAACTGCAGCCAAACGATCCGAACAAGGAGTCCCTCAAAGACTTGATAAAGGCCTGCAAGTGGCAGTATGCGGACATGATGGGCGAGAGTGTCATTGAATACATGACCAACTGCGGCCTCTTGCCTAATTACGCATTCCCTGAGACGGGCGTGAAACTGGAGGCTAACGTCTACTCCAACCGCGAAAAGGCGGACAAGAAAGACAATGTGGTGGAACCCAAGGTGATAAAACTGGCAAGGCCTGCGTCGCAGGGCATCAGGGAACTGGCGCCAGGCAACATGTTCTGCACTCAGAAACTGCAACTCGAAGTGAGTGGCATCCCGACCTTTGACTGGAAGGACAACCTCGTGATGATGCGCTACTGCTCAAAGTGCGACTGCTTGGCGGAAAAAGGCACTGCGGAGTATGCTTCAGCAAGCTGCCCCAAGTGCGGCGAGCCGTCATGGGGCATCAACACCCACCGCTACCTCAGGTTTACGAGTGCGCGCAGCGTCATGATGAAGGCTGACGCCGCGTTGGGCGATGCCAGCGATGAGAGGGTGGAGGAGCGGTACGTCGTGAAGAAGCACTTCATGTTCCATCACCGCGGCACCGTGTCGTCATATGCCATGAAGAGCCTCGGTTTCGGCATTGAGTTCTGCAACAACCTTGACCTCTATGAGTCGAACTACGGCATGCCGATGCAGACGGGCGTCAAGTTGGAGGTGAACGGCGACGCCCAGATTCCCGAAAATGGTTTCGTGACGTGCCGATTCTGCGGAAAGGCCACTCCACTGTTGGGAAAACTGACCAAAGATCACCAGCCTGTTGAACAGCACTATAAGTTCTGCAACCACCAGGGTGTGATGTTCGAAGAAGACATTAAACACGAGGTGTTTAGGAGTCTCTATCTTTTCCGCCACATGCGCACTGAGGCCATCAAGATTCTGCTGCCCATACAGATTATGGACGCCAAGGCCTCGGTGGAGATGTTCAAGGCCGGCATGGAACAGGGCATGAAGGAGTATTACCACTCCTCGCCCGAGCACATCAGGATGGACTCGTACGCCGAAGTGAATCAGGCGACGGGACAGAAGGACTATTACCTGGTGATGTACGACATCATACCGGGCGGCACTGGTTATTTGGCAAAACTCTATGACACAGAGCAATTCTCAAGAATGATTCTGTTTGCCTACGAGAAGATAAAGGGCTGCACCTGCCAACTGGAAGGGAAAGATGGTTGCTACCACTGCATCATGACCTATGGCAACCAGTACAACCGAGCCGACTTCAGCCGCGAACAGGCGGAACTGCTCTTCGGGAAACTCGTGGGCGGAGCCAGGTCTTGGGAACATATCTCGGGACCCATAGGCTCTATTTCCCAAAATGGCGCGGCGGAGGATAGCGAGCTGGAACTCAAATTCATCCGCTCACTTCAAACCTTGGCCCGCAATAACGGCTGGGTGTTTGATAAGAAGCCCGACGACACGGCGTATTACTACTGTCTGCACATGGAGGACGTGAAGACCGACACTGAATTGACCTACCACATCAAGCCGCAGTTTGAGCTGACCGTGGCCTATGGAGTGACGAAAGTGACTATCCCCGACTTCCAAATCATGTGTACCTACGCAAGGATTGACGGTGAGGAGATTGCCGACCTGGAGGGCATCCCATGGATTGCCGTCTATTTGGATGGTTATGCCTTTCACGCCGCCGACCCCAACATGCGCTTTTATGCCGATCTGGAGAAACGCGAGGGCATCAAGGAGGCCAAACCTCAGAAAATGTTCTCGTGGACATTGACATGGGATGATATTCAACTCTTTGAGCAAGAGAAAGATGATGAGTTGGGGCTGAACTCCGTCTCAAGACTTGGCGAGTTGCTCAAGAACCCGCAGTTGGGGGCCATCAAGGAGACTTGTTTCTGGACCATCAATGACACGGAGGACTTCTTGGGCAATGGCGGCGCCATGTATAAGGGCAATGTGATGCCGGACGAGAGTTGCTGTGAACAACTTACCGATGACTCGTCCGACGAGGAGGTGGACCTTGCCTTTACAAGTGGCATGACGTTTGACATTGACATAACCCGCGGACTCAGGCATGTGGACAAAGATGAGTGGGTCGGCTTCTGGCGCAGATATAATCTGCTGCAGTTCTTCAACAGGCAAACCGGTGAAGAGAAAGAAAATCAGGAGGATGAGCCGATTGATCGTGAGGATGTCAAGATGTTCTATCCGGGCATGGAAGACATTGTGGATCTGCTGCTCGACAACGATGTCCCCTTCAGCCATGAGGGAATGTGCGAGTTAACGGGCGAGGACAATGAGGTGATCGCCTGTGCCGACTTGCTGATTGAGTGCCCACTGATTGCCATTAACCCCAATTCAGAAAACGACAGGAAAGTGTTTGAGGAGAAAGGTTACAAGGTGATCGCAAAAGAGGAGTTCAATATTGGAATGACAAAGGAATAAAAAGGAATAGACACGATGAGACTCTTTTTATCAGATGATTTTATTGCTGTTCTCACCAAACTTCCTAAGAGGATACAGGAAAAGGTGATTAATTTTCAGCGTAAGTTCAGAGAGAACAACACGACTAACGGCATTCATCTTGAACCCATTGCGCAGTTTAAAGATCAGTCACTCAGGACGGCGAGGGTAGACGACAACTATAGAGTCGTGATGGGTGTGCTTAATGGTGACAACTACTGGTTGCTCTATGTGGCCGATCACGAGAACGCCTACCGTTGGGGCATGCGCAAACGTTTTGCATGGAACGAGAACACGCACGCCTGCCAGATTGTAACCATTGAGGAGAAAGCAGAGGAGGTTGTTGTGCCGACTGCCCCTGCCACCGAGTCTGCCTTCTTTGCGGGCGTGCCACAAGAAAAACTGCTCAAAATAGGTGTGCCGCAGGAGGCGATTGGCAAGGTGATGGCGATTGAAAATCTGACCGATTTGGATGTTTTGGAGTCCGTGTTGCCAGAAGACGCCTACGAGAACATCTTCAACATCATGGATGGTGAGAGCACCGACAACATCATAGCTGAAATTGAAGATGGACAGGCGCACGGCGATGCCGACAAGTTGCTCAGCGACAACAATAAGCGACGCTTTGTGGAATTGACTGACGACGACGCGTTGCAGCGTATCATTGAGCAGGGCTTGGAAAAATGGCAGATATTCCTGCATCCGTCGCAGCGTAAACTGGTGTATGCCGATTATAAGGGTGCTATGAAGGTAAGCGGTGGCGCCGGGACGGGCAAAACCATTGCCGCCATTCACCGCCTTAAACATCTGTGCGAAAATCCAGATGCCGATGTGCTCTTTACAACCTATACGCGCACGCTGAGCGAGAACCTTGCCGAATCTATTGAGAAACTTGGCATCCCCAAGCAGAGGTATACGCTAAAGAATATTGACCGTGTGTTGCTCGATATGGCGGAAAAATATAAGGTCAAGGAGGGCTATAAGGTGCTCGATTACAGTGGCGATGAGGAATCTCTGAAACTTTGGCGTGAGGTACTGGAGACGGAGGTTACGGAGTTTGACGAGCGGTTCCTTTATGACGAATATATCGACGTGATCGTCTACAATGGAAATAAGGATGTGAAGCAGTATATGCTCCAACCTCGTGTGGGCCGCACAAAGGCCCTGAGCCGCAAACAGCGTGTTGAAATCTGGAACCTCGTGGAGAAGTATGTCGCGCTGAAACAACAGCGTAAGCTCGTAGACCGTCTGGAACTCTTCAATGAGACGACCAACTTCTTGAAGGATAATGACATCCATCCCTACTCGAATGTGATAGCCGACGAGTTTCAGGATTTTTCCAACCCTGAGCTGAAGTTCCTCCGCTCATTGGTGGCGGAGAGGAAAAACGACTTGTTCCTTACTGGCGACCCGATTCAGCGAATATATGCCGGCAGGAAAATCAACTTCAGCGAGGCAGGCATCAACGTGCGCGGTGTGCGAAGCAAGAAACTGAAAATCAATTATCGCACCACAGAGCCCATCAAACGCGTGGCAGTGAATGTTGTAAAGGGCATTGACTATGACGACATGGATGGCGGCAAGGAAAACATGAATGGTTACGTGTCGCTCATTCATGAGGGTGAAATGCCCCAATACCGAGTTGTGAACGATGCTGATGCTGAGGTCGCGCAGGTGATGAAGTGGATAGATGAATGTCAGAACTCTAACATCAAGTTGTCCGAAATCTGCATAGCCGCCCCAAGCGCGAACATGCTCAATGGCGTTAAGAGCCGTCTGCATCATGACGGAACAGATTACAGAATTCTCAAGGGCGCGCAGAAACAAGGCTCGGCAAACGGCATTAACCTTTGCACGCTCCATTCGTTGAAGGGGTTGGAGTTCCGTGTGGTCATCCTGACGGGCATCAATGAGCGCAACATGCCGTCAAAGGCTGCTGCCGGCTACCCCTTCTCCAGCATGGACAAGGTGGCGCAGAAAGAATACCTCTCATCCAAGCGGTCGTTGCTCTACGTGGCGATAACCCGTGCCAGGCAGTTGGTCTATATGGTTGGCGTAGGCGAGCCGACCGGATTGGTTAATTTGTCGGAGGCGTAATCAAAGGAAATTCTTACAAAGTAAATTAATACAAAAGAGCATCATGAAGATAGATCACGTGGCTCTCTATTGCAGAGACTTGGACGGAATGAAAACTTTCTTTGAGAAGTATTTCAATGGGACATCTAACAACTTGTACCACAACCCGCGGACCAATCTCCGCACATTCATCCTCTCTTTCCCCGACGGCTCCTCAAGGCTCGAACTCATGACGCGTCCCGAAGTGGAGGGCGACAACGAGAGCCTATTCCATGCGGGCTTCATCCACCTCTCTTTCGCAGTCGGAAGCAAAGAGGCTGTGGACGAACTGACCACCACGCTCAAAGCCGACGGATATGAGACGCTCAGCGGTCCCCGCACCACGGGAGACGGCTACTACGAAAGCTGCGTGCGTGGGCCTGAGGGCATATTGCTGGAGATTACCGTATAACGAAAAGGCGAAGAGCCAAAGCGAAGTCTTGAAAAGGCAAGCACAGGCTGTGGTCCTGAGGAGGGAAAAAAACGCCTTGCGATGGAGATAACTGAAGTCCAGTAAAAAGTCCAACCGAATGATTGATACCAGACTAAGGGTCTTCAGAAGCGTAGCCACTCAGCTTAGCTTCACCAAGGCAGCCAATGAGCTGTTCATCAGCCAGCCGGCCATTACCAAACATATCCAGGAGCTGGAAAAGGAGTATGGCGTGCGATTGTTCGACAGGATAGGCAATCGCATCCAGCTTACTCGCGCCGGCCAACTCCTCCTCGACCATGCCTGCAAAATAATCGACGCCTACCACAACCTCGACTTCGACATGAAGAAGTTGAGCAAGAAATCGGAAGGTGAGCTTCGCATAGGTGCCAGCACCACCATTTCGCAATATGTCCTGCCTGAGATTATCGCCAGGTTCAGACGTCAATATCCCGACATCCGTCTCACCCTGTTGAGCGGCAACTCGCACGAGATTGAGAGCGCCCTCGAATCGGAACGTATCGACCTGGGCATGATTGAGGGCTTCAAGAGGCAGCAGCAGTTCAAATACACGCCCTTTATGGACGATGAGCTCGTGGCTATGGTCTCCGCCAAGAACCCATTGGCTGAGAAAGACGAGATTTCGCTCGATGAATTGCGGCACATTCCAATGGTCCTGAGGGAATTGGGGTCCGGCACTTTAGACGTGATTGAAAACGCACTTAAAGACCATGGCATAGGTCTTTCGGACTTGAACATCGAGATGAACTTTGGCACCACGGAGGGCATCAAGCACTTTGTGGAGCATTCCGACTGCATGGGCATCATCAGCATCCGAGCCATCCGTCAGGAGGTCTACGACAAAAGGTTCATGGTCCTGGACATCGGGAACTGCAAGATTCTGCGCAAGTTTTGCTTCGTGGAGAAGAGAGGCGCGACGGCCGGAATTGCCAAGGTCTTTAAGCTATTTATAACTGAAGGTTATAGCGAATAGTTATTCTATATAGACAACATCTCACTTTCTCTCCTACTTTCGCCCCCGATAATTAATCGGTAAAGAATAAGAGAAATGAGATTATCAGAGCAAAAAGGCAGTATGCTGCACGGTGTGCTGCTCATCACGCTTTTCGCTTGCGCAGCCTTCTACATTGGCGAAATGAATTGGGTGAAGGCGTTGTCCTTGAGCCCAATGGTTGTGGGCATCATCATCGGCATGCTTTATGCCAACAGCCTTCGCAACAACCTGCCGGACACTTGGGTGCCAGGCATACAGTTCTGCTCCAAGCGCATCCTCCGCACGGGCATCATCCTCTACGGCTTCAAGCTGACCTTTCAGGATGTGATGCAGGTCGGTTTGTCTGCCATCCTCATGGACGCCATCATTGTTTGCGGAACCATCGCCTTGGGTGTGTTCATTGGCAAACTGCTGAAGATTGACCGCGACATAGCTTTGCTCACATCTTGCGGAAGTGCCATCTGTGGCGCTGCGGCTGTGCTGGGTGTCGATGGCGCCATCCGTCCCAAGCCCTATAAGACGGCGGTGGCGGTGGCTACTGTGGTCATCTTTGGCACTCTCTCCATGTTTCTCTATCCCATTCTTTATCGTGCCGGCATCTTCAGCTTGCCCACTGACATGATGGGACTCTTCACCGGGGCTACGGTCCATGAGGTGGCGCATGTGGTGGGAGCCGCCAACGCCATGGGGACGGAAGTGAGCAACACGGCAATCATTGTGAAGATGATCCGCGTGATGATGTTGGTGCCGGTCTTGTTAATCATCGCAGGATCGGTGGCAAGAAACGTGGGAAAAGACAACTTGACGGATACCGACAATGCTCAAAACGGGAAGGCAAAGATTACCATTCCCTGGTTCGCCATCCTCTTTTTGGTTGTCATCGGTTTCAATTCCCTCGGCCTGCTGCCTGAGAATGTTGTGGCATTTATAAACCAGCTTGACACATTTCTGCTCACCATGGCCATGGCCGCGCTTGGCGCTGAAACAAGCATTGACAAGTTCAAAAAGGCTGGCTTCAAGCCCTTTCTTCTTGCCGCCATCCTTTATTGTTGGCTCGTCGGCGGAGGCTATTGCTTGGTCAAGTTCGTCATGCCTTACTTTTGTTCATAGCCACATCTCTTTTATTCGCCCAAAATGATGGAGGTGAAAGGGCTGAATTCCACACTCGGAGTTCAGCCCTATTTTTATGCCCACGAAAAAGTTTTAGCTGACGGCAATAAATAGGGAATAAGTCATAAAAAGAAAGTGTACTTTGGTGGGCTGAAAAACGGAAGTAGGAGATAATGAAAAAAGAACTTGTACCAGACGGAGGTATCCCCCGCAGCATACTCTTTGTGATGGCTGTCACAGGCGGGCTTACGGTCGCTAACCTGTATTACAACCAGCCTCTGCTCGAAGCAATGCGCCAAAGCCTTGACGCCACCGAATTACAGGCCAACCTCATCACTTTTATCACCCAATTGGGCTACGCTCTCGGACTTGTCTTCATTGTCCCGCTTGCCGACAAGGTGTCACGCAGGAAGATTGTATCCATCAACATGAGTGTGGCTGTGGTCTGCTGCATCGCCATAGCCTTGTCCCACAGCATTTGGATTGTGTGGGCCGCATCTATCGTTTTAGGTTGTAACAGTGTCGTGCCACAGATGTTCATCCCTGTGGCAAATCATTTTTCAAAACCTGAGAATAAGTCGCGCAACATGGGCATAGTACTCACCGGTTTGCTGAGTGGTGTGCTGGGTGCGCGTGTGTTGAGTGGTTATGTCGGCGAATGGGCGGGATGGCGCACCATGTTTTGCATAGCTGCCGTAATCATGGCTACATGTCTTGTCGTCATACTGCGAACCTTGCCCTCGATGGCCTCAAGTTTCACAGGCTCGTATGGCAAACTGATGAAGTCCGTCGTGCGCATATATCGTGACTATCCGACCATTCGCATCTATGCCCTGCGCGGCGGACTGAGTTTCGGAAGCATGATGGCAATTTGGTCCTGCATGGCGTTTCACTTGTCTGGCTCCCCGTTTAATGCCGGAAGTGATGCCGTCGGACTGCTTGGCCTTTGCGGATTTGCCGGGGCGATTGCGGCCAGTGGCATAGGCAAATTCATTCCACGCTTCGGAATTGAGCGTTTCTGCTATGCCGGTACCATCCTGCAACTCATCGCATGGGCTTTTGCCTTTTGTCTGTCCGATACTTACATCGGTCTCGTCATTGCCATCATCCTTGTAGACGTGGGAGCGCAATGTCACCAACTGAGCAATCAGACCGGTTGTCTCGCCTTGGTGCCCGAAGCCACCAACCGTTGCAACACTGTGTTTATGAGCCACCTCTTTGCTGGTGGAAGTCTCGGCACTCTGAGCGCGGGCGTGGCTTGGAACTCCATGGGTTGGACTGGCGTATGCCTCGTCGGGATAGCATTTGTCTTGGTTAGCCTGGTTGTCACATTACTATTTGCTCGCCACAAAAAATAGCGCAATGACCTCAACGATACTCATTTACTTCTTCGTCATCAACATCGTGGCGTTCATAGTCTACGGCATCGACAAATATAAGGCGAGACGTGCGCAGTGGCGCATCCCCGAGTCCACTCTGCTCCTGCTCGCTGTCATAGGCGGCAGCGTCGGCGCATGGTGCGGCATGAAAGTGTGGCACCACAAGACGTTGCACAATAAGTTTCGGTATGGCGTGCCGCTGATAATGCTGCTGCAAGCTATATTTGCGGCATATATGTTTGTGTGATTTAGTATTAACACTATGTCTTTAAATCTCCGATATATACAGCCATCTTTGTTCCCAGAGGAGGGGACTGGGGCGGAGGATCCGTCAGCGAGTGTGGAGTATGACCTGACCAATCTCTTTGAACGTTTGGCGAGGTCAGACTTTCGCAGCCGGTTTCATCTGAGCAGGAAAGATCGTGACTATGTCGTGGCGAAAGGTCTTGAGACTATCCGTAGGCATGCGGAGGATTTTGTAGCCAAACGGTTGGCGCCGGCTGACATCCCTAATGATGGAAAGCAGACCCCGATGCGTGGGCATCCCGTTTTTCTTGCTCAGCACGCCACAGGTTGCTGCTGTCGCGGTTGCTTTGAAAAATGGCACCATATACGCGCCGGCAGACAGTTGACCCAAGATGAGCAACAATATGCGGTGGCCGTGCTGATGACATGGATTGAGAGGCAAATGAATCTTCCTCGGTAATCCCACAAGTCGGTGTTTGAGCCGCGATTGATGGAAATGGAGTAGGCGGAACATCGGATATAATAGCTAAAGAACGTTAAAACCCAAATTATAAGCATCTGACATAAGCATTGCTAACCTTTAGGTAACCAAGTGTAAGATTTGTACCTACTTGTCTATGCATCAATGTGTTGATAGCTTTGTGTCGTGAAACAAATATCAATACTGACATCAAAGAACAATACAAGTATGGCAAATTATTCAATCAAGAGCCTGAATGGCTGGGCAAGTGTGGAAGGTAAGATTTTCTTGGGCGAGGAGCTTGGCCTGACTGGCGCCGAGGCGTCACTCCAGCGTCTTTCTGCCGGCGAGGACGCGCCTTTCCTCCACTCTCACAAGACCCACGAGGAACTCTACGTCATCCTCTCCGGACATGGTGAGTTTGAAGTGGATGGTGAGAAGAACAAGGTAGGGGAGGGCAGCGTCATCCGAGTATCTCCTGCAGGTGTAAGAGCTTTGCGCAACACAGGAGACGAGGAGATGGTTATGATGTGCGTCCAGTATGAAGCCAAGCCTATCACCAGCTTTATGGAGGATGCGAACATCATTCCATTAGATAAATGAGCAAAACAACAGAAAAGGAAGAAGTCTTAGACGCTCTGTTCCCCGACTGCCCCATACGCAATGTTTTGGCGCGTGTGGGCGACAAATGGTCACTCCTTGTGCTGTATACCCTGCAGCACAAGGAGATTTTGCGTTTCAAGCAACTGCAACGTGAGATTCCCGACATATCGCAAAAGTCTCTCACTCAGACTCTCCGCACATTAGAGGAGGATGGTTTCATCAGCCGCATGGTCTATGCCGAGGTCCCTCCCCGCGTGGAGTACTCTTTGACTGAGCGCGGCCTATCCTTTCTCCCCTTGGTCGATAATCTCCTCTCCTGGGCCAAAGACAATATGGCGGACATTGTCAAAGACAGGGCTATGCATAGGGGGGAGATGTGATTTGTTTCCAACCGAATTTGCGGATATGGAGAATAGGTAACCTTACGTAGGTTTATTATCTTTACGAGTTGAAAATGCAAATTGCATGGTAAACAAACCGCATATAAGTAGGGTTCGTTGATAAACAAAAGACTGGCAGTGTCTTACGGGCAACTTGGAAAATGTAAACCTCTCGTATTAATATTGAGCATGGTCCATGATAACCAAATTTGAGGTGTCTGATGGAAATTGCCAAGCTTTTTGATGTCGATATCATATAATACCTGCGCACAGAAATTGTAGAATAACATCATATACTCATAATGGCCAAAGCAAAACCATTCATCAAGTGGGTTGGCGGAAAGGGTCAACTCTTGGAACAACTGGAAGCATTGCTGCCAGCTGACTTTGATAATTGGGACAATGCTACCTACATTGAGCCTTTTGTCGGCGGCGGAGCCATGCTCTTCCATATGCTGCAAAGGCATTCTAACATCAAGCGTGCTGTCATCAACGATGTCAACCATGACCTTATCGTTTGTTATCAAACGGTCCGGGATAATGTCGAACAACTGATCTCTTCACTAAGAGATATAGAGCAGCGTTATCACGCATTGCCCGATATGGATGCAAAACGAGAAATGTTCATGGAAGTTCGTACACGGTATAATGAGAAGAATCTCAATCCTATAGAGAACACCACTTTATTCTTTTTCCTGAATAGGACATGTTTCAATGGTCTCTATCGTGTTAACCGCAAGGGGCTTTTCAATGTGCCATGTGGAAAGTATATGTCTCCGCAAATCTGCGACGAGGCGACATTGCGTGCGGACAGTGAATTGCTGAAACGTGTAGAAATAATAGAGGGTGATTTTGCTCGGACTCTTGATTTTGCGCGAGAGCAGACCCTTTTCTATTTTGACCCGCCTTACAGACCATTAAGCGGCACTTCTAATTTTAACGACTACACTAAAGATGCGTTTAATGACGATTCGCAAGTGCGCCTGAAGGAATATTGCGACATGGTCAATGAGCAAGGGCATAAATTCATGCTTAGCAATTCTGATTGCAAGGGTGAAAATGAAGAAGATAATTTCTTTGATGCTCTTTATGAAGCTTATCAGATAGACCGTGTTATGGCATCACGTAATGTGAATTCTAATGCGGCAAAACGTGGAAAGATTACAGAAATCCTTGTGCACAACTATGTAAATACACAGAAACGCCAATATCACTTGGATTTCGAGCCATTAGAGGCGGCAGAGCCATTAGTTGTTTACACCCAAAGACTTTGAAAAGATTTCGTGCAATGTGGAATACATAAAATTGAGCATTCGCTTGCTCAACATATCAACAGGTACGCCCGATTTGTGTAGAAGCAATACATGTACAATTTGACACTAATACAATAATTTATAAAAGGATTAGGAAGATGAAAGCAGGAGGATATGGAGGTGGAAACACCATCACAGGATTAGTTTATGAAGGTAATGTAGATCTTGCAACATTCATAAGTGGGCAAAGGGGATATTTTGTTATAGGGAACGATGTTTTCTATAAGGGCAAGTGTGTTGCATATGTTTTCAAAAAACATGGATTCTATAAATTCTTAGAGAAAAAAGGTATTGATTGGAAGCAACATTTGTCAAAACAATTGTTGCCTGATAATGCTATATATGTGGTTGTAAATAATACAATGTTTATCATTGAAGTCAAGACACAAAATGTAGCTGGCAGTGTGGACGAGAAACTACAAACGTGTGATTTCAAAAAGAAGCAGTATAGAAAACTTCTTTCTCAGCTAAACATGGAAGTAGAGTATATTTATATACTTGACGAATGGTTCCGTAAACCAGCTTACAAGGATGTCCTTGACTACATCATTAGCGTCGGATGCCAATATTACTTCAATTATATACCCTTATACAAATTAGGATTGCCAGTTCCAGAGAATGATTGATACCCTCTACACTTCATCTAATCATGACTTTACCCTTGCCCAGGGCGACTGCTTCAAACTCATGTCTGACTTTGATTTCAAGTTCGACATGATATTTGCCGACCCTCCGTATTTCCTTTCGGGGGGCGGCATATCCATGCAAAGCGGAAAGGTTGTGTGTGTGGATAAAGGCGAGTGGGACAAGCCTAAGTCGCAGGGGGATATGATGGAATGGAACAAGACGTGGCTTAACCTCTGCCGTGAGAAGCTCAAGGATAACGGCACAATATGGATAAGCGGCACATACCACAATATATTTTCCGTGGCCAACTGCCTGACAGAGTTAGGTTATAAGATACTGAATGTCATCACTTGGCAGAAAGCGAACCCTCCAGCCAACATCTCTTGCCGTTTCTTCACATACTCCACTGAGTTTGTCATTTGGGCGAGGAAGTGCCCAAGAGTTCCGCACAAATTTAACTATGAGCTGATGAAGCAAATCAATGGTGACAAGCAGATGACGGATGTGTGGCGGCTTCCTGCCATCGGGAAGTGGGAGAAGTCATGCGGAAAACATCCCACGCAAAAGCCTCTACGGCTTTTGACGCGAATCATATTGGCTTCTACAGATAAAGGCGATTGGGTGTTCGACCCTTTTTGCGGAAGCGGTACGACAGGTATAGCTGCAAACATGTGTGGGCGTCGTTTTGCTGGCATTGAACAGGAACTCGACTTTTGCGAGATGGCCAAGGCAAGGCGCTTGGAACTTGAAAGCGTCGAGACGCGAAGCTATTTGAGTAAACATATTGACGATCTGCGCTTTGTGCAAGAATGTAGCGTTGTGGAAGAGGAATCTCCATTGTATGGAGGTTTACCATTTTCTTAAGATTATTTTTTCTTCCAGATTCCTGCTCTCTCCATAAGGTTCATGTCTCACAAATGCTTTCCCCCCCCAAAAAAATCACAATTTAACAATGATAGAAAAGGTATCTCATCTGACTGACTCTTTGAGGGATGAACTTATAGAAGTGTGGGAGAAATCCGTGAGGAGTTCACATCATTTCCTGACGGAGGATGACTTGGATTATTATCGTCCTCGCATAAGGGATGTCTATTTCAATGCGGTGAATCTATATGTGGTCCGAAATCCCAATATATCGGCGTTTATGGGATTGAGTGACGACATGGTGGAGATGCTCTTTGTGCTCCCAGAGGAGCAAGGCAAAGGATATGGCTCCGCCTTGCTGGATTATGCCTTTAAGGAGAAACGAATCCGCAAGATTGACGTGAACGAGCAGAACACGGATGCCTATCAATTCTACGTCAATCGCGGTTATCATGTGGTGGCGAGGGATGAGTTTGATGCTGATGGCAAGCCGTTCCCTATCCTTCATTTGGAGAGATGACGTTTTGCTGTCTGATGGGACTTTGCCATATTTCTTGTTAGGCGCAACTGCTCTTGTCAATACACCGTTTTTGTGACAAAAAGCATCAAAATATCATAGTCAAAAGGCTCGTTGTTGCGTACACGTCACACAAGTGTTTACTTGACGGACGGAATGCCTCGTAAGGTAGAAATATGAGGAGGTAGAGAAGCATCTTAAACAGACCGCTCCCAAGAACTTGGCTTTATAAATCACATACAGACACGCCCGACTTTAAACATCAGGCCAAAGGTCAGGGTTGTTTCTCGAACAAGTGGGACGCTTTTTGCGCAGTTCGATACGCAGCTTTTCGGGCGATCGGTCTACGCCCTCTGGATGGGCTTACAAATATTGGCAAGGCGAATTGTTGGTGGGCCTAATGTTTTTCCCCTTTCATGTTTAATCGGCCAACATTAATGAATTATAGTGTGCTTTTTACACAATAATTCATCACTCTCTTCGTCCTTAATATAGAAACCCACAAGTCCTGTCTGACTTGCTATATTAAAGAATAAGAATATGTCGCGTTCTACAACTGAAAACATCGAATGTCCGCATTGCCACAAAGAAGGAGAGTTTGAACTCTGGTCGACAGTGGATGGAACCTTAAATCCGGAACTCAGAGAAAAGATATTCACTGGTGAACTGTTCATGTATCATTGCCCCCACTGCCGCAAGGTGACAGCCATCCCTGCCCGTCTCACATATCAGGACTCGAATAATTTGTTTGCGCTGTTCTTTGACTTCTTTAAGCCGGATAATTACGACTATAAGTCTGTGGGGCCACCCTCCGACGAGTCTGACGAGCCGGATAATTCCATTTTTCGTGTCGTGTATGGGCTGAACCGACTTAGAGAAAAAATCGTCATTCTCGAAAGAGGGTTGAACGATGTGGTGATAGAGCGTCTGAAATATATGATATGCCACATCATTAAGCCCGAGTTGGCAACGAAAGGCTACGAACTCTACTTCGAGCGAACCGAGGAGCCGACAGATGAATTCCCGCACGGCACCATCTTTTTCTTCTATGAAGATGTGGAAAAGAATACAGTTGAGTACCTGCATTTCCCCATGGACAAGTATTACGAGCACTGCATGGCTTGTGATTTGGATCCGCGCATGACGGTCAAAGGCGTGACGTGCATAGATGAAGGTTGGATAAGCAAACAACTTAAGGAGGAATAGCCATGGCGAAGTACAACTATGACGAGAATGGATTAGCGATAGTCTTTGATCGGGATATGTGCAAAGATTATCTCATCGACAGGGCCCAAAGACGCGTATCCGACTGCTATACACATATTGAAAAATGTGGGGAGGGCTACTACATGGCAGAACAGGGGGCCAAGAAAAACATCTTGCGCCCAGACGGGAGCGTCGTGTTGAAGGAGTGGCACAATGACGTGTTCGATGTGAAGTGCGGTCTCTTCATATTCAGCAATACCATACGCAAGTCGAAAAACAATCCCAAGACCAGATACACATACGGTGTGGCGCATGTGAGTGGTGACGTTATTTTCCCGATGATATTCGACTGCGCCCATTGGTCGGACAATGAGGACTCAATCTATGCTGAGATAGGTGAAAAGCCTTATATCATCACGATCGACGGCTCAATCCACGATATGGCGAGAAGCCACCTGCCGCAGAAAAAGAAGGTTGACTTCAAAAAATTGTTGGAGAAGATTGTCAACTGGACACTGCCCGGGCTGCAATTCTTCTATCGTGACACCAATGCGCCTGTGGATGTAAACGCCACTTACCATGTGGGCGACATTCTGCGTGCCGGCTCTTTCATTGACGTGACGACAATGCTGCAGAAACCGGCGCACAAGATTCGCTTCCTGATTGCCAGTGCCCACACCGCCAATCTTTTTGAGGTAGAAGATCTGTGCTTGGACAATCCGGACGTAAAGAGATGGAATCTGTGCACACTCCATTTCAACAGTTATTTCAAGGTGATGGATGTCTACGAGAAAGAGGGCGTGACGCAAGTGTTCCTGCTCCACATCCCGCCTGCGGCTGCGTTCTATTTGGGTAAAGGCGAGTCCGTCATGAACTTAATTTATGAGGCGACAGGGCAGGAGACGTCGCTTGTGGAGATGGCGCGCAAGAGTCTTGATTCAAAGTTGAAGCAGAAGGTGCATCCGCGATCGTTGGACCCTGTGTTCTGCGACAGGATGAGTCATCCCGTCGGGCTGGACAACGAGTTTAACCTCATGCCGCTCGACCCCTTAGGTGATGAGGCGGTGGACGAGAGAATCGCCTCAATCGGCAGCATGGTTCACCTACTCGCCGAAGATGCCGACATAAATGGCTTTATTGAGGTGGAGGACAACTTTCCGTATACGGGTGTTGAAGGCTCAGTCTGTGAGGGGTGCGTCTACGCTGGCGACATACACGGAAAGGGAGAATGTTGTGGCAGGCTCCTTGAGAATGACTTTCGCAACCGCTACCTCAAAGGACGTTGCGAATACAGAAAGGTGGAAATCTCCAGGCTTTCAGAGTTTGAGGAGATGGACCAGTACCGCAAGGAGAAGGCAAAGGAAAAGGAAGAGAAATCTTCTGACGTGTACGCCCTTCGCCTTGTGAAAGACTTCGTCAATGAGAAGTTAGGCGGCGATATAGACAAGTTGCGAGACCTTGACTTGGAGACCATTAGAGGTGACGAGAAGTATTATAAGAGTTATCTTGTAGAGAGCGAATTGGTTAAATCCATCATGGCTTTGGTGTTCAAAGATTCATGGCCCGGTCTTTCTGTGGACTCCATTAACAATTATGCGTATAGAGCCGGTAAGATGATGAACGATCAAAACCTGTTAGGTTGCAACGTTTGTGACAAGTACTTCAAGGGAATGCAGGGGTTCAGCCCGAGCAAGGAGCAGTTTGAGAGGGCGTTGCGTGTGACCCATATGTTAGACAGTATCGGAAACCTTTGGATTCTGCCCAACAAGTGGAGTGAAAAAGAGTCAATGGTCGGCTATAAGGACACATACAAGTTCCACGGCTACATGGACAAATATCTGCAAGCCATGCATGCAGTGTTCATGAAGGAGGAGATACGTGACTTTAACCTGTGTGGCATCTTCTATAAGAACCGAAAGGTCATGACGGAATATCAAGGGGCAGATGGTTGGATTCGCTTCGCTGACAACATGATGCTGCGTGACTTCATGGATGAAAGCGGCAACCCCCGAGAGATATTCGACTATGTCTGGGTCGGTATGAAAGGCCTTGACAGAGAGAGGTATTTCGAGGCCGTCGGCAAGTTCTGCGCATTCTGCGAAGAGACTATTCCGAAGCGGGCGGAACAGATAATTAGCGTATTGAAAACGGTGATATAAAAATAATAAACCGGGTTGGACGGTCAATTTCGTCCAACCCGGTTTTTCTGTTGTCTATTGTAGCTGACTGAAAGATGTTCAGCTCAGCCTATTTGCCGGCGTGCTCGCGGTCATACATCTCCTGCAGCTGCTCGTCGTCATAATACTCGGCAAGCTCGCGAGGGCGGCCATAATGCTCGTCGTGCTGGCTGCGGTCCAGACCGAGTTTCTCGTCGTTCTCTGAGACGCGCATCGGCACAATCTTGTTTGTGAGCCAATAGAGGCCATAGGTCATGACTGCCGTGTAGACGAAGACAATGACTACGGCTATCACGTGGTTGATGAAGAACTCGGCGTGGGTGACACCCTCTTCGGCCAGACCCGGCTCATATTTGTATACGAAGACGCCCGTAAGGATGGTGCCTACGATACCGCCTACACCATGGGTCGGGAACACGTCCAGCGCGTCGTCAACCGAAGTGCGGTTCTTCCAGTGGCAGGCAAGGTTGCAAATGACGGTGGTGATGACAGCAATGAGCATGCTCTCGCGGACTGATACCCAGCCTGCTGACGGGGTGATGGCTACAAGGCCTACCACGCCGCCTACTGCTGCTGCCATTGCGGATGGTTTGCGACCCATGACGCAGTCGAAGAATATCCAGACGAGCATCGCGGTTGCGGCTGCCGTGTTGGTGTTCAGGAAGGCTTTGACGGCTACTCCGTTGGCTGCCAAAGAAGAGCCGCCATTGAAACCGAACCAGCCGAGCCAAAGGAGTGACGCGCCAAGGATGACGTATGGCACGTTGGCGGGTTCACCCTTGCTCTCATGACGACGGCCAAGGAAGAGGGCGCCCACGAGGGCTGCTATGCCAGAAGAGGCGTGTACCACGATGCCGCCCGCGAAGTCCTTGACGTGCATCTGGTTGAAGAGGCCGTCAGGATGCCATGTGCAGTGCGCGAGCGGGCAGTAGACCACGATGGTGAAGAGCACCATGAAAAGCATGTAGGCCGAGAAACGCACGCGCTCGGCGAATGAGCCGGTGATGAGCGAGGGCGTGATGATGGCGAATTTCATCTGGAAGATGGCGTAGAGGCCAAGGGGTATGGTCAGCCCCATCTTGGTGGAGAAAGCGTCAGTCGCTGCGCCGCCCACGTTGTTGAACATGAAGTAGGTCATCGGGTTGCCAATAACGCCACCCAAGTCGTCGCCAAAGCAGAGGCTGAAGCAGACCACAACCCACAGGACGGATATGATGCCCATGGCGATGATGCTCTGCAAAATGGTGGAGATGATGTTCTTCTTGCGTACCATGCCGCCGTAGAAGAACGAGAGGCCTGGCGTCATCATCAGGACGAAGATGGTCGATGTGATAAGCCATGCCAAATCTGCCACGTTAATGTTGTCGGACAGCTCCCAAAGACCCTCTTGCTCGGGTATGAAGGAACCTGCCAATGCCGCCACCACCATGATGGCCAAGCATGCAATCCAACGCGCTTTCATTATCTCAAGTTTTAAATTAATGGTTAGATGCTGCAAATATAGTGGAATTATTACACAAACAAGTTTTTGTCTTACGATTTATGTAAATTTTTCATTCCTGTGTGGGAAAACGTAAGAAGATGCGGCGCGAGGTGGCTGTATGTTCTGTTGTTCTGTCGTATTTATGTCAGATTGAAAGGGCGGGAGGGTTAATGAAGATGTGGCGAATGAAAGGCATGGCGGATGGCGTAGGCTGGCGGATGGCGTGGGCTGCGAAAAGGTTACGGAGTTTCTCGTTAGGCTATTTCGCTGTGCGGTGTGATGACGCGCAAACGAGATTGGGAAAATTGGTTATGGCGGAGCAAGTTGCCCAACTGAAATGACTGCGGAGAAATGATGGCACTAAAATGGCGGCAAAGAAAAGGGTGGGGGGGTAAGAAGATTGGCAAGTAAGGTGATTTAGTCGGAAGGATGAGTCGTTGGGGTATTGATTTGTCAGGAGTTGGATTAGCAGGAAAGACAAGTAGTCAGAAATGGGGTTGACTACGAGTGGGATTAGCTATGAATGGGATTAGCAGTGAAGAGGAAAAGAGGTGAAATGCGGTCGGATATATGAGAAGCGATAAGAGTAGCGTTAATGCCCCCCCGACGGATAGAAAACAAACAGATAAAAAAAGAGCCGCAACTTATTTGAAGTTGCAGCTCTTTGTGTAGCCGATAAGAGAATCGAACTCTTATTGCCAGATTGAGAATCTGATGTCCTAACCGTTAGACGAATCGGCCAGATGTTTTAGTTTGTCAGTGTTGGAGTGTTGTTCTCTTTCGTTGACGATGCAAAATTAGGTGTTCCGTTTTAATTATGCAAGCGTTTACTAAAGAAATTGCAGAATTTTTTTCATCGCTGCTTCCGTGTCGGACGGATTGACCTCCTCATATCCGCCGTCGGCTTTAATCCATGTCAATTGTTTCTTTGCGTAATGTCTTGTGTTTCTTTTGATTAAACGGATGGCCTCTTCTCTCGGATACTCGCCTCGCATGAAGGCGAACATCTCGCGGTAGCCGACGGTCTGCAATGCCGTCATTCCGCTCATGGGCAACAGGCTTCGAGCCTCTTCTTCCAGTCCTGCGCTCATCATCTGGTCCACGCGGGCCTCGATTCGGGCGTAAAGCTCCTCCCTCGGACGCAGGGCTGCGAATTTGAGAGCCTCAAATGGTCGCTCTTTGGCTTCACCTTTGCGCAGTTGCGACACGGGCTGGCCACTCACCAAGCACAGCTCAATGGCGTGAAGCACGCGCCGCGGGTTCA
The DNA here is from genome assembly GCA_963618945.1 of Bacteroidaceae bacterium. Lineage (GTDB taxonomy): Bacteria > Bacteroidota > Bacteroidia > Bacteroidales > Marinilabiliaceae > W3P20-009. Next base: position 25,556 of record CAVETY010000012.1, read on the forward strand.
TCAAGTCGGCCGTCTCGCAATATTCGGGGTCAAGCTCCCTGAGCCTTCCCTGCATGTGCTCCAGCCCTTTTCCCGCCAATTCCTCTTTCAGGCTCTCTCTGAGGCTCTCTGGCACATCGGGCATCTCGTCTATGCCTTTCAGCACCGCGTCGATATACATCATTGAGCCGCCTGTGAGTATAGCCATTCCGCCCCCTCTTTCAAAGGCGCCAGGTAGAAGCTCCATCACCGCGCTCTCGTAGTCGAACGCGTTCATGGGTTGACTTACGCTGCGGCACCTCACGAGGTGATGCCTCGCCCGGCTCAGCTCGGCCTCTGTCGGCGCTGCTGTGCCTATGAGCATCTCGCTATAAATCTGGCGGCTGTCCGCCGATATTATTTCGCAGCCTAAGGTCTCCGCAAGACGGATGGACAGCTCGGTTTTGCCGACGGCTGTCGGGCCTGTTATGACTATCAGCCTGTTCAATTGAAACGTATCGATTTGGCGGGGTTGATGCGCGCCACCATACCAGATGGGCCAAGCAGCAGGATGAGGCTGAAGAGGGCCGTGCCGATGTTGAGCATGACGAGGTCTTGCGCCCTGAGCAGGATGGGGACGGTGTCCAAATAATAATTATCGGGGTCGAGGCCTATGACGCCTGTCTTCTGCTGGATGAGGCATAGCCCAATGCCCACAGCGTCGCCAATGATGAGCCCTATGCCCACAATGCGCAACGCCATGATGATGAAGACTTTGCGCAGCATTCCATTGGTCGCCCCTATGGCTTTGAGTATTCCGATGGCGTTGGTGTGCTCAAGGATGAGGATGAGCAGTCCCGACACCATATTGAGTCCCGCCACGGCTATGATGAGCACGAGGATGACGAGAATGTTCTGGTCCAACAGGTCGAGCCAACCGAATATCTGCGGCTGCAAGTCGCGTATGTGCCTAACGCGGATCATCTCGCCCTCGTCGTCAACGCCGCGTCCCATGACCACCGAGGCTAAGCTCGACGCCACGTCGTCCATCTGGTCGTAGTTGTTCAAAAGCACCTCATAGCCCGACACTTTGGTTGAGTCCCAGCCATTCAGCTGTGCCAAGTGGCGCATGTCCACATAGGCCAATGATTTGTCGAACTCCTCAAAATGCGAGTCGAAGATGCCGGAGAGCGTAAAGCGGCGGGCGCGCACTTTGCCATCCTGCACGAAGAACATCCTCACGGGATCGCCCACTTGCAACTTGAGCAGCGTCGTGAGGGAGAGCGACATCAGGATGTCGTCACTCTTGGCCGAGTCGGGTGTCTGAGGAACCTCGCCCTCGGTGAGGCATGAGCGGAGGAATGTCCAGTCGAAGCGGTTGTCCACGCCTTTCAGGGCTATGCCTTGAAACGCGTCGTCGGTCTTTATTATGCCCGGCTTGGTGATGTATGGCTGGACGGAGCGCACGCCGTTTGTGGCGGCAATCTGGCTGACGAGGACGCTGTCATAGGTGAGCGGCGGAGTCTCAAGCGAGCTGTTGAGGTTGAGGCTTGTCAGCTGTATGTGTGTGCCGAAGCCCACCACTTTGTCGCGAATCTCCTGCTTGAAGCCTAAGCCCACGGCCACCGAGATGATCATGACCACCATGCCTAAGGCCACGGCGGCCGTGGCCACGCGGACAGCGGGGCCTGAGAGCTTGCGCTCGCCGTCGCCGCTGTTCATCAGCCGGCGGGCAATGAAGAGGTCTATTCTCACTTGCGCGTCTGTTTCGGTCTCTTTGTCATCTTGGGCCTATTGCTCCATCTCGCGCATCCTGCGCTCACCCTCTGTGAGGGGCGAGCCGCTGTCTGGCGTGCGGCCAGGGTATTGTTTGAGCGCGCGGGCGAGGAGGTCCAGCGCTATGGCGAGGTCCTCCACTTTGAGTGTGTAGGCTATGCGCACCTCGTTGCGGCCGAGTGTTCGGTTGGAGTAGAAGCCGGCGGCGGGGGCGAGCATGACGGTCTGGTTGTTGTAGCTGAAGTCAGCCAACAGCCATTTGCAGAATTTGTCGGAGTCGTCAATAGGCAGGCGGGCGACGGTGTAGAACGCGCCGCGCGGCATGGGCGAGTAGACGCCTGGGATTTTGTTGAGGCCGTCCAGCAGGAAGTTGCGGCGCTTGCAGTACTCCTGGTTCATGGCCTTGAAATACTCCTCCGGCACGTCGAGCGACGCCATGGCGGCAATCTGTCCGAATGTCGGGGGGCAGAGGCGCGCCTGGGCCAGTTTGAGGGCCGATGATATGACCGCCTTGTTGCGTGTGGCAAGGAGGCCGATGCGCAGTCCGCACTCGCTATATCGTTTTGACACGGAATCCACCATGATGACGTTCTCGTCCACGCCCCTGAGGTACATGGATGAGTAATATTTTGCGCCATCGTAGCAGAATTCGCGGTAGACCTCATCGCAGATGAGGAAGAGGTCGTGCTTGATTATGAGGTCGCGCAGCTGCAGCATCTCCTGCTCCGAGTAGAGGTAGCCCGTCGGGTTGTTGGGGTTGCAGATCAGGATGGCTTTGGTCTTGTTCGTGATCACTTTCTCGAACTCCTCGATGCTCGGCAGGGTGAAGCCGTTCTCTATGGTGGATGTGATTGGCACCACGCAAGCGCCGGCTGCGGCTGCGAAAGCCTCGTAGTTGGCGTAGAAAGGCTCGGGGACGATAATCTCGTCAAGCGGGTCGAGGCAGCTCATGAAGGCGAAGAGCACGGCCTCCGATCCTCCGCACGTCACGAGCATCTGGTCCGGCGTGAGGTTGATGCCCACCGACTGGTAGTACTTGGACAGTTTGCGGCGGTACTCAGGCATGCCGGCCGAGTTGGTGTACTCGACGATGGGTATCTGGGCCTCGCGGACGGCGTTGAGCGCCACGTCAGGGGTCAGGATGTCCGGCTGGCCGATGTTGAGGTGGTAGACTTTCAGGCCGCGGGCCTTGGCGTCGTCGGAGTACGGCACGAGTTTGCGTATGGGGGATGACGGCATTATGATGCCGCGCTGCGATATCGAGGGCATTGTATATCCGGTTTTATCTGTTTACAAATTTAGGTATTTTGGTTTCGCGAGGCCGCGTGGCGCGTCTCTTATTTTGCGCGACCGTGTGCCCAATACGAAATAAAGCCCCTCAGACGAGTGCCGCTCGGGCTTCGTCTAAGGGGCTTGAACTTTTGGTCTGAGCCAAATTTCACTCGCTCACTATGTCTTCTTCAGCTTGCTGTGAAATTTATTATCGTCACGCCCCCTGACCGAGGGCCGCCGCCGCCGCGTCGATGCGTGCGAGGGTCTCTTCCTTGCCTATGAAGACGAGGATGTGGAAGATGGACGGGCCTTGCGACACTCCCCATATGGCGAGGCGCAAAGTGTTCATTATCTGACCCATGCTGAAGCCGTTGGATACAATCCAGTCATGAGCCTTGGCCTCGCTGTCAGCTGCGTTCTCAAGGCTGTCGGCTGCCAAAATCTCGCGCAGCTGCATGAGCTTGGCTACGTTGTCGGCCTTCCAGAACTTGTTGACTGACTTCTCGTCATACTGGGCGGGGCGAATGAACAGCTTCTCGGTGAGGTCCACGAGGTCGCGCGGGAATGTGGCGCGCTCCTTGATGAGGGCTATGGCCTCGGCTGCGCGCTCGGGGCTTACGCTTATTCCGCGCTCGGCATAGATTGGAGCTGCCATCTTGGCGAGGACGTCGTCGGCTGTCTGGCGGATATACTGGGCGTTGAACCACTTAGCCTTGTCGGGGTTGAAACGTGCGCCTGCCTTGGATACCTTCTCAAGGTTGAACGCCTTGATAAGCTCGTCCATTGAGAAAATCTCCTGCTCGGTGCCAGGGTTCCAGCCCAAGAGTGCCAACATGTTGATGAAGGCGCCGGGCAGGTAACCCTCCTCGCGGTAGCCCATGGCGGTGGAGCCGTCGGGCGCGTTCCACAAGAGGGGGAAGACGGGGAAGCCGAACTTGTCACCGTCACGCTTGCTCAGCTTGCCTTGTCCCTGTGGCTTGAGCAACAGAGGAAGGTGGGCGAACTCGGGGCGAGTCTCCTCCCAGCCGAAGGCGCGGTAGAGCAGGTAGTGGAGGGGAAGTGACGGCAACCACTCCTCGCCGCGGATGACGTGGGAGATCTCCATCAGGTGGTCGTCCACGATGTTAGCGAGGTGATAGGTGGGCAGCTGGTCCGCGCTCTTATAGAGCACCTTGTCGTCAAGCGTGGAGGTGTTGATGGTTATGTGGCCGCGGATGATGTCGTCCATCTGGACGTCCTCGTTCTCCGGCATCTTGAAGCGGATGACCCACTGGTCGCCGCGCTCAATGCGCTCCTTGACCTCGTCGGCCGACAAGGTGAGGCTGTTCTGCAGGCTGACGCGCGTGGTGGAGTCGTAGGCGAATGTCTTGCCTGCGGCCTCGGCCTCCTTGCGGAGCTTGTCAAGGTCCTCGGCGCTGTCAAACGCGTAATAAGCCCAGCCGTTGTCTACCAGCTGGTGGGCGTACTTGAGGTATATCTCTTTGCGCTCACTCTGGCGATATGGGGCGTGCGGGCCGCCCTGCTCCACGCCTTCGTCGGTCTCGATGCCGCACCACTTGAGGCTCTCTATTATATAGGCCTCGGCTCCAGGCACGAAACGCTGGCTGTCGGTGTCCTCGATGCGGAGGATGAAGTCGCCACCGTGCTGACGTGCGAAAAGATAGTTATAGAGGGCTGTGCGTACGCCGCCAATGTGAAGGGCGCCGGTTGGGCTGGGGGCGAAGCGTACTCTGACGCGACGTGTGTTGTCTGACATGTGCTGTGTGTCTCCTTATGTTGGAAAAGAAAAACAGAAACGATGTAATACAAAAAAAGCCACCTTCAAATGTGAGGCAGCTTTCGAGTTGTAGCCGATAAGAGAATCGAACTCTTATTGCCAGATTGAGAATCTGATGTCCTAACCGTTAGACGAATCGGCCAGATGTTTTGATTTGTCTTTCTTTAGAGTGGTGTTCTCTTCTGAAGACGATGCAAAATTACTGCTATTTTCTGAATTTGCAAGTGCTGGGCCGATAAAAGTTCACATTATTTTAATCAAATGTTGCTAATCTATTGGATGAGAGTGCTTTGTGTGAAAAAGAAAAATTTCGCAAATACTGAATTTGCATGCCGATGGGCTCTGCAGCCGCTTTTGAGCCTATTTTTCTTATTATTTATCTGTACATTTGCGTAGTCTGTAACAAAAAACAGGCTTTGGGCTCGCATTTGTCGCTCTTCGGGGCTGTGGGCTGCGCTTTTTTAACAGGATAATGTCATAAACAAATAGAATGAAAACTAACCTTATCTCCATGTCGGCGGCTGTCTGCGCTGCCGCCGGTCTGGCCGGGTGCGGTGGCGGGGCTGGCTCTGGCATCGTCTACCCTGAGGCTCCGCAAGACAGCACTGTTGACGAATATTTCGGTGTGGCTGTGCCTGACCCTTTCCGCCCTCTCGAGAATGACACGAGTGCCGAGACTGCAGCCTGGGTGAAAGCCGAGAATGCCGTGACTGACGCCTACCTCGCCAAAATCCCGCAGCGCTCCAAAATCTTGAGCCGACTGATGGAGGTTGCCAACTATGAGCGCATCGGCATCCCATTCGAGCGCAATGGCAAGTGGTATGTCTATAAGAATGACGGCCTGCAGAACCAGAGCGTCCTCTATGTGATGGACTCTCTCGACGGCGAGCCCCGCGTATTCCTCGATCCCAATACTCTGTCCGACGACGGCACCGTTGCTCTCAAGGGCATCTATTTCTCAAACAACGAGAAGTATCTCGCCTACACCATCTCGCGCTCCGGCAGCGACTGGGAGGAGATTTATGTCATTGACCTCGCGACGGGCAAACTGACTGACGACCATATCGTGTGGGCCAAGTTCACCGGAGCCTCTTGGCAGGGTGACGGTTTCTATTATAGCGCCTATGACGCACCCGAGAAGGGTAAGGAGACCTCTGCCAAGAATGAGGTTCAGAAGATCTACTATCACAAGATTGGCACCGCCCAGTCTGATGACCAGCTGTTCTATCAGAACGCCGAACATCCATTGCGTTTCTACAACGTGGGCCTCAATAAGGAGGAGACTATGATGTTCCTCTATGAGAGTGGCGAGGGCAATGGCAACACGGTCTACGTCCGTGACCTCCGTCTCCGCAAACCGGAGTTTGTCCAGATGACTGACAACATGGATTTCCAGTACTCGCCTATTGAGATTATGGGCGACACCATTTTCATGTTCACCAATGACGGTGCCCCAAAGAACCGCCTGATGTACACGACCATTGACAAGCCTCTCCGCAAGGATTGGAAGGAGCTTATTCCCGAGGCTGAGAATGTGCTTGAGGACATCACTTTCGTGGCTGGTGACAAGATGGTGCTCGGTTACTCAAAGGACGCTTGCAGCCATGCGTACCTCTATAACATCGACGGCACCAAGATCCGCGAGGTTGAGTTCCCCTCTGTCGGCTCGGCCGGTTTCAGCGGCAAGCGCGAGAGGAGTGAGTGCTTCTACAGCTTCACGTCGTTCACCGTCCCCAGCATGGTCTACTCTTATGACGTGACCACGGGCGAGAGCAAGGTTCAGAGCCAGCCCAAGGTGAACTTCGATTTGGACGCCTACACCAGCGAGCAGATTTTCTACACCAGCAAGGACGGCACCAAGGTCCCCCTCTTCATCACATATAAGAAGGGTACTAAGATGGACGGCAAGAACCCGCTCCTGCTCTACGCCTATGGCGGTTTCGGCATCTCCATGAGCCCCTATTTCTCTTATGCGCGCATCCCGTTCCTTGAGAATGGCGGCATCTACGCCGTGGCTTGCCTCCGTGGCGGAAGTGAATATGGCGAGGAGTGGCATCAGGCCGGCACTAAGATGAATAAACAGAATGTGTTCGACGATTTCATCAGCGCAGCCGAGTGGCTCATCTCAAACAAGTATACCGATCGTGACCATCTCGCCATCATGGGTGGCAGCAATGGCGGCCTGCTCATCGGCGCCTGCATGACGCAACGCCCTGACCTTTATAAGGTTTGCATCCCCGAGGTTGGCGTCATGGATATGTTGCGCTACCACAAGTTCACCATTGGCTGGAACTGGGCTCCCGATTACGGCACGAGCGAGGACAGCCCCGAGATGTTTGAGTACCTCAAGGGCTACTCGCCTCTCCACAACCTCAAGCCCGGCACTGTCTATCCCGCCACTCTCGTGACCACGGCGGATCATGATGACCGTGTCGTCCCTGCCCACTCGTTTAAGTTCGCCGCCACGCTGCAGCACTGCCAGGCAGGTGACGCACCATGCCTCATCCGCATTGACACCAAGGCTGGTCATGGTGGTGGCAAGCCTCTTGCCAAGGTGCTTGAGGAGACTGCCGACATCTATGGCTTCATCATGTACAACGTCGGAATGGAGATTAAGTAGTAGTCTATCCTGACGACGATTATGTCACACTCCCCGTCTCGCGGTCTTCGTGGGGCGGGGAGTTTTTTGCGTATTAAGGAGGCCGACATGGGGTGGGGAAGGTCTAAAAATCAATTTTTTAGTAAGAAGAGTCTCTTTGAAAGACTTACCACTTGTTTTTTATTGTATATTTGACGAACCTTTACAATTTAAAAACTCACCCGATTGAAAACGAACTCTATGCGTATTTTACAGAAAAAGACTGCGAACGTGGGTGCCGCTACTCAGTCGCAGTCTGGCAGCCGGGGCATTACCTCTATGCTTCCGGCCGCGCTTCTCTCTCTCTCTTTGCTTTGCGCGTTGCCAACCCGGGCGGCCGACAAATGGACCCTCACGCAGGTGGGAGGCTGGACCGGCATCGGCAGTATGACCGTGAGCCAAAGCGAGGATTATATCGTCTTCAGCCAAAAACAGGCTGACGGGACGGAAAAGGCCTTTGAGGTCTCAGCCTCTGGCACGTCTTGGGGGACGCCTAAGGCCATCGACGCCATCAATAAGCTCCCGACTGTGGGCGGCCTGTTCATGACCGATGACTGCCGCACGCTCTATTTCCATGCGAAGGTCGATGAGGCGAACGGCTATGACATTTACGTGTCGCAGAAAAATGACGGCGTGTGGGGTAAGCCCGAAAAGGTGACTGACCTTTGCTCAGCAGGCGATGACATGTGCCCCAGCGTGGTTGAGGGCGGTCAGGAGGTCTATTTCCTCCGCCATCAGACGGCATCGGACGCACGCACTGAGAAGAAAGAGGCAAACCGACTGAGTATCTACCACGCCAAGATGAACGAGAAGACCGGCAAGTGGAGCCGCATCCTGCCCATCAACCCTGCCGTCTCGTTCGGCTTCGTGCAGAGCGCCCGCATCATGCGCGACGGCAAGACGCTTCTCTACTCCACACGTCCCGAGAAGCGCGACAACGCCCGCCCTGTCTTCACCCGCTCAACCATTGCTGAGCAGTGGCTCCTCCCCGAGTATATGATTCCCGATGACAGCAGCGACTTCCTCTACCTCCAAAACGCTGGCAGCCATCTCTATGTCCTTGTGCCGGATCGCAAGGGCAACGCCTCCATTTTCTGCACCAGCATCGAAGCTAAGTACGCTACGCAGGTTGTGGCCACAGAGAAGGGCAAGGTGGTGAACATGGCGAATGGCAAGCCTGTCTGCGCCACTTTCGAGGTGCGCAACCCGACATCCAGCGACCTTGTCGGACGTTTCACCTCGTCACCCGAGGACGGCTCGTATAACATTGTCTGCAAGGCCGGCAGCAGCTTCCTCGTCGAGGCGAGGGCGGACGGCTACTCTTATTTCGCAAAGCTGGTGGAGTATGATAATGAGGGAACTCCCTTGATGCCTCGCACTGTCGAGCTGTTTGACACTGCGACCCTTGGCGTGACGCTTTTTGATGGTGACATTTTCCAGCCCATCGACGGCAAGGTTATAGCCGTCCGCCAAAGTGACAAGGCTATTTTCCGCTCTGTCAAAGGCCGTTCCGGCTGGTATCAGCTCAGTCTCCCAGTGGGCAGCGACTATAACATCATTGCCACGGCGCGCGGTTTCGGTGAGAACAGTTTCATCTTCAAGGAGACCGGCGATGTGGTCTTCAACCACTATGAGCGCGAGATTCCAATGTCGCCTGTGCGCCGTGATGTCGTGGTCAACGTGTTTGATGACGCCACTAAGGAACCCATCAGCACAGAGGTGACGCTCAGCAGCCTTGAGCGCAATGAGGTCATCACTCTCAAGGCGGGTGAGACTAAGTCCTTGCTCCGCGATGGCGACCGGTATGTGGTCAATGTCCACCCGACGGGCTATATGTTCGCCAATTTCACTGTCGATTTGGCCAAGGATAAGACTTCCGTCATCAATGTGCCGCTCACTTCGTTGGCCACTGCTCTCAGCACCAACTCGGCGCTCAAGCTTAATAACATTCTCTTTGACACCAATCAGGCATTCCTCCGCTCTGAGTCCTATGCCGAGCTGGACCGCCTTGTCAACTTGATGAATGAGAACCCTGGTATTAAGGTCGAGCTGCGCGCCCATGCCGATAATGTGGGCTCGGCGGCCTATAACCTCAAACTGACAGGCAGACGCGCCGCCTCGGTTATGCAATACCTCATTGAGAACGGAATTGATGAGCAGCGCCTCAAATCCGTTGGTTTTGGCAGCACAAAGCCGATAGCCTCTAACGCAACAGAGGAGGGCCGTCAGCAAAACCGTCGTGTCGAGTTCATCATTGTCGAATAACCTAACACCGCAAACAGTGAAAACCATTATAAATTACATTGCGTCGGGCAGGAGCCTGATGGTCGTGGCGGCCGCTTCGATTGCCTCTGCGGCCACGGCCCAGAGTTTCAGCGCGGTCTATGACGCCATGCCAAGCATGACGCTTGACCAGCAGTTCTCAGCCCTCAACGACTACCAAAAGGCTAACCCCTATTTCGCCTGCACCTATATCCAGTTGGGCTCGGTCTCAGAGAAGAAGATGATCATCTATGATCCTCTGCGCGAGACTGAGAGCATCGACTTCTGGGCTGGCAACGCCAAGCTCTACTATGGCAACCTCAAGGTCTACTACAAAAACGGTGATGTCCGCGATGAGTTCTATGAGAACCTAAAGATCCCATTCACCGGCAAGAAGGTGACCGACGAGGACCTCTGGGCTTACGTCAATTACCATGCGGCCCTCTGCAAGAACTACAATGACACCATCAACCTGATTTACACGGCCATTGAGCAGAGCCGAGTCAATTATAACAAGAGCATCGAGGAGTTCCAGTCCATCTGCAACGACTATTCGGACATGAATGACATGCTCTTGCGCTATGACGACGCCTTGGGCAAACGCCTTGCCAATCTCAAGGGCCATTCGGATGAGTGTTTCAAGCAGTTTGATGAGTATAAGCGTCTGACCAAGATCTACCCCTTGGCCAACTATCGCCAGATTTACGAGAAGGTGCCTATTGAGACTTTCCGCCTCGATGGCCTCACCAACAGCGATTTCTTCTCCAACCGTTTCAATATTTGGGACTACTCGGCTTGGATTGACAACTTCTACAAAGTCTTCAATCAGCAGATTAAGCCCCTCCGCCAGGATGTGGAGAAGATAAACAAGGCCTATGTCTCTGCCCGTAAGGATTTCGAGGCCGGCAATGTCATTACGTCAGTCTCCTGCGCTAAGCCCTATGACGAGTATTTCTCTTTCCGTCTCGGCCATTTCGATGTCGGTTCTGTGGTCGATGCGCTCTTTGATTATCAGGATGCCACTCGTGAGATGCTTGTCATGGCAGGCGACTCCCTCGGCCGTGACCTCGGCTCTGACCTCACCCTCGTGAGCCGCAAGATGCGCCGCCTCGCCAATCTGGTGCAGCAGGCGCAAAAAGCTGCCGACAAGAGGCAGACGCTCGCAAGTCTCGTCACCGCCAACAGCGTCGCCCGATTCGCGGATTTCTTCCGTGCGCAATATGGCGGAGAGCAAGGGCTGAACAAGTTCATTGCCAATGACGATGCTTATTGTCAGCGCATCATCGACCAGATGAGCGACGCCACGGCATCTTACATAGCCCGCGTCAACAGCGCCACGACTCAGGCAGTCGACACATATAGCACAGCCTCTTCTGCTGCCGCCCCATCCGTCCCCCTGTGGGTCTCTCTTGACCCGTCGGCGCTCACCTCCAAGTATGTCTCCACCCACGTGTCTCGTGGCCCCAATGGTGGTATAGCTGCCACATCCGGTTACCTTAAGGCCAATGCGCAAAGCTGGTTTGTGGCCGGCATAACCCCAAATGGCGCGACCCAATGGCTGCTCAAACTCAACGGCGTCAATCAGGTCACTCGCCTCTCGGCTCTCTCAGAGGGCGTCATGGCTGCGGCTTTGCGCCAACTCAGGCCTGTCATCATCTATGTTGACGCCAATGGCAAGGAGGCGGCCGCCGTCTCAACGGACTCGGAGATTATTGACTTCATGGATCGCGATGGCGTCTCGGGCAACATCTTCTGGACCGAGGGCAATGACCAGAATGCCCCGAGCCTGAGCATGGCTGCCGAGGGCGCGGCTGTCAAGAGCTGGACCGCTCCCCTCACAGGTCTCGCCAAGGCCATGCAGGTGAGTGTGGTGGCCGATGGCTTTGTGGTGTCCGGCCTGACCCCGGCTGGCGACTTCGCCACTGTCCGCATCTCATCAGACGGCATGGCCTCCGATCCCGTGACCCTGACCTCGGCCGTGGCTGACGTCATCGCCACTCAGCGCGTCTCATCCAGCGTGATGTCCGCGCTTGTCGAAACCACTTCCGGCAGTCACAAATATGTCTCTTACGAGATAAAGTAGACGCCCGAGAAAATAATAATATGTGTCCGCCCTCGCCAAATCTGTTTGGCGGGGGCGGAGTTGTTTTATTTAGTTTTTTTGTAACACTCATAGTTGTCAGCGACTTGAACAACGGAACCGTAGCATTGTTTATAGTGGGAGTGGCCTAAAAAGAGCAGCGGTCTTGCAAGGTGTTTTTTTTTTTTTAGATTTGCCGCAAATTTAACAGTGTGTTTTTGTTTGGGAAAAGACGCTGTTTTCATGGCGTGTATTCTCACCGTTTCAATTAATGTGTTATTGGAAAGAAGGCGGCATTGAGCTTTTCCGATACTTTAGAACGTCCTATCACTTAAGATGTATAAAATAACGTGGGATCCAGAGACTGGCGGGATTTTGCTTCATTCTCATTCTGTTGATGGAACGCTTGGCATCTCTCCACGTCCTGTGTTCTTCGAGGAATTGGACCTTTTGGGGCTTGACAAGTTAGGTTGGACTTATCCACAGTCAAAAGAACCTATCATGTGGGCTGTGAACAAACAGTATTGGTATCGAGGGGTGCGCCTCTTTGACGCCAAGGGTGCTGACATTTATACCAAGCCCACATTGGAGATGCAGCAAGGCATAGGTCCCATGGCGTTGAAGCCTGTGGATGTAAAGACGATGCTCCTGCGCACTTCCGACTTGATGTTCGTATTGGAGAATGAAGCCATAGAATTCATCTATGACACATATTCAGCGTATGCCAAGGTAAACAAGACATACGCCAAGGCGGATGCCAACAAGCTTGACTTTGAGGCAATGGCGGAGCGTGTGGAGAAAAAGAGCAAGCAAAAGATGGCGGTGGTGAAACAGGATTGTGACTCTTTCGACATCATGCCTCTTTCCACTGCCGAGAGGGAAGGAAAGCGTGTGCTGCTTTCCACCAAGATAGACCGCTTTATTGCCAGTTTCTCTGGCGGTAAGGATTCCCAGGTTGTGCTCGACCTTTGTACGAGAGCCATTCCGCCCACTGATTTTGAAGTGATATATAGTGACACAGGCTATGAATTGCCACCATCACTCACGCTGTATAAAGAGGTAGAGAAGCATTACAAGGCAAAATTCCCAGCTCTCAACTTCCTGATGGCTCGCAACCATGAGTCGGTTCTCAACTATTGGGACAAGATTGGCACGCCAAGTGACAATCACCGTTGGTGTTGCTCGGTAATGAAAACGGCGCCGTTATATAGGATGCTGATGTCTGGAACAGATAAGCGACAAAAATTTTTAGCTTTTGAGGGTGTAAGGGCGGAAGAGTCAGTAAGCCGAAGTGAGTACAATAGGATCGGCAAAGGGGTCAAACATAAATTTGTTATTAACGCACGTCCAATATTGAATTGGAATACGACAGAGGTTTTCTTGTATCTGTTTGAACATGACTTACAGTTAAACTCTGCGTACCGAATAGGAAAACCAAGGGTGGGGTGTGTCCTTTGCCCGTTTGGCTCCCCTTGGGATGACATGATAGTAAACAACTGCTACTCAAACAATCTCAAGCCCTTCTTGGATAGGATAGAGACAAATGCAGTCTCTCGTAAAATCCCTAACAAGAAAGAGTATATCGCTGAGAGAAAATGGAAACTAAGGGGGAGTGGCAAATTCTCTGAGACTAAGACATCTGTCTCCTTCTCTTCGACTTCCAATAAATGGCAGGCTATAGTGAAGGGTGCGGAAAAAGAGCTGTTCACTTGGCTCCCTGTGCTCGGCAAGTATGGTTTCATGCAAAAACAGGACTCTATTGTTGGCGAATTAGAGTTCAGGCACGAGAGATTCAATTTTGAAGTTCATTCGGGCAAGGACAAGGGTGATTTTACCTTCACATTGTATGACAGCAATAACATACAATTGAGGTATTACCTGAGACGAATAATCAATAAGACAGCGTATTGCATTAACTGTGAAGCGTGCGAATTAGAATGTCCAACAGGAGCACTTTCTGTCTACCCGGAAATAAGCATAGACAAAGACAGATGTGTGCATTGCTGCAAATGCTTGGAATATCACAATGTCGGCTGCATTGTGGCGGATTCAAAGATTAAGCCGACAACAATAAACATATCGAACATGAAAATATCAAAATATGGGACATTTGGCATTCATCAAGAATGGGTTGACCAATATCTGACAGACTCTGACTCGTTTTGGGATGACAATATCCTTGGTGTAAAACAGGTGCCAAGTTTCAAGGCATGGCTTAAGGATGCGGAGATTATTGATGAAAAATCAAAGCTTACGCCTTTCGGTGAGTTGTGCGTAGAGATAAACCGGGAGAACGCAACTCTCTTGTGGGAACTCATACATGTAAACTTGGTTTATAATAGTCCCTTGATGAGTTGGTTCTCTTCTTCTTTCGGCTTTAATACAGAAGTTGGAAGAAAAGATATGGATAAGCTTGCCCTCGAATATTTCCAACAGACATTCAAGGAAACGACAATTACCTATGCTGTGCAGGCTTTGGTGCAAACATTTAAGTATTCTCCTATTGGCGAAGAGCTTAAGCAGTTTGTGAGCCAAGACGCAAAAGGTACTTCTTTCCAAAGGATACCCTATAATGACTTAAGTCCTGAATCTGTCGCCTACTCCTTATACAAATATGCGCAGCAGAAAGGTGTTAAGATGTTTAGAGTCTCTGATTTATATAGGCCAGATGAAGTTTGTGGGGTATATAGAGAATTTGGCATCTCAAAAAGTGACTTGGAAAAGAAACTGCGTTTCCTCTCCTCTGATAGTCACAGAGTTTTGATTGCAGAACTAAATATGGGCTTAGATCACATTACCCTAAGGGACGATTTGGATAGCCTGGAGGCAATCAAATGTTTACTGTAATAATAGGTCGATTAGTAACTTGGAAATCAACCGCATATGGCAACTAAGTATGACGACATCATAAAACTGCGAGGAAGCAAGGCTGTCTACGACATCGCAGAGGAAAAGCAAGACGAATGGAAATCGTTCATCCCTAATGAGCAATTCAATTCCGTGTTGCGCACGGTTATCAAGAGCGTGCGTGGTAACGACATAGATAACCATAAGAGCTTTTGGATAAACGGAACTTATGGTACGGGAAAGAGCCATGCCGTGGCCGTAATCGGTCACTTGCTTGGTGACGAAGTGGAGGACATCAGGGAATGGGTGGACTATGAATATAAAGACAGCAAGTTTGATTCCATTCGTCAAGCTATCTATACGCTCAGAGAAAGCAAGCGGTTGCTCACGGTAAAAGTGAATGGTCTGAGCTCCATGACACACCCGGGCGACCTTGCTCTTGTGCTTCAGAAAGCCGTGACGGAAACGCTACGCAAGCACAAGATTGAGATTGCCGTAGATACGGATTGCGAGAACTATGCTGAGCAGATTCGTCAGAATCCAGAGATTTGGAATCATCTGATAGCTACACATGTATCCCTCTCTTCAGTGGTGGCCGACAGCGAACAACTGGCAGAGAACCTAAAGACCGGTGACCTTGGTATCTTCCATAGAGTGGCTGACACACTGAGAGACGCACAACTTGATATTCGTCTCAACAACGACAATATCAAGCAGTGGCTCGCCGAGGTGCAAGATTGTCTGACAAAACAGGGTACTTACAATGGTCTGCTCATCATCTGGGATGAGTTTACCGACGTGATAGGTGCCATTGGTGTCCCGGTATTGAAACAGTTGCAGGAGATTGCGCAGAAATTCATGAACCAGGAGAGCAATTCGTATATGTTCCTCATTTCCCACCCTTCCGCATTCAACAGCATCGACACGGAACAGCTGAAACAGACCGATGGTCGCTACCACCGCATGAAATATAACATGGAGGCGGTGTCGGCGTTCAAGATCATGTCGCGCAAGTTTGTAATCATCGATGAGAAGCTCCATCGTCAGATGCGAGAGCAGTTTTATGAGATGAACTCCCAGTTGCTCGACATCTTCACAGCCTCCAGCAATGACCATCTGTCCACCAGTGAAGACCTCTTCAATCTTTACCCCTTACACCCTGGCACTGCCAACCTCGCCACCCATTATGCCACTGTTGTAGGCTCGTCAAGTCGTAGCATATTTGAGTTCTTGGGGCAGAATGGTTCTATCGGTGAGTTTCTTGGCAGCGAAGAGCGATTTCGCAACCATGACACCATCACGGTCGACTACCTGTGGGATTATGTGCTGAAAGTTTTTCAGGATGATGTGACCAACTATGGAGCCGTAACTGAACGCTATAACTCTTACAAAGAGCAAGTTAGCAATAAGGGAGAAGCCTATCATGCCGTATTCAAAGGTATATTACTGCTGAACGCTTTCAACAACGTGTCGGGCGACAACAACTATGGGCTTGTAACCCCCTCTGAGGATAACATACACGCCCTCTTTACAGGCACACGTTATGACAAGGAAGTGGAAGGAGTGTTGCAATGGCTTAACGAACAGAGCATCATCCAGCGTGCGCCAGGTGGTCTCTACTCCGTACTGTTCTCCGCCTTGCCCTCGGGCGAGATAGAGGAAAAGAAAAACGAGATGCGGAATGTGCAGTATCGTTACACAAATCAGATACTCAACTTCTCTGATGCCGCCAGCACTGCTTTCCGAAGTAAGATGATGCAGAAGGTGATACGCCCCTTTCATTTCAAGTTCTTCTCAGACCTGCAGAACGAGGCCGTTCTTCGCAGCCAAATCAAGAATGCAAAGAAGGGCGCCAAGCCAAGTGCCCTTTTCTTCGCTCTGCTCATGGCTCGGAACAATACAGAGCTGGGCATACTCCGCAGCTTTGCTGAAAAATGCGCAGAGGATGGAAACGACAAGGACTTGAAGAACATCGTGTTCTTGGTGTTCGACGAGGTGCTGACCGATGCCAAGTATGAACAGTTCATTGAATATCAGGCCAACTATGCCTGCGCCAGCAGTCATGGTTTCTTTGACCAGCAGAAGGTGCATCGCGATCATGCCGTATCGATGGTAAAGGAGTGGATGGACAGCGTGCAGCGTGGTAATGCCACTTTCTACATCAATGGCGTGGAGAAACAACCTATCTCCGTAAAACATCTGTCAAGCACGGTCAATGATGTGATAGCTCCTGCTATTTTCCCTTATGGCCCTGACGCTTGTGAACTGTTGCGCCAAAAGGCCGCTTCCACATTCTGGAAGAACCAAAACTCAAGGGGGATGGTTCGCGCAGTTCTCTACGCCACATCAAAGGAAGGTTTTGCCGTAACCGGGCAGATGCGCCCTGTGAAATATCTGGTGCAGGAGTGTCTGGATGACAATATGGAGTGGAAGAGTGACGTGCCGGAGAAACATCCGTTCAAGGTTGTGTATGACAAGGTGCAGAGCATTATCATACATGCCGACAAGAGCCTTCCTTTCAACTTTGATGACAAGTTCTCTGTGCTGCAAAAGCCACCCTATGGCCTTTATGGCAGTTTCGCACCAATGGCCATGATGGCTTTCGCCCTCAAGCCGTGGGCCAATAAGATATTCGATATGCAAGGGATGCCTCGGGACAATGAGGCCTTGGTAGATGACATAGCATTGCTCTTCAAGGTGTGGGACGACAATAAGTCGAATTCCAAACTCAACTTCAAGTTCCAGACCCCTGAGGAGGGAAGACTGTGCAAGGAGCTCATATCACTCTTCAATCTCAACGGTAAGGACAATACCTATTCCAACGTATCGAGTCTGCAGAATGCCTGCTATGCCATTATGGATTCTTTGGACAAAAAGGGGTATCCCCTCTGGTCGCTAAAATACGCTCCCGAAGAGACTTTTGCCAATCTGCCAATCCCCTTGACCGTAAATGATGAGGAGCGTAAGCTGATTGACAATATTGTAACCATGTATATGGAAGCCGACTTGCGCAAAAAACCTGATCTGGTGAATGATACTATAGACCTCATTTCTAAGTTGCGCATCGAGATGAAGAATATCCTCAATGTCGATGCAGCCTTCCCTGATGGCTTCAAGAACTACTTGATGCAGATTAAATACGTCAACATCCAAGAAGATGAGGTAGAGGAGGTCAGGCAATACATTAAGGAAAACCTGCAATCAGCGAGGTATTGGACCGAAGAGAATGTTGAGAAAAATGCCTTGCAGTGGAGAGCGAAGAAACAGACGCCACCTCCTCCAGGAACTACCAAATCTGGAGACGGGTCTAATACATCGGATGATTCGGACGACCAAGGCAGTGTTGATGAAAAACGCAAGCAGGCTAAGGAGCACATAGCCAACATAACAACTCTCGATGAAGCTATCGCATTGCTCAACAAACTCTGTGACAAGGCGGAGGCAGCTCTGTTGGATGAGATAAACGGTTAAAGCTTATGTACAGGTGCTTTGCGTCGTTATCTGATCTTTGCAAGGAGATTGAGGTTGATAAAATTTGGACGGGAGCGGAGAGTTTTCTTCGCGACCGCTACCCCATACGCTTTGTACTGTTTGAGAACTTTGGTGACTTTGGCGAGTTTGTGCAAGTGTGCCAAGGCCATGGCGTGTTTGTGTATGGTATTGAGCAATGGATGAAGGATGGGCAAGATGACAAGTTTATCACCTATTCGCAACTGGCTACAAATATTGAGACTTGCATAAAAAGTTCGCCGGCAAAAGATTTCGTGATTGCGCCGTTCTCGGAGATAGCTCGCTTCTATGACAATACGCATTATGCCGAGTTCGACTCTTTGCTGAAAACCATACGCCTTGTGCAATCGCGGGAGGAAGCTCGGCTTGGCCACCAGCGCGTCTATGTCCCCATCATTGGCATGCAAAGCAAAGTAGGCAAGT
This sequence comes from Bacteroidaceae bacterium, assembly GCA_963618945.1. Lineage (GTDB taxonomy): Bacteria > Bacteroidota > Bacteroidia > Bacteroidales > Marinilabiliaceae > W3P20-009. The sequence continues at coordinate 44,099 of CAVETY010000012.1, forward strand.
TCAAGGACGACCCGAACATGCATATTTGGGATTATCGCTCTGGAGTCGGGAACCGAAACTATAGGTTGGTGCTGACAACAGGCACGACCTATGGGGTAATGGGACTGCAAAAGAGGTTCAGTGTCTGTGAGAACATGCGTCAGTGGCTCTCGCTGTGGAAGGGAATGGGAGAGGGGGTGAAATCTCAAATCATCTGTTCGTCCAAGTGTATATTTGCCAATGCAGGCAATGCTCAGCCTGACAACGCTTTCGATTACACTATTTGCCACAATGCTTTTGAGTTTTTGAGCAAAGGTGTCGGCATTGATTTTGGAGATCTGACTGCCGATGAGAAAGATATGCCATTCTGGGAGAGGTTGGCTTCAAATATCGACATAGAGGATTTTGACTTCGAGACATTTGTCAATAAGCGGTTTAATACCTCCGATCTGTATGACGGCATAACTTTCGTGCAGACATGGTTCGAATATAAGGACGATTTCTCTCGCTGGTTGTTAAGATGCTACTTCTTGTGGAAATCGACCACTCCGACTTATATGACGAGTGTGTTGAGGAATTGTGGAACTCTGAGTTCGTCTGAGCTTTTCTCCCTGTTGGCTACACAGGTGTTTGATGAGCCTCTTGACGAGACAAGTCTTAAATTGCGCGGCACATTGTTGCGGGAGGCTGAAAAACAAGGAGTGCGGATTACTGAGATGGCAGAGCAAAAGGTGAGGGATAAGCTGATTTCTATGGCGGGTGATTCCGAACGTGGATGCCGCTATGCCATGAAATATATGACATCATTCACCCCCTCAGAGCAGTGTCTGATGATTGAATGGATAGGGGAGGGTAAGATAAACGTAAGGGATATCCAAGAACTGATGCCATCGCTCTACTCCTACCTTGCGCCACTAAGCATTCAACTGGGAGACTCCTGTGCATGGATCAGCGATTATTTCCGTGAATACACACGCTCGAAGATAGCTAATGCGGCAAATGAACGCTTGTTGCAGCTGTTGAATGAACGCAATGCATCACAAGTGACATTTGAGACTTGGAGAGATGGTTTCAAAACAGTAAAGACCGTTCTGCACAATCGGCAGGACATTGACATCTATTACTGGATTGACGGATTTGGCGTAGACTGGATTCCTTTCATCACAAATGTGATAGAAAGACACGGTGTGGATGGTGTATATCTCAACGAGGTGTATGTCGCGACTGCGGAACTGCCATCTGTAACTTCTGTCAATAAGGTGAAACTGGATGAATTGGCTATCGACAAATTGGAAAAAATAGGAGATATAGACAGTTTTGCCCATAAGCAGAAAAACTATCCTACCTACATCATAGACGAGCTGCGTCTTGTGGAAGAAGCCATCACCCGGGTGCTGGCGCAGTATAACGGAAAGAAGATAGCCTTTGTCTCAGACCATGGCATCAGCTATATGGCGCAGACCTGTGGTGCGCTCAATCTGGCTGGTGTAGAGTCTAACCATTCCGGAAGAAGTGCGGTATGGGAAAAAGGAAGTCCTTCCGTTGACGACAACTACATGATTTTGCCAGACGGAAAGACCATCTGCGCTCTCAATTACAATTCTCTCGCCTCAAAAACACCGACAGGGCAGGGTGCACATGGCGGTGCTACGCCTGAAGAGGTTTTGGTGCCCATCATCATTGTTTCAGGACAGAAAAACGCCAATGTATATTCCGCGAAACTGCTGACAACAGAATTGGTGGCGTCAAACCCGATAGTTAAATACAGCATCAAGGGGTTGAGTAGCATCGATACGCCAAAGGTAGATTACAATGGCGTAGAGTATCTGCTCAGCAACAAACAAGGGGACGTTTATGAGAGTGAACGACTGAACCTTGTAGGGACAGCCCGAAGTGTTACTCTTGTACTTGGAGATTTCAAACAGACAGACCCAATAGGCATCAATATGGGTGCCCAAGAGGATGACTTATTCGCATTTTAGCTATGCAGGCATCGACAATACAGAAAGTCAGGGAGCAGTTCGCGTCCATGGCCATATATAAAGACCCGGCAACAACAAACAGTTTGTTTGCGGGTCGCAATCTACCCTCATTCGTGAAGGATTTCATCATCAAGCGATACATAGATGAGGATGGCAATGTGAACAGCTCGGGGTTGACCGGCTTCCTTGACTTGGTGATACCACAGAAGCAAACGGATGTGAAAGACCGTTTGTCTTCAGGCGCAGAGCTGACGCTCCTTACCCGATTTATCATCTATATAGACTTGGTGAAGGGTGTGCGCCGTTTTGGCATCCCAGACCTTGGCATCAAAATCAATGAGGGGCGGATTCCTGAGTATGTCTACAAGAATCACCAGGGTGAATTGGTGGACGGCGAGAAATGGGGCATCATCAAGTTGGCGGTACTCCCCGATGAGGACGGAAAGCAGAACCATGTGGAAATGGTTGATTATAAACCTTTCAAGCCATATCGTTCTGTAGATATAGATTATCTGAGGGGAGCAAGGGGCGCATTCTCTACATCCGAATGGATTGACGTGCTGCTGTCCGCTATGGAATATGAGGCTGACGGTTTTGAAACGATGACGCAGAAAGTGGAGTTCCTGAGCCGACTGCTTATTTTTGTGGAGCCACGACTTAATGTCATAGAACTTGCGCCCAAAGGCACAGGTAAATCTTTTGTCTTTGGTAACCTCTCCAAGTATGGATGGCTCGTGAGCGGAGGCAAGGTGACACGCGCCAAGTTGTTCTATGATAAGGCAAAGCAACAAAATGGCATCATCAAGAATCATGACTTTGCTGCTTTTGATGAGATACAGACCATCATCTTCCAAGAGCCAGCCGAGATACAAGCTGCCCTAAAATCCTATTTGGAAAGTGGAAAGACTACCATTGACAACAACGAGTTCAGCTCGGAGTGCGGCTTGATGATTATGGGCAACATCCCTCTCAATGAGCAACGCCGCCCCGTGAACTATCGCTATTTCGACTCCTTGCCGCAATCGTTCAGGGAGTCGGCCCTGCTTGATCGTTTCCATTGTTTCATAGAGGGTTGGAACCTTCCGCGTATCAACAATGGCATCATCTATAAGGGTTGGACTCTGAACGTGGAATATTTCTCTGAGATACTTCATTCTCTTCGCACACAGAACGTTTATGGGCTTTTATTCGACGAGCTCGTGGCTTGTGACAAGAATGCCGACACGCGCGATTTCAATGCGGTGAAACGTATCGCTGTGGCCTACATGAAACTGCTCTTTCCCCATTGGACACATGTAAGAGATGTCAATCTGGATGACTTTGACACTTTTTGCCTTCAGCCTGCCGTCAGGCGGCGTGGCATAATTAAAAGCCAGTGTCATCTCATTGATGCCGAGTTTAAGGAGGCGATGCCCGAGTTCTGGGTGAAGTAGACAGGACGTTGAGGTCAACGTTGCCCTCAACGTTAAAGCAGGTTAGCCAAAAACCGATAAGTCAGCCCGCCGCCATCCGCCCATAAGGAGGATGGCGGCGGGCAATTCATGTTGCGCCCAGAAACTTAGCGCAAATATGTCGCAGACGGAATTCGTGTGGAGAGCGCATACTTGCTTGCAAATCATCTCCCAAATGTTGTAATCCTTGTGATTTGGGGCCGTTGGAACCCTCTTTGAAAGTTTGTATGCATATTTTCTCTCGCCTATTTGTAGATAGCTTGCGCTAAAAGAGTTATGTTTGCAGTTTGAAGTAGGTTGGCTTTACTTTGCCGAGACATGGCCTCCTGTCGTCTTAGCCTTGCTTCTTTATTTGTCTTAAAAAATATTCAGGACAGCATTGCACTGCAACAATGTCAACTCAAATATCAGAAAATAATAAGCGAATAGCGAAGAACACCCTGCTTCTCTACTTCCGGATGTTTGTCATGATGGTGACGTCACTATTTACTTCCAGAATTGTGCTGGATGTACTTGGTGCTGCCGACTATGGATTGAACAATGTGATAGGAGGCGTAGTTGCGCTCTTCTCTTTCTTGAATGCTGCGTTAGTCTCTGCCACACAGCGGTTCCTGAATTTTTATCTTGGAAAAAATGATTTCAAGCAAGCAAATGTGGTGTTCTGCATGAGTATGAATACATACATTTTGCTTTCTGTTCTTGTCGTGATATTGGGTGAAACAGTGGGCTTATGGTTTGTCAATACCCATCTTAATATTCCGACAGAAAGAATGTATGCAGCGCAGTGGGTGTATCAATTTACTTTGATACAATTTGTTGTAAATCTGCTTCGGGTGCCTTATAATGCCTCAATTATAGCGTATGAGAGGATGGACTTTTATGCTTATGTCTCTTTGGTGGAGGTTGTAGCAAAACTGTTGATCGTTTATCTCTTGTATATAACAACATTTGACAAACTGATATTCTACTCGTTTCTTTATACGGTAGTCCCATTGGTTATCTCCATTGTATACAAGTTCTATTGTAACAGACATTTTGAAACGACAAAGTACAGGGCAATATGGGATAAAGTATCATTCATTGAAATGTTCAGTTTCTCTGGTTGGTCTTTGTTTGGTAGTCTTGCTAATTTGGTGGCACAACAGGGATTGAACATCCTTATCAACATCTTCTATGGAGTCATCGTCAATGCTGCCGCTGGCATAGCAAACCAAGTTTCAAACGCTGTTTACGGATTCATTTCTAATTTTCAAACTGCGTTTCAACCACAGATAGTCAAGACATTCGCCACACAAGAGATAGATCGTTTCCACAGACTCATCTTCCAGACATCAAAGTTTTCATATTACATGGTGATAGTATTGGTTATGCCAATCCTTTTTACTATTGATGGTCTGCTGGAGATCTGGTTAAAGAACGTCCCAGAATACACGGCTATTTTCTGTAGGTTGATACTTATATTCCTCTCCATTGAGGCGATTGGCGCACCTCTGTGGATGTCAGTACAAGCAACAGGCAAGATAAAGAATTATCAAATACTGATGGCTAGTTTGATTTTTCTCAATATTCCATTGGCTTACATCGTGCTTAAACTTGGTTTGCCAGTATATGCAGTATGGGTAGTGCGCATCTTTATAAACCTTGTCGCAATGACGGCACGTTGCATTTATATGAAACATAAACTGGATTTTCCTCTTTTGCCCTATGTGCAAAAGGTGGTTGTGCCTATTGTTTGCGTAACGTTGTTAGCCTTGCCAGTGCCGATTCTTTTACATTATTTCATACAAGACCTTTGGCATAATTTGATAATTGTCGGTGGAACTTCGCTTTGCCTGACAATGGTTGATATTTATTTTGTAGGAATGAATAGGCATGAAAGGGAAATGGTGCGGAACGTAGCGTTGAAGAAAATTCCAATTCTTAAATCAATGGCAAAAGATGAAGGAAATATGTAATATTGCGGAGTGTACTGGTTGTATGGCGTGTGTCAACGTATGCGCTCACAACGCAATACAAGTGAAACCTGATGATGAAGGTTTCGATAGACCAGTTATTGATGAAGGAGTGTGTGTGGATTGTGGACTTTGTGTCAAGACTTGCCCTGTAAACCATCATCCTCGATGCAATGAACCGCATAAGGTATATAGTGGATGGTCTACAGACGAGGCTGTTCGTTTGGGGAGTTCATCGGGTGGCGCTTTTACTGAAATAGCCCGCCCTATATTGGAAAGTGGGGGAGTAATCTTTGGATGTGCCTTAAACTACAATCTTCAAGCCGAGCATACCTATGTGGAGACTATGGACGATTTGTCGCTACGTTTGAGCGGCAGCAAGTACGTGCAAAGCAAGATCGGCTGCAGTTACAGCAAGGCAAAGGACTTTCTACGACAAGGTCGCAAGGTGTTGTTCAGCGGCACCCCTTGCCAGATTGCTGGTCTTCGCAACTATTTAAGGAAAGACTATGACAACCTTATTACAGTCGACCTTATATGCCATGGAGTACCGTCGCCATTACTGTTTGAGGAATATAAGAAGTATATTTCAGAGACAGAAAAAATGGCCCTTACAGACGTAAAATTCCGTTGTAAAAAATCCTCTTGGTTTTTTTTCAACATGACCGTAACTGGTCATGTTGAAAAAAGCCTCGCCGAAAAAACATATATTGGCGACTACTATGCAGACCCTTACATAAGAGGTTTTTTACGTGACTATTTCTTGCGCCCTTCATGTCATCAATGTCACTTCACTTCAACTCAGAGATGCAGCGACTTTACCATTGCCGACTGGTGGGGATACCAAAAGACATCCAACGTTGACAACGGATATGAACAAAAGGGAGTATCCCTTATCTTATGCAATACTGATATAGCTGTTTCCCTAAGTAAACAGATGAAGATGCAATGGCGAGAAAGGACTTTGGAGGAAGCTAAACGTACAAACATCTCATTGTCCCATCCTTTCGCCATGCCACCTGTAAGACGTGAGTTCTGGAATGATTATGTTTCTATGGATTTTCATGAGTTGAAGCAGAAGTACATGGAACCAGAGAAACTGCCTTTGTCAATGATATTTAGAATAAGAATGAGTGATACGTACTCTCGAAGAATTCTTATATTTATAGCTCATAAGTTTGAGGGGGTACTGAGAAGATTGAAATTGGAGAACAAGTTTTTGTTTACCTACAAGTCATAACAATGTTTACCGAATACGAATATTTTATAGTGGTCATGCTATTGGCAATGACCATACTATTCAGCCTGAGAAAGAAGGCTGATGTAGTGGGAAGCACATGCTTAATCTCGCAAGATACATCACACATCATGAAGGCGATGTGTTGCATCCTTATTATCTTGCACCACTGGGCTTTCAGAGCGCATAGTCCATTGAGTGAAAGTAGTTTAACCGGCTTGTGGGGGGGTATTCTTTGTCGGTTTTCTTCATGCTGTCGAGCTATGGCATAGCCAAGTCAGAGCTTAAGAAGTCGCTTTCCTTGAGGCCTTATGTACAGCATCGAATATGGAAAATATTGAAGCCTTATCTCATAGTAGTGCTTTTCATCTTGGCGGTATATTGGCTTATCGGTGCCAGTTATCCTATAGAAGAATTAAGGCAGTATCGGGTGAGTGAGTACTTCATCTTGATAGGAGAGCACAAACTCGGGTTGGCGGAATACTTAGGACTGGTAGCAAACGGCAAAAGCCTTTCGTTTCACCTGTGGTTCGTTGAGGTGACAATAATCTCATACATCTGTTTCTTCCTGTCCAAATCCATTTTCAATATCTACACCAAGAAAGTGGCGTTGCTTGTAACCTATGCAATGCTTATTCTGGGAATATCCGTAACACTCATGCTGACCGTACATAGCTTTCCGTACTTGGCATTCGTTAGGAACGTGCCGATGATGATAGTGGGACTGTTTCTTGCCCTTTTCGAAAAGTCATTAGTGAAGAGCGTTTCAAAAGTAATGATTTGGTTCGTATTATTCAATGTATTGACATCAGTCTATTCGTTCTTGCTGGAGCATAGCTTAGTCTATGTGATGTATTCAGACTATGCATTACTTTCTGTATATGTCAGCACAAAGGTGTTGAACGGTTATCAACTCAAAAAGGACAGCCCCATCATGCTGTTGTCAACCTTGTCGTACGTAGTTTATCTAATACACGCCTCCGTGTTGACAGTAGAATGGTGGTATATCGGCTTTAAATCTGCGTTGTTGGCTGTTGCTGCAAGCATTCTGTTTGCATACATATATAAATGCGCAAGCGAAAGGAAAATTATAAAGATTAACGTGTAAAATAATGATAGTAAAAAAAATCATCAGTAAGATTGCTGGGATACCTGTTTGTGTTTACACTAAGGCGAAGACCCGAGAACAGAGACAAGTTATCTCAAGTACAAGGACTGGGAAACGCCTCTACCTCTTCTGTGCGCCTATTCACAGTAATTTGGGCGATCAAGCGCAGTTGCTTTGTTGGTTGCATCTGTTTACCATTTGGTATCCTGACTATGAGGTGGTAAAGGTAAGCACTCGGTACCGCAGTTTTGAAACGTTGAGAACAATAAAGAAAACTCTTCAGAGCGACGACTTGTTGTTTGTGCATAGCGGTTATCTGTTTTTCGACCCACATCCAGAACTGCCGTTTATCCTTGATGTTATCAGGGTGTTCTTTGACCATCCTGTTACAATTCTTCCGCAAACGGTGAACATAATGTCTCTGTGGATGCAGAAAGTGATAGGCAGAGAGTTGGATATGCACCAGAATCTGACCCTAATGTGTCGTGATGAGGTGTCGTTTGAAAGAGCAAAAAATCTGTTCAAAAATGTTCACCTACAGCTTATGCCCGACGTGGTTACCTCGCTTATAGGAGACAAGGGCTTCTGTGTTAAGGATACACAACGCAAAGGAGTCATCTTCTGTCTGCGTAATGACCTTGAGAAGCATTATAGCGACGAAGAACTAAATCGTCTGATGAAACGGTTCTCCCATACCCGTACAAAACGCCGTGACACGACCATTGACGCAAAGCCTTGGAAATGGGACAAACATCGTGAAGAGATGATAAAGGATATAGTAAAAGAATTGTCAACCTATGAGGTCGCCATCACCGACCGCTACCATGGAACTATTCTTTCCGCCGTAGCTAACACCCCGGTTGTTGTCATCAACTCTGCCGATCACAAATTGAGCAGCGGAGTAAAGTGGTTTGACAAACAAGTTTACGGAAAAGCCGTGCAGTATGCTGCCACGTTGGACGAAGCGGCGGAAATGGCGCAGGAGTTGATTGATAAGAAGGTGGCAATAGACAATTCCCCATATTTTTTTGAGAAATATTGGAAGAGTGGAATAGCCTCCCCGTGTTAGAAGAGTCCGTAGGCAGAGATAAAATTGAAATATCTTGTTGCTGCTGTACTGACCGTGACGGCGCATAGTCATGAAGTATAAATTGCTCACTATTAAAAATTCTGATACTGTAAATATTGGTGACTACATTAAGTCTTAGGCGTCACGCCAATCTCTTTCGCCTGTTGACGGATTCGTAGAACGTGACCTCTTGATTACGAAGGAGAAGCATGCCGCGTAATTATGAACTGCTGGTACAGGCACAATTTGCGGCAATGGCTACAGACATATATCGCCAAAGAATATGCCTTTATGGAAGGAGAACATAAAATTTATAGTGAAGGCTTTGGCTTTTTGGGGGTGGCAGTGAGTGGAATGAGATACAGGGTTTTAAAAGAAATATATTTATGATTAAATCTTACAAGGAATTCAAACGGTATCTATGCGAAGATTCCAATGGATTTAAAAGCTATCTATCCAGCCCTATTCGTTCGCATCAGATGTCTAATCCCGCAAGTGAACAGAGGCTACAATGGGAATATATTTTCTATTTACGTTTGTCTGAATACGTCTATAATACCCAAAAGCGCTTCCTTTGTCTTTTCGCATTGTTGAGACTTCGTCATTATGCCCATAAATCAAGCTTTCAAATTCCGCTTAACGTATGTGGTGCAGGCTTGACTATATACCATTGGGGCCCAATCATAATTAAAGGACAAGTTAGGATAGGTAAGAATGCTTCATTACAACCCAATATTGTTACAGGGGCAAAAAGAGGAACTGGTGGCTCCCCTGTCATAGGTGATAATTTTTATTGTTGCGGAGGTGGCAAAAATATTGGGGGAAATAAAAATCGGGAACAACGTGCGGATTGTCCCCAATGCGTGTGTATATAAACAGATACCAGACAATAGCGTTGTTGTGAGTGGTTCTGCCCTTATCATAAAGAAGAATGGTATAAAGTGTAATATTCCTATATAAATTCGAGTGAGTATATAAATCAGATATACTATATATAATATAACACTAAATATGAAAGTACTTTTGTTTTCCGTAGCGCCAGTGACTATTAATGATAATAATGTGGGGAAAAACGGTTTCAGTTGGATTTTCTCAACATTACGAATAATTCAGAATTGGGAAGATGTCGAAATTTTTATTGCTTATGTAAGTGATAAAAAAAATAGAATGGTGATAAAAAATAACATTTCAATTTGTCCAATATATGTCAGACGCAGTTTGTGGGAAAGATGGTTCAAAGATAAAATTTCCTATAATGATGTAGATAGAAGTATAATAACAGAATCGGTTAAGGTTGTAAAGAAAATAAATCCAGATATTATACATGTGTTTGGAACAGAATGGTGTTTTGGAGAGATTTCTAAGTTTGTAGATGTGCCTGTGATTTTGCATATGCAAGGTTTTTGGCCGCAATACCGAAACTGTTATTTGTTGCCAGGGGAATGTTATGCTTCAAAATTTCTAAAATCCTGGTCTTCTCCATCTATGTTTTTGTATTATCTTTATAATAAAAGATTATCAAAATGTAGGGCTAAAAGAGAAGAGGAGATTATGCGAGAGAATAAATATTTTATGGGCAGGACAGAATGGGATAAATCTCTTGTAAAACTGTATAATCCAAATGCTGTTTACTATCATGTAGAAGAAGCTTTAAGAAAGGAGATAATTGAGTCACCTTTTGTAAGGGAAAAGAGAAGGGAGGTATTTACTTTAGCTACTATCGGCAGCTGCCAATCATTGAAAGGTCCTGATGTCGTTTTGAAAACGGCTGAATTGCTGGTTCAAAATGCGCAATTAAAATTTAAATGGCTTTGGATTGGGGGTGACAAGAAGGACCTTATTGGTTTTGAAAACATGACAGGTGTAAAAGGTGAGGCTGTGAATATTGAAATGCTGGGTAGGAAAAATTCTCTTGAAATTCTAAAAATACTATCAAGCGTGGATTTGTATATTCAGCCATCATATGCTGACAATAGTCCTAATTCTATTTGTGAGGCTCAGTGTCTTGGGTTGCCGATTATTGCTACCTATGCAGGAGGGATCCCTTCCTTGTTTGACGCCCTTTATGATAAGGATTTAATAATACCGATTAATGACCCCTATATGTTAGCATCAAAAATTATTGAGCTTTCAGGAGATAATCAAAGGTTAGAAAAATTAGGAAATATGAATAGAGATTTTGCTCTAAAGCGAAATTCAGACAAAAATATATCACGTCAATTGTTTTGTGCTTATTCTGAAACAATTAAAGATTTTAGGAAATGTTAGCTCAACGGTTGATATGGCTGCTTTCTTTATGGCCGTGTCTCTATGTAATACAGAAAATCCGTAGTAAGAAGGATGTAAACGCATTTGACTTGCTTATTGTTTTTCATTGTCTGTATTTCGCCGCACTGCCTCTTATTGGTGATGAGAAAGATTTTAGTTATGGCAATGATGTGTTTAGTTTGCAAACAACAATAACATCAATGCTTTTTTTTAATTTGTTTACCGCAATCATTGTATGTGTTGATTTGTGGTGGACGAGGAACAAGTCTAACAAGAAGTCAATTTTGAACGTTTCTCAATATTTGAGGAATTTGTATGATAGTTTTTCTTACAATAGAAGAATTATTTATCTATTTTATTGCCTCTTAGCTATTTTAAGTGTCTGGAATTACGTCTCTGGTGAGTTTATGTACCAAATGGCTGACGTTGCAGTAAAATATAATGATCCCAAGATGATGCTGTTTGGAGAGTTAGTAGCATCTTTAAGAATCCCGATGTCAGCACTGCTTTCTTTGACTCTATTAAAGAAGGAGAGGTTGACGGCGTTGTCTATTTTCGATTGGGCGGCAATTGTGTTTTTCTGCTTTTATATATTGGCTATATCAAGAACTTGGCAGGTTGAGATTTTTCTTACATTTCTTCTTTGTTTGTATAGTGTTAGACGCAACAAATTCAATAAGGTTTTGTACGTTAAAATCGGAGTTGCCGTGCTATTCTTATATTTCGTGATTTTCCCATTCAAGTCTTTTTATCGTATGGCAAAAGGTGATGCTCGGGCAGAAGGACGGTTTTCTTACTCATTATTGGAGTTTGAAGCGATTTCAGATGCGATGGAAAAAGATTATGAGATTGATGAAATAGATAATAAGGAGGGCCGGCAATTATACCTGTATTGTATTTACGCAAAGTGTGTAAGTGTTGCACCACCTATGCAGTTGGGTAGTTTGACTGCTAAGTCCATAAGTTACTGTTTGCCCTCTGCGTTTTTTGCGTGGAAGTCTACCACAGGTTCGCAGCAAGCTATCGAAAAACTGTCAACAGTAAATGACGATGTTGCTGATAGTGCAATTCTTCATGCGCTCGTGGAATTTTGGTACTTATGTCCTGTCGTGACAACTTTGATTTTTTTGTCTATACTGTTCATTTGGGACGTATATCATCGACTAGTGAATTGGAAAATACATGATATATTAGTATCATTGCTTTTTTTTAATCACATTATAGTATATTCTGTTAGGATAGAGACAGGTGTGGACCTTTACCTCTCAACCCTAATTCATTCAGTTTTATTATTAATTATATATTGGCTTATAATTAAAGCTGCGTATATACTGTTTAGGTATAAATCATATTTTAAATATTAAACTTATTATGGATGTTTCTGTTGTTATTGTGACTTATCATACGCTTGGTATGACTCGTGAGTGTATAGAAAGTATTCGAGAGTATACGCATGATATTGATTATGAGATAATACTTGTTGACAATGCCTCCATGGACGGCAGTAAGGAATTCTTCGAGAAGTATGAGGGGGTAACGTATATTTATAGTGATAAGAATTTAGGATTTGGCAAAGCCAATAACCTTGGTTTTAAGCAGGCAAAAGGCAAGTATGTGTTTTGTCTAAATTCTGATACGTTGTTTCTTAATAACGCATTGAAAATCTTCTTCGATTATGCGGAATCACACAAAGAAAAGGCGATGTATGGATGTGATTTGCTTGACCGAGATAAAAAAGTGATATATTGGACAAATAATAAGTTTCCTACAACCGGAAAGATTTTGTGGAATAGTCTCAAATATAAACTACATCTTCCTTTCCATTTCGATAGTTTGCCAACTCCTCCTTATGAGGTTGAATATATTGTGGGGGCAGCCATGTTTATTCCCAAAGCATATATAGACATGTACGGAGGTTTCGATGAACATTTCTTTATGTACTATGAAGAGTCGGATTTGCAGAAGAGATATGAAAAGGAAAATATAAAGCGAATGATAATACCTGGCCCGCAAATTATACATTTAGAGGGCAAAACCTCGGGGAAGTCCCCCGTATGTAAAAGATATAACATGGAGAGCAGTATGGTTTATTTTAAAAAACATTGCTCTTTCCTGGAATATAAAAGCTATCGCATCGTATACTTTATTTTGAACTTATTATTCCTTCCTTTTAATAGGGATTCTATCGAAGGCAAAATAAAGACATTTAAGATATTGATAAAAAGCGTAAAATTTTAACCATGGATAGAGTCTCTCCCACGCCTGAATATGGTAGATATGCAACTTATTGCCATCAGATACAGAGTAGAAGCTGGATACATTATGTAAAAGGCTTGATAATACGTTGGAAAAAACATTTCAAGTATAGCAAAGCTGTGCGGATAGCGCGTAGCAATGGAGCGACGGTTGGTGAAGGAGTGATAATGCCTTTGTCCTTGGCTCATAAGGCAAATAAAAATTTATCAATAGGCGACCACGTGTCGATACAAACAGACAAAATAGATTTGAGGTCGCCTGTGAGAATTGGCAGTCATGTCATCATTGGCCAAGAGTCTGAAATTATTACTACATCTCATAATATAGATTCGCCTCATTGGGAACATAAATATTATGGTATTGTAATAGAGGACTATGTGTGGATTCCGACAAAGGTTATTATTTTGCCTTCATGCAGACATATAGGAAGAGGGTGTGTTATAGGCTCAGGTAGTGTGGTTGTAAAAGATGCAGAGCCAATGGCTGTTGTTGGAGGAAATCCTGCTAAGAAATTTAAAGAACGGACTTGTGTCCATTCTGAATTGGTAATAGAGTCGTTGTTGGGAGGTGATTACCAAATCTATAAGAAAGCAAGAAAAGGATTTCATGAAGATTAATATTTTATCGCCAGGTCGCTTTCATGTCTGCGACTTGGCAAGAGAGTTGGCTCGCAATGGACACGACGTTAAGTTTTATTCGTTTGTGCCAACAAAGAGAGCGATGAAGTTTGGACTGCCTAAGGAGTGTTCTGCCTCGTTGTTCTGGCCGATGGTTCCGTTTCTGGCATTGTCAAAGAAGATATTTCCAAGGAGCCAGTGGGCGGCTAAGATGTCGACGTTGTTTCAGGACTGGCTCACGTCGGTGGTGATGCGCAAGTGTGATGTCTGTATAGCTATGAGCGGCAGCTTCGTGCGTGCTCCGCGCAAGGCGAAGCGTCAGGGGGCTACTGTTATTATTGAACGTGGCTCCAAACACATCATGGAGCAGAAGCGGATTCTCGATGCCATACCGAGCAATAAGGGAAAGATTACGGTGCCTTACTGGCATATTCCACGTGAGATAGAGGACTACGACCTTGCCGACTATGTAGCTGTGGCATCGCAGCATGTGGTGCGCAGTATGCTAAAATATGGCTATCCGGAGGATAAACTCTTCGTGAACCCTTATGGTGTGGACTTGTCTATGTTCCATCCAACAAATGGGGGCGAGAAGGAGTATGATGTCATTATGGTGGGAGGCTGGAGTTACCGCAAGGGCTGCGACCTAATCATTGATGCCATTAGGCGGACAGATTATCGTTTCCTTCATGTCGGCGGCATTGTGGATATTGATTTCCCGAAAGGCGACAAGCAGTTCACTCATGTGGATGCTGTTGACCAATCAAAGCTTGTAGACTACTATGCCAAGGCAAAGGTCTTTGTTCTTCCGTCCCGCGAAGAGGGACTCGCCATGGTGCAAGCGCAAGCAATCGCATGCAACCTGCCTTTGGTGGGCAGCAATGATTCTGGAGCAGAGGATTTGAAAGCGATAGTAGAGCATCCTGAATACATAACAATAATAGAAGACTATACGTCAAAAGCTGTCGTCAATGCCCTTGCTAAGGCTTTAGCCCAACAGAAGGGACTGTGCAATAAATTGTATGCCGGCAATGCTGATGAGAAGTTGACATGGCAGGCATATGGCAAAAGATACAGCGACTTTCTCCACAAAATAGCGAAGAAATGAGAATATTATCTATAGGTCCTT
This sequence comes from Bacteroidaceae bacterium, assembly GCA_963618945.1. Classification (GTDB taxonomy): domain Bacteria; phylum Bacteroidota; class Bacteroidia; order Bacteroidales; family Marinilabiliaceae; genus W3P20-009. Next base: position 59,147 of record CAVETY010000012.1, read on the forward strand.
TCCCAAAGGAACGGAATAATACAAGTTGTCACAGAAGCGACTGGCTAAAGACGCACGCTGACTATTTCAAGGAGATAGACAACAGCCAACCTAAAACCTTGTGGTGGAAGGTCGTTTACCATCTTGGCATCCACGGGCTGCGGTTTAACTTGCCCGATACAGGAAATGTCAATAACCTTATCAAAGAGGAAGTCGCCGAAAATGCTTATGACATCGTGTGGATAGATAAGGGCAACAATATCCTTCCGTCTACCCTGCGCTTCATCAAGGAGAAGCAGCCAAATTGTAAAATCGTTCACTATATGATAGACGATTTTATGAACCCATATCACAAGACTAAGCAGATACTTGACACTATTCCGCTTTATGACTACTATATTGTAAACCGTAAGGCGAACATACAGGAGTTGAAGGAGCGCAACTGTAAGCATCCTGTTTTGTGTTATATGTCCTATGAATCCAACTTCCACCATCCATATGCGCTGTCAGAAGGTGACAAAGAACGTTTGGGCGGTGAGGTCGGCTTCATCGGAACTTACGAAAAAGAACGGGCAGAGAGTATGAAGTACCTAGCAGACAATGGAATAACCGTCAGGATATTCGGGGGAGGGTGGAACAGGTTGTCCCTCTATTCGCCAAACCTTATGATAGAAGGCAAAGGTCTCTATACCGAAGATTTCTGTAAAGCTATACAGTCGTTCAAGATAAATCTTGGTTTCCTTCGCAAGAAGAGCCGCGACTATCATACCACGCGCACGTTCGAGATACCAGCCTGCGGCGGTTTCATGTTGGCTGAGCGGACTTCTGAACACCAGTCGTTGTTTGAGGAAGGAAAGGAAGCTGTGTTCTTTTCGTCGGATGAAGAACTTCTTGAAAAGTGCCGCTATTATCTGGCGCACGATGACGAGCGGCAACGAATAGCCCGTGAAGGTTATCGTCGTTGCGTGACGTCGGGGTATTCCAATGAGCATACTATAACATGGTTGTTGGAATACATCGAGCGCGACAGTCAGCAAGGTTGATGATCATCGTCTTGGGTGGATACTTCGGTATAGAACTGTAATCTGCGCATCATCGCTGATCACCTCAAGCTGTTTCAACGAAATCGGTAACGGGAATTCGCTTGATATGGTGGTGGCTTTGGATTGACTGCTGTAAGAAACAGTGAAAAATATTAAGAGAAGGAAAATTATGACAAAACGATTGGAATGGATCGACATAGCCAAGGGCATGGCTATAGTATTAGTGGTGTTGGGACATGCCACAGGTGCGTCCTTCATTGGGAAATACATATATTGTTTTCATATGCCCTTGTTCTTTATAATAAGTGGAATGTGTTTTAGTCAAGGGAAATACGATTTTTTTTCTTTCTTAAAGAAAAGATCCAGGCAATTGTTTCTTCCATCAATATTTCTAACGTTAATTTGCATCATAATGATGAAATTGGCGAATCACCCTTACGATTGTTCGGAATTGCTAAAAGGTCTGCCTGGAGCTTTATGGTTTTTGCCTGTTTTGTTTTTCGTTGAGATTATCTATTTCTTCTCTTCGAGAATAGTGGGGGGGGGGAATTTTTATGCTCATAGGACTTGGATTGGCAAAAGGACAAGTACAGTTGCCGCATTCAATTGCAAGCATACCAACGGCCTTGGCATTTTATAGCTTTGGCAATTATATGTCAACTGCTAAGGTAAAGGAAATTTATAAATGGTTAGGACGATATCGAATGATTGTGTGTTGCCTTTTTCTTCTGTTCCCTATAGTGCGGTTGGCAATATATCCTCACCATATGTATCTTTTTACCAATGATATAGTATGGTTGGACTTCATGATTGCGCCGCTTGCCTCACTTGGTGTGATGTTGTTGGCTGTAAGAATCGAAGAATGCCCTCAAAGTTTAAAGGATGCAATGATATGGCTCGGAAATAACACAATGATGATAATGGCCATCCATTTGCCTGTAATGTATATCATGTCTGACTTGAGGCCTTTTGTTAATTTGTATGTTCTATTTAAGGTTATTGAAGAAATCGCAATGTGGGCTATATCTATAGGCTTTGCTTGCATAGCCAATAAGTATTGTCCATGGATTGTCGGAAAGAAGAAAATCAAGTCATGAAAATTTTATTCATCTATAGAAATTCAGGCATGGGCTTTTCTGTACGGAAAGTATTTAAGCCTATAGAATCGGAAATGAAAAAGTATGCTGAGGTGGATTCCTTGGAATTGCCTGTGGCGGATTACAGTTTGAAAGGATTATGGGCGAATGTCTCGTCTATGCGAAGGCTTTTGACGAAGCAACATTACGATGCAATCCTGATTACAGGAACAGAAAACTATCTCCTTCCTTTTATCCGTTCGGGTAAGAAAGTGGTTGTGGTTCATGATTTGAAATCTTTCTTCAATAATGTCGAAGGCATAAAAAGGATTTTGAAAGAACTCGTGTTCATAAAAGTTCTTAAGGATGCAGACAAGATAGTTGCCATATCCGAACAAACCCAACAGGAGCTTGAAAGGTACAATTATCAGTCAGATGTGATTTATGACCCTCTTTCGCCAACATTCACTTATGTGGCGAAAGATATAGACAAGGAAAAACCTGTCGTTTTGCATGTAGGTACTAAAGCCAATAAAAACTTAAAGAATACCATCTTGGCTTTAAATGGTTTGAAATGTCATCTAAGAATAGTTGGTGTAATTTCAGATGAGATAAGAAACAGTCTTCACGACAATGGTGTGGAGTACTCTACTTGTGCCAATATTAGCGATGAGGAGTTGTTGGATGAGTATAGAAAGTGTGATATAGTCAACTTCCCATCTTTATACGAAGGTTTTGGTATGCCTATCATTGAGGGGCAGGCAACAGGAAGGGTTGTGATAACAAGCAATCTTTCACCGATGAAAGATGTGGCTGGTGGAGCTGCTGTTTTAGTTGATCCCAATGATGTGGAATCTATAAAAAGGGGGTATAGAGAAGCTATTAGTAATAATGAGTTTTATGTAAAAAGAGGATTGAAGAATGTGGCGAGATTCTCTGTGGCTAATATAGCAGAACAGTATTTTAACCTTATAAAAAGTTAGTCCTAATGAAGATACTATATACAGGTACTCTGGACGTGAATGCCGGCGGACCAGCGTTCAGCACTTACAACACCATGCGCGGGTTAAACGCCATTGGCGTTGAGACTCATGTCTTGATGTATGAGATGGGGGCTAACGGCAAACTGATTGGAACGGATGTGCCCATCCACTTCGCAAAGAAACCGATAGAGCATATCTTTAGTTATTCTCCTACTTACAAGAGGGAGGTAATGGCTTGTGGTGATTTCGATATATACCAGGCGCAAGGGGTATGGCTTTATAACACATACGCAATGGTGGATGTGGCTCGCGGTAAGGGCAAACCATATATCATTACCCCTCGTGGCATGCTTTATCCTCAAGATATCGCCAAGTCAAAGCCATGGTTTAAGAAGATGTCTTTGAAACTCCGACTGCTCAATGACTTGAATCGTGCGGCTTGTGTGCATGTGACGTGCGATGATGAGATGAGGCATTGTCGTGATCTTGGTGTTACATCTCCTATTGCCATTGTGCCGAATCCTGTGGAAATCAAAGAGTATCCTGAAAGAACGAAAGACGGCGTCTTTCGTCTTGGCTACCTCGGCCGCATCTCCCGACGCAAGAATGTGGAGGGGTTGATTTATGCCTGGAGTGAACTTGGCGACAAGGTGAAGGAGAATGCGGAACTGCTCATCATTGGTGGTGGTGACGACGAGTATATGGCGTTCCTGAAGGCTGAGGTGGCTCGTTTGCACCTTGACAATGTCCGTTTTACTGGTTTCATCTCTGGTCATGAGAAGGAGGATGCTTTGGCTTCGCTGTCAGTGCTTGCCATGCCAAGCGAGTTTGAGAACTTCGGCAATGTGATTGTGGAAGGTTTGGTGCGCGGTATCCCGTGCATAGCTACTACAGGTGCTCCTTGGCGGGACTTGGTGGACAACAAGTGCGGTTGGTGGGTGGAGTATAACCAAGATGCCATCACTGAGGCCGTGAGGTCTGCCTTGGAGACGTCAGCTGACGCTCTGCATGATATGGGCGAGCGTGGCAAGACTCTGATGAAGGAGAAGTACTCCATTGAGGCGGTAGCTAAGCAGATGAAAGAGATGTATGAATGGATATTAGGAAAAAGAGATAAGCCAAACTTTGTTTATAAGTAATCCTTGCCATCCCCCAACACTTCCTTTCTGTTCCATAAAAAAGCAGGGCTGGATTCCGCATTCGGAATTCAGCCCTTTTGCTACCTTCGTTTTGAACAAAAAATAGAATGTGCGATGAACAAAAGTACACATGTGTGGGCAGCTGACCATAATACGCCACATCAGCACGCAGCTCCTCACCGCACGAATCGTCCGTTTTGATGCTGAGCCGGTGTGGGCCCGACAATTCTTTTTGGGTACAAGATGACGCAGATAGTCGTAGTGTTGCTTGTAGCCTGCCAAGACACAATCTGCACCCTCGCCACGTTCATGGCGTTTGGTTATTTTGCAAATCCCTTCTGCGTACCCTTTCCACAAAAAGAATTCATTTCCCCAACGCAACCCTTCCCCCCCCCCTCGTAACAATCACCAGCCCCCAAAAAACTTCCCCCGACCATAAAAACAAAACATATAATAATGAAGAAAACCTCTCTGCTGATGGCCGTAGTGATGGCCACACTCGCAACAGTAAGCGCCGGGGCGGCAAGCTCGCCAATAGTTAGCGCTATCGCCTCTCCGGCCGACCTGCCAGTGGATAATGATGATGCTCTTTCCGCCGATGATGGTTATGTGAGTGCCGACGAAGAAGAAGTTGGCTACGAGGACTTCGGCCTGACAGATGAGGAGGTTGTTGAGTTCTTCGCCACAGACACCGTGCGTGGCATTGTGGGAGGCATAGTCCCCATTGAGGAGGCTCACGCCACAGTGTACATTCCGGCCGACATGTGTTTCATTGACAAATTGGAGGCTCAGAGACTATTGGAACTCTACTGGGGCAACCCGGAGGATCCCACTGTGCTGGGTGCCCTTGTGCCATCCGACGCTGTGTTGATGAACGATGTTGACTTAGCCTTCATTTTTTACTACGACGAGTGCGGATATGTGAGTGACGACGATGCCAACGATGTGGACTATGACGCGATGATGACTGACTTGCAGGAGTATATCCGTAGCATGAACGACTCTTTGGTGGCCTTGGGCTATCCGCGTCAGGAACTGCTTGGATGGGCTAAAACTCCATCTTATGATTCCGTCGCCAAAGTGCTGCGCTGGGCCAAGCACCACAAGTTCACCTATGCGGACGGACAGAGTGGCGAGTCTTTGAACTACGACTGCCGAATCCTCAGCCGCTATGGGTTCTTGACCCTACAGGCCATAAGCGACATGACAGTGGCCGATTCCGTCATAGCTAAGGGCGACGAACTCTCCTCCCGCATAAAATTCAATGAAGGTTACCGTTACGAAGACTTCAATCCTGACGAGGACTCTGTGAGTGATTGGACTCTTGGCGGCCTCATTGCCGGCACTGCGCTGTTGAGCAAGACCGGACTGCTCGCCAAGATAGGCCTCTTCCTTCTCAAAGGATGGAAACTGATTCTTGTAGCGGTTGTGGCCGTTGGCGGAATTATCGCGAAACTCTGTGGCAAGAAGAAAGAGGATGAGGATGATAAGAAAGATGAAGGGGATGATAAGAAAGAGGATGACGCCTCGAAATGACCGCCAATAAAGTCTCTATGACCTTGCTATAGCAGGAATGTCCTATATGTGTTGACAACCTGCCTCAGTGGCTTACCACACAAAAAAATCCCAGCCCTATGCGCTGTTTTGCAGAGCGCTTAGGGCTGGGATTTTTTGTCTTCAGTTGATGTGCCGCCTAATATGCGTGAACGTCGCCTGTGCCTGATTTCTTCACTTTGCTGTCGTCGCCAATATAGCGTATGGTGCAGGCTATTGATTCGGCGCTCAGTGAGTTGCTGAACTTGACTATGGCGTCGGTGTTGATTGCCTTTATCGTCACGTCCTCACTCTCCAGCTCATGTGCGTCATAAGATGACTCGCCAAGTGTGCCGGCCACGAAAACATTCTGGCGTGTGGCCTTACCCTCGAGGCTGATAACGCTCGTGCTGGCGTCAACACTCAGCTCGTCCACCTCAATCTCCATCTTAGCCTCGCATTTAGCACCGACGTCAAGGGTCAGTTTGCCCTTGTGGCTGAACAAGCAGTCCGTCTCCACCGATGCGCCGCGGCGTACCGTGACTTTGTCTAAGTCCTTGAAGTATACCATCACCTGGACTGCCGAGCCTGGTGTGCGTTTCTTCATCCTGACGGTCAGCGTCCCGTCTTTTACTATAGTCTCCACGTCCTGCGTTGGGCAACCGTCAGTCACAACTTCCAAGGCAACCTTGTCGCCCTGAATGAGCGAGACGTTGGCGCCCTTGTTGACCTCGATGGCGGTGAATGTGCCGCTCACCTGCCGCTCTTCTCTGTTCTCGGCCACTGACGCTGTTGCCACTGTGGCCATAGTCATTGCTGCGGCTATCAGTCTCTTAATCATAAGATTTGCTTTTTGGGGGTAATGAATTAATCTTTGTTTTTCTTGTCCAGGCTTGCGAAGAGGTTGGCTATTATCGTGCCTGATATTGAGTGCCATGCGCACGATATGGCGCACGGGACCACCGCAAGCGGATTTGTCGCAATGAAGAATGTCGAGGCCAAATTGGTGGCAAGACCGGCGTTCTGCATCCCGACCTCTATGCTTATTGTCCTATTTTTAGCCTTTGAGAATCTGAATAAACGTCCCACGCCATAACCCAAGGCATAGCCCAACGTGTTGTGAGTGAACACCGCCGCAAAAGTTATGCCAATGAGTGCCAATCCGCCCATCTCGATGTCTGGTTTCACCTGGCTCACCACGCCGCCCACGATGAATGCCAAGGCGATGACGCTGAGTGGCGGCATGATGTCTCGCACCCTCTGGAAACTCTCTTTCCCTCCCATGATGGCGTTAAGCCCGAAACCTACGGATATGGGCAAAAGGGTGACAATGAGTATGCTCAAAAACATGCTGTACGCATCCACGTCTACGCTCTGACCAGCCAGTGCGAGCATAAGTGCAGGAGTCACAAATGGCGCAAGCAAGGTGGACACTGTCGTCATGCCGACGGAGAATGCCACGTCGCCCTTGCACAGATAACTCATCAAATTACTTGACACTCCTCCAGGGCAGCAGCCCACAAGTATGAGGCCTATGGCCACGCTGGTGTCAAGTCCTAACACCCGTGTTATGCCATAAGCCACGAGCGGCATGATGGTGAACTGAGACAGGGTGCCGAGCACTATGTCAAACGGACGCTCCGCTAAAATGCGAAAATCCCGACCTGTGAGTGTCAGACCCATGGTCAGCATTATGAAGCCCAGGACGATGGTCTGCGTTGTGCCGGTCATGTAGCCGAAGAGGGGAGGGTAGAGGTAACCGGCTATGGCTGCCGCAATCACGAGAAGTGACGCATGGTCTGTCAATTTCTTCATCTCTCTGCTTGTCTCGGTTGCGCTGCGGCTATTTGTTGCTGTCCAACAGTTCGCGGGCGTTGGCCAATGCTGCGTCAGACACAGTCGCGCCGCTCAGCATCTTGGCAATCTCGGTCACGCGGTCGTCGTCCGTCAATTGCTTGATGTGGGATATGGTCCGCTCGTCAGTGTCCTCTTTATACACTTTGTAGTGCCTGTGCCCTTTTGCGGCCACCTGCGGCAGATGGGTTATGGCCAAGACCTGCATGTGGTTGGCCATTCCGCTCATTATCTTGCCCATCTTGTCGGCCACGTCGCCAGACACTCCTGTGTCAATCTCGTCAAATATGATGGTCGGCAGGCTTTTCGTTTGAGACAGCAACGACTTGATGCTGAGCATCACGCGGCTCATCTCGCCTCCGGAGGCCACTCGCGCAATGTCTGTCGGCTCGCCATTTTTGTTGGCTGCGAAGAGGAAGCGTATGTCGTCTTGTCCGTTGGGGCCGAGTTCCGATTTGACGTGGCTCACTACGAATTTGGCGTTGGCCATGCCCATTTCGTGCAGCTGGCTCTCTATTTTGCTTGTTATGTCGGCAAAGACAGATTGGCGTTTGCCAGACAGCGTGTCGGCTTTTGTCTGGGCCGTGGCTGTGAGTGCCTGCAACTCTTCCGTCAGCTCTTGCAGTCTCTCGTCAAAAGAGTCAACTGCGGCCACTTTTTTGCGCAACTCGTCACGAATCGCCATCAATTCGCCTACGGTAGCCACGCCATGTTTCTGGGTCAGTGAGTTCAGAATGTTGAGCCTCTCGGTCAGTCGTCTCTGCTCCTCGGGGTCAAAATCAACTCTCTCAATCACGTCCCTCAATGTCTGGCGTATGTCGTCAAGGTCTATTCTGGCAGTCTCAATCCTATTTGTTATGTCGGCCTCTTGCGGCAGGAAATGCGACACGCGCTCAAGGTTGCGGCCCATGTCGCCCAACTGATGCACAATGCCGCTCTCGTCCCCGTCCAATGCGTTGATGGCCATGGCTAAGTTCTCCTTAATCTCCTCGGCCTTGTCCTGCATCTCCTGTTGACGTTCCAACTTCTCCAACTCGTCCGGATCCTCCAACTTGGCGTTGTCTAATTCGCCCAGCACGAAGCGGTTATAGTCCAACTCCTTGCCTTGTTTCGCATTGAGCTCTTTGAGTTCATTCAGCTCGCCCTGCTTGGCTTTCATCAATGCGTAGGCTGCCGCATAGTCCGCCAATTCAGCTTGCGTCTTTGCCATCGAGTCCACCACGTCGAGGTGGAAGCCCGTTTGGCTCAGCAGCATGTTCTGATGTTGGGAGTGTATGTCAATCAGGTGGGAGCCAAGCTCTTTGAGGAATGCCACAGTGGCGGGCGTGTCATTGACGAAGGCTCTGCTCTTGCCGTTTGGCTGAATCTCGCGGCGTATGATGGTCACATCGTCATACTCCATGTCGGCTTCGGCAAAAATATCTTTAAGCCCATAGTCCGCAATGTCAAATGTGGCTTCGACCACACATTTGCGCGTCTTGTCAAGCAGCGCCTGGGCGTCAGCCTTTTGGCCCAACAACATGCCGAGGGCGCCGAGCATGATTGATTTGCCTGCGCCTGTCTCGCCTGTTATGACTGACATGCCGCCGTCGAGTGTGAGGTCGGTATGGTCAATCAGGGCGTAGTTGTCTATGATGAGTTGCTGTAACACGCTTTCTCTCTTTCTTTTATGGTCTGCGTCACCCGGTCTTCACATCGGTGAGGCAGGCTATTTGAGTTTGCTGTATTTGCTGATGTTGGCCGGGTCGGCTGTCTGCAGAACCTCCAATACCCTGGTCTTCTCAATCTGGGGCGCCTCGCTGAATATGTTCACAATCTCGTCGCTCTTGGCAGTAAAGAAGAGGTTGAGCCAATACGGATTGCGAGATGAGCGGCGGCGGATGTCCTTTATCTTGTCAAGGGCCTCATAGATGGACTGCCGGGCGGTCTCCATGTTGTCCGCCATCTGGTCCAGGCCCAGCCTGTGATATGTGTATATCTGCTGGTGCAATGCCCTGTGGTTTTCGTCCATGGCATTGTTTATGAGCCAATATCTGTTTGATGTGCCGTCATATGACTTCCACCCCGTGAATGTCGAGCTTTGTGCCTGGTTGACAATGTTCTCGGCCTGCTTGAAATATGGCGAGCCTCCGTTGGGCGAGAAGCTGTCGTAGTCCATACCGAGCATGAAGTTGACGTAGAACGCTATGAGTGGCACCAGGTTGTCCTGATCGTAGACTGTCGGGTTGTAGACGAGCGGCTGACCCTCGTTGTAGCGGAACTGGATGTCGTCGTCCTGCAGGTTGAGCATGGTCGTCGTGTATGCGCTTCCCCACACGGGGCGGCGCAACTGCACTGTCAGCGAGCCTTTGAACTCGTTGCTTGACACTTGAGTGGTTATGTTAAAGTTGAGTGTGCACTCAATCCTCTCGCGTGTCTCGAATTTGTCGGTCGTCCATGTCTGCGCGCTCATGAAGTCCTGAAGCGCATTGCGCATGTTGTCGTATATCTGTTTGTTCGTGCCTTGCACAGATGCCGACGTGACGCTCACGCTGCATTGCAACTCTTGCGCGCTGACAGTCGAGGGAATGATCGACAACGTGAGCGCCGTCATTGCCGTGGCGACTGCCACTGCGGTGTCTCTTAGTATGTTACGCATCCTTGGTCTGCATTATTCGTTCCAAAGTGTCGGCCACGTCGGCTGCCACCTCTGTCTTGGGCTTGAGAGGGTAGGGGGTCGTCGTCCCGTTTTGCTCTATTATGGTCACTTTGTTTGTGTCCACCATGAAGCCTGCTCCCTTGTCAGCCAACGAGTTGAGGACTATGAAGTCCATGTTTTTCTTCGCCAACTTGCCTTGGGCGTTGCTCATCTCGTCGGTCGTCTCAAGGGCGAAGCCGGCTAAGGTCTGACTTGGCGTCTTCATTTTGCCCAACTCGGCTGCTATGTCGGGATTGGGGGTCAAGGCTATGGTGAAGGCGTCGTGGTGCTTTATTTTCTGCTCAGCCTGTTGCGCTGGGGCGAAGTCTGCCACGGCCGCTGTCATTATGGCCGCGTCGCAGTCAGGGAATGCCTTGCGAGCCGCCTCGTACATCTGCATGGCGTTCTCAACCTTGACAAGGCTGATGTTCAGGTTGCTCGTGGTTATCTTGACCGGGCCGGATATGAGTGTGACGTCCGCACCGCGGTTGGCAATCTCCTCGGCTATGGCGTAACCCATCTTTCCGCTTGAGTAGTTGCCTATGAAGCGGACAGGGTCCATTTTCTCATAGGTAGGCCCTGCCGTAATCATCACTCTCTTGCCGCGGAGTGAGCCGTCGCGGCGGGCGAAGAAGTTCTCCACGCGGTCGGCAATGTCATGTGGCTCGGCCATTCGTCCCTTTCCGCTCAGTCCGCTTGCCAGCTCGCCGTCCGCAGCCTCTATAATCTCCACGCCGCGGCTTTTCAGGGTGGCTATGTTCTGCTGCGTGGCGGGGTGCGCCATCATGTCTAAATCCATGGACGGAGCTGCGAAGACCGGGCAACGCGCCGAGAGGTAGGTGGTCAGCAACAGATTGTCGGCAATGCCGCACGCCATCTTGCCAAGTGTGTTGGCCGTGGCCGGGGCGATCACGTAGGCGTCGGACCAGATGCCGAGGCTTATGTGGCTGTTCCACTGGCCATTCTCAGGGTCGAAGAAGTCCACCACAATCGGGTGTTTGCTCACTGTGGCTAAGGTCAGCGGGGTGACGAATTGTTTGGCCGTAGGTGTCATGACGACTTTGACCTCAGCTCCGCGCTTAACGAATTCGCGGACCAAGAATGGTGTCTTGTAGGCCGCAATGCCGCCTGTGACTCCCACTAATATATGTTTGCCTTTAAGTTGCATTTCTGTGTGATGTGGATATTTTTGTTACGCCTTTTTCTTCTTCAGGTGGAGGGAGTAGCCCAAATTCCACTCAATGAAGTCCGCCACTGTGAGGCGGTGCGCATATATGTTAATCCCGACATGGACTCCCATTGGGAATGTATATTTGAGTCCTGCTCGTTGAAAACTCTTGTCTTTCTGCTGTCTGTGTGGTATGCCTTTCGGCTGGTGGAGATAATATCCCATCTGGGTCACTATCCCTAAGTTGCCTATGCAAAATTCATGTGCGCCAAACACTCCGTATGAGAATCTCTTGTTCGCCGGGCCAAGCGCGACCTCCATGTCGTCACGTCCCTTCACTCGCAGGCTCGACCCTGTCAATTCATCATAAACCACTGAGATGCCCACCCCGTATTTGCCTTTGACGCAATATTGGTGCAAGAATTGGGTCTGGAGGGTCATTGAGTTATATCGCGCCCCGAGCTGATAGGGCGTGCTGCACGCACCGGGGTAATATACGGTGTCCACCTCAAACCGCTTGGTGCCGTAGCCCACCGTGAAGTCTATCTCGTTGCCCTTTATCTTCCCCGCCGGCCTGCTTATTGCCGGCAGTTTGCGCTCTTTTAGGGCGTATTCGACTGACACCTGCGCGCTGCAAAGGTTGATGCCCTTGTTGGGCTTGCGCATGGCGCCGTTGGAGTAGTGGGTGAAGCCTCCTCCAAGTGATATGGTCCACCTGTCGGCAATCGTGTAGGCGTAGTTCAGCCCCAAGCCTATGCGCACGGTGGCCTTTGAGCCAACGGCAATGTTTTTGGGGGCTGTGATTCTGTCGAAGCATTTCCACCCGGCGGCCACGCCCATCTCAATGTTATATCTGAAGGCGTGACGCCCATTGCTGCTGCGGGCGAAGACTCCATTGTAAAAACCAAAGACTGACGCCGGGGTGCCTATCTCACTTCTGTTGTCCATCATGAGTGTGCCGACCCCTATGCCGAATGATGGCAGTCTGTGGGCCACCTCCCAGTCTTTATTCCCGAGCGTCTGCCAACCGAAAGCGACATGTCCGGCGCCAAAACTGCTCATCTTGACGCCATTCTCGTTGTCGCCTTTCAAGAAGTCGTTGGTCTGCATCACTTTGCCCCCGTCGCCTCTTATGCCGATAAAGTGGTCATATTTGACTCCGGTCTCTTGGGCGCGTGCGCTGACGCACAAACCCGCCATGGCTACTGATGCGGCGGCAATGGCCGTTCTTGGTGTCATTAACTGTCTAACTGTCTTATTGCTTTAGCAACGTCTGGTTGTCATAGGCCCCAGAGTCGAGTTTCGCCTTCATCTCGCGCATGCTCTCGACCGTGTGGCGCACATTATCCATGGAGTGGTTGGCTGTGGGCATGAAGCGCAACATCAGGGTGCCTGGGGGAACCGCCGGGTATTTGACTATGGTGCAGAATATACCATAGTTCTCGCGCATGTCCATCACCATGTTTATGGCCGCGTTGATGGCCAAGTCGTCTGGCGAAATCCCGGAGAGTGTGTCATCAGCTGGCACATCCACTTTGGGGTGTATGTAAACTGTCGTGATGGCGCTCTGTGTGCATCCGAGGTCAAAGCCGGCCTCTCGCAGCCCTTTTTGCAAGGCTTCTGTCACTTCCCAGAGTCTTGCGCGGCGCTCCGGCTCCTCTTTCAAAATCTGAAGCCTCTTTTGGAGTCCTACGACCATGGCCAAGGGCAGCGACTCGTCAAAAATCTGCGAGCGCATGTTGTACCTCAGGTAGTTGATCACTTTCTCCTTGCCGGCAATGAAACCGCCAATTCCAGCCATCGCCTTGGCGAACGATCCGAATATGAGATCCACCTTGTCGCCCACGCCGAGCAGCTCGGTCGTGCCGCGCCCGGTCTCGCCCATGATGCCAAAGCCGTGTGCGTCATCCACGAGCAGGCTGAAGTCGAACTCCTCTTTCAGTGCGGCTATCTTGTCCAACGGCGCAATGTCGCCGGCTGTGTCAAACACACCGTCGGTAACGACCATTATGCCGCCGTCCTCTTTCTCCTTGGCGATGTAGCTTTGCGCCAACTGCAGCTTCTTGCGGCAGTTCTCCGCGTCGTTGTGCGTATATATGAAGCTCTTGCCGCCCTTCGCGCGGTGGAGCAGGATGCCGTCCATGATGGACGCGTTGGCCTCCGAGTCATAGACTATGACGTCATATCGGTTGCAGAGCGTGTCAATGGCCGAGACCATGGCCTGATAGCCGAAGTTGACAATGAAGGCGTCCTCTTTACCCATGAAACGGGCTATAGCGTCCTCCAGCTCCTCGTGTTTGCTGGTCTGGCCGGAGATGATGCGCGTACCCATAGGGTAGCCCAAGCCCCATCTGCGCGCAGCGTCGGTGTCCACCTCGCGTACGCCCGGGTCGTTGGCCAAGCCCAAGTAGTTCTCCATGCTCCAGTTCAGCACGCTCTTGCCGCGGAATTTCATCAAGGGGCCAATCTCGCCCTCCAACTTCGGAAAGACGAAATATCCGTGCGCAACCTCCTGATACTTACCGAGGGTGCCGCCTCGTGTATCATCTATTTTTTTAAAGAGGTCCATTGTCTGACAATTGGTTATTTGATGATTTGTTAACTACAAAAATAGCGTTAATTAATGGAAATGCGAAACCAAGATGGCAAAAATGATGCCATGCGGATGCCATCCTTGGTGCGAAAACAAGTGCGCCGGGCGGAGACCTTTTGCTTCGGTCTCCACTCGGCGCATTGTGTCTGTGTGGGGGTGCGGATTGTATTGTCCGGCTCCTATTTCCTGTTTTTCCAGAGGTTGGTCATGTCCTCCAGTGTCTTGCCTTTGGTCTCTGGCACAAGGCGAAGCACGAAGAATGCCGCCGCCACGCATATTATGCCATAGAGGGCGTAGGCGAAGACGTGGCCGAAGTTAGGCATCGACTCGGTGCTCATGTCATACATCGGCACGAAGGTAGATGACACGATGAAGTTGAATGTCCATTGGAAGGCCACCGCGATGGCCATGGCAGCGCCGCGGATGGTGTTGGGGAAAATTTCGGCAATCAGGACCCAGCATATCGGACCCCATGAGAACATGAATGAGGCGGAGTAGACCATGATGCTGATGACTGGCAACATGCCGGCCTCGCCAATGACGTTGCTTATGGCCACGCCTGCGGCTCCAATCGCCATGCCTATCGAACCCCATATAAGCAGCGGTCTGCGGCCGAACTTCTCAACGGTCAGGACGGCGAAGAGGGTGAACGCCAAGTTGACTATGCCCATCATGACGGTCTGGCTCATCGGGTCGCCCATGCCCATGCTCTCGAAGATTCGGGGGGCGAAGTACAACACGGCGTTGATGCCCACAGCCTGCTGGAACACGCTGAGCATGATGCCTACGAAGATGACCATCCAGCCATAGCTGAACAGCGGCTCGACTTTCTCATGTGCGGTGGCCTTGATGTCCGCCAAGATGCTCTTGGCCTCAGCGCTGCCGTTGATGCGCGTCAGGACGTAGAGGGCTTTGTCGTCTTTGCCCGTCATGGCCAAATATCGAGGTGTCTCAGGCACGAGCAGCACGAGCAGTGAGAATATGCCGGCAGGGAAGGCTGCGCTCAGGAACATGTAGCGCCATCCGGTGGTGATGGTCCACGGGTCTGATTCGGGTGCTACGCTATATACGCCCTCTGCCAAGGTGATGATCGGGTTGTGATGGTCGCCCAAAATCATGAAGTTGACGAAGTAGACTATGAGCTGGCCCGAGATGATGGCGAACTGGTTCCACGAGACAAGGGTGCCGCGGATGCGCGCAGGGGCAATCTCGGCGATGTACATGGGGCAGAGCGCAGACGCGAGGCCTATGCCCAATCCGCCGATGATGCGGTAGATGTTAAACGCTATGAGAAGGCTGAATGAGGCCTCGCCATGGTTAAAGAAAAGAAACTCGGGGTCATAGCTGCCAAGGGCTGAAAGGAAGAAGAGTACTCCCGCCACAATGAGGGATTTCTTTCGGCCCAAGCCTGTGGCTATCATGCCCGAGAGTCCGCTGCCAATGATGCAGCCTATCAGCGCGCTCGATGTTGTGAAACCATGCCAAAAGCCCGTGTAGTCAAAGTCCGTGGCTCCTAAGAAAAAGGCTTGAAGTCCCTTTTCCGCACCCGAGATGACCGCGGTGTCATAGCCGAACAGCAGACCGCCGATTACCGCCACCATGACGATGCCGGCTAAGTATGCCGTGCTGCCTTTGGCTTGCTCTACTATTTTTTCCATATTTTGATTTGCTTGTGTGTCTTTGTCTGTCTTGTCCACGCCCGCCCTAAGGCTTTATGTGTCGCGCTCGCCAACCAATTTTTCCGCTCTTATGCGAAGTCTTGCCAAAAAGTATGTATTGACTGAGGAATAGTTAACAATTGCGCCGCGGGGTGAGAAAAAGGCCAGACAGCCGCACCTGTGTGGTCTGTCTGGCCTCTTTGGTCAATGCTGATTAGCAGTACATTGAGACGATTGTCTCATAAAGCTCCTGCTGGCCAGAGGTCTGCTTGGGCTCGCCTACGGTCTTGCCGTAGTTGTAGACATCCTCGAGAGAGAGCTTGCCCTCCTCGAACTCCTTGCCCTTGCCTGAGTCGAAGCTTGCGTAGCGCTTTGCCTTCATCTCCTTGTAGGGGCTCTTCTCGAGCAGCTCGGCTGCTGAGAGGAGTGCGCGGGCCATGGCGTCCATGCCGCTGACGTGGGCGATGATGATGTCCTCGAGGTCGGTTGAGTTGCGACGGGTCTTGGCGTCGAAGTTCGTGCCGCCGTCCTTGAAGCCGCCACCGCGGATAATCTCCATCCAAGCCTGGGTGAGCTCGTAGTTGTCAATGGGGAACTGGTCGGTGTCCCAGCCATTCTGGTAGTCGCCACGGTTGGCATCGATGCTGCCGAGCATGCCTGCGTCAACAGCGCAAGCGAGCTCATGCTCGAAGGTGTGGCCTGCGAGGGTGGCGTGGTTGACCTCGATGTTGACCTTGAAGTCCTTGTCGAGGCCGTGAGCCTTGAGGAAGCCGATGACGGTCTCAGTGTCAACGTCATACTGGTGCTTGCTGGGTTCCATAGGCTTGGGCTCGATGAGGAATGTACCCTTGAAGCCCTTTGAGCGAGCGTAGTCGCGTGCCATGCCGAGCATGGTGGCCATGTGCTCCTTCTCGCGCTTCATGTCGGTGTTCAAGAGGCTCATGTAGCCCTCACGGCCGCCCCAGAACACATAGTTGGTGCCGCCGAGCTCGATGGTGGCGTCGATGGCGTTCTTGATCTGGACGATGGCGCGGGCAACGACGTCGAAGTCTGGGTTGGTCGATGCACCATTCATGTAGCGCTTGTGGCCGAAGACGTTAGCGGTGCCCCAGAGGAGCTTGATGCCGCTCTCTGCCTGCTTCTTCTTGAGGTATGCTACGACCTCCTTGAGGTTGCTCTCGTACTTCTCAACGTCGTCATCGGGGGTGACGAGGTCTACGTCGTGGAAGCAGTAGTACTCGATTCCGAGCTTCTTCATGATCTCGAAGCCTGCGTCGGCCTTGTCCTTAGCTGCCTGAACGGGATCGGGGTTGGTGTTCCAAGGGAAGGCCTTGGTGCCGCCACCGAACTGGTCGCCGCCCTCTGCGCAGAGGGTGTGCCACCATGCCATGGCGAATTTGAGCCACTCGCTCATCTTCTTGCCCATGACGACGCGGTTTGCGTCGTAGTAGCGGAATGCGAAGGGATTCTTGCTCTCCGCGCCCTCAAATTTGATGGCGGGGATGTTTGCGAAATATTCTTTTGCCATTTCTGTTATATGTATTTTGGTTTGTATTTTTCTTGTTGTTAAATGTTGGCCATGAGCCTGTTGCGCCATGTAGCGTAGGCTTCCTTGTATTGCTCGGCGTTCTTCGTGTCGGGCTCGATGACTGACACGCGCTCAAGGCTCGCGAAGGCCTCGTTGTTGTCCTTATATATGCCGGCTCCGATGCCTGCGCCCTTGGCTGCTCCGACAGACCCGTCGGTGTCGAACAGCTCGATGGTCGCACCGGACACGCTCGCGAGGGTGTCGCGGAAGAGGGGGCTGAGGAACATGTTGGCGTTGCCGGCGTGGATCTTGTTGACCGTCATGCCCATGTTCTGCATGATCTCTATGCCATATTGGAATGAGAACACAATGCCCTCCTGCACTGCGCGCGCCAAGTGGCTGCGGTCATGGACGTTGAAGTTGAGGCCAAGGAACTGGCAGCCGATCTCTCTGTTTTCCAACATTCGCTCCGCTCCATTGCCAAAGGGCAGGATGGAGAGCCCGGCTGAGCCAATGGGGGCTTTGGCGGCGATGTTGTTAATCTCGGCGTATGACACGTCAGGCAACACGTTGCGCTTGAGCCATGAGTTGAGAATTCCGGTGCCATTTACGCAGAGCAGGATGCCAAGGCGTACTGCCTCAGACGTATGGTTGACGTGGGCGAAGGTGTTGACGCGTGACAGCGGGTCGTAGTTAACCACGCCATTGACGCCATATACGACGCCCGACGTTCCTGCCGTCGATGCAATCTCGCCAGGGTTGAACACGTTGAGCGACAAAGCGTTGTTTGGCTGGTCGCCAGCGCGATAGGTCACAGGTGTGCCCTCTGCGAGTCCCAACTCCGCGGCTGCCGCTTTGGTCAGGTGTCCCTGGTCTCCAAATGTGGGGGTGATGTCCGCAATGAGGTCTGCGGGTATGCCATACTCGTCTAACAGGAGCTTGGACACGCTGTTGGTGCTGAAATCCCACATGATGCCCTCTGAAAGGCCGGATATGGTGGTGCGGATCTCTCCAGTCATCTTCATGGCGATATAATCGCCCGGAAGCATAATCTTGTATATCTTCTCGAAGAGGGCTGGCTCGTTATCCTTGACCCACTTGAGCTTGCTCGCGGTGAAGTTGCCCGGCGAGTTGAGCATGTGGCTCAGGCAGTTCTCGTGACCAATAGAGTCGAATGCCTTTTGGCCTATCTCCACGGCGCGTGAGTCGCACCATATGATGGATGGGCGAAGGACGTTCATCTCTTTGTCCACGCAAACCAGACCATGCATCTGATATGAGATGCCTATGGCCGCCACCTCCTGCGCTTTCACTCCGCTCTCTGCCATGACGGCCGCCACGGACTGCTTGAGGTAATCCCACCACGACTGAGGCTCCTGCTCTGCCCAACCTGGGCGAACGGCAGTTATTTTGGCCTCGCTCTTGGGAAAGAAGGCCGACGAGGCGCATTTACCCGTCTCGGCGTTTACGAGGCTCGCCTTGACTGACGAGCTTCCGACATCTACTCCTAACAGATACATGTTCTTATGCTTGATTTTTCGGTTTGTTTTAGTCCCTTGGGTGTCTCTTTAGAGCGAGTTGCGTACAATCATTTTTGACGGGACGCAAATGTTGGTATGTTTCTCGTCCATCACGAAGCGGGCGGCGAGGCTTCCCATTTGCGCGAAGTCGGTTGAGAATACCGTTATTCCGCGGTCGATGAATTTCTTCATCGGTGTCTCGTTATATGATATGACGCCGACATCGGTGCCCACAGTGAGGCCCTTGTCGTGGCACTGCTCCAAAATCTTGCCGAGGAGTCGGTCGGAGACTGTTATGTAGGCCGTACCGGCTCTGACATCCAGCGCGTCCGGGTTGCGCTCCACCATGTGCTCTATGCCGTGCGAGCGGCAGAACCTCTCAAAGTTGACGACACTCTGATATGGGTGATAGGTGTAGTCGGGGTAGAGGAAATGGAAACGGCGGTACTTGCTGATTAGCTCCCTCACGTCCTCCAACCCGTCAAACAGGGCGTTGCCGAAGTCTTGGTATATGACGTTGGATGAGCTGTTGGTGTACAGGTTCCAGTCAATGACTAACAATCGCTCGCGGGGGATGCGCGCCATGAGGAGCTCAGTCTCGTCAGACAAGAAAGGCATTATGATGTACTTGCTGTACCTGCCGAGGTTGTCCTCTATGAGCTTCTTGAACAGTTTCGGGTTGTAGTGATGGAAGTTGACGTCGGCAATGACGTTCTTGGGCAGGTTGTGGAAGAAGCTGTCGTACAACACCTCCTTGTATGCCTTGAACGTGTCGAGGAACACGAAGACCTTTGTTATGTGGTCTGCTATGTAGTATCCTTTGCCAGGTTGGCTCATCACGACTCCCTGCTCGCGCAAGAGCGAGTAGGCCTTGAACACTGTGTCACGCGACAGGCTGAACTGGTCGCAGATGAGGCTTACGGACGGCAATGACTCGCCCGTCTTCAGCTTGCCCTCGGCAATTGCGTTTTTAACCGCGTTTGCGAGGAGTCTGAATTTAGGCATGCTTGGTTCGCCGTCGAGTTTTAATATGACGTTGTTCATATGTCTGCCGTTCTGTTCTGTTCTGTTCGTTATGCAAATATAAGAAGAAACTGAATATCTCAAGAAAATTTATTGAATTTAACATTTGGGACCGCTGTTTTTGCCGAAGTATGAACTTCGGACTTAGTCTCAAACTTGTCAAATTCAACGTGATATCGTTGTATAATGTGCTGCTTTAGAGATGCTTACATATTAGATGCGCAAGTGCCGTCACTCCTTCACGAGCCGCATCACCTCACGGCCGGCCGCGTCTCTCAGAGTGGCGGTGTCTCCGTCCGTCATGAAGCTTTTGGCCTCGCGCAAGGCTCGTATGACGGCCTGCTCTGTCTCTCTGTATGGCCCGGCACCCATTCGCGTGCTGTTTATTCCCTCTATGGAAATCTGGTCATTGCCTCCGTCGTAGGAGCCGAAGAACTGGTTTGCGCCTGTGCATCCGTTCACCCCTCCTTTGCCGTCAAACTCAATGTACGCCTCGTCTGGTGACCCGTTGGTCGAGTATCCGCTCGCGTCTTTGATCATCCAGCGTCCTTTCAGTGTGTTCTGTTGGGTCGCTTCCGTCTTTGCCGTGTCGGATGAGCTTTTTGTTGAGGAGCAAGATGTCGCCCCTGTTGTGGCTAAGGCGATGGCTGTCATTAATGTTATTGTTTGTCGCTTCATTGGTCTACTCTTTTTCTGAGGACGTGCCTCTTTTTCTAATTCCGTTTGTCTTTACAGGCCGTCTGGTAGTATTTTGACGGCAGGACGCCAAACTCCTCTTTGAAGTACTTGGTGAAGTACTTGGGGTTGTTGAATCCGACAGCGTATGCCACGTCGGCCACGTTCTGCGCCGGGTCCGCCAACAGCTGAGCCGCCCGCTTCAGGCGAATGACTCGGATGAACTCTATGGGTGGCCTGCCGGTTATGGTCATGAGTTTTTTGTAGAGGTGGACGCGGCTCATGCCCAAGTTCCGGCTCAGGTCCTCCACCGAGAGGTTCGGGCTGGCTATGTTCTGCTCCACGTAGTCAATGGCCTTCTTTATGAGCTGTTCGTCGAGAGGGGTTATCGTTATCTGGCTCGGCTCCGGCTCAATCTGATTTTTGAAGGCCTCTTGTCTGCGCTCGCCTTGTTCAATCATCTTCTCCACTTTGAGGCGGAGTATCTTGTTGTTGAATGGCTTTGTCAGGTAGTCGTCAGCACCGTTGGCCAATCCCTCTATGTTGTGCTCCTCGGCGGTCTTGGCCGTCAGCATGACGAGGGGTATGTGGCTTGTGCGTATGTCGTTTTTGACTTTTGCGCAAAGTTCGTTGCCGTCCATGACAGGCATCATGACGTCGGTTATGATTAGGTCTGGCATTGTCGCGACTATTTTGTCCCACGCCTCTTGGCCGTTGTGTGCCTCGATGAGTTCGTAGTCTGAGCCGAGTGTGTCGCGCAGCAGGGCTAAAAAGTCGTCATTGTCATCAACTATGACTATTTTCCTCTTGCCGTTGCTTGTCGTGGGGGGCGTGGTTTGCTCTTGCCCGTCTGCCTTGCCCCCTTTCTCGTCGGAGGCGGCTGTTCCGGCTGGAGCTTTTGCCGTCTCTTGCGAGCCAAGGTCAACGGGCAGGCTGACGGTGAAAACAGAGCCTTGCCCTGCGGGATTGTCGCTCACCTCTATTGTGCCGTTGTGCAGCGAGGTGAAGTCTTTGACCAAGTGGAGGCCTATGCCGCTGCCGGCGAGTGACGTGTCTTTTTGCGGCACTTGGTAGAATCGCTCAAAGATGTGCTGCTTGTGCTCGTCGGGAATTCCGATGCCGGAGTCCGACACGTTGATGACCGCCCTGCGCCTGTCTTCGCTAAGGCTGAGGGCCACAGAGACGGAACCACCCTCTGGGGTGAACTTGAAGGCGTTGGACAGGAGGTTGTTGATTATTTTGCCAACCTTGTCTTTGTCGAACTTCATGTAGATGTTCTCCTCGGAGGTTGAGAATGTGAACTTTATGTTTTTCTTGTCCAGTGCTATGTAGGCGTCGCAATGCTGGTTCACGAAGCTGGCCAGGTCACCCTCTGACAGGTTGAGCGTCATGCCGCCCATGTCGGCTTTGCGGAAGTCGAGCAGCTGGTTGACCATGCCGAGCAGTTTGACGGCGTTGCGGTGCACAATCTCAATCTGGTCGTGCCTCGGGTCGTCTGCCGACATGCCGTCCAATATGTTTTCGAGGGGCGAGACTATGAGGCTCAACGGGGTGCGCAGCTCGTGCGATATGTTTGTGAAGAAGCGCAGCTTGAGGTTGTCCACCTGCTGCTGGTGCTCTACTTCGTCAAGCATCTGGCGGATGCGGAACTTGGCCCTGTCCCGGTCTCTTATCCATTTGATGGACAGGAATATAGTGGCAATTATTGCAATGACGTAGAATGCATAGGCCCAATATGTGCGCCACCATGGCGGGGTGATGACTATGCGCAGTGTCGCGGTCGTGTCGCTCGTCAGCCCGTCGCAGTTGGATGCGCGCACCATCAGCACATAATCGCCCGGAGCCAAGTTGGTATACGTCGCGGAGTGGTCCGACGTGGTCAGCCAACTGTCGTTGAACCCCTCGAGCTTATATGTGTATGTCACTTTCTCCGGCAGGATGTTGCTGAGTGTGGAGAAGCTGATGGTGAACATGTTCACGCTATACGGAATCTCTATCTCCTGACAGTAAGCGAGGGCTTGAGGCAATGTGAATGAGCCGTCTTTCGCATCACCTATTTGCGTCTCTTTGCCAAAGGTGGACAACGACGTGAAGAAGACACGCGGATGTTCTGTGTTATACCTTATCTCCTCAGGGCGGAACCTGTTGACTCCATTGGCGCGCCCCACGATTATCTCGTCAGACGATGTGCAGGCCATGGACCTCTCGTTTATTGACCCGGTCAGCGTGGCGTCCTGGTCGTTGTAGTTGTATGTGCGGAATTCTGTTCTGCCGTCTCGCTCGTCCTTGATCACGTCTATGCTCGCCATCCCGTGTGTGGTCGCGACCCAGATTGTTCTCCTTTTGTCCTCCACAATGCCAATCGTGGCATCTGTCGTCAGTCCGTCTGAGACTCCCATGTGGCGGACGTATTTAAGCGTCTTGCCGTCCACTATGTGCAGCCCGGTGTTGGTGCACGCCCATATGAGGCCGCGCGAGTCGAAACACAGGTCGGTTATAGTGGTGTTTTGTCTCAATAGGCTGTCTCTGACTTGTGTCACGCAATTCCCTCTGTTTGGGTCAATGATGCAAAGCCCATTATCCGTGCCAACTGCCATGCGTCCGTCGCGCAGTGAGACTATTTTGTTCACATAGTCTGACGGCAGGCCGTCTTTGAGCCTCCATTGCTGCCAAGTCCCGTCGCTATTGCGCAGCACGGCCGCTCCTTGTCCCAACGAGCCGACCCAGACGTCGCCCTCGTCGGTGGTGCAAATGGTCCACACGTGGTCACTCGCCGCCGCGGGGGCCACGGTCTCTTTGCCACGGTAACGTGTGAACTTGTTGCCGTCATAATGGCACAATCCGCCAAGAAAAGTGCCTATCCATAGTCCGCCTTTGCCGTCGGGGCTGAGTGAGACTACGACGTTGCTGGCGAGAGAGTTGACGTTGCCCTCTTTTTTCTTGAATATGCTTTTGGCGCCGGTGTGGGCGTCTATTCTCAGCAGGCCGTTGTCGTTTGTCCCGTACCAGATGTTGCTATGCTCGTCCTCTGTGACGCAATTCACCTGGGCCACGAATTTGGGGTCTATGTCATCAGCCTCCAGGTTGTCAACCCTGAATTTGAAGATTGGGCCGCCATAGAGTGACAGCCCAAGGCTGACGTCGCCCACCCAGACGCAACCCTGGTTGTCGGCATATATGTCCCCTATGCTGTTGCTGCTCAGTCCGCGGGGCGCATTCTTGCGGCTTCTAATTTCGACTGTCTTGCCGCACTTGAAGTCGATGACATTGATGCCTCCATGGTCACTCGCCACCCAGATGC
Organism: Bacteroidaceae bacterium; assembly: GCA_963618945.1. GTDB lineage: Bacteria > Bacteroidota > Bacteroidia > Bacteroidales > Marinilabiliaceae > W3P20-009. Next base: position 82,897 of record CAVETY010000012.1, read on the forward strand.
GTCCGTCGGCATCCTCGACGACTTTGCGAATGATGAAGTCCGGCACGCGGAGGGGCTCCGCGCTCTTGTCTGTGCACTCTCTCCATTCCCCTGTGGCGGATGATTTGAACCACAGCCCGTATTTGTCGCGCGGGTAGAACCAGAAGTCGCCCGACGAATCGATAAAAAGGTCTGGGTGGCAGCCTTGCGGCATGGGTGTCGACTCATGTCCGACTCTTTGCCATTTGCCGTCGTCGCATAGCCTGTAAATTGTTATCGAGCCGTCGGCATGCGCCGTGTACATCTGTCCGTCATGCTCTGTTATTGCGGTGATGCGCGAGTCGGTGCCTGCTGCTACAGATTGTTGGGTCAACGCGTTGCGGGTGGTCGAGAATACGCAGCATGAATTGCCGTCTGCAATCCAGACTTCTTGTCTGCTGTTCACGCTCACCACTGCGTTGTCCGGGGTGGCTCCGGTCCCCTCGAATATGTATGCGGCCGACTCGAATGTCTCGCTGCGTTTGTCAAATATGGTGTACGAGTGGCGCAGCGTCACTATCAGGCGGTCGTCCGCAATGTCATGAACACTGCTGACGTAGTTGCCGTTGGCTGCCGTCGTGTCCTCCTGCCCCCATGTGAACGGCTTCATTGAGTATCCGTCGTATCTGTTAAGCCCATTGGCTGTCGAAAACCATACGAAACCCAGTTCGTCGCGATATATGTTGTTGATTTTGTTGCTCGAAAGCCCGTTTTGCATCGTGATGTGCGAGAACGGGAACTCGTCTCCCGCCGCGTTGGCGACGGTGGCTGCCATGACGGCTATTGATATGGTTGCTAAAAAAGTCTTCATATATGAAGCCAATTTATTCAAAATATCGCTTATCCCAATGCCGTCATCTTGAAAAATTAAGGGTTTGCGGCCACCCCAATGGCTTTAAATGCATGGCGCACACATTGTTCCTCTGTATGATAGGCTGTGCCTGTCTAAACGTGTTTGATACATATTTTAAGAAAAACACCGAAATGTTTTAACCAATTAGAAAAATCATTTATATTTGTATTCGCAAACGGGATGAGGAACAGTATAGCATTGTTATCTGGGCCATTCTAAGCAAAAGAAAGTTAAGATGTTACAAGCGTATGCTCGTAGCTCGCGAACTTGAAAGCGATGTTAAAATCCCATACAGAAAGAAGTACTATATTAACGCCATTTTATCCTAATCTATCATGAGCGGCAAGAAGACATTTTCGATGATTAAGCCCGGTGCGGTTCGTAACAAGCACATTGGTCACATTCTTTCAAAAATCGAGGAGGCCGGCTATACTATCGCGGCCATCAAGACCACCCGCCTCACTCTCGACATGGCAGCTGAGTTCTATGCCGTCCATAAGGATCGCCCATTCTTCCAGGAGTTAATCGAGTTCATGTCCTCTGGCCCTATCGTCGCAATGGTCCTCCTCAAGGATAATGCGGTTGATGATTTCCGCAAGCTCATTGGTGCGACTGACCCTGCTGAGGCTGCCGAGGGTACCATTCGCCGACTCTTCGCGACCAGCAAGAGCCATAATGCTATCCACGGCTCAGACAGCGATGAGAATGCGCAGCGTGAGTGCGCCTTCTTCTTCAGCCGTCAGGAGTACCTCCGTAGCGACCTCGTCGGAATGGAGGATTAGTCGGAACCTGTTCCTGACTTTAATCGTAGAGTAGAAAATAATTTGTTAGGGTAGCGGTCGCGTCTCGGCGTGGCCGCTATTTTTGTGCGTGTGTCATTTTTTGACTATCTTTACACCAAGTTTCCTTTTAATTTCAGAACATCAGAGATGGATCAGACTGTCGGAATCGTCTCGTTTCAAGACGAAATGGCCGAGGCTTTTGCCCAAATTGTCGGGCGCAGCCAACATATTGTATTAACCTGCCACACCAATGCCGACGGTGACGCCCTCGGCTCTACTCTCGGTTTTCGCCAGGTGCTCATCAATATGGGAAAGGAGGCCACAGTCATAACTCCTGATCTCGCTCCGACTACCTACGCCTGGATTAAGGGCTTCAAGACCCTCAAATGCTATGAAAGGCAAACGCAGGAGTGCGAGGCCATTTTGGATGCCGCCGACCTCATTGTGATGATGGACTTCAACGACTTGTCGCGTGTCAAGGCCTTGGGCGAGAAAATAGCGTCACTTAAGACTCCGCGCCTGCTCATTGACCACCATCTCGACCCTCATGTCGAGGCCGATGTCTCCATCTCAAGACCTCACGCCTCCGCCACTTGCCAACTTATTTTCAAGTTGCTCCTTGCCGCCGGCATGGGCGAATATATTGACATTGACGCGGTAACCAATTTCTATTCGGGTGTCGTGACTGACACGGGCGCGCTTAGCTATAATTCAAGCGACCCGGAGATTTACTATCTCGTGGCTGAGATGCTGAGGCGTGGCGTTGACAAGACGCACGTCCACGACAAGGTCTTCAACAATAAGACTGTCAAAATCCTTAAATTGCAAGGCTTCGCCCTCAACCGCAAGTTCCACAGGATTGACAAGACTCCGCTGTCTGTGATGTCCCTCTCCGCTCAGGAGCTTGACAGGTATAACTATAATACTGGTGACACTGAGGGGTTTGTGAACATCCCTCTCCAGGTGCGCGACATAATCTGCTCTTGCCTCATTCTCGAACGTCCCGACTGTGTCAAGATGTCGTTCCGCAGCAAGGGCGATTTCCCTGTCAACGAGTATGCCGCTAAGTATTTTGGCGGTGGCGGTCACCTCAATGCGGCGGGAGGCTCGTTCAACGGCCCGGTGCAAGAGGCCGAGGACCTCTATGTCTCCACCATCGTCGATTTCTATAAGCGTTGGATGAAGAGGACCGCCAAATGAGCAACTTGAGGTCTATCCTGTTGGTGCCCGCCGTGGCTTCCGTCGCCCTGTCATTGCTCTCAGGGTGTTCGGGCTGCTCATCTCATGATGAGGAGGGCTACCGCCGTCCGACAAGGGATGATTTCATCCAGTATAACCGCAGTCTTTTCTGGCGCGACTCCACTTGCATCTCGCAATACTCTGACACGCTTGGGCTTAACCCCAAACCCACGGCCACTAACCTCTGGCTGACCATTCATCAGCAGGGCGAGGGTGCGCAAATCAAGAGCGGAGACACCGTCTCTTTTGACTATACGGTCTCTACTTTGCTTGGCGACACCATTTACTCCTCCGCGACCGACGGCCTCATGACCATCATTGTGGGCAAGTTTAACGTCTGCCAGGGCATTGACGAGGCCATGATGTCGCTCCACAAGGGGGCGCAAGCCACGGCCATCCTCATCCCCGAGAAGGCTTTCGGCGTCAAGGGGGACGATAAGAAGATTCATGGCCGGGTCATTTTGCGCTACGACCTCAAAATCATCAACCAGTGACAAACTATCTAAGAGACTTACGTGATTTCCTTGCCGCTCCTTCGGTGGTGGCGGTGGTCGCATTGTGTGTCTCTTCCTGTGGCGATTCCGAGTCAAGATATGGGGCTTCTGGCATAGGGTCCGTCGAGTTGAACGACTCAGTCTTTGCCATCCATTACTATTCCAACACAATGCTGGTCGACCGCTCTTTTGCTGACGGTCTTGCCGACTCTGCCCGTGTCTATTTCTCCGGCTCTGGCACTTTGGCCTACGAGAATGAGGCGGGGCAGACTTACGATTTCAGCATCTATAATTTGTCTGCCGACATAACCACGCCTTTCCTCTCTTTAGATAGTGCCGCACAAACATCGGCGGACACTATGCGGATCGCGTCGAGCCGTGAGGGCTTCTATGCCCAAAACATCCATATAACCAGGGACTGGAGGCGGAATGATTTTCTTGACGCCACCGGAATTTACCCTGGTGACAACAATGGCGAGGGCGATTTCTTCGGCTTTGTGCTGGACACTGCGACATTGGGAACTGACACCGTGCGAGTCTGGCTGCGACTCAGGCGCGAGAAAACAGACACGGTCCAGATGATAACGCGCCACATCAGCACCCCCGTCAACTGCCTGAGGGACACGGCCCGCGAACGGATTATGGTCAACCTCTCCCGACTTGACGCCAATGGCGACACGGTTGTCTCCAATTTGGTTTATAGCTATATTAATTGGGTTGAATAACAATTAGATAACACAAAATATAATTTCTTTCTTACCACGACAAAATGAATATCGAGAAGAACAAATATGTATCGCTCGTCTATGAGCTCCACACCGACAGCCACGATGGCCCATTCGTAGAGAAGTGCGATGACGCGCGCCCCCTCGGTTTCGTCTATGGCGCCGGCAGGATGCTCCCCGTCTTCGAGGAGAAGATTGCCAACCTCAAGGCTGGTGATGAGTTCAGTTTCTCTTTGACTCCCGATGAGGGATATGGCCCCCGCTTCCCCGAGGCGGTCGTTGATGTCCCCAAGAATATATTTGTCGGCCCCGATGGCAACCTGCGCGAGGAGCTTCTCGTCCTTGGCCGTCAAGTGCCAATGCTCAATGATGAGGGCCAGCGCATCATCGGCACCGTGCTTAGCGTCTCTGATGACACGGTGACGCTTGATTTCAACCATAAGCTGGCAGGTGAGATTCTCTGCTTCTCAGGCAAGGTGCTTGAGGTCCGCGACGCTACTGTAGATGAGTTGCTTGATGAGCCACATCATGGTTGCGGTGGCGGTTGTGGCGGCGGATGCCATGGCGGTGATGGTGGCTGCGGTGGCGGTTGCCACAGTGGCGAGGGCGATTGTGGCGGTGGCTGCGGTTGCCATGACGAGGATGATGACGATTGCAGCTGCGGTGGCGGTTGTGGCTGCCATTAATCCCGCGTCGAGGATAAATCTTTTATAATCAGGCCATTTTATCAAACCCATCACAGATGAACTCTTTTGGTAACCTGTTTAGGCTGACTACGTTTGGCGAGTCGCACGGATTGGCTGTCGGCGGCGTGGTGGACGGCATGCCGTCTGGCATCGAAGTCGACGAGGCTTTTATTCAGAGCGAACTTGACCGCCGCCGCCCGGGGCAGTCAAGCATCACGACACCCCGTGACGAGAAGGATAAGGTCAAGATTCTCAGCGGCATATTCCGCGGACAGTCTACCGGCACGCCCATAGGTTTTATGGTCGAGAATACCAATCAGCACTCACAGGACTACGAGAACATAGCTGACACTTTCCGCCCGTCTCATGCCGACTATACTTATTACTCCAAGTATGGCATACGTGACTATCGCGGCGGCGGACGCTCTTCGGCTCGTGAGACGATCTCGCGTGTGGTGGGCGGTGCTTTGGCCAAGCTCGTCTTGGCCCGCGAGGGGGTGAGTGTCACTGCCTATACCAGTCAGGTGGGCGATGTCGTCCTTGACAAACCATACTCGGATGTCGATTTCGCCGAGATTGAGAAAAATATCGTGCGTTGTCCCGATGCCGAGACGGCTCAGAGGATGATAGACCTCATTACTCGTGTCAAGGCGGAACGCGATTCTGTGGGTGGTGTCGTCACTTGCGTCATAAAGGGTGCTCCCGTCGGACTTGGTGAGCCTTGTTTTGACAAGCTTCAGGCGCTCTTGGCCCATGCCATGCTCTCCATCGGCGCTGTCAAGGGGTTTGAATATGGCTCTGGATTTGCAGGCTCAGCCTCGCGCGGCTCACTCCATAACGACACTTTCTACATGGATGGCGACCGTGTGCGCACGCGTACCAACAACAGTGGCGGCATTCAAGGCGGCATATCGAATGGCGAGGATATCTATTTCCGTGTGGCGTTCAAACCCACGGCGACAATCCTCATGGAACAGCCGACTGTCAACGCTCTGCATCAAGAGGTTATGACGACTGTCAAAGGAAGGCATGACCCCTGCGTAGTGCCTCGCGCCGTTCCCATTGTCGAGGCTATGGCCGCCCTTGTCATGGCCGACGCTCTGCTCATGGAGCGGGCTTGGAGAGGGTAACGCATGTGGACCATGTGCTTGTTTGTCTGCTATTCTAAGCTGTTTTAGACTATGAAGAGATTGGTGAACGAAAGGATGCGGCAGTTGTGGCGGACGTACTACAAGGCGACGTATAGGATAGTTGTCTTTGTGGTATGCTCGGTCATCATGGTGCTGTCGTTCCCCGGCATCGGCCGTTTCAACTATGAGTATGAGATTGGCCGCCCATGGAGATACGAGGACATCATCGCGCCTTTCGATTTCCCAATTCTCAAACCCGAGGCCGAGTTGATGGTTGAGAGGGATAGCGCCATGAAGGTCGCTTTGCCCTATTACGTCATTGACTCTATCAATGATATTGACCTGCGTGTCAATGTCCACTCCATGCTTGTGAGTCAGCGCGGCCGCATTGAGGCTAATTGCCCACCGTCGCTGTCGGTTGACACTCTGCAGGCTGTCCTTGAGAGTGTTATAACCTCTAATGTCTCATCTGCGTGCCGGGCCGGCATAATTGCGGTGGGTGAGGATGGAAATAGCTCCGACGGTCATCTCATGCTGATTAGCGCCAACGTGGCTGAGAGTTTTCTTTTTGAAGACCTCTACACCCCGCGCTCCGCATATAATGCCGTAGTCAATCACACCCTTGAAGGACTTGGGCGCTATTTCGGTTTTGACGCTCGGCGTTTCCGTCATCTGCTTGAGGCACTGCCAATCAGCAGTCTGCTCGAACCTAATGTGCACTATGACGAGGATAGGACCACTGTCGCCAAAGCTCAGCGACGTGACAATGTGGCCATTTATTCGGGAAAGGTCATGGCGGGGCAGCTCGTCGTCAGATCGGGTGACATTGTCCGTGCGCGAGAGGCGCAACTTCTTGCCTCTTACAAGTTGGCTACGGATGGCAATGTGGGACTCTCTGACCATGACTTCCCCATACTGATCGGCAAGTCGCTAATGGTGGCGGGGCTCATGTTCTCGCTCTACCTCTTCCTATACTTTTTCCGCAAGGACTACTTCCGCCAGCTGCACTACATCAATCTGATATTGTTGCTCATGACTTTCTTGGTCTGTGTCACAGGTCTTTTGGCGGGCAATGGTTACAATATCAGCTTCATAATCCCGTATGTGGTGCTGCCCATCATGCTCCGCATTTTCACTGACTCGCGTTTGGCCATGTATGTCAACATAATCATGGTCTTCATCATCTCCTTCTTCGCGTTCAATAGTCAGCTCTTCATTTTTCTCCATATCCCCGCCGCGCTTATCGCTTGCATATCACTCTATCAGCTCAATAAGCGAATCCAGATTTTCCGCACTGCCGTCTATATCTTCATTTTCTATGTCATCATGTACAGCGGCTACATGTTCTGGCAGAGTGCGGCTTTCTCTGTTGACCCTCAGGTTATTGTCCAGTTCGCAATCAGCAGCGTGCTTCTGCTGCTCACCTATCCGCTCATCTATGTGGTAGAGAAGGTGTTCGGCTTTGTCTCTGACGTTTCGTTGCTCGAGTTGACCGATGGCAACAATGAATTGCTGCGCGAGCTCTCCGACAAGGCCCCTGGCACTTTTCAGCACTCCATGCAGGTGGCCAATCTTGCGCAGGAGGTCGCCTATAAGATTGGTGGCAACGCTTTGCTGGTGCGTGCCGGCGCCCTATATCATGATGTGGGTAAGATAATCAACCCCATGTTCTTCACGGAGAACCAAGTCGGTGGCATCAATCCCCATGAGAAACTGACGTGCGAGCAAAGTGCCCAAGTCATCATCCGACACGTGACAGATGGTGTCAAACTGGCAAAGAAGTATAAGATTCCGACTCAAATCCGGAATATCATAGCCTCGCACCATGGGCGCACTATGGTGAGGTTCTTTTACATCTCTTGGTGCAATGAGCATCCTGATGAGACGCCCGATCTCTCGCTCTTCACCTATCCCGGCCCTCGTCCCCACACCAAGGAGGAGGCCATCATCATGATGTGCGACGCCGTGGAGGCCGCGTCAAAGAGTCTGCCCAAGCATGATGACGCCGATGTCTCCAATCTTGTTGATAAGATTATTGATATTCAGGTGGCCGCCAATCAGTTCTCCCATGCGCCCATCACTTTCCTTGATATAGCCGAGGCCAAAGAGGTGCTCAAGGAGAAGCTAAAAAATATCTACCACGCCAGGGTGCAATACCCCGACGCGGTAGCTAAGTAGTGAATAAGTATCGTTTTTTCTTTTAGTCCTTGCTCGGCAGTGCTAAGATGACGTTCTTGTCATCCTCGTCATTGCCCATGACCGTCTTGTGCGCCTTGCGTTGTGCGTTGACTGCCTCGTTTTCGTCGCCCTCAATGACGGTTGATATGTATTGCGACGGCTCGCGCTGGCTGTGAAGTGTGAGCAGGATGACTTCGCTTGGCGCAAAGAGGCGCACATTCCGGCGCGAGGTGCCTATGCCCGTGCTTGTTATGACTGGCTGACCAGCCGAATTCCAATTAAGCCCTTTCAGAAATCTTTGTCCGTAGTGCGAGGCTGTCACTGGGGCCCATGCGCCCAACAGTGTCACCTGGCCGCCATGCGTATGCCCGGCAAGTGTAAGGTCGGCGTTCGTTATGTCTTGATCCTCAGCATAGTCTGGCGTGTGGGTCAAGAGGATGACGAAGTCGTTGGCTGGTAGCGAAAGTGTCGGGCTTGGAGCCGTCTCATGCCTTTGGAAGGTGTTATGGACGCCGGCTATTGTCACGTGACTGCCGAGTCGGCTTATCTGCATGGCTGTGTCCTCAACCAATGCTATGCCATAGTCCTTCATTAGGCTCTTGATGATGTCTGTGCACCTCTCCAAGTCGTTGTTTCCCAGGACTCCATATATCCCGTCTCCCGGATTACATTCGGCTATGGTTCTGAAAAGTGGCTCAACATGTTGGCAATCCTCTTGATAGTCACCTCCAAGCAGAATGGCGTCAGGGCGTAACTCCTTAAGCACAGTGCCAAGGCTCTCAAGGGTTTTGTCTGTGAAAAGGCTGGGGTAGTGGGTGTCGGTTACGAACACCATGCGGTAGCCCTCGAAGGCGGCCGGGATGTCAGGGCTGGTGACGTCATAAGTCCTGACGCGGTCTATGCCCGGGTGTTTACTTTTTGTGCGCTGTCGGCCACGCCTTATTTGCATTGCGCCTTGCGTGGCGTCTGTCGCAATGGCTGTGCTTTGTGTGGTGTCTGTTTCTGCTAATGTGTTGGTGTCTTGCGCCTTGGCTCCCATCACCGCGGCCGCGGCGAGACATGCCAATACCCATCGTCTGGTTGTCTGCATCTATCGTTGTCTATTGTAGTCTTTTTGCTAACTCCCTCGGGCTTACATGGCTATAACGCCCGAGCAAGCCACCTCGTCGCCGTCATAGAGGGCGCAGAACTGACCAGGGGTGACGCCTCGTTGGGTCTCGTCAAACACTACAAAGAGACCCCTGTCGGTCATGATGGCGCGCGCCTCTTGCAACGGCTGCCTATATCTTATCCTGCATGAATATCGTCTCGTCTCGCCCACTTTCATCTCAAGTTCGGGACGCAGCCAATGAATTTCGTTCGACTCTATTTTCAGCACTCGGCGGTGCAGGCCTGGATGGTTGTCCCCCATGCCCACAAACACCTGGTTATGCTCAATGTTTGAGCCGATAACGAACAGAGGCTCAGGGAAGCCGCCTATGTACAGTCCCTTCCGCTGACCAATGGTGTAGAATTGCGCACCCTGATGAGTGCCAACCTTTTGCCCGTATTTGGGGTGAAGGGCATAGGGCTGCGCGAGCTTTTCGAGTGCCTCTACGTCAGGCTCGTCCTTATAGGCCGGTGACCAGTCTCGTGTGAAGATCTCCGCATTCGGGTCTAAGAGGAACACTTTGCCCTCCTTGGCCACCAATTTCTGCTGGAGGAAGACAGGCAAGTCGACCTTGCCCACAAAGCAAATCCCTTGTGAGTCTTTTTTATGGGCGGTCACCAAGTTCAGCTCTGTCGCAATGCGTCTGACTTCGGGTTTCAGCATGTCGCCTATGGGGAACATGGCTGCGGCCAACTGAGCCTGATTAAGTTGGCACAGGAAGTAACTCTGGTCTTTGTTGGGGTCAGAGCCTGCCAAGAGGCTGTATGTCTTGGTCCCGTCAGGCAGTGTCTGCTCCCGTTTGCGGCAATAGTGGCCCGTCGCCACATATTCGGCTCCCAGCTCGCGGGCCGCATTTAGGAAACTGTCAAACTTTATCTCACGGTTGCACAGGACGTCCGGGTTGGGCGTGCGCCCCGCCGCGTATTCGGCAAACATATAGTCTACCACGCGCCGACTGTAGTCGGCGGACAGGTCGACGAAATGGAACGGTATGCCCAGCTTGCGGGCCACGGCCTCCGCGTCGAACTTGTCGTCAAGCCACGGGCAGTCGCCTTTCAGAACTCCTGTGGTGTCAGTCCAGTTGCGCATGAAAAGACCCACCACGTCGTAGCCCTGCTCACGCAGAACGTAGGCTGCCACGCTTGAGTCCACGCCTCCTGAGAGGCCGACAACCACTCTTGTCTTTTTTGTTGATGTCATGACTGCGAAGTTAGCAAAAAGTAGTTCAGTTTGTAGACTATGCCACGAGTGAATTGGGCGAACGGCAATCGTCTTGACGCATGTGTTTCATAATGCCCATGTTTGGAGGCTCTTTATGTCTGCATATAGCGAAATTCTCATTAACTTTACACTTGCGAAAGAGCGACTCTGTGGCATGGCGGCAAGCCCATTGTTTGCGCTGCCTGGCCCACAATTAACACGAGGAGCCTTGCTCAATCACTTATGGAATATTCTCACTATGCGGCCGTGGACATAGGCTCCAACGCTGTCCGCCTACTCATCAAACGCCTCGACGATGCCAAGACTGGCCGCTTCAGCAAAGCGGTCACCATGCGCGTCCCTCTCCGTTTGGGGCAGGAGGTTTTCACGCAAGGGTTCGTGTCTGACAAGAAGATGCACGACCTTGTGGATCTGATGCGCGCCTATAGCCTCGTGTTGGGCATCTATGGCGTCCCTGAGTCACACCGCAGATTTTGCGCGACTTGCGCTTTCCGCGAGGCCTCCAATTCAGACAAGGTCGTGGAGAAAGTCCGCGAGGCCACGGGTTTTAACATCGAGGTCATCAGCGGACAGGAGGAGGCCGAGGTAGTCAGTAGCCTTCGCTCCCCGTCAGACAAGCGCAAGCTGGTCTACGTCGATGTGGGCGGCGGCAGCACCGAAGTTTCCATCGTCAGTGGTGGCAAGACTGTTGAGCGCAGGTCTTATCCCATAGGCACTGTCAAGATAATCAACAATGTGGTCTCGCCCACATGGATGACTGAATTGGCAGCGTCTCTCCATCGCATGGCGGACCGACATATGTCGGAGAAAGGCGTCAACGAATTGGAAGGGGCGGTCATCATCGGCGCCGGTGGAAACATAAACAAGCTTTTCGGAATGGCGCAAGAACGCGATATGGCCGAGCAGAGCATGAGTGTCGAGACGCTAAGGCAGTTGCGTGACGAACTGAAATCCCTCACTGTCGAGCAACGAATGGTCAACTATAAACTTAAGGCCGACCGAGCCGATGTCATAGTCCCAGCCGCCGACATATTCCTGACCATTGCCGACGCCCTCGGAGTCAAGAGTATCGAAATACCCTCCGATGGCCTCTCTGACGGAATAATTGCCGACTTGTGGAGGCGAGAGTGCGCTCTCAAACAACAATAACCTGACTTACCGAACTAAGATGATATTATCAATGACCGGCTATGGCAAGGCCGTCAAAGAGTTGCCAAACAAAAAAATAACGGTCGAGATCAAGTCCCTCAATAGCAAGCAGCTTGATTTGGCCATGCGTGTCCCCAGTTTCTATCGTGAGAAGGAATTGGATGTCCGCTCTTATCTCGCCGGCCGAATCGGTCGCGGCAAGGTCGACTTCGCCATGTTCTGCGAGACTCAGCAGGCTGAGCGCGTCGCTCGCATCGATCAGGACGCTGTTCGCCAATATTACCAGCAACTCTCAGCCATCAAGGCCGCCAATGGCATGGAGGGTGAGACCGACTTCATGAGGATCATCATGTCGCTGCCCGACGTCGTCAAGGTTGAGCAGCCCGAACTCGATGAGAAGGAGTGGGAGCTGGTGATGGATTGCGTGCGTGAGGCTACCGATAATTTCATCAGTTTCCGTCAGCAAGAGGGGCAGGCTTTGGCAAAGGATTTGCTCAGCCACGTTGACCTCATTGAGAATTATTCTTTTGAGGTTCCCAAGTATGAGAAGGAGAGGGTGGAGAAGATCAAGACCCGTATCCAGAGCAACCTCGACGAGATCATTGCCAAGGACAAGGTGGACCAGAACCGCCTGGAGCAAGAGCTCATATACTACATTGAGAAGCTTGACATAAACGAGGAGAAGGTCCGATTGGCCAACCATATCAAGTATTTCCGCGAGACCATTGACACGGATGCCGATGCCGGCAAGAAGCTCGGTTTCATTGCGCAAGAGATGGGACGCGAGATTAACACCCTCGGCTCTAAGGCCAATCAGGCTGAGATGCAAAGGCTTGTCGTCAGGATGAAGGACGAGCTTGAGAAGATTAAGGAGCAGGTGCTCAATGTCCTCTAACTCTCTAAATCCTCATATTCCAATGGGAAAGGTTATCATTTTCTCAGCTCCTTCTGGCAGCGGCAAGAGCACCATTGTCAACTATCTGCTTTCTCTCAACCTTGGCCTCGAGTTCTCAATCTCGGCGACAAGTCGCGCCCCTCGCGGCTCCGAGAAGTATGGCGTGGAGTATTACTTCCTCTCAACCGAGGAGTTCGAGCGTCGCATAGCTGCCGACGAGTTCGTTGAGCACGAGGAGGTTTATAAAGGCTGCTATTATGGCACGCTCCGCAGTGAGGTTGAGCGCATCTGGGGCAAAGGACATACCATAGTCTTCGATGTTGACGTCAAGGGAGGTCTCAATCTCAAAAAGATTTTTGGCTCACAGGCTCTTACTGTCTTCATTCAACCGCCCTCAATAGAGGAGCTTCGCCGTCGACTGGTTGGCCGCGGAACGGATAGCCCCGAGAAAATTGAGCAACGCATTGCAAAAGCAGGCGAGGAGTTGACCTACGCCTCGCAGTTTGACACCATTGTGGTCAATGATGATTTGGCTACTGCGCAAGCCGAGGCAGAGCAAAAGGTAAGGGCTTTCATTGCCAATGACTAAGCGCACTGCTCTTTTCTTCGGCTCGTTCAACCCCATTCACAATGGGCACCTCATGTTGGCGCAGTACGTGCTAAACAACTGTGGTGTCGATGACGTATGGTTGGTCGTCAGCCCTCAAAACCCGTTTAAAAAAGTAGCGGGTTTGGCCGATGCTGAAAAACGCATCCAAATGGCGAGGTTGGCGACTGAATTGGATGAACATATTTCAGTCTGCGACATTGAGTTGTCTTTGCCAATACCCTCATATACCATCAATACCATCACTGCGCTTGAGGAACAGAACCCTGGGCGTCAGTTCGTCATAATGATGGGTGGTGACAACTTGGCGGGTTTGCCACGTTGGTGTGAGGCGCAGAGGCTGATAAATGGCCGCGAGTTCATTGTCTACCCCCGTCCTGGTGAGACTACGGACACGTCTGTGGTCGAGGCTATGGGTGGACGGGTAACGTTGCTTAAAGAGGCCCCGTTGCTCAACATCTCGTCAACTATGATTCGCCAATGGGTAGCTCATGGAATGTCGGTTCGGCATTTTGTCCCAGATGGCGCGGCGGTTATGGCCGAGGAGGTCTATAAAGGCGACATATCAGCTTAATAATTCAAGCCGAGCGACCTAAAGGACACACAACAAAGCTGTCTTACACATAAGAAAAAACCTCAGCGATTTTGCAAATCATACGCAAAATCGCTGAGGTTTATCTTTTCTCGAGGGTCTCTATGTCCCTTCGACGTGCAGGTTAGAACTTCTCGTCGTGAACCTGATCCCAAGGGAGGCGGTCGTCAGAGTAGGGACGGTGGCTCTCTGCGGGATGACCAACTGCCACAATGGCGAGGACTTCGACACCTTCAGGGGTGCCAACCAATCCGCGTACAATGTCTTGCGCTTTGCGGCCATCTGCGAAGCCTCTTCCGCGAAGTTGCACCCATGTCGCTCCGAGACCGAGGTCGGCTGCCTGAAGAAGCAGGAAGCTGGCCGCGATGGATGCGTCCTCAACCCAGATGTCCGTCTTTGCGGTATTCCCCATCACGAGGATGGCGAGTGGGGCGCCTGCGACAAAGGCCGCTCCGCCCTCCTTGCTCTTAGATAAAGCCTCTATGGTCGCTTTGTCCTGAACGAAGACGAACTCCCAAGACTTGCAGTTCTTGCTCGTGGGCGATGAGAGTGCCGCACGTTTCAACTGCTTGATATCCTCGGCCGATATGGCCTCGTCTGTAAATTTGCGGCAACTGCGACGCTCCGCAATCAGTTGTGCTAAACTATTCATTTGCCTTCTTTTTCTTGATGTAATGACGGATGACAAGGAATATGATTACTGCGACAATGATGATGCCGCACGCTATCTTCAGCTCGTCGTTATACTTGGTCACGGTGGCGAGCATCTCCTCCTCGCTCACAACAGAGGCCATCATATAGCCCGCCGCGGCTAAGATTGAGTTCCATATGCCGGCGCCGAGGGTGGTGAAGAGGATGAACTTGCCAAAATTCATCTTTGCCAAGCCTGCGGGGATTGATATCAACTGGCGTATGGCTGGTATCAGACGCCCCACGAAAGTGGAGACGGCGCCGTGCGCGTCAAAATATTTCTCCGCGCTCTCTATCTTAGTGTGGTCGAGCAGGCAGAGGTGGCCTATTTTGCTGTCGGCAAATTTGTAAATCACCACGCGTCCCAGGGTTCGTGACAGCACATAGTTTATTATGGCTCCAAGGTCGGCTCCGAGGGTGGAGAATAGGACGACCAGAAAAACATTAAGGTCTGGTGACGTGGCTGCCCTGTATGCGGCAGGGGGAACGACAATCTCGCTCGGGAAAGGGATGAATGAACTCTCAATAGTCATCAGCAGGGTGATGGTCCAATAGTTCAGGTGGTCGAGGCACCATGCAATGAAACTGAAATCTTCCACTTGTCGTCTTCTATTTTAATGTGTTTGTACCCTACAAAGGTATTACATTAAAGTTGAAAAATATCACTCATCGTGGTTTAAATTAACCGCTTAATCCATTGTCACGCATTTGTAACAAGTGTGTCGCATGCGTGAAACCTCATGGGTCTATGTTTGCCTTGTCAATAGAAACTATTATGGAATACCTTTATAACAACCGCGAGATCAGCTGGCTCTCTTTCAACGAGCGCGTCTTGCAGGAGGCGCAAGATCACACTGTGCCTCTCCTGTCCCGACTTCAGTTCCTTGGCATTTTCTCTAACAACCAGGACGAGTTTTACAAGGTGCGCGTGGCGAACATCATGAGGCTGGTCTCGTCTCGTAAGCAGAAGACATCTAAACTTTTGGGTGGTTATACCCCCGCTGAGCTTCTCGCCGCGGTGAGGGAGCGGACCAACAAGGGGCAAGAGGCCTTCACTAAGACATACCGTGCCATCTTGTCCGAGATGGAGGAGGAGGGCATATATGTGGTCAATGAGAAGGAGCTTACGCCCGACCAGAAGAAGTTTTGTGAGGAGTATTTCGCCAATGTGGTGTCTCAGCGCCTCGTCCCGCTCATTCTCCACAAGAATGGCAAGATGCCTTTCCTGCCCGACGGCAACATCTACCTCGGTGTCTGCATGACAACCGATGGCGACAAGAAAAGCCCGGTCTACGCCATTGTCAGAATTCCGGTCAGCTCGGCCTGCCCGCGCTTTGTCGTCCTGCCGCCCGATGTCAGCAAGGAGGCTAAGGATGGAAAGGAGCGTCACGATGTCATTTTCCTTGATGACATTATCCGTCTCATGATTGATGAGATCTTCTTCATGTTCGACTATGACCACATTACGGCTCATGCATTCAAGTTGATGCGCGACTCGGAATTGGCCATTGACGAGGATGTCTCCAAGAGCCTCTTTGAGCGCATCGCCGAGGGTGTCGAGAGCCGTCGCTATGGCTCACCAATCCGACTCATATATGATGCCGAGATGCCTGAGGGGCTGCTTAATCTGCTCTCCACGCGCCTTAAGTTGAATCGCGATGGTATGCTTGCGCCCGGTGGTAAATATCACCTGATGAAGGATCTCACCAAGTTCCCCAAGGTCCGCAAAGACCTTCTCACTGTCAACCCCCTGCCGCTCCAGCATCCCGATGTCAAGCCTTTCAGCAGCATCATTAGCGTAATACAGAAGAAGGATATCTTCCTCAACTATCCCTACCACTCGTTCCAGCATTTCATAGATTTTCTCCGCGAGGCAGCCATCGACCCGGCGGTGGAGAATATCTTCATCACTCTTTACCGCACGGCGGAGCGCAGCAAGGTCATCAACGCCCTGACCAATGCCGCACGCAATGGCAAGAATGTCAGTGTGCTTGTCGAGCTCAAGGCGCGCTTTGATGAGGAACAGAACATTGAGAACACTGATGTGCTGCAACGCAATGGTGTGCGCGTCATCTACGCCATCGAGGATCTGAAGGTGCACAGCAAGATTGTGCTCGTGGAGCGCAAGGAGGGTAGCCGCCTCCGCGGTTACGCCTATGTCGGCACAGGCAATTTCAATGAGGACACCGCCAGAATTTACGGTGATTTCGGATTACTGACGTCTCACAAGGGCATCTGCGATGACGTGCGAAACGTGTTCCAGTTCCTCATGAACAGCCATAAGAGGTTCAAGTATAAGCACCTGCTCGTCTCGCCCTATTACATGCGCGATGAGTTCTATGATCTGATTGAGCGAGAAAAGAAGAATGCGCAAAAGGGACGCCCGGCTTTCATCTTTGCCAAATGCAACTCGCTCACTGACGAGCGGATGATCGAACGCCTCTATGAGGCCGCAGCTGCTGGTGTTGAGGTCCGCCTCATTGTGCGCGGTGCCTGCTGCCTGATGCCTTCGGTCAAGGGTATGAGTGACAATATCAAGGCTGTCTCCATTGTGGACAAATATCTTGAGCATGCCCGTGTCTTTATCTTCTGCAACGGAGGTGACCAGCGCACTTTCATTGGCAGTGCTGATTGGATGGCGCGCAACCTCGACCGACGTGTGGAGGTTTTGACCCCAATTTTCGACAGGTCTATCCAGAAGATACTTCAGGATGTCTTTGACATTCAGTGGTCTGATAACGTCAAGGCGCGTGACATCGCCGATCAGGAGCACAACTCTTACGTGCCATGCCCTGAGGGCGTGACTCCTCTTCGCAGCCAGACTGCACTCTATGACTATTACAAATCCCTGACCTCAAAGAAATAAGTGACAATGAATACAGAGACCTACGCGTCTATTGACATAGGCTCCAATGCCATCCGCCTGCTCATCAACTACGCCGAGCAATATGATGATGGCAGCCTTGAGTTCAAAAAGGCGGCTTTCGTCCGTGTCCCCATCAGGCTTGGCGCCGATGTCTTCATGCGCAAGCGCATCAGCTTGGAGAGGACAGAGGCTTTGGTTGACGCTATGACGGGCTTCGCTGCCCTTATGAGGGCCTATTGCGTGCGCGACTATCGTGCGTGCGCCACATCTGCCATGCGCGAGGCCGAGAATGGGCAGGAGGTTGTTGACCTTGTGCGCTCGCGCTCGGGCGTCTCCATCGATATCATCTCAGGTGACGAGGAGGCTGATACGATTTTTGCGGCAGGTGGACTCAAGAACATATTGGACAAGAAAAAGACTTATCTCTATGTCGACGTGGGCGGCGGCAGCACCGAGGTCGTGGTCTATGCCAATGGCGTCAAGGCAGATGAGCGTTCTTTCCGACTCGGGACTGTGAGGATAATCTCCGGCGCAGCGGATCCCGAGGAGTGGAACCGCTTTGACAAATGGCTCTCTCAAGTGACCAAGCAGTGGAAACCCCAGGCTATAATAGGCTCTGGCGGCAATATCAATAAGATTCACAAGATGCTTGAGAAGAAGCGCAAGGAGGCCATCAAGACGAAGGAGTTGAAGGAACTCTACAATCAGACGCGCAAGATGACTGTCACCGAGCGCATGGAGCAGCTTTTCCTCAATCAGAGCCGAGCCGAGGTTATTGTCCCTGCCCTGCAGATTTTCAACACTGTGGCGCAGACTTGCGACATCGACCAGACTTTTGTGCCGCGCATCGGTCTCATTGACGGCATTGTGCGAAAGCTCTATAACCAATATCACGTTAACAGCTAACCGTTCATAAATTGATTGTTATGAAGAAGATGTTCAACCGCTATCTCTTGCCTTGTCTCGCAATGGCGGCTTTGGTCGAGGCCGATGGCGTCTGCGCCTTCGCTCAGCAGGATTCTGTTGTGGCCAAGAAGCCTATCATCGAGGCTCTCCCTGATTTCTCTGTCCACGTCCACGGAACTGTCCGCGGCAAGTTCGAGTGGCAGCCCTCTGAGGATGACGCCCGTTTCGAGGTGCGCAACGCGCGTTTCTCTCTTTCTGGCAATGTGACGAAGCACGTGGCCTATAAGGCTGAGATTGACCTCTCTGACGAGGGTTCCATCAAGATGTTGGATGCCTATGGCCGGATTGGCAAGGACAAGGGCGTAGCTTTCACAATAGGCCAGTTCCGTGTCCCGTTCACCATCGATGCCCATCGCAGTCCGCATCAGCAGTATTTCGCCAACCGCTCTTTTCTCGCCAAGCAGGTGGGTAATGTGCGAGACGTGGGCGCAAGCCTCCGCTGGGTTCTGCCTACCAATCTGCCCATCATTCTTGAGGCCGGCATCTTCAATGGCTCGGGATTGACTGGTCAAAAGAATTTCTGGACTGACGATTTCAACTGCTCTGCCAAGGCGCAGTTCAAGTTCAATAAATTCAACGTTACCACCTCTTATCAGAAGACTCGCCCAAGCAATTTTGACGTCCGGATGTTCCAAATAGGTTCTTTCTTCGAGAACGATAATTGGCATGCCGAGGTCGAGTACCTCATCAAGACTTATGAGGATGACGCTTTTGATAACGTCAACACTTTCGATGTTTTCCTCTGCCGAAACGTGTGGACAAAGGACTCTAAGATTTTCCGCAAGATCTCCCCGCTCGTCCGATGGGACTATATGAGTGACCACTCGGATGGCAAGGTTAATGATGAGGGTAAGCTGTATGTCAATGACTATGAGCGTCATCGCGTGACCGCTGGCCTTACTTTCAGTCTCGGCTCTCCATTCCAGGCCGATGTCCGTCTCAACTACGAGAAGTACATCTATCCGCATGAGAGCAGTGCATCCATTGGCGTGTCAGACCATGACAAACTGGTCTGCGAACTCATGGTTCGATTCTAATAGTATTTTTATTCCCGTTTGATAGTTTCATATTGACGAAGAGAGCCCCGAGATGATGGTTGTCATCTTGGGGCTCTACTCGTTATTCTGCTTGGTAAAATGGCGTTGCCGTTTTAATGCATCTCTCTGTGCCTCATCCGCTTTTCCGCCTTAATGCCCTCAGTCAGCAAGGGGCGTTCCTCATTTGGCAGTCCGAAGTCCATGAACCTCTCAAAGATATAGTTCTCGGCCAATGGGGTGGGGTGTGCCATGTCATCGGCATAAAAACGGTAGTCGCGCAACTCGTCCATCATTATTTCATATGATGGGAAGTAGTCCGTTTGGTCCCTGTGCGCCTCAACAGTGGCGTCCGCAGCCATCAGAAGTGTAGCTTTACTCAGCTGGTTTCCATGCGCCCCGTCCACCTTGTGGCGAATAGGGCTCACTGTGAATATTATGTCGCGCCCTTCGGCCAATGACACTATCTTTTCCGTCGCCGCCTTACACTCCTCATAAGTCAAACGGAAACGGGTGAACTCATTGGGATGATGCTTAAGGCAGTTGCTCACCACGCGGCCTGTCTCGTTGTGGCGGAAGCACCATGCTGTGCCAAGGGTCACAATAACCAGTTCAGTCCGTAGCCAATGCTCGTGGGCTTTTGCGAGGCTTTCGTTGGCGTCGGCTAAGAACTCGGCTTCCGTGGGGCGGGCGTTGCGGGTGTGGTGGTCAAATGTGCATATCCGTCCGTCTCCTGCGCCTATGGTCGTACATTCGTCTGCTTCAAACGGGCGGCCCGAGGCTATTCGCTCCAATGTGTTGCAGACGGACATCGGGTTATATGTTGTGCCGAGCGGATTGACTATCGCGTCAAATCCTACAGACGCCATCTTGCCGCCCACATTGTCTGCGAAGCAGCTGCCCAATATGAGCAAGGGGCGTAAGAATGATATTTGCACGCGGCTGCGCCCGACTTCAATCGGTGTAGACCAGTTGAGCATCTTTTTCTTACAGGTTATGGTCTAAAAAATTGCGCCTCGCAGCCTTTTTCAGACTAACGAAGCGCAACTGTAATTTATCAGGGATTGACTCCGACTATCGGTCGCAAGGCTTACTATTTAGCTTTTGCGTCATACACCTTGACCCACTCGATTGACATGTCGGCATTGCCAATCTTGCCGTCGCCAACCACGTTAGAGCCCATGCAGATGTACATCTCCTCCTGTGGAACGTTCTGGGTTGTAGAGTAGACCTCTACGCCATTAACCTTCCAAGTGAGCTTCTCTGGAGTCCACTCAAGTGTGTAGATGAAGTAACCTGTTGAATATTTGACATCATCGACAGCCTTGATGTTTTGGCCTGCGCCAAGAGTAACACCCTTGCCCTTGCCAAAAGTAGCTACGTTGATCTCTTTGTTCTTGTCGCTGCTCAACCAGATGTTGGCGAAGACAGGTGCCATGGCGCCAGTGGCCTTCACCTTGAAGTCGAACTTGCCGAACTTCTGGCGGAACGAGTCGCCTGAAGTGATAACAGCAGACGAAGCCTCGAAATTCTTTTTGACGAAGCCTAATGCCTCAGGAGACCAGACGGTGCCGGTGGCGTCGCCAGGGCGTGTGGAGATTGTCAAAACACCTCCAGAGACCTTTGCGTTGGCCTCAGTGAAAGCCTGACGCTCATCGGCAAGGCTATACTCAATGCCAGCCGTCTTCTTGCCCCAGTAGTAACCGCTCAACCACTTCTGGCTGTCCACTTTCTGACCTGCGAACTCGTCACTGAACTTGAGCTCCCACTTGTCCGCATCCTTGAAAGTACCGGCCTTAAGAGCTGCGAAATACCACTTCAAGTCCTTGCTCTTCTCCAAATTGGCGAGAATAGCAAGCTGCTTGGCCTCTTCACTCTCCTTGAAACGGTTCTTGTTCTCGAGGTATTTCTTCTTGTTGATGAAATCCGGGGTCTTGACATACTCGGTCAAGGCCTCATATTTCTTGAGGCGGTCAGAGCCTGCCGTCTTCTTATAGTTGGCGTATGCGCTGCTCTTGGCGAATGATACGGCAGCTTTGACTGTCGTGTCACCTTTCAACTGGATGAAACGGGCGAGCTGTTTAGCCTCCTCGCTGCCACTGACCTTAGCCTTTGCCTTGAAATCAGAGGTGCTGACAACCTTCTCCAATGCGAGGAACTCCTTGTAAGCCTCGCTCGCAATGGCGGCGTCAGCCTTCTTGGCGTCACCTGAGGCAACGAACTTCAGGTAGCCCTTTATGTCGCTGCTTTTTGCGAGTTGCTTAAGCTCCTGCTCTTTCTGGTATTCAGAAGTGCCTTTGTATCGGTCATTCTTCAGGTGGTCTACCCGGTTCTTGAAGTCGGCTGTAGCGGTCGTCTTCTTCAACTCCTCGTAGGTCATCAAGTCGGCACCCTTGGCTATCTGGTTGAACTTGCCAAAATCATTCTTGGCTTGCGCCAACTGCGCCTCATATTTGCTGGTCTCGGGGTATTTGCCACCGAACAGGAAACTAAATATACTCATTGTAGAGATGACACTTATATTTAAACGTCACAAAATTAAACAAATTGGTAAGAAAAGAAAGGCTGACAAGTCCCTTTTTTGACTTTTCGTGGCAGACAAAAGATTGCCACCGTCCTTCTTTGATATCAGTCGCTAAACTGCTACACCCACTTTACCTCTTCTACGCATCCATTTCAGTTTTGTTGTCAGAATACCCGCTTCTCTTGCCTATCATGATGACTTTTTGCTACTTTCGCGGTTCGCCGTCAGCCCGTAGTGCTGGTGCGGCGATAGAAGCATTGCATCACAAGTTAATGAATAAGAAAATATTGGCCCATGTCCTGGGCGTGGTCACTGTGGCTATTTGGGGTGTCACTTTTGTCAGCACTCGCTATGCCGTCAGCAGCGGCCTCCATGCCACAGAGCTTTTTCTCCTCCGTTTCGCCATTGCCTATGTCTGCATCTGGGCGTTTGAGATTTTCCATGGGCGGAAGTCTTTGAGGCTTTGGGCGGACAATTTGCGCGATGAGATTGTTTTTGTCCTCCTCGGTGTGACTGGCGGCTCTCTCTATTTTGTCGCGGAGAATGTGGCCGTGGGGCTGACGCACGTCAATAATGTCTCTTTCATTGTCTGCACGGCGCCACTCATTACAATTGTCCTCGGCAGGCTGTTTACGCACTCCGTCTCGCTCTCCGCAAGGCTTGTGGCTGGCTCTCTCGTCGCTCTCGTTGGCGTGGCCGTCGTCATTTTCAATGGTCAGTTTGTCCTCCACCTTAATCCTGCTGGCGACCTCTTGGCACTTGTCGCCTCCATTTGCTGGGCGGCCTACAGTCTGCTCATCAAGAGGGTGTCCGATGGGCGGTATAGTGCGGTTTTCCTCACTCGCAAGGTCTTCGCCTATGGCATCATCACCGTCCTGCCTTTCTTCGCATGGGATCCGTGGCACGCCGATTTTGAAATGCTTTGTCAGCCTGCCGTGTGGGGCAACATCATTTTCCTTGGTTTTGTGGCCTCATTCGCCTGTTTTGTGGTGTGGAGCTGGGTCATAAAGCAAATCGGAGCCATCGAGGCTACAAACTATGTATACCTCAATCCGCTGACCACCGTCGTGGCGAGTGCCGTGGCCCTCAATGAGCCTATGACTTCGCTCGCCTTTATCGGCTCTGGCCTCATTCTCCTCGGAGTCTTTTTAGCGAACACCGCCAAGAACTGATTTTTGGGGGGGCGGGTTTGGCTATTTGTGTCAATGGAATGAGTTTGATCTATTGGGCCGTTGTTTTGCTGGCGTGAAAGATATTAAAGATGGAAGTAAAAGCTCAAAAGAGTAAAATATTGGCCTAATAGCTCGACCGCCAAATTTTCTTTTCGAGAGTAATCCTTGCTTACATTAAACAAATGAGGTCCATTGGCTATTGCCAAATGGACCTCATTTGTCATAACGTAGTGCAGTGCTGTCTTCACCTCAGCCATCCGCAGCGCTGTTCCCAGTCCTCCATAACTTGGTCGCGCCACTTGCTGACTGTCACTGCTCCTTGACATTTACCCTTTTCTGAATAAAGAGCAGGCTCAGTGCGGTCGCTCCACCATGTCGCGCCTACGTGGTAATCTGTGGATGTCTGTTTGCCGGGGAAAACGTTCTCAACAAAGAACTCGCCCTTTTGGCTCGGGAAGCCCTCAATTTCCGCGTCAATGCTGTAGCTGATGACACCGCACTTATATGTGGCATATCGGCACATGTAACGCCCCCTGCCCAAGTAGTATACTGGCCATTTCTGCTTATCGACGGTAAGGAAGCCGACCTCATTGTCCGCACCCGAGGCCCATTGCGCCTTGACTGTCTGATAGCTGCCTTTTTTCAGCCGCGGACCTTTGAAACGCCACTCTATTATGCCGTCGCGCCTAATGGTGTCTTGGGCTGTTGTCGGTCTGGTGAACACGGCTCGTGGGCTGTGGTTGATTTTTACAAATGAGCCTCCCCAGGACTCTCTCTCGGGAATGGCTGGGGCGCCATCCATCATGTAGAGCAGGGTAGGGGTGTCACCCAGTTTAGGCAGACCCTCTTTATAGTTGTAGAAATCAGCACCTAAATGACCGGCTCCCTTTACAAAGTTTTCATAGAATCCCGCATGATATTTCCCCGTGTCTTTCCTATTGGCAATGAAACCCCTGTATGACTCGTTGTCCTCTATAAACCAAAGGTTCGGGAAATTCTCCACTATGTAGCAGTAGCTTGGCAGACTCCATTTCTTGTTCGGCCCGCCAATCCAATTGATGCGTATCTTGGTGGCGATGTCTGGCGCATCATGAAGAGCCTGAGCCACATCGTCAAGGCCTCCCCAGACCAATATATACAAGGGTCGTGCGTCTTCTTTCCTTGCGCACTTGACAATCCAGTCGGATCCCTCTGTGCTGTTCGAGTATCCGCATAGAGGGGCTGCCCCATGACGCCCTTGCTTTGTGATTGAGCGCAAATAGTCAGGCTCTGGCCACCCCTCCGCATGTTGCCTCAAAGCGGGCAGGTCCTGTTCATAAAGCCCAATCATGCGGATTATTTCTGCTGCATTCCCGTCACCATATGAAGGTGACGAGATCAGCCCCTCGCAGTCGAACTCGTTGCTGTAGAGAAGGTAATGCATCATGGACTGGTTGTCGTCCGGGTCTGTGCCTCCAATGTCTGTCGTGATAAGGATGCGTGGCCGCTCTGTAAGCGTAGACGGCCCATGTGGCTCGGTTGCATCTTGTGACTCAATCCATGCCCCTGTGAGGCATGCGATGACAGTCAAGATTGTTGTCGTCAGAATCTGTTTCATTTTGTAGGTTGTTGCTCTATGCGCTTAATTATTAACATTTTATTTTTAGTGGCGCATAGTCTATTTTTGATGATGCTATAAAGAGGTTGATAGCACAATTTTACGAAAAAATGCGCCAATCGGCAAAGAAGTCTCGTTTTGCGTCCGTTCTTTGGTGAGGAGTGCTGCAAGAGCTGTTGCTCTTGTGTGGTGGGCTAAATATTATTAGATTTGTCTCGTTATAGTCTAAAACTGTCTCTTTTTCAAACTATGAAAAATATAAGGATTTCACCGCTTTTTTTGCTCGTTTTTGTCTTTTGGGGTTTTAATAAGCTTAGGTCTGCAGGATTCTTTGAGGATTCAAAAGATGCCAAGCCCCCTGTGTGCAAGGTCGTTGATCTTGGTTTGCCCAGTGGTACGCTTTGGGCGGATCGCAATATCGGGAGTGAGTATGCCGGTGATTTCGGTTGGTATTTTGCGTGGGGCGAGGTGAAACCTAAAGCGGTTTATAACTTAGCGACGTATCGCTACGCTGAGGTGGATTCTGTTAAGACTATGAGTAAATATCAGGTTCCAGACGGTTTGGTGAAAAATACCTGGTATGAATCTACTGGTGAACGTGACATTTATGGCAGTGAAATCTTGTGTTTCACTGGTGATGGTAAGGATCATCTTGAACTCCTTGACGATGCGGCGTATGTCAATTGGGGCGGAAATTGGCGAATGCCGACCCAAAAGCAGATAAATGAACTCTGTTCTAAATGCAAGTGGACGTGGGGGCGCAGTCATGGCGCAAAACGTAACTACGGCTTTTACGTTGAGGGGCCGAATGGGAATGAAATTTTTCTTCCTGTGGCAGGGCGCCGCTCTGGCCACAGGTATGTGAGTGTTGAAAATATCGGCTATTACTGGTCTTCGGACATTTACTCGGACAACTCGTTTTATGCCTCTGGTCTTTATCTTATCCATGAGTCAACATCATCAGGCGCCCAACTTCCATATCCTTTCTACCGCACTTATGGCTTCCCGGTCCGCCCGGTTTGCTCGCCAAATTAAGGCCATCGCCCTCCTGTTCCCGCTGTGCGCTTTGGTGTTCGGATATTAATAACAATCGGTTACAAAAATGTGCGAAGCGAAATTATCTAATAAGAATGCTGTAGCATGAAATAAACACATAGCGAGAATACAAATGTTCATCATTTCGCATGAACGGCACTTTTCGTAATTTGCAACGGTATAATTGTTCGATATGTAAGATTTAACAAAATGAATATTAATGA